>NZ_CAJYTV010000028.1:0-44775 GCF_913777885.1 uncultured Agrobacterium sp. | reverse complement strand
CTACAATGAGGTTCGGCCACATGGTGCGATCGGCAACAAGGTCCCGATCGCACTGATGAATCCGGGAAGCGTAACCAGCCCGCCTCCCTGACTGAAGCCGGAAAACTCAAGCCTCCGCTGGTCCAATGTCTGGGAGCAGTTCAATAAGTGGAAAATTCCAGTTCTAAATGGCCTAATTTAACGGGGGCACGTCAGGGGCTTTGTATGTGGCGCTAATCTGAGAACGAGCCAAACTTACTGATCCTTGGCAAGGCCGGTCCTTTCTTAGAGCGTTTCGATATTTGGCTAATATTACACTTGTACTGAGGACGCGTGACAAGCAGCCCAAACGTGTGATTATTTTAGCGCAACTTCAGTTTAAGCAATTGCATTCGGAAAAAGGCATTTACTTTCTGCTGGTCCATACGCTTTCTTAGTTTGGCCGACCGGGATGCTGCGTCGCGCGCGCAGCTCGGGGAACATTGTGACATCAATATCAGCTAAAATTTCCATCCGGTTATGGTTCGTATTGGCCCTTGTTTTCGGAGCGTTCGCATCGGTCAATCCTTCGGATGCGCTGGCAGCTTATTGCACGTCGCCTAAAACCGCGACCGTGAACCAGGGCCAATCGGTGACGTTCGACGTCAGCGACTGCGACGGGCCCTCCAACGGTGGCATGACCGATCCTCTTGTGCAGCCTTCGCACGGCAGTTTCGTGCTCAGCGCTCAGTCCGGTCTTGGCACGCAGACCGTGACCTATACCAACAACGGCGATGGCGCGACCTCGGACTCGTTCTACCTGCTGGACGAGGACAACGAGCAGGTCGTCTTCAACATCACCATCAATCCCTCGCGCACCGCCAGCATCGCGGTCTCGCCGTCCAGCGCCAACGAGGACAGCGGCACGGCCTTCGTCTACACGGTGACGCTGAGCCAGACCAGCAGTTCGGCGACCACGGTGAATCTGACCAGGAGCGGCACGGCCACCAGAGGGACCGACTACACCGGTGCGGTCACCAGCGTCGTGGTGCCGGCCAACGCCAGTTCTGCCAGTTTCAGCGTCACCCCGGTCGCCGACACCACGGTGGAACCGGACGAGACCGTGATCTTCCAGGTGTCCAGCGGTAGCGGCTACTCCATCGGCAACCCGTCCAGCGCCACCGCCACCGTCGTCAATGATGACTATCCCTCAGCAAGCATCTCCGTGTCCTCGGCAAGCGTGTCCGAGGATGGTTCTGCCAATCTGGTCTATACCGTCACCCTGAACCAGCCATCGCCTTCAGCGCTGTCCATCGGCTTCAGCGTCGGCGGGACCGCGACCTCGGGCACCGACTACGCGGCGGTCAACTCGCCTCTGGTGATCGCCGCTGGCCAGACCAGCGGGACCATTACGGTCAATCCCACCCCCGACAGCACCGTCGAACCCGACGAGACGGTTGTTATCAGCCTGAATACCGGCAGCGGCTACACAGTCGGTTCGCCGTCCAGCGCCACCGGCACCATCCTCAACGACGATCAACCGGCGCTGAGCATCAACGACGTGTCGGTGAACGAGGGTAACGCCGGTACCGCCAATGCCACCTTCACCATCTCGCTTAGCCAGCCGGCCGGTACCGGCGGCGTCAGCTTCGACATCGCCACGGCCGATGGCACCGCAACGGCTGGCGTGGACTACGTCGCCTCTAGCATCACCGGGCAGACCATCCCCGCTGGCAGCAGTAGCGCCACCTTCACCGTATTAGTCAACGGCGACACACTCAACGAACCGAACGAGACCTTCTTCGTCAACGTCAGCAACGTCGTGGGCGCTACCGTCGGCGATGGGCAGGGCCTTGGCACGATAGTTAATGACGACGCGCAGCCGGCCCTATCGATCGACGATATCAGTGTGAATGAAGGTAATAGCGGCACCACCACTGCCACCTTCACGGTGAGCCTGAGCGCGGCCAGCGGCCAGACGGTCACGGTCAATTACGCCACCGCCGACGGTACTGCCACCGCCGGCAGCGACTATGTCGCACGCTCCGGCACGCTGACCTTCGCGCCGGGGGTTACAGCGCAAGGTATTGCCGTCATTGTCAATGGCGACACCGCGGTCGAGTCCAACGAAACCTTCAGCGTCGGTTTGTCTGGTGCCGGCAATGCAACTATTGCCCGCGGCACAGGTACCGCCAACATCCTCAATGACGATGCGGTGGTGACGATCTCGCCGGCATCGCTGCCGGCTGCCACCGCCGGCACGGCTTACAGCCAGACCCTGAGCGCTAGCGGCGGCACCGCGCCGTATGGCTTCGCCATCACGACCGGCGCATTGCCGGCGGGGATGACCCTCAACACTGCCGGCGTCCTGTCAGGGACACCGACCGCCAGCGGTAGCTTCAACTTTACAGCGACCGCTACCGATAGCTCCGGCAGCCCTACCAGCGGCAGCCGCGCCTACACGCTGACCGTGGCCAGGCCGACGATAACCTTACCGGCCACCACTCTAGCCGGTGGTACCTCCGGACAGGCATATACGGCCGTGATGAATCAGGCCACCGGCGGCATCGCGCCATATACCTACGTGCTCAGCAGCGGCGCGTTGCCAGCGGGCGTCACGGTCAATCCCGCAACCGGTGCGCTCAGCGGCACGCCCACCTTGTCCGGGACATTCGTCTTTACCTTGACCGCTACCGACAGCACCGTCGGAACCGCCGGGCAGGCCAGCCAGAACTACAGCCTGAGCATCGCCTCTCCGACGCTCGCCATCGCGCCGGGAACCTTACCCTCCGGCCTCGGCGGTGTCGCGTACAGCCAGACCCTGAGCGCCAGCGGCGGCACCGCGCCGTACAGCTATGCGATAAGCGCCGGCACGCTGCCAGCTAGCCTAACCCTTTCCACGGGCGGCGTGCTATCGGGCACCCCGGCCATGGCCGGCAGCTTCTCGTTTAGTGTTAACGTCACTGACGCTAATGGGTTTAGTGCGACTCAGGCCTATACCGTCACGGTTGCCTCGCCAACGATAGCAATCACGCCTTCGACACTGCCCGCCGGGATGGTCGGCACCGCCTTCAGCCAGTCATTGAACGCGAACGGCGGCACTGCGCCATACGGTTTTGCCATTGGTGCAGGCACCCTGCCACCTGGCCTCAGCTTCAACGCGGCAGGCGTGATGTCCGGCACTCCAACTACGGCGGGGAGTTTTCCAATCACCGTGACTGTCACTGATGCCAATGGCTTCACCGGCTCACAAGGTTATACGCTGGCTGTGGCACCATCTGTTACGTTCAGCTTCTCGCCACCGGGAGGGTCGCTTGCCGAGGCCATGGCAGGCGAGAACTACAGTGCGCAGATTACCGCCACCGGCGGAGCTAGTCCGTTGTTATACAGCATAAGTTCCGGCGGCCTTCCGGACGGACTTACGTTGAACGCATCCACGGGCGAGTTGACAGGTCCGGTCAGCGCGACAGCGACAGTGAAAGATTATATTTTCATCGTTCAGGTACGCGACAACAACGGCGCGACCGGAACCGCAAGCTACACTCTTACAGTCAAGGGAAGATCCGTTAGCGTCAACGACCAACAGGTCACTGTTCCTGCTGGCAGCACGCCGAACAATGTCGACCTTACCAGAGGTGCGACAGGCGGCCCGTTTGTTTCCGCGCAAATCGCATCAGTCGAGCCGGCCAATGCCGGGACGTTTGCGATTGTACGCGGTGAGTTTGCGCAGGCCACCCCTCCGACTACGCTTGGGTGGTATCTCAAATTTACTCCCAACCCCGCATATTCCGGGCAGGTCAGCGTTCGCTTCAAGCTGATCAGTGCGCTTGGCGTCTCCAATATAGGAACCGTCACCTATTCCATTGGCTATGATGCTGCAAAGGTCGCCAGCGATATCGATGATATGGTGCATGGTTTCGTGCGCAGCCGACAAAACATGATTTCTTCCACGATCCACGTTCCTAGTCTCCTTGAACGGCGCCAGATGGAACAGGCGACCGATCCCGTTACCGCTCGGATGATGCCGTCGGAGAGCGGTATAACCGTCAATTTCTCCACCAGCCTTGCGCAACTGGAAGCGGCCCGCGATCGCGCCGATGGTATTGGGGGAGGTCATTCGTCACCGTTCAACATTTGGATCGACGGTGCTATCCTTGCCCACAACGACGAAGACATCAGCGGCGATAGGTGGGGTAGCTTCGCCATGATCAACCTGGGCGCAGACTATGTGCTTAACGAGAAGGCCCTCGTCGGTCTCTCGTTTCACTATGACCGCATGACCAATCCCACCGACGCGGATGCCGAGCTGAAAGGGAATGGCTGGCTTGCCGGGCCATATGCCTCACTTGAAGTCGGTAAGGGCATATTCTGGAATTCCAACCTGCGATACGGCGGCTCGAGTAACAATATCGATTCGACGTTCTGGGACGGCAGCTTCGAGACGACGCGCTGGATGGTAGACACCTCGATCGAGGGGCAATGGGATTTCAGCCAAGGCACCATCCTCGCACCAAAACTGCGTGCTGTATACTTTTCGGAGAAGGTCGACGACTACGCTGTAAGGAACACTGCCGGCGATGTCATTGGAATCGAAGGCTTCGATGAGGACCAGTTCCGCGTTAGTCTCGGGGCGGAGATTTCCCGGTCGTTTACGCTCGATCGCGGTTCGACGCTGGTGCCCAAGGTGGGCCTGACCGGCGGTTTCTCCGGCCTGGATGGCTCCGGGGTTTTCGGCCAGCTTACGGCTGGTGTCCTGATGCAAACCACCGAACTCTGGATGTTAGATGCAAGTCTTCTTTTCAATATCGAAGGGGAGGGAGAAAAATCCGTTGGTGCTCGTGTGCGCGCTGCCAAACGTTTTTAGCGATTAGGCTGCTTGCTCCGCCATTGCGCGGATAGAGGTTCGGCTATGTGTTCTGATGAGTCAACACAGGCAACGCGGGCGCGACGAAGCTTGAAGAGGATCCCTCGCTAAAAACTTGCTTCCGACGATTGTATTAGCCGCCATCGTCCTGTGCTGGCAAGTACAGCAATCTCGCAGGTTATTTGGCCAAGTGCCTGACGATGAGAAGAAAACAGTTTAACGGGATTTTCACGACGTCGTAGATACGTTCATTAGCCGGGACAACGATCACGATCCCTTTACATCACTCATAGACACATCGTTCTTAAAGCGAAAACCCATCGTGCTGAATGCAAGGTCGTTGGTGTTTCCTCCGGATGACAAAGCCGCAGCCCCTCCGCTCTTGGCAAAACTATTCTTCACTAAGGCGAGACAAAGCTTCGAGAATATGTCCGTCGATGAAGCGGGTAGCTGGAATACCACATTTGCATATTTAAGCCGTTCGTCCGTCGCGACTAATTCCGAGGCAGAAGTTTCCCGAAGTCAGAAGCGGTCACATCTCCGACGACAGAGAAGTGGCAGCAGCTCTCCAGCACCGAGACGTTGTCAAAACTCCGTCGTAAGAAAACTGATCCCTCCTCACGCCGTCATCAAAAGCGAGATTGTCGCGCAAAGCGCAAACGGGATCACGAGGAGATAATATCTACGATTAAAATTACCCACCGAAACCATTAGAACAATCGCCATCGCAATCAAAATCGGAGTGACTACGAATGCAATATCAGTCCATCTCAAGGTGATTTTCTCCCTATATATTGCGGAAAATTCTCGACTCATCACGCGTTTACGACGCTGGTGACCACGACCAGTCTTTGCCGAAACACATTTCAACCATGACAGCCGCACGACAGACATAACGCCGAGCAAATGCTTATAGATAATCTCAGGACCCAACGAAAGGTCGTCTTCACTGCGGTCCAATAATCGGCTTTGGCTGAGTTCACAGTTCAGGGGACGACCCCACGAGTGAAATGCTTCGAAAACAACGAGGACTGCAGCTGATTTGCCATAAACAGGAATCGATGCATTGTTATGACCTACCAGCTATCGGCCTAAGGCTTTGGCGTTCTCATCGAAAGACTTGCAATGCTCCTCGCAGGTTTCACGGGCTGAGATCGGGTTATCTAACCGAGGCTGCCAACCGAGGCATTCCGCTGCCAGAGGCCATGGAGCAATCGAAGCATCGATCCGTCCAGCAGGCGTCTAGCTATTATAACAGCGCCACCCGGCGAAGCGGGAAAGCGGCAAGACTGCTCTAGGTGCTTGATCCCGGAGTTCAATCGCGCAGAGATGGCGTGAGGCACTATGGGCCAAGCTCCAGTCGGAAGTAGTCGAAGCCCGGCTTGCATTCAGAGGGGAAATTCCGATCAAACAGATCCCATCCATGTCGCCGCAGCTTTCTGTAAACGCCGATATCGCGCAGCTGGTCTTCAGTCAGGCCGGAGAATGCTTTGAGAGCCTGTTTATCCGTCAAACGACTAGCTGAACTATCAGAGCTGGATAAAGCGAGACCAATCAATTGGTGAATCCCCGGCAGACCAGCGGGGAGCGGGCTTACGCCCCCACCCCTTCGTTCCGGAGGATGTGAGAGCACATCCACCGGAACGGTGGGTGAAGGCATCGCCCGACTAGCGGGGCTTGCTCTTAGGAAACCGGGAACCGTGGAGAACCATCATGAAACTTGTCTGTGAAGCCTTCAGTCTGACCGCCTTTGTCAGCGCCGCGATCATCATCGCCGCCGCTTTCGCCTGAACCATTGCTTGAGGGAGACTTGCCATGACCAATACCAATTCCGACATCATCACCATCGCTCTCGACAAGCTCGACCGCGATCCGAAGAACGTCCGCAAGACCTATCGCAAGGAGGGCATCGAGGAGTTGGCATCCAACATCCGGGCTGATGGCTTTCGCCTGTTGCAGAACATCGTGGTGCGAAAGGGTGACAAGCGAGGTCGCTTCTTTGTCATCGCCGGAGAACGTCGCCGCCTTGCCCTCGCCCTGCTGGCGGAGGAGGGCGAAATCGCCAAGGATTTTGCCGTCGATGCCAGATTGCGCGATGAAGCCGACGCCACCGGCATCAGCCTTGCCGAGAACATCATGCGCGAGGACATGCATCCCGTCGATCAATACGAGGCCTTCAAGGTGCTGGCCGACGATGGTCTTTCTATCGTCGATATCGCCGCCCGCTTCGCCACCACGGAAACCATCGTCAGGCGTCGTCTGGCTTTGGCACGGGTTGCCCCTGCCCTGCTTCAACTCTACCGCAATGAAGAGATGAACCTCGAACAGCTTTCCGCCTTCACGATCAGCGATGACCACGAGGAACAGGTGCGGGTGTGGGAAAGCCTCCCGTCATGGAACCGGAATTCCTACACCATCAAGGCAGCACTTCGCCGTGACGCCATCGCACCATCCGACAAGCGCATTCGGCTCATCGGCGGCATGGACGCCTACGAACAGGCCGGTGGCGAGGTCAAGCGTGATCTGTTTGACGAGCGCAGCCAGGGTTATGCCGTTGATGTCGCACTGGTGGAGCGTCTTGCCGCCGAGAAGCTGGAAGGGCTGGCAGCAGACCTTACCGCCGAGGGATGGGCGTGGGTGGACATTCGCCCGGAAATCGACTGGCGCGATCTCAACGGCTTTGGACGTGTCTATCCCGAGCAGGTGGAGCGGACGGAAGCCGAACAGGCGGAAGTGGCGCGGCTACAGGAAGAGCACGATGAACTCGAAGGCGTGGTTGAAAGCGGCGATGGCGATGAAGGCACGGAGGCGCGCATTGCCGAAATCGTAGCCCGCATTGGAGAACTCGACCGGGAAGTCTATGCATCCGACGATCTGGCGTGGTCCGGAGCCATCATATCGCTCGATTACAGCGGAAACCCTGTCGTGTATCGCGGCTATGTGCGGCCCGTGGATCGTGACAGCGATGCAGAAGCGGATCAGGCCGAAGGAAATGGCGATGCTGCGACGAGCGTGAACACAGATGCGACACTGCAGGCCCCTGCTGGCCCTAACGTCCTCCACTCCGCAACGCTTGTCGAAGACCTGACGGCGCAGCGCACCGCAGCCCTCCGGCTGGAATTTGCCAAGAATCATCACGTTGCGCTGGCAAGCGTCGTGCATGCGCTTCTCTTGCAGACCATCCTGACGCATTCGCGCGATCATTCCTGCCTCGACATTGTGCTGACCAGCAAACCAATCGCAGGCAGCATGAAAGCGCCGGAAAACAACATCGCCGTCGCTGGCCTTAGCGAACTAGCCGAGCGGTTTGACGATCATGTTCCCGGCAACCCCGCCGATATCTTCGATTGGTGCCTTGAGCGCGATCAGCACGAGCTTGTCGAACTGCTGGCCTTCGCCGCAGCCCATTCCATCGATGCGGTGAAGGATAAGTACGACTACCGCAAGACGCAACGCGCCCATGCAGAGGTGCTGGCGGATGCGCTCGACCTCGATATGACGAACTATTTCGAGGCGACGGCAGAGACCTACTTCAACCACCTCACCCGCGATGGGATCGAAGCGGCGCTGGTGGACATCAAGGGACCGGACTTTGCAAGTGGCGTCGGACGCATGAAGAAGGCAGAGGCAGCAGCCTATGCGGAGGCGCAAACCAAAGGCAGCGCATGGCTCCCCTCCCCTATCCGGCCAGCAAAGGCAGCAGCGAATGTTGTTGATCGCTTGAGCGTCGATGACGACAGCGACGACGAGGTGCACGGTGTAGCCGATGACACTGGCGAGGCCGATCAGCCGGAAGATGAACTGATGCAGTTCCCCGAGGCGGCTGAGTGATTTCAGCCGTCGCCCGCCGCAGCGTCTCCCCGCTGCGGCGGGGTTTCCTGTGCGGAAATTCCTCACTTACTTATTGACGCGGATACGGAAATTCCGTATATTGAATCATGCAGACAGTGATCGAAACGCCCGCTTATCTGGCCTCGGCAAAGGACGAAGGCCTCACCATAACAGAACGGGAAGCGATTGTTTCATACATCGCTGCAAACCCCGATGCTGGAGACATCATGCCGGGAACCGGGGGCGCAAGAAAGCTTCGGTTTGCCGGGCGCGGGAAGGGAAAGAGCGGCGGCTATCGGATCATAACCTTCTATGCCGATCCGGAAATCCCCGTCTTCCTACTAGATATCTACAGCAAGGACTCTCAGGCCAATCTTTCACAGGCCGAGCGCAACGAGCTAAAAGAAATACTGACCGCCTTGCCCCGGCAATGGCGAGAAAATGCCAGCAAGCGATCAAAGAACATCAGGAGCCTGAAATGAGCAAAGCAGGATCACGTATTCTACAGGGTGCCCGTGAAGCTCTCGCCTACGCGAACGGAGAAGCGGACGAAATGCAATACGAACATCACATTCCCTCAGAGGTTAATGTGAAGGCCATCCGGCAAAGGCTTGGTCTGTCACAGCAGGCGTTCGCATCGCGTTACGGTTTCTCCGTCGGTCGTGTGCGCGATTGGGAGCAGAGTCGATCCAACATGGATGCGCCGTCGCGCATCCTTCTCACGGTGATCGACAAGGAGCCGGAAGCTGTCGAAAGGGCTTTGAAATCGGCCTGATAGGAGATCGAGCTATCAGGCCTCGGGGCGAAGGGAACCCCCTTCGGCCCTTCCCCTCGCACTCCCCTGCCCGCCCATCATAAGGGACCTGTTGACGGCGGGGAATGCCACTGGCTTTTGAGTGGCAGAGCGTGGCTAGTCGTCTCCGCGACAGAGCTGCCACATCTTTCTCTCCGTACTGCAAGCTGACAGCAATGGCGGTCACGCGAACGCGTTGTCGTAATGGGTCGCGTAATGGACTTGTCAGATCTTCACTCCACAGAAGCCGCCGGTTCAACGAGCACGCAGTTAGCGGGCGCCGAGACGGCTTGAGTACATTTGATCGGATGAGCTTGATGCCGAATCTCCTGTCCACCGCCCAACACGGCATAGGCGACCGAGGCGATATTGCCGGAGCGTGACGTCATGGCATAAGATGAGACGTGATCGAGGGGCTTGCGTATCTCCCTGGTATGCGTGGCCTCAGCGATAGGTCACTGCGTCCGGCCAGGCTGACAGCAACCACAGCCGTCAACGAATTTCCCCTGGCGATCGCCATTCCTCGCGAAACAAATTCCTTGCCACCTGCGGCGCTCCGCATCTGCTGCGCCCCTACGGGTGCAATCAGCCTGTCTTCCGGCCGCCTTGTCGTGACCATCGGCAACGCAAACCAAGGAGACACTGCCATGACCGATCTCGTCAACTTCATCCGCTTCAATGACAACAACACCCTTAGCGGCAACATCGCCTCGGTCGCCTACGACCTCGACATCTTCGGAGAGGAATTCGACAGCACCAACGCCAAGGCTCCGGTCTACCGCCTTTTCGCCAAGACCCCCGCGCGGCCGCCGCGTCGAGATCGGCGGCATCTGGAAGAAGCAGAACCAGAACGGCGGCGACTACCTCACCCTCTCCGTTAACACCGGCTACGGCAAGCTCAATGCCAATCTCGGTCGCTACCCCGGACAGGACGACGAGGATCTGATGGCGGTCATTCCCTGGGACTGACATCAAAGCGCCCCCGGCTGAAAGGCCGGGGACATCTCCTGCTGTCCAGAGTTGGGAATCGGTCCGCCATGCTGGCGGGCATTACTTTGGCTGGTAGCCCCGCCGCGTCTTCTGACGCGCAATGGCCTCGATGCGCTTCGATGGATCGTCGCCGTCATCGACGAGCTCGACCTTGATCTGACCGCGCCTCCCGATCCGGCCCCATCGACGCTCGAGCCATATCGCTCCGAACAGATCCGCCGAAACCTCAAGCGCGTAGAACCGCGCCATGTTGCGGGCTGGGTCGAGGCGTTCGGCGTAGAATGGGCGGGGCATCGGCGTCATAGGCTCGATTGTCATCGCACCGTAGACGCATGTCCAATGAGAGTTTTGAAACGGACGGTTCGTCATGATTCATGAAGGTGATGGAAATGCTGCTAGGTTGGGCAGCTTTTGGCCCGAAGCGGTCAGTGAGGTTGCTCAACTTTGCGAATCCTCTAATTTCTCAATTGATTATGGAGAAGACTGATATGACATGGCTTATCCACTCTTTCTCGGGAATTGGGCCCATAAAATTCGGCATGACTCCAGAGGAAGTCGCCACACATATCGGAGCACCAGACCGGTCGAGACGAGGCCTTCGGTCTAATACGTTCAGTAACATCGCGGTACCAAAGCGCCAATCGTGCGTTATCGCGGAAATCGCGTTCGCGAGATCGAAGCCTTCTACGACATTGGGGTAGTTATGTTTCGAGGAATATCTATTTTCGAAACGAACGGATTAAAGGTACTCCGCGCATTGGAGCAGCTAAATGGGGGAGCTGCGATTTCTGCTGGGATCATACTGTTCGACAAGCTCGGCTTAACGGCGGGTCGCCTGGATGAAGGTCCGCCCACAGGGCATTCGGTAACCGCCTTCACGTCCGGCACCTGGGACGGCAAGACCGCCGACTTCGAGAGCATCAGCTTCAATGACCGCTAATGGCGCGATCCTGCCAAGACGGCAGTCGGCTCTAAGAGCGGCCAAATACCTCCCGCTGAAGCTTGCCGGTCTGCATAAGATATTGAAGCGTGTAAGCGATCGAAAGAGCGTCGTCCAACGCATCGTGACCTTGCAAAGGAGGATGCGTCACGCCGTAATAGTCCGCGAGTTTGTTGCTTGGGGTTCTCGCCAAATCCTCAATAGGCATTCCAGCGGCAAGCAGAAGCTTTACGGAGTTATCAAAACGATGAGCTGGAATTGAGGGCTCAATGCCCGCAATATAGCAACTAATCGCGATCATGTTCAGTTCGTCTTTTCCCCATGACCAGCACCGGGAACCTTCGGAAAAGGCGTCGAAGCTCGAAAGGGCGTCCAGCAATGACATACCGTGGGCATCGATCTCCTCCTCCGTGATGCCGGTCAGCTTCGTGAAAAAGGGATCGAGGGTATATCTGCTGCCAAATCGGTCGATTGGACGGACGTAAGCCTTGAACGTGTCGATAAGCGGAAAATCGCCGTCGAGCCCCAACTTGACCGCGCCAATCTGCGCGATAACCGGATCTGGATCATGTGCCGCGCACCAAAATCTACGCTGCGAACCTTCAAGGCAGAGAAATTCGCAGTCGAATATGATCGCAGTCTTCAACGGTTTCTTCCTTTCTCGAACCCCGATTGTTGCCCACTTGCGCTTCTGACTATTGCTGCATCGTAGATTAGGGCGTTTCGCAGCCGCCGCAATGTCCGCTCTTGGCGCAAACCGGTCATCTGCTGTCACCAGTGACAATCGCCGGGACGAATATGCTACCGCCAGAAGGGTTTGCGGCTTTCCCGCATAGCCTCGCTTCTGTTGATGCCTAGGTCGTTAAGCTGTTCTTTGTCCATATTGCGGAGCGCACGGCGCTGACGCCTGCGATCCGGCCAGATAAAAAAGATGAGGCAGGCGATTTGAGCGAGTCTTGCCATAAGCTCAGCCTCCCGACAGGAGGATGACGCCGGCGATCAGCGTCGCGCAGCCGGCGAGCCGCCATAGCCCGACCTTCTCGCGCAGTATCACCATGCCTAAGAGCGCGCCGACCATCATTGACATTTCACGCATGGGCGCAACCAAGCTTAGTGGAGCGCCCGAATTCAATGCCGCCAGCACAAAGATGTAAGACAGGGGTGAAAGGAGGCCTACGCCGATCGCTAGCCACCAGTAGCCCCGCATCGCCTCAATGGCCGCGCGGGGATTAGCGACTACGATTGGCGCCAGAAGAAAGAACCGCAGCAGGTTTGAAAACCAGTCGAGCACGACCGGCGCGATCCCAAGCACCTTGACGACGTAGGCGTCAACTACGGTGTAAGATGCAATAAGGCCACCCGTTGCGGTTCCCCATCGCACTCCAGCCTGACCGCCGGGACGTCGGAAGGCAGAGAGCTCACCTTGCGTGGCAATAAGGCCGATACCGGCTACTACGAGAAGCAGTCCTGCGACACCTTGCCCAGACGGGCTTTCACCCAAGATGAAGAACGCACCAAGCGTCGAGAGCATAGGGCCGGTTCCCCTGGCAATCGGATAGACCACAGATAGGTCCGCGACCTGGTAACCCCTTTGCAGGCAGAGGCTGTATGCCAGATGGATCAGTCCGCTCAGCACAAGGAAGACGACACCAATCCTTGTCCAAGCAACCGTATCGCCTTCCGTAAGGACATAGAGCACCCATGGGGCGTATGCGATGCACGCAATCAGATTGTAGGCAAATACAAACACCGGGCCGACTGATGCGGCCCGCTTGGAAAGCAGATTCCAGCTTGCATGGATAAAGGATGCAAGGACAACAAGTAGCAGCGAGGCAAACGCCATCGAGACCTCCTAATGCGCCAATGGCGCTGGTTGATCTCGACGTCTCCTCCTCTGGGATTTTGCCCCTAGGGTGCAGCCGTGGAACTCCCACGGTTTCTGCAACGCTCGGTCCTGCAACGGTAATGCCGCCCGGAACCCTAGTTGCCACTCGGTCGATAGGTGGACCTTACTCGATTGTCCCGGCAACGTGCAAGCATTGTCGTTTTGTCGCGATGTGGACAGTTTGCTTTTGGCCCGAGGCACTAAGTTTCAATGTAAGATATGGGACCGGAGCCCACGTCTTCAATCGGCCCGAAGCGGATAAGCCGAAGTAGGTTCACGCGTCTACCATCCGGTGTTGGCGCACCGTTCAAAAAGCTCAGTCTGCTGGAGGGAGCAGATGAGGATTCCAAACCACATCCCACAAATGTCCGTCGGGATCACGGAAGTAGCCAGCGTAGCCGCCGTAGAACGTGGGCACGGGGCGTTTCACGATCTCGGCTCCGGCCCGCTCAGCGGCAGCCATCACCTCCTCGACCTCTTCCATCGTTGACACATTGTGGCCAATGGTGAAGGACGTGGAGCTAGGCGGCTGTAAGGGCAACCCAGTGTCGTGAGCGACGTCGCTCTGCGACCAAAGCGCCAGCTTTAGACCTCCACCCAGATCAAAGAACGCAACCGTGCCATGTTCGAACTCTTGTCCAATGATCCCTTCAGTCGGTAGCCCGAGACCATCGCGGTAGAATGAAACCGATTTTTCCAGGTTGGAAACGCCCAGCGTCAGCACTGATATTCTAGCTTTCATACCCATACTCCTACTATCGGCACGAGCACCATGCTCATGCTGTCGTAGTCTTGGGCCGCTAGATCAGCGCGGAAGGACCCACACCGTGGGGGTCGGGCCAACCTTCCCGAGCCTAACCTGTTTTAGACAGAACAAAGCTAGCTTCCTGTGGCTCCATCGTCAAGCACGACCGCTTGTGGCGCAAAGCAGCCGCGTGATTTGGCGACCTGGCGCCACATTAGCGCAAGGGCTCAATCCCCATTAGATGCGGTTCTCAAAATCTAAGTGGCGGTGGAGGGGCTGGGGAGGGGAGTGTCTCGTCGGTTCCGGCCCGATTGCCAAGAGATTCTCAAATCGAAGATGCAGTGGAAAGCAGAATGCGAAACATCTTGAGTGGAGGGGTCGTCTTGTAAGGTCTCGCAATGAGGTGGCGAAGGGTCACACGCAAAACACGGATGCAGGAGTTATGGAAGAAATGCGAATTGGTTTTCGGATTTTACAAAATGTTTGAAACGCTCGCGTCCTTGCGGGTTGGAATGCGATGGTTGATTGAAGGAAGGGCTCTGCGACGTTTGCCCAAGAGTCGCCAACTGTGCTAGTTGCATTAACCAGTGCCCTAGGTTTTGCGAATATCGATTTCAATTTGGACAGATTGATTCGCTTGGTAGTCAGGTTGAGCGATCTAGGTTTGCCTACATCGGTGAGATTGGATCTGCGTGGTGCGCTTTTGTGCGCTTCGTGTTCCGTGGTGTCAAAATCTGAAGTCGGCCTCCAGGTAGGTTGCTTGTCACAGGAGCCAGTCCCGGGGTAACCTACTGTCTGGGGTAGTCGTTGCGGGCAATTTCGCGATTTGATTGAGCACGGATGGTTTCAATAGAAGTGGGGGAGCTGCTTGCATAATTCGCTGTGCAGGGTAGGCGGGTTCGCGGCATCTGAGGGTAAACCTTGTCAGCTGACAAGGTTTGGCGGACCCGAGGTGATATCCCGACAGCTTGATACCTTGTCAGCTGACAAGGTTTGCAAGAAAGTCTCCTACTCGCCCGGCTTGAGGTTCATACTGACCGACCTAATGACGGGTGCGCGCTGCAGGAAAACCATCCCGATGAGAGGCAACTATTATGAGCGGTTTTATTGGAGCGAGGTAGACAGCTCCCTCCCAGTGGCGAATCTTACCTTAGAACTATCGCGACTACTTCCTAAGGCTATGTGACGTTAAATGCGAGCGGGATGTAAGAAGCCCCGTATGTGGGTGCAGCGGCATGCGTTCAACCTGACCTTGGCTCGAATGTATTTCTAGAGCTGAGCCTGAGCGACAAGCAGCAACGAAACGGGTCAATCATTGATGCATATGGATAATGGACCCAACTACCGCACCCGCAGAGATTATTGTACCGCATCGCTCGACGGGTTTGGGGCAGGGATCTGCGCAGGCTTCATCGTTCTCTTTTCGAGGTTCTGGTGACCCTCAAAGAGCCTGGCCTGGGAAGATGACTTCAAGACTCTTCGGACCGTAAATGAAACGAAATCCTAATGCGGCAACATGCCATCGTTGCCCGCTTGACGCCACAGGACCACTCCCCAGTAGACGTTGTGCTGGCCCAGGCGGAAAAATCTATCCTGACCCCGCCGCATAATGCAGATCCATCCCTGTCCAAGACTAGATTGTGGATGGGTCGGCTGACCTCAGTTCAGCAAGCTATGAGATTTTTTGAGGGCCTCAGACCAAACCGCGTACCCTGCCGTATTCAGATGAACCAGATCAGGCAAGTAATAGCGGAACATTGGCAACCCATTTTCTCCGAGGAGACCGGCGTTCGGGTCCAGCCAGATTGTTTGCTCGCAATTATGACACCAGTCTTGAGCCTGCTGGTTGAAGCGGCCGAACTCATGGCGATAGATCCAGCGCGCTGGACTTGGCTTAATCGCCAGCACAGTTACCTCGGCAAGTGGCAACGCTTGGGATATACGGCAACGCAAATCCTGAAGGTGCTGAAGCGTTGTTTCAGCCTTAAGGCCGTCGCTGGCTATATCGTTCTCTCCGAAATACAGTAGCACCTGGGTTGGATTCAGAGGGACAAGAAGCTTGTCCAAGTAGTGGCTGGCAGAAAGGTATGTCCCGCCGCCAAACCCGAGATTAACGATATCCAGGGAGCCAAGGTCCTCTGTGACAGAGCTCCATATCCGGAACGACGAGGAGCCATACAAGGCGATCGGGTTGGCTGGAAGACCGATGCGTTGCAGGCGGGCGAGAATGGCCACGATATCGTTTTCGTGGCGACTGGTGCCTATACTAGCTGGGAAGTCGTACATCGTAGCCTCGGAACATCTGGTTTGGGAGAATGACGGCGAGAGCTGCCGACCAGCGAATGATCGAGGTCACGATGGCGTTAGCGCAAGAATAGCTAGCGCTCCTTTCGCCAGAGTGTCGTCCGCGGCGACCGAAGTTTTGAGCCCGAAGGCCTCTGCGGCAACAAGATAGAGATCGTTCAACCCGTCATTTCCGACGATTTTTCCATCATCTCCCTCCGTGAACCATCCTGCCTCGCGAGCTTGGCGAAACTCCTGCCCTATGACCATCCCCCGCACATAAGAGCGCAGCTGCTCCGGCGAAAGCCGGCCAGCGAGCCCACCGGTCCTCGCCGAAAACATCAGTGACAACATGGCGCCGGATTGCTTGGCTTCTGTCAGGCCCCAGCGAAAGGCATCCGGATCGTCGACCGGCGGCTGCGCAGATCCTCGGGCGATGAAGGAATGATTGATGAGCAAGTTGAAGATCTCACCTGTCACGAATGTCTGGAAGCCATCGATCCGTTGCTCCTTCACGCGCGCCCATTTGCTGTGGGTGCCGGGTATGATGAGCGTAGAGTCCTCTTCGAGACCATAGCCCACGATCAGGGTTTCTTCACCTCGCATCACATCGGGAAAGGGCATTCGGGCTGGGTCATTGAGACCGGGTAAAAAGAAGAGATCGGAGCCGTTTGGTAGCGATCTTCGAATAGCGCCAGCAGCAAGTTCACTGGGACCCGCGGGGCACGGTACATAGGCAACCTCGACCCAACCGTTTCGGCTCGTAATCATCCCCAATGCGGCAACCGGCAAGGCCCCGTGGCTTGAGAACCAGGGTGTAAGTGCGTCCATGAGCGCGGCCTCGTGTTGGCCTTCAACGAGACTTGATATGCCGCTGCCGGTCTCAAGATTATCAAGTTCTTCGCCGCCTTCTCCGACGAGGGCTGCCCTCAAAGAGGTCGTTCCCCAATCCACGATAATTGATGTCGCTGTTTCCGCCGCCATGTCGCGCACTCTTCTTTCGTTCATCTTGGGGCTTGTCATAAAGCGCGAGGATATGTAGTGTCAATTAGTGAAATCAAGGTATCAATATATGATACCTAATATGGAGGTAGATCATGGTTGCTGGCCTAAGAGGGATATTGCCCGTTTTGCCGACTCCATTTTTGGACGATGGCAATGTTGACGAGGTGGGTATGAAGCGCCTCGTGGCCTTCGCGCTGGATAAAGGCGTGGACGGTGTCGTGTTCCCTGGTTTTGCAAGTGAAGTGGAAACCCTCAATGCGGTGGAGCGCGCCACGTTGCTGAAGATCGTCGTCGATGCTGTTGCCGAAAGGGTCCCGGTGGTGGCAGGCGCAAGTGCTGCCGACTGGCGCGACGTAGTCGAACATGGGAGGGTTGCATCATCACTTGGCATCCGGCACCTCATGGTCCAACCACCCAAATCGGTCGGCACGGACGCATCGGCATTGATCGACTTCCTGGGCAAAATCATTGGGGCACTCCCTGACGTCCAAATCATCTTGCAGAACGCGCCTGCACCTCGCGGCTCAGACCTTTCGCCGCAGGCGATCGTAGAGATCGTAAATGCCCTGCCGCAGGTGACGTACGTCAAGGAAGAAACCCTTCCCGCCGGTCCAGCGATCAGTCACATCATCGCCAATGCGCCATCATCGCTTAAGGGTGTCATCGGTGGCGGGGGCGCTCGCTACATTCTCGACGAATATGCCCGAGGTGCTACGGCCGCGATGCCCGCGCTGGAGATCGCCGAGGAACATGTGGCCATTGACCGGGCGCTTGTTGCCGGGCGGCATAAGGATGCTCGCAGGATCTATGTCCGCACCCTGCCGCTTCTGGTACTTCAGGCGGTCTACCGCATGCGGTTGACCAAATATGTGCTGGCCCGTCGCGGCGTGATCGATCGCCTCGGCGTGCGTGCGCCGACACCCGAACTTGATGCGGCAGCCATTGCCGATATTGACGCTAATCTGGTCGAACTCGGTCTTGTTACCCCGGAGGCCGCATGAATAGCCCCGTCACATCCATCGAAGTTTTCACGCTGACGCAGCCGCGAAAGGTTCCTTATCTCGGCGCGCTCCGGGAAGGGGAGGTGGTCAATCCCAATGGTTACATCGTTCGCAAGGGTAACCGAACAGTATATCCTACGTTTGACCGGAGCGTGTTGGTCCGCATGACGACAAAGTCCGGCATTGTAGGTTGGGGAGAGACCTATGGTATCGTAGCGCCCGGCGCGGTGGCCGCTTTGATCAACGATCTTCTGGCCGGTTTCGTCATTGGGCGCGATGCGTCCGATCCAGCTGCGATCTATGACGACCTATACGATATGATGCGGGTACGCGGTTATACCGGAGGATTTTACGTCGATGCGCTTGCCGCACTCGACATTGCGCTTTGGGACATCGCCGGGCAGGAAGCTGGGAAATCGGTTCGCGAGCTTCTTGGCGGAGGTGTGGAAAGCTTCCCGGCCTATGTTTCGGGTTTGCCCGAAAAGACATTGAAGGCACGGGGTGATCTCGCAAAATACTGGCAGGATCGTGGTTTTGATGCTTTCAAATTCGCTACACCGGTGGCTGACGATGGCCCGGCGGCCGAAATCGCCAACCTTCGGCACGTGCTTGGCCCGCAGGCAAAGATTGCCGCCGACATGCACTGGAACCAGACGCCGGAACGAGCGCTGGAGCTCATTGCCGAAATGAAACCTTTCGACCCCTGGTTTGCCGAAGCCCCGGTCTGGACCGAAGACATAGGCGGACTGGAAAAGGTTTCGAAGGGAACAGACGTTCCGATTGCCGTTGGCGAGGAATGGCGCACCCATTGGGACATGCGCGCCCGGGTCGAGCGCTGCCGCATCTCCATCGTGCAGCCGGAGATGGGACACAAGGGTATCACCAATTTCGTCCGCATTGGCGCTCTTGCGGCCGAGCATGGCATCGATGTCATCCCACACGCAACCGTTGGTGCGGGCATCTTCCTCGCCGCCAGCCTGCAGGCGTCGTCAACATTGGCGACCCTGAAGGGTCACGAGTTTCAGCACTCGATATTCGAGCCCAACCGCCGCCTGCTTGCTGGCGACATGGATTGCCGCGAAGGCAGCTACTACCTGCCTTCCGGACCGGGACTTGGCGTCAAGCCGTCGGAGGCGGCACTCGCACTTATTGAACGTATCTGAACTGGTTTTCTGGAGGAGGAACCCATGACCAAAGGAATAAAGAAGCTGGCGCTTGGCACAGCGACCGCGATGCTGATGACAATGGGCGCATTTGCGCCTGCCATGGCTGATACGGTGCTGAAATTCATCTCTTGGCAAACCGACGATGCCGGTACCGGCGAATGGTGGCGTTCCGCCATCGCCGCCTTCGAGAATCAGCATCCGGGCGTGAAAATCGAGTTCACCAAAGCTGAGCGTAGTTCCTACGCAGATACGATGACGACGCTTTTTGCGGCCAATCAGCCACCGCAAATCGTGCATCTGGCGTCTTTCGAGTTTCAGATGTTTGCCGATAGCGGGTGGCTCGAGCCTCTCGATCCTTGGCTGAAGAAGGACGGCATCGACATGAAGGGTTGGGCCGGACAGCAAAAATGCGAATGGAATGGAGAAACCGTCTGCATCATGACCAACTATTTCGGGTTCGTGATGGCTTACAATAAAAAGATTCTAGATGAGGCGGGCGTCGCGGTTCCGAAGACCTATGATGAGTTCCTGGCCGCTGCGAAAGCGACAACGAAAGATCTGAACGGCGACGGCATTGTCGATCAGTTCGGCACTGGCCATGAAACCAAGGGCGGTCCGGGCCAATATCTGACAGAGATGCTGAACTACATCCTCGACGCCGGAGCCTACTGGACGGACAAGGATGGCAACATCACCATCGACACGCCACAAATGGTCGAGGGTCTTTCACGCTGGAAAACCGTGATGAAGAGCGGCGTCAGCCCAGTGGATATGAGCGCCAGCGACGTGCGCAAGCTTTTTGCCGATGGCAAAATGGCGATGCGCCTCGATGGACCGTGGCTCTACGGTACAACCGAAAAGGGTTCGGCCAAGGCTGACATCGTTTATGTCGCTCCGCCGCTTCACCCGCCGCTCGGCGGTTCATCCAACGTGCTGGCCATGCCGGCTGATATCCCCGACGACCAGAAAGCCCTTGTATGGGATTTTATCAAGTTGACGATGTCACCAGAATTCCAGCGCAGCTACGCCACCCTCGGCGGGAATACGCCGCCAAGCCCGACTGCCGACGTCTCGGGTGTGGAGAAGACCATCCCACATTTTCCTGTGCTGATCGAGACGATGAAGGCCGCATCCGATGCGGGGATCGACCGCATCCCGACTGGACTTGAGCTCTTCTACAATGAGTTTAGCAAGATGGTGATGGAAGAAAGCCAGAGGATGATCATTCAGGATCTCGATCCGGCAGAAGTGGCCAAAACCATGCAGGCCAAGGCCGAAGCCATTAAGGGTTAATCCCGTCGTTTTGCCATTGCCCATTTGAAGGGCTGTTGGCCACCATTCGCATCCGGCAGGAGGACCATCCATGACCGAACCCGTTCAGGCTGGGCGTCGCAAGTTTTTCGATCTTGCGCGTCCTAGCCGACAACATCTCCTCGGCTATATTCTGATCGCGCCCGCGGTCCTGATGGTTGCCGCCATCATCGTCTGGCCGCTCGTTCTGGCCATCGACCTGTCGTTTCAGCAGGTCAAGATACCGCGGCTCGGCGGGGCTGGCCGTCCATTCTCCCTTGCCAATTATAATTGGCTGTTTTCGTCGCCGGAATTCTGGTTGGCGTGTTGGGTAACACTGAAGCTGGTGATTGTCGTCACCGCAGGCAGCGTTGCCGTTGGTCTGAGCACGGCGCTTCTCGCCAACAATCGCTTCAAGGGGCGAGCCGTTGCGCGGCTGGGAATGGCACTGCCTTGGGCCGTGCCGGAGATCATTGCGGTTGTCATCTTTGCGTGGATGTTCGACACGTCCTTTGGCCTGTTCGGCTGGCTGTCGATCAAGCTCGGTTTTACCGACCAGATGATACCTTGGGTCAGTAGTTCCACGGCGGCCTTTTGGGCCGTTGCCATTACCATGGTGTGGAAGGGCTTTCCCTTCGTGTCGATCATGTGCCTTGCCGGTCTACAATCCATTCCCGCTGATTATTACGCGGCCGCCAAGGTAGATGGCGCGAGTGTGTGGCAGCGGTTCCGCTGGATCACAATGCCGCTGTTGATGCCGGTTCTAGGCGTGACGCTGGTGCTGACGCTGCTGTGGGTGTTCCGCGACTTTTCGATTATCAAGGTTCTGACCGGTGGCGGGCCGCTGCGTTCGACGCAGACGCTGTCCATCATGACCTATGACCAGGCCTTCCAGTATCACAATTTCGGCCGCGCCGCCGCTGTCGGCGTGTTGACGCTGGTGATCTGCATCGTCGCGAGCCTGTTGATGCTCGGCCGGCGTTCGAAATCGATCTATTGAGGGGGCTTTGATGAAACGGACATTTTTACAGAGCCTTGCTCTCTACGCGACCGTCATCTTCACGCTGGTCATGATCCTCTTCCCGGTCTACTGGCTTCTCGTCACGGCGCTATCCACCACTGATGAGCTATACCGACTGCCGCCGACCTTCTGGCCGGAAGACGCGCAGTGGGACATATTCGCCCGTGTCTGGGCCGCAAAACCTATCCTGCTCTGGCTCTGGAATTCGATGCTGGCGGCCATCGGTTCTGTGGCGCTGTCGATGCTGGTTTCGGTCAGCGCCGGTTACGCGCTATCGCGTTATTCCATGAGGGGCGGCGCGACTATGGGTCTCTTCGTTCTGACGGCGAAGATGTTGCCCGCAACCTTGCTGGTCATACCGCTGTTTTCGATCTTCTCCAGCTTCGGCCTGATCGGTAGCCTGTGGACGCTGGTGCTGGCGCATTCGACTATGATCATTCCGTTCGCCACATGGATGCTAAAAGGCTATTTCGATACGATTCCTAAAGAACTGGAACAGGCCGCCATGGTCGACGGCTGTTCACCAGTTGGCGCGATGGTGCGCGTTGTGCTTCCCATCGCAACGCCCGGTCTGGCCGCCACCGCACTCTATGCCTTCGTGCTGAGTTGGGCCGACTATGCCTATGCCCGCACCTTTCTCGTCAACTCGCCGGACAATTGGACGGCTAATCTCGGCATCACCACGATGCAAGGCGAATACGTCACCTACTGGAATGACATTTCCGCCGCATCCGTGTTCATCGCGCTGCCGATCATCGCAATCTACCTGTTCCTTGAACGTTATTTGGTCGGCGGCCTGACCGCTGGCGCGGAGAAATAAGCATGGCCAATATTTCCATTCGCAACGTCAGCAAGTCTTATGGTGCCCTTAATGTGCTCAGGCCGTTCTCGCTCGAAATCGAGAACGGAGAGTTCGTGGTGCTGGTCGGGCCATCGGGCTGCGGCAAGTCGACAATGCTGAAAATCCTTGCTGGTCTCGAGCCGGCCAGCGAGGGACAAATTTTTATCGGTGATAACGAGGTCACGGATCTTGCGCCCGGAGACCGCGATATTGCCATGGTGTTCCAAAACTATGCACTTTACCCGCATCTGACCGTGCGCCAGAATATTGGCTTCGGTCTGAAGATGCGCGGCACCGATAAGGCTGAGCTCGACCGCCGTGTAGACGATGCGGCGCGCATTCTGGAAGTAACGCCCTATCTTGATCGTAAGCCCAAGGACCTCTCCGGGGGGCAGCGTCAGCGCGTCGCTCTTGGTCGCGCTATCGTGCGCCAGCCGCAGGCCTTCCTAATGGATGAGCCCTTGTCCAACCTCGACGCAAAGCTACGTGTCCACATGCGTGCCGAAATCGGCGCTTTGCACAAACGCATCGGCGTCACCACAGTTTACGTCACACATGATCAGGTGGAAGCCATGACCATGGCGGACCGCGTGGTTATCATGCAGGGCGGCGTCATTCAGCAGATCGCTGGGCCGGACGAGCTTTTCAACAATCCGGCCAATCTCTTCGTTGCCGGTTTCATCGGCTCGCCGGGTATGAATTTTCTGAATGCGGAGCTACACAACGGTGCGCTAAAACTGTTTGGTCAAACAATCACCATGCCATCTGCGAAGGCCCGTGAGGGCAATGTGGTTGTCGGTCTGCGACCTGAGCACCTGACCCTGGGCGACGCGCCCGTGACTTTCACCGTCCGCCCGACACTGGTGGAAAGTTTGGGGTCGGAGAAGTACGTTTACTTCGACGACGAAGCCGCAAGGGTAGCCGATGGAGAGGACGGTAAGTCGAAGGGGCTGATAGCGCGCGTCTCGCACACCGGCAATCTTCCTGGCAATGAGGCCCTAAGGCTTGGTTTCGATCCTGCTCAGCTTTACTTCTTCGACGCGAAGACCGGAGTACGGCTATGATCCTTGTCACCGGATCGGCAGGCCGTGTCGGGCGCGCCGTGGTAGCGGCATTGCGCTCACGGGGCCGCATCGTTCGCGGCCTTGATTTGAGGCCGTCTGGAACCGGGGGCGAGGAAATTGTTGGTTCGCTCGAAGATGCCGAGGCTATTTTCAAAGCCATGGACGGCGTGAGCGATGTCCTGCATCTAGGAGCCTTCATGTCCTGGTTGGCCGCTGATCGCGACAGCATGTTCGCTGTCAATGTCGAGGGCACACGTCGGCTTCTGGACGCGGCCTCATTGGCTGGAGTGCGGCGGTTCATCTTTGCTTCTTCCGGTGAGGTGTACCCGGAAAACCGTCCGGAGTTCCTACCAATTACCGAAGATCACCCGCTTCGGCCAAATTCGCCCTATGGTCTTACGAAGCTGCTGGGAGAAGAGCTGGTCCACTTTCATCAGCGGCTGAATCGCATGGAAACCGTTATCCTGCGTTTCTCTCACACGCAGGATGCAGGGGAACTGCTAGATGAGGAGAGTTTCTTTTCCGGTCCTCGGTTTTTCCTGCGCCCGCGTATTCGCCAGCAATTGAGTTTTGGAAACACAGCCATCGCCGACTTGCTGCAATCTCACGATATCGGAGAGCCATCGCATATACTCGCGCGAAATGAAAACGGCCGACCGTTCCGCATGCATATAACCGATACACGTGACATGGTGGCGGGCATCCTGCTCGCTCTCGACCATCCGAAGGCCGCAGGTGGCACCTTCAATCTGGGTGCCGATGAACCGGTCGATTTTGCGGAGCTTCTGCCGAAGATTTCGTCGCTGACCGGCCTTCCCATCGTAACAGTCGATTTTCCCGGCGACGGCGTCTATTACCATACGTCCAACGAGCGGATCAGAAACACCTTGGGGTTTGAAGCGCAATGGACGATGGACCGGATGCTGGACGACGCGGCGGCCGCAAGGCGGCGGCGAGGCGCGATGGAGCAGGGGCAATGAAACCGGAGACGCCGGGTGGCACGGCAGCGCTGTCCAAGGGACTGACGCTGCTTGACATGGTTGCCGACGCGCCGGAGCCGTTAAGGTTTGCGGATCTGTTGCGCGCGTCTGGTCTGCCAAAGCCGACCTTTGCGCGAATCCTACGCACGCTCATCGCTTATGGTCTCGTCCGCCAGGATGAGGCACGTGGCACCTATGTTCTCGGCCAGCGCTTTCTGGAAATGTCCCACAAGGTCTGGGAGAGCTTCGATCTCGTCCCTGCGGCAACGCCGGAACTCGAGCGTCTCGCGGCCGAACTCGGGGAGACGGTGGCGCTCTGCAAGCTTGACGGCACGATGACGCAGTATCTCGCGGAGCGCTCGCCGAATGGTCTTTCGGTGCGCGTCGAAGTGGGGCGTCGCGTTCCGCTTCATTGCACGGCGCCCGGCAAGGCGCTACTCGCCTTCCAGGATCCTGCAGTTGGTCGTACCCTGCTGGATCGCTTGGCGCTCGACTTGCAGACAGCCAAAACCATCACCACCCTTGAGGCGCTACAGGCCGATCTCACATTGACGCGGGCGCGAGGGTATTCAATTTCTTATGAGGAGCATCTACCCGGAGTAAATTCGGTGGCTGCCCCTGTTATGGGCCGCGACAATACCCCGATGGGCGTGCTCGTCGCATTGGGGCCGTCATCGCGGCTCGATCCCTCCAATATTCATCCCACTGGTCGCGAACTGATTGCCGCTGCTCGGCGGATCACAGGCGCAGCCGGGGCAGTGGCAATCAGCTCACGACCACGCCCGCGTTCAGCAACGGGTCGCCCTAACGCTGAGCTCAGTTGCACGCTACCCTGGGGTGCCCAGCTGGGGGAGAGCCCAGCCTGGCACGAAGCGGAACAAGCCCTGTACTGGGTGGATATTCTCCATCCGGCCGTGCACCGCTTTGATCCGGCCACTGGGCGCAACGAAACCTGTGAGACCGGGAAGCTTGTCAGTGCGGTCATCCCGGTCAATGGAGGACGATTGCTCGTGGCGTCGCAGGACGGCTTAGAGTGGCTCGATTTCGCTTCCGGACGGCTGACACCATTTGTCAGCCCGGAGGCGGACATTGCCGACAATCGTCTGAACGACGCCAAATGCGGGCCCGATGGGGCAATATGGGTCGGATCGATGCGCATCGATGCATCGAAGCCTACGGGTGCGCTCTATCGTATTAATTCCGATGGGGCTTTCGAACCAAAGGAGAGCGGAATCGTAGTTTCCAACGGCCTCGGTTGGAGCCCCGATGGGGGGACGTTCTACTTCGTTGACACTGTCCCTGGTCTGATACATGCCTACGACTGCAACCCATTGACCGGGTCGCTGTCGAACCGTCGCGAGTTCGCGCGCATCCCTGTCGCTGACGGTCGGCCCGACGGTCTTGCTGTCGATGCAGAGGGAGGCGTCTGGTGCGCGATTTGGGACGGCTGGTCGGTGCGCCGGTACCTTCCTAGCGGGAAGCTGGATCAGGTGATCGATATGCCGGTTCCACGCCCCACCAGCATCGCTTTCGGCGGGCCAGATTTGTCGACACTTTTCATCACAAGTGCACGTACGCGCCTGCCGGCGTCCACGCTTGCCGACGCGCCGCTCTCCGGCGGACTATTCTCCTGCCGCCCCGGAACCACCGGCGCCGGCATATTTGTCTTCAAAGGATAAATAGATGCAGCTCGAAAGTGTCTTTGGACTGAAAGGCCGTACGGCACTCGTCACGGGTTCGAGCCGCGGCATCGGCGCCGCCATTGCGCAGGGGTTGGCGGGAGCGGGCGCTCGCGTCATCCTCCATGGCGTGAAGCCAGGAGCTGCTGAAGCCGTGCAACGCCAGATCGCCGCAAGCGGCGGTGCAGTGCATGAACTGGCAGGCGACCTCTCCGAGCCCGGTGCCGGTCGTGATCTGGTTGAGCGGGCCGAAGCAATTGCTCCTATCGATATTCTAGTGATCAATGCCAGCGCGCAGATCAACGCCGTGCTCTCAGAACTGACGTCCGAAGATCTTGCCTTTCAGCTGGCGGTCAATCTGGGCTCGACAGTGGAGATGCTGCAAGCCGTTCTCCCGCGTATGGCGGCTCGCAAATGGGGCAGGGTGGTTTCTATTGGTTCGGTCAATCAAGTTCGACCAAAAGGTATCGTTACCGCCTACGCAGCGACAAAGGCTGCGCAGCATAATCTGATTCAAAGCCAGGCGCGTGATTACGCGCGTGATAATGTCTTGCTCAACACACTTGCCCCTGGTCTTATCGACACCGACCGCAACGCCCACCGTCGTGACGAGGATCCGGAAGGCTGGGAAAATTACGTGCGGACGCTGAACTGGATGGGCCGTGCAGGACAGGCGGAGGAACTAGTCGGCGCCGCCATCTTCCTTTCCTCTCAGGCGTGCAGTTTTATGACCGGGGAGAGCATACTCCTAACCGGGGGATATTGACTGATTGCCGGCAACACTGAGCGTGAACCTTTACGAAATGGACGCTATTTGGCCTTGCCAAAAGCCGACGCTGCTTCGCGTCGATGCCTTCCGCCGATCTCATGATTGTCGCATATGTTGCGACGAACTTGCAGGCTGGTTTTTTTAGAGGTGTGTAGCGGATGACGACCGTCTCGCTGAGGTCGAGCACCATGAGCAGCGGTCGGTGCTTGGCTTGCTGGACCAGACGAGGGAGAAGTCCCCTCCGGATAAGTGTCTCGGCGTTAGGGTCGACTGTTGGTAGCTTTCAACGCTCTCTCGATACGATCCAAGCCCTCTACCAGAATTGCGCGTGGGCAGGCGAAATTCAGCCGAATAAAATTGGCATAATCGGGGCCAAATTCGGAACCGGCGCTAAAGCCGACTTTGCCATTCTCGAGAAAATAGGTTTGTGGATCAGATTCCAGCCTAAGGGCAGTGCAGTCCAGCCAGGCAAGAAACGTGCCTTCGGCCTTGATCACATTGATCGATGGGAAGCGGCGGTTGATCTCATCCGACAGGAAGTCTCGATTAGATTCGAGATATCGAAGCATCGCAGTTTTCCACTCACCAGCTTGCGTGTAGGCCGCAAGCGTCGCTTCAAGTCCGATAATATTGACGCTGTCCACCATACCAAGCCGTGAGGCTGAAAAGGTCTCGCGCATGCGCCTATTTTTTATAATGGCGAAGGCAGTTTTCAGACCGGCAATATTGTAGGTTTTGCTTGCAGCCATGAGTGTAATGGTACGCTGGGCAGCGTCATCCGACAGTGAGGCAAATGGAATGTGGTGGCGGCTATCGAAGAGAAGTTCGCAGTGAATTTCATCAGAAATGACCAAGACGCCTTGTTCCCGGCATGCGTCAGCCATTGATGTGAGTTCTTCTCGGCTAAATACCTTGCCAGTGGGATTTTGTGGATTGCAAAGGAGGAATGCCTTTGACTTTCCAAGCTCAGTTTTGAAGGGCTCTAGCTCCAACTCCCACCCGAACACACCTGGGGTCAGAGCTGCATCGCGACGAATGAGGCCCCAGTGACTTGGAGCGCTGAGGATAGGGCGATAGACTGGTGTCTGCACAGTGATCCCATCGCCAGGCTCCAGAAACGCCTTCATCGCCATGTTGAAACCAGGCTCTACACCTGGAAGGAAAACTATCTCTTCGGGAGCGACTGTCCATTGATATTTGGTTTCAAGGTCTTCAACGATGGCAGTGCGCAATTCGTCCTTCGCAACACCATATCCGAGGATTGGATGTTTCAGCCTGTGCGTGATGGCTTCAATGATCTCCGGCGCTGCTGGAAAATCCATGTCCGCAACCCACATGGGCAAAACATCGGCGGGATATTTACTCCACTTGGAGCTGCCGGTGCCTAGACGGTCATGCACCAGATCGAAATCGGTCATCGTCACTAAATCCCTTTGATCATCCCGCCATCGACACGGATGGAGGAGCCTGTCACATAACTGGCTTTTGTACTGGCAAGGAATGTTGCGACTGACGCGAATTCCTCGGGCTTGCCATAACGACCGATCGGAATGTCTTTCTTCGATGCATTTTGCACCGCTTCGATATCGGCACCGGTGTTTTTTGCCTTGATGCCGTCGAGTTCGCGAACACGATCTGTGTCGATGCGTCCGGGTAAGATCATGTTGACGGTGACACCGTGTTGACCCACTTCGGATGCGAGCGTCTTCGACCAACCTGCGACGGCTGCGCGAACGCCGTTGGATAGCGCGAGGTTAGCAATGGGCTGCTCCACCCCGGATGAACCGATGGTGATGATGCGGCCCCATTTACGCTCAATCATGCCCTCAAGCATCGCATCGGTAATTGTGAAGATCGATGTGGCCATCATCTCGAATGCAGATACCCAGTGATCGGCGCTCTGACCAAGGGCGGGACCGGCTTTCGGACCACCGCTGTTGTTGACCAGAATGTCAACGCCGCCGGCTGCGCGAAGCTTTTCGATCAGCGCATCAACGGATGCCTTGTCTGAAAGATCTACCGTCAGAGGCACCACCTTTTCCAAGTTCTCTATTTTGTCAGCATTTCGTGCGGCCGCATAGACCTCCACGCCTTCAGCAGCGAGGCTGGCAGCGATTGCGGCACCAAGGCCGCGGCTTGCACCGAGTACGAGAGCGGTTTTTCCAGAGATTCCGAGATCCATTAGTTCAACAACTCCAGTTTTTTCGTCTGACGCTCGATCAGCTTTTCAACTTCCGCAATCGCGGTCTTGCTCAGCGCAGCACCCGGGCGTCGCTGCGCGGCGCTTGCGATCGCGCCGCGTTTCATCAGAATGTATTTGCGCACAGCAAGGCCAAGGCCCGGCTGCTGCTCGTAGCGCATCACCGGAAGGTAGGCGTCGAACAGATCCTGGGCGTCGTCGAACTGGCCCTCCTGGCTGAGACGGCAGACGCCGACCATCATTTCGGGGTAGGGGAAGCCGGTCATCGCGCCGTCTGCACCACGCTGCATTTCCTCGGTGAGAAAGACACCGGCATTGCCGCAGAGAATAGAGGTGCGTCGGCGTCCGTTGGCTTCGGCCTGGCGAAGATCGGTAATCTTTTGAAGTCCCGGCCAGTCTTCGTGCTTCACCATCACAATGCTCGGATGTGCCTCGAGAATGACCCCAAGCGTTTTGGATGAAATCTGTACGCCGGTCGAAAGCGGGAAATCCTGCAGCACGACCGGAACATCGGCGCCAACCGTTTCCACGACGTTACGATAATAGCCGATGATCTGCTCATCCGTCTTGAGCGAAGACGGCGGCGCAACCATGACACCCGCCGCACCCAGATCCATGACCGCCTTGGTCAATTCGCCGATGGCAGCGAGACCGGGGGCTGACACGCCGACGACGACCGGCTTGTCCGCGGAGCGCTTTATCGTCTGTCGTGCGACCTCTATCGACTCCGCCTGGGTGAGCTTCGGCGCTTCACCCATCATGCCAAGGATCGTCAGACCATCTGCGTCTTTTTCATAATAGAAATCGACCATTCGATCGACGCTGGCACGATCCAGCGAACCGTCCTCGTTGAATGGGGTAACGGCAATGACGAAGACGCCTTTGGTCGAAGAATTGATAAGGGGCATGGTCGGGAATCCTATTCAAACCAGTTGGATTGGCCACGGCGGACATAGTGGCCCGAGCCAGGCTCATTGACGACGTCGTTACCATCAAAGGCCAGTTGGCCTGAAAGATAGGTGCGCACGACTTTGACCGAAAATTCACGGCCATCGAAGGGGCTCCAGTTCAGTTCGTCATGAGCCTTGGACGAATCCCAGATCGTCTTTTCGCGCGACAGGATAGTAAGGTCTGCATCGCCGCCGACGCGGATCGCGCCTTTCTCTGGCCAAAGGCCGAAGAAGCGCGCAGGACGTTCGCAAAGCTGTTCGACCGTCATTTGCGGCGCGTCCAGTCCCCGCGCTTCTGCTGCCGTGTAGAAGGCGGGAAGAAGTGTTTCGAGACCTGGAACGCCAGCGCCCGCGTCGAAGATGGAGGGTGTGAACTTATTGTCGATTGGCCAACTGGAATGATCTGAACTGACGAAGGCGACGCGGCCAGCGATGATTTCATCCCATAGCGCATCTATCTGGCCAGGACGAATGGGAGGATTCACCTTCATCTTGGCGCCAAGCTCAGGGCCGTCCTTGTCCGGGTCGAACCAGAGATAATGCACGCATAATTCACCGGTCGCCGCGTAGCCATCCGCCAGATAGTTGTCGACGAGTTGAAAACCACGCGCCGTTGTCAGGTGAACGATGTGGGCATGAGCACCGGCAGACGCCCCCAGCTCGAGAAACTGTGCAGTTGCCGCCAGTTCCGCAGCTGGCGGACGGCTTTCCGAATGGGCCTCGATCCCGTCTCGCCCGGCAGCTTTCGCCAAAGCGATGTGTGCACGAACGATTTCCTGGTCCTCATTATGCACGCCAAGCGGAATGACCGTGTCGGACAATGCCTGAAATGTTGCAAGAATCTGCTGTGCTGGGATCCGCGGGAAACGGGTCGGGCTGCTTTCGAATGTCGAAATCTTGAAAGCAACCACACCTGCTTCGATCAAAGGCTTGATGTCGTCGGTGGTTTGCTCCGGCAAAATCGTTCCATATAGCGCGACATGGGAATGCGCGTGTTCGCGTATTGCCTCGACCTTGTCGTTCAAGCGCTCGACTGTGTTGAGGGGAGCAGGGTTGTCATAGGGCATATCCACGATGGTCGTGATACCGCCAGCGATTGCAGATCGCGTCGTGGAGCGAATGCCCGGAAGCCCGCCATAGGAGCATGCGTGGGTCTGGCCGTCTACAACGCCGGGAATGATGAGGTCGCCGCCCGCGTCATGAAGTTCGGCAGATGGTGGAGCATCGCCGGTTCCAATGGCTTGGACCTTGCCGTCGCCGATGCCGATCCAGGCATGGTCTAGCGGGCCCTCAGGCAGTACTGCGGTGCCGCGTACAATAAGGTCGAAGCTCATCGTCTTGTCCTTCCATATGCCAAATCAAGGTGGGTGACGGCCAGGGTGGCTGCGGCCTGAACCGGATCGATGACCGGGATCCCAAGGTTCTGCTGAAGCGCATCTCTGTAACCGCCGAGACCCGCACAACCGAGAATGACGACATCTGCGCCGTCTTCGTCCCGCAGCAGACGCGCGGTTTGTGAGACGATGTCGACCACGTTCGCGGCGACAAGCTGGCTGACCGTCCTGTCGATCGAACGGTCGCCCGCCAGCCGTTGATCCAGTTTCAGAGTCTTCAAGTAGCGAAGGTGGCGGTCGATCGAGGATTGTCCAAGCGAGATGATCCCAAAGCTGTTGCCCAGTGCGTGCGCGGCAAGATAAGCCGATTCCGCGATGCCATAGACCGGGCGGTCCACATGCTTGCGGACCTCAGCAATGCCGGGATCGGAAAAGCAGGCCAGAATGAAGGCGTCAGCCTGCGATGTCGATACGGCTTCAATGATGTTCGGTATCACTTGGGTAACGTGATCGTCGGTTTCGATACCCGCTGGCGATTTTGCCAGCTCAACGCAATGAAGCGCGTGAGAGGAGCGCGCCCGGACAGGTTCAAGGCACGCCTCCATCGATTGCGTGACGCCCTTCGAGCTGTTCGGATTGATGATGAGGATTTCTGACACGCCTACACCCGCGACATGGCACACCGTGATGGTGTTGCAGATTTAAAATATACCACGTAGTATATTACGCATCTCAAGCTTGTCAAAGCGACTTTCGCACGATGTGGAAAAACGAACCTGGATTTGAAAAGCTTTGACTCGCAGGCTGCACATGACTGACAAAGACGAAACAGCGCGCTTTGCGCATGGAGGCATGTTTGAACATTTCTGAAAGGTCTGCCCCTCAGGAAAAGCGGGCGAAATCGCTGACTGAGCAGGCTTACGTCACGTTGCGCGAGCGCATCATTGTCGGTGAACTTGCTCCAGGCGTCGAGGTTTCCGAGCCGGAGCTAGCCGAACAGCTTCAGATGAGCAAAACGCCGGTGCGCGAAGCGCTGGGGCGCCTTTGTGTAGAAGGTTTGATGGAGGCGTTCCCAAGGCGCGGTTATCGTGTCACGCCTGTAACACTGAAGGACGTGAACGATCTTTTCGCTATTCGTGGTGTTTTGGAAGGGACAGCCACCGCGCTTGCCTCTCAGAACCTGACGGAGCAGGAATTGGGTGCACTCGATCAATTGGCGCAGGCAAACTATGTTGTAGGTGAGGATAACAGCACCAAGACATTCGTGACATCCAACGAGTTGTTTCACGCTGCTATCGCGAGAGGATCACGCAACACGCGCCTAGCCTCGCTGGTCATCAGCCATCTCGAGGAATGTGCCCGCTTCTTCTATATGGGCACGCGGGTTCGCGACCTTAATCCCGAGACGGAGGCGGACCATCTGCGCATCGTCGCATTCCTGCGCAAGCGTGATGGCGAGAGTGCCAAGCAGGCTATGCTGGATCACAATGAAAATACGCGCAAAGGGCTGCTGGATGCGTTGATCTCCAATTCGCAGGTCAGACTGACCCTCTAAGGCGTGCCGCGCGAAAGCCACAGGTGGTTCGGCAATAACGACGTGCGGTGATCGCGATGTGATGCAACCCTCATGTGGAGCATTGAGCTTATCGGCATCAAGGCCGATGTTCTGGCGATGCTTCAGTTTTGCTTGACCAGATGGCCGGGTGCGGCCTCGCGATAGATTGACTTCTCCGGCACGTAATCGACGGGCCGAACAGCGCTGCCGATTTCAGCGCCGATCCTGAGTTTGCGCTGCTGGCGTCTGTGCGGATCCGCAACCGGTACGGCATCCAGCAACCGCTTGGTATAATCGTGCTGTGGATTGCCGAAAATCTGCGATCGGGAGCCGATTTCCACGATCTCTCCCAGATACATGACGGCCACTCTATGGCTGACACGCTCCACGACAGCCATGTCGTGGGAGATGAAGAGATAGCCGACATTCAGCCTCTCCTGTATCTCGAGCATCAGGTTTACAACTTGCGCCTTGATGGAGACATCAAGAGCCGAAACGGCCTCATCCGCGACGATGAGACTGGGATTGAGCGTCAGCGCACGAGCGATGCTGATGCGCTGACGCTGGCCACCTGAAAATTCGTGTGGGAAGCGGCTTGCCATATCGGGCTTCAGTCCAACCTTTTCCAGAAGGTTGATTGCCCTGTCATGCGCTTCCCGCTTTCTCGCAATGCCGTGTGCAATCATCGGCTCAGCAATGGCGTCGCCAATGCGCATGCGCGGGTTAAGGCTCGAAAACGGGTCTTGAAAGATCATCTGCATCTGGCGACGGACTCGTGAGAGGCGCTTTCTCGGCATCGCTCTCACATCTTCACCATCCACCTTGATCGTGCCGCTGACGGGTTCCACGAGGCGCAGGACCGAACGGCCGGTCGTGGATTTGCCGCAGCCCGATTCACCGACCAGAGCCAGTGTCTCTCCCGCTTTCAGGTCAAACGATACGTCTTCCACCGCGTGGACGCGGGACGTGACGCGACCGAGAATTCCGGTTCTGACCGCAAATCGTGTTACCAGATTGCGAACTTCCAAAACTGGCGTTTCAAGTGGCAGCGAGGTCAGTCTCTCCGGTATCACCTTGCCCGTTTCGACATCGACCAGTGGGAAGGTGGCAGGCTGTGGATGATCCGCCATCGACCCGAGCTTCGGCACCGCAGAAAGCAACGCGCGCGTATAGCCATTAGCCGGGCTGTCGAATATTTGCTTGGTGGGGCCCGTCTCCAACACTTTGGAGCGGAACATGACCAGCGTGCGGTCCGCGATTTCCGCAACGACGCCCATGTCGTGCGTAATGAACAGCACGCCCATGTTCTCTTCAGCCTGCAGTAGCCTTATCAGTTCCAGGATTTCAGCTTGAACGGTCACGTCGAGCGCAGTCGTCGGCTCATCGGCAATGAGCAGCTTGGGACGGCAAGAAAGTGCCATGGCGATCATGACGCGCTGTAGTGTGCCACCCGAAAGTTCATGTGGATACTCATCGAAGCGTTTCGCAGACGAGGGAATGCGAACACGGTCAAGAAGCTTGATCGTTTCTGCCCTGGCTTCGCTTGGTCCAATCTGACGGTGGCGTCGCATGGCTTCGGCGATTTGCCTGCCGACCGTCATGACAGGGTTCAGCGAAGTCATCGGCTCCTGAAAAATCATGGCAATCTGATTGCCGCGAACGTCCTGCATGTCCTTCTCGGAGAGCGTCAAAAGCTCACGATCACCGAGCTTGACGCTGCCGCTGACGCGTGAAGTCTTTTCAGGCAGGAGGCGCATGATCGACATGGCAGTGACGCTTTTGCCGGAACCCGACTCGCCGACAATAGCCACCGTTTCACCAGCGTTGACCGTAAAGCTCACATCGTTGACGACCGGCGTCCAGATGCCATTTCGCCGGAAGGATGTCGTGAGATTTTCAACGGTCAGAATGGACACGCAGGTTGCTCCAAACGAGAAATGACATGCCGGACAAAAACGGACTTTCGTAATATACTACGTAAGATATTTGAACTTGCCAAGCGTGTTCTTATGGGGGAGGATCTTGAAACGTCAGATACCACGAGGAGTAAACGCGGCATGGCAGATGATATCCGCAAATCCGTTCTTCTGATGCCTGTCGAGCTTCAAGCTTTTAGAGAGGCAGGCAAAGACGTAACGATTCTGGCTGTCCATTCCATCAATCCCTACACAAGTGAGCCGTCTTTCAAGGGCCTTCGGATTGAAGGTGCCATCGATACCCAAGCCTACACCGATTTCCAATCGCCCGCGACGGTCGAAGGTGGCCAGCGGCCATTACCCGATATCGCGGTCCTGGAGCAGAAGGCGCGCAAGTGGGGATTGCGCAAGCAGAGCACGATCGTCGTCTATGATAGCGATCGCAGCATGACGGCCGCGCGCGCCTGGTGGGTGCTGAAATGGGCAGGGCTACCGGACGTCCGGGTTCTGGATGGTGGCTTTCGCGCTTGGCAGGTTGCCGGACTTCCCGTGACAGAAGCGATTGCGACGCCCGTCGCCAGTGAGATCAGCCTCTCTGCTGGCAACATGCCGGAACTCGATGCCGATGGCTCTCTTGCGCTCGCGAGGCGTGGGGTACTCCTGGATGCACGCATCCGTCCAAACTACATCGGCGGTCCTACTGTCGAGGGGCAACCCCCGAGAGGGCATATTCCCCTTGCGGTCAGTGCGCCAGCGCCAGACAACGTCACCGACTACGGCAATTTCGCCGATAGTGCGACGCTTACGGAAATGTACCGTGCGCTTGGTGTGGATGGCTCTAAGGAAGTGGGCGTTTATTGTGGAGCCGGAATGTCCGCTGCCCATACGGTGCTGGCGCTCGCGGCGATTGGGGTCAGCGCCTCCATGTATCCTGGGTCCTGGTCGGCTTGGGTTGCGGACCCGTCCCGGCCTGTCGTTTCGGGCGCATCTCCGGTCTGACGTTCCGCTTTCATAAGCAGGATCGCGACGGAAGACTGAGAAATCTGGGCAGGATATTCTCACCCATGCGCAAAAAATAGGCGAATTTTCTCTCTGTTTAAAGTCGAGGCGGATTACTTTACATGCTGCGCTCGTGCTGATATATCTCGTAGTATACTACATAGATAAGGTGCGATTGAACGCGCTGAACGCGGGAACGGGGCTGGTGCTCCATGCTTGGAAAGGGCAAGCGAATGAAGATCTGGAAGGGATTTACAGCAGCGGCCGTGGCTTTGCCGATTTTGGCGGGTGCGGCTGTCGCAAATGCGCAGGAACAACTGAAGACCCTGGTAGTGGCTGTGCCATCCGACCCGGTCAGTCTTGAGCCAGGAACTAACAAGGCCGAGCCCATTGGCAGTGAAGTTATCCTGAATGTGTTCGACACTTTGGTCGCTTGGACGGCCCCAGATTTCACCAAACTCGAAGGCCGACTTGCGAGCAACTGGACGGTGTCGCCTGATGGCAAGGAGTTCAGCTTCAAGCTTCGCGAGGGCGTGAAGTTTCAGGATGGAACTCCATTTGACGCTGCCTCTGTGAAGTTCTCGCTCGAGCGTACCAAAGCTTCCAACCCTTACGTAAAAGCGACCTTCGATCTGATCAAGGACATTGCCGTCGTCTCGCCAACGGAGGTCAAAATCACGCTATCGGCGCCTTATCCGGCGTTTCTGTCTATCCTGGCGCAGCCTCAGTCGGCCATCGTCAGCCCGACCGCAGTTCAAAAGTTCGGTGATAAATTCGCGTCAAATCCGGTTGGCACTGGACCCTTCGTCTTCAAGGCTGCTCAGGCGGATACCAATGTCGTGCTCGAAGCCAATCCCGATTATTTCCGCGGCGCGCCGAAGCTTTCGAAGATCATCTACCGCGTCATTCCAGATGCCTCCACGCGCAGGTTGGAGTTGGAAAGCGGCGGCGTCGATATTGTTCAGCAGCAAGGTCAGCTCTCGGCCATCGCAGCCGAGGATATCGAAGCGCTGAAGTCCAACAAGGACGTAAAGATCATTGAAAGCCCCAGTCAGATCATCCGTCAGCTTGAGTTCAACAACAAGAAGACTGATGGTCCCTTCGCCAATGTGAAGGTTCGTGAGGCGATCACCCACGCGATCGATTATGACGGGCTCCTACAGGGCGTTTTCGGAGGTACAGCGGAGCGCGTCTATGGACCGCTGACATCGAACAGTTGGGCCTTCAATCCTAAAATCAAAGAGTTGGCCCCGACTTACGATCCGGAACTGGCAAAGAAGCTGCTTACCGAGGCAAATGTCGATCCATCGTCCATCTCGCTCAAACTCTACAGCTTCCAAGGCCCGCTCTGGGGCGCGGTCGCAACCTTTGTTCAGGCGAACCTCGCAGAGATCGGCATTAATGCAACGATCGAGCAAACCGAATTTCCGGCTCTTCGCGCGCTGCAGACCTCTGGTCAGTTCGACGTGGCTTTGGATGGACGGCAGCCCTGGTACAATGATCCTGACGCTCACATAACCATCGGCTATCTTTCCACGCTTGCGGATACCGCCATGACGTTCCGCATGCCGCAGGACAAGGCGCTTGATGACCTGATCCTTAAGGCACAGCAGACGCCGGATATGGACGCCCGCAAGGCGTTCTACTTCCAGGTTCAGGAGGAAATCGCCAAGCGCGTGCCTGCAGCCTATCTCTTCAGCCCCAAGCTGATCGTGTTTGCGCGCGCCAACGTTGAAGGGCTCGTCGTCAACAGTGCGCCGCCGCTGAACGAATACTGGTCAGTCTATAAGAAGTAATCCAATTCACGTGGGCGGGCGCTTCGGGTGTCCGCCTTCTTATCACGCCTGAATGACGTCGAGCGTCTGGAATGACGTCCTCCAATATTGAGTGAAGCGAGAAGATGGCGAGTTTCATCATACGCAGATTGATCGCATTGATACCTGTGATGTGTATTGTGCTGGTCATCGTTTTTTCGCTCGTTCGCATGATACCGGGCGATCCGGCCGTCACACTCCTTGGACCTGGTGCGACGCAGGAGCAGATTTTGGCTCTCCGTGCCCAACTCGATCTCGATCAGCCTGTCATTCTTCAATTCGTCCATTATGTCTTGGGCCTCTTCGGCGGGGATTTTGGTATCTCGCTCAAGACTGGCCAGCCGGTCGCACATGAAATTCTCTCCCGACTGCCCGCGACCATCGAACTCTCGGTTCTCGCGGTCATTATAGCCATCATCGTCGGTATCCCGCTTGGCGTCCTGTCCGCCACACAGCCAAACTCGATCTTCGACCACGTCACCCGCATAGCGTCGCTTGTCGGCGTTTCGATGCCAGCTTTTCTGCTGGCTCTGATTCTCCAGCTGATCTTCGGCACTTATCTGCGGTGGCTGCCTGTTTCAGGTCGGATGAGCTCGTTCATTACGGCTGAGCGCATAACCGGGTTTGCTGTTCTGGACGGTATCGTCACCGGGAACTTTGACGCGGCATGGAGCGCCATCCAGCACTTGATATTACCGACAGCCGTTCTCGCCGCTTTCCTCGCCGCAACGCTTGGTCGCTTCGTGCGCAACACGATGCTGGATGTCATGGGTGATGATTTCATCCGCACGGCGAAAGCCAAGGGCTTGAGGCGCAGCGATGTCATTCTCAGGCATGGCCTGCGCAACTCGCTGCTGCCAGCCATTACCGTCATAGGTCTGAAATTTGCCGAAATGCTTGGCGGCGCCATCCTGACCGAAACAATCTTCGCCTGGCCCGGCATCGGACGATACATGTTCGAGGCCATCAAGAACCGGGACTATCCTGTCATTCAGGGCACTACGCTCGTTTTTGCGCTGCTCTTTGTGCTGACATCCATCGTGGTGGATCTGCTGTACGGCGTTCTGGATCCGCGTGTGCGCAAGAAGATGAAGTAGAGCCATGCGAGACCTTTTACTATTTCTGAAAAGCAACACGCTGGCGCTCGTCGGTCTCCTGACATTGCTGCTATTGGTCGGTGCCATTACCATCGGCCCATGGATCACGCCATATACGCCCACGAAGCTCGATATCCTGCACAAGCTTGAAGGTCCCACATTCGCTCATTGGCTCGGAACCGATGCGTTCGGTCGGGACGTGCTGACACGGATCATGTATGGCGGGCGGGCAACGCTTACGATCGGGGTCGGCGTGGTGGCGGTTGCCTTCGTGATCGGCGTGGTCTTCGGCATGCTGGCGGGGTTTACTGGGGGCTGGGTGGACAGCATCATCATGCGCATTGTCGATGCCATTCTGGCTTTTCCAGCCTTGGTGTTGGCCATTGCGCTCGCTGCGGCATTCGGCCCAAGCCTGCAAAACGCCATGCTTGCTGTAGCGATCACGCTGGCGCCACAGTTCGCGCGCGTTGCGCGAAGCCAGGCTCTGAGCGTCTCGGTGAAGCCATATGTCGAAGCCGCCGTCTCATTGGGCTTGCCGCCTCAGCGCATCCTCTTTCGCTATATCTTCGTCAACGGACTGGGTCCGCTTTTGGTGCAGTCGACCCTGGCGCTTGGGAGCGCAATCCTGCAGACGGCAAGTCTGGGTTTTCTTGGCCTTGGTGCACAGCCCCCTATGGCTGAGTGGGGCGCCGACGTCTCCGCCAATCTTCAATATGTGCGAAGTGCGGCATGGGTGGCGCTAGCACCGGGCATGGCAATCCTGTTTGCGGTTTTGTCCTTCAATCTGATCGGTGACAGTCTGGCGGACTGGTTCAACCCACGCCGCCGCAGTGAGCTTGAGTAGAGCCAGCCATGTTGACCATAAGTCTGGAAAAAATCGACTTCCTGCCGCCGACGCGGGTGACGGACGACACCAGCGTGCTGACGCTGAAGAACCTGGTATTCGAGCCCCTGTTGCGATGGGACAAGGGGTCCGTTTCGCCAGGCCTGTTTTCGCATTGGACCCATACGGAAGACGGATGTAATTGGGCTTTCCACATTCGCGAAGGTGCGGTCTTCCATGACGGCAAGCGATGTGTGGCAGAAGATATCATCTCCTTCCTCAATGGTATCCTGGATGCGGTCGATACGTTTGGAATGAAATGGTCCTACGCCCGTTACCTGAAAGATGCGCGCATTTCTGCCGATAGCGATGCCATCCTGTGTGTCAGCAATCCGAAGCCCATCGCCGACATTGTCGATATTTTTTCCGAGTTCTATATCTGCCGGCTCGATGCAAATGGCCGTCCGGTTCTTGGTACGGGCCGTTATCGTGTGTCCGACTATGAGCCGCAGAAAAACGTTCTTCTCGAGAAGACCAATGGCGCAAGCGGCCCTGATCGTATCCTCGCGCTGGCAGAGAAACACGCCGATATGCGCTACGAGCAATTGCGCTCGGGCTACGTCGATGCTGCCTCCAATCTGGAGCGCGTTGACAAAGCTCTGGATTTTTCTCCGGACTATCAGTGGGGCAAAGCGGTCAACACTCTGTCGGTGATGTATTACCTGAATTGCAGCAAGGGCATTTTTCAGTCGCCCGCAGCTAGGCTCGCCGTCAATCATGCGGTGGATAGCCAAGCGATTGCAGATGGTATCTTCCATGGCCTCGCAGTTCCATCATCCACAGTCGTCAGTCCCTTTCATATGGGAGCCGTCCAAGCCAACCTTTCGCCCATTCCGTTCGATCGGCAAAAGGCGAGACGCCTGCTAGACGGTCTGGATACAAGTGCCGAAATCGAGCTGCGAACGCCCACCTTCATGCCCGAGAGAGCACCTGAAATCAGTCGATTTGTCGCGGAGTCGCTTGAGGCAGTGGGCTTGAAGGTGAGCATTAAAACAGAACTCGACAGACCTGAATATGCCCGTCAGATCGGACGCAAGGAGATGGGCGACATGGCGATTTTTGACTCCTCGCCACATAGCACCTACCGCATTCTGAACGACAAGATTTCAAGCGCTACCAAGGCTGTCTGGTGGCAGGGATATCATGACGACGAGACAGAAGCCCTGATTGCCGCCGCAAACGAGACGGCCGAGAATTCTGATCGGGCCCGGGCCTATGCCAGGTGCCTCAGGCGTCTGCAGCAAAATCCGCCCTGGCTCTATCTCGTCCATCCGGTCGATGTGTTTGCAGCGCGAAAAAATCAGCGTGGCCTGTCAATCGACCACAAAGGCACACTCAACATTTTCTAAAGGACGCATGACTTGGAAAAAAATTACTCGATCACCTTCTTTTATTACGATGACATCATGTCCGTTGTGCCATTCTATGAAGATGTTCTCGGCTTCGAACTGGTGCTCGATCAGGGACTGGCGCGGATATATCGTATCGCGGGCAAGTGCTATTTCGGCATCGTTGACGGTAATCGTGGCCACCTGAAGCATCAGGCAAACAGTGCTGTTCTACTGACGATCGTCGCGCAGGATGTCGAAGGCTGGCACCAGCGGTTGACGGAAGCCGGCGTCAAAGGCCAGTCTGAACTGTTGCGCGGTCGGTTCTGCGACCATTTCTTCTTCGAAGATCCCGCTGGTTACGCCATCGAAATCCAGCGCTTTCATAGCCCGGATATTGCAAAGCTGTTCTGATTATGACCGATACAAAAGACGACAAAGCCTCTTTACGCGCGAAACTGCTGATAAACACGAAAGCCTTCGGGGAGGAGCCGCTTCTATCGTTGCCGAATGGCGCAGTCGCGACCCTTGAGCAAGGCTATATCCCATTGCTCGTGAACTTCAGCTTTGAAGACAAGGCCGCGAAGGGCTTACGCAAATTGAAGGATCAAGCCGAGCCCGAGCCTGCCGTCTATTTCTCTGCGCTGGAACTTGTGCGCGATAACGCGACACTTGCGCTGATCGGCGAGACGGGGAGCGGCAAGAGCACGTTCGCCAAGCATCTGGCCTTCTCCCTTGCCCAAGGCGACATCCCGAAAAATGATGTTGTCCGTAACGATCAGGGCGCGGTTCACCCTGAAGAATGGGGCATAGGGAAAGTCCTGCCGATTTTCGTCAAGGTCACGGCAGGCTTGAGTTTTTACACTCAGCTTGCTCACGCCGCGCCGGATTTGAGCGCCTTGCAGGAACCGGATGAGGCATTGCTCATCATTCTCGATGGTGTAGAGGCGGCAGGGCGGGAAGCGTCTGTCATTCTGGAAGACGCAGCCGCTTTTCAGCTGCATAATCCGAAGACGCGCATTCTCGCATTGATCGAATCGCAGGCTGCAAAACGCATCTCGCTTCCCTCGGTATTTGCCCGCCACGAACTGCTTCCCTTTCTCAAGACTCAGAGACTTCAGGCTGTGACCCGCTTCACCGGATGTGCTCCGGCTGGAAATGCAAGCGTGCTATCAAAAGGGGCGGCCAACCCTGCTCAGTTCGTCATGGCAATGAAGGGCGGCGGGCAAGAGGATACAACTGAAGGCATCGTTGATCGTTGGCTCGAAAAGCTCACAGAGGACGAAAAGACCGCAGATTTACTGTGCGGTCTGGCTTACGACTCCGTGGCTGGCCACTCAGATGATGGAGGCCTTTTCCCGGTTGTTCGCGCCAGACAATTGCTCGCCGCACGATATCTCGCCGAGAAGGCGCCCGAGATCGCCGCCTCGCAGTTCACTAAGGACCCTGATCTGTGGACGCCGGTCGTTCTAAGCCTTGCGGCGCGTCTCAATGCAAAATTCACGAGTGGCAGTCTTATCGAAGCCTTGGTCGCCAGTGGCGATCTCCGCGGTGTGCTTTTGTCAGCCGGATTGCTGAGTGGGCAGAGCCCGTTGCAACAGAAGATCATGCCGCATCTTCTCGATATCATCGAGCGGGGTCTTCTCAGCGCGGCAGAGCGGGAGGTGGCAGGCCGCATCGTTTCGCGTTGGGGCGATACCCGGGATCTAGAAGCTTTGGCGGACGTTCCGGGCGGCACATTCACCTTCGGCTCTTCAACGCATCCAAACTCCGCTCCGCCACACTGCGTCGAGGTGGCGGGATTCAAGATCGGTCTTTATCCCGTTACGAACCGTGCCTATGCGGGCTTCATAGAAGAGACCGGGCGCCTGTGGCAAAGCCAAGATCGCTCCAACGCGGAGAGGCAATCGGCCCCGGCAACGGATTTGACGCGGCGCGATGCGCGAGCTTACTGCGATTGGCTCACCGGAAAGTGGCGATCTCATGGGCGTATCGGGACCGACGAGATCGTGCGCCTTCCAACCGAACCTGAGTGGGAACGTGCCGCGCGGGGCGACCAGATGGAAGAAGGGGCGGCGGTCGTCTATCCGTGGGGCCATCTCTGGGCAGATGACGTCGCCAACTCCGAAGAAACCGGTTTCAACGATACCTGTACTGTAGGTCTTTTTCCAAAAGGCCGCTCGCCATATGGCTGTTACGACATGGCTGGCCAAGTGTGGGAATGGTGTACCACCTTATGGGGCGATGATATGGCGACGCCGAGCTTCCGATATCCGTATTGGTTAAATGATGGGCGCGAGGACCGCGACGCCGCTCCATCCATCAGGCGGGTGTTGCGAGGCGGGTGCTTTTCCAGCGGAAAGCTGAAAGCGTGCTGCACCTATCGCGGCAGTCTGGAGCCGGACGGTTTCTGGCGCGGCAACGGCTTTCGCATTGTCGTCAGCAACAAGAGCCATTAGCGGTCCGCACCCAACGGAAACTATGTTAAGAGATGAGCGGAAAGTATCCTCCACGGGTCGTTTGCTCAACTTCCTTCGGTGGGAATCGCCGGCACGCGTGAACTACGGCGTCACCACTTCCTAGATTAAGCAGACGAGTGTGCGGTTCTTCACGCCCTCAAGGTGCGCAGGAACGTGTCGACGGTTCATATCCCATCAAGAGCTTAAATCTGACTGCGAGGATCTCAGAAAATCTAGAAACGCGCGCATACCCGTACCGAGGTGGCGATGTCTCGGGTAGTACAGGCAGAGGCCAGGATAGGGCGGCGTCCAGTCGGCAAGCACCTGCCGCAGTCTTCCGTCCGCGAGTGCGTCAGCCGCCATCCACCGCGTCACATAGGCAAGCCCGCAACCGTCCAAAGCCGGCGCAAGGAGAAGTCTAGACTGGTCGACGACAAGGTTGCCGGTTGTCGCCACGACGACATTTTCGCCGCGCCGCTGAAACTCCCAGCGGTAGATCGACCCGCCTGCCATGCGGAGCTGGATGCATTGGTGAAGTGCTAGGTCGGACGGACTCTCCACGGGTGGCGCATTGTCGAGATACGCGGGCGATGCCACCACTATGTGTTGCTGGTCCGGACCGATCGGGATGGCAACCATCTCTCCAGGAACCAGTTCGGCCGCGCGGACGCCGCAATCGAATCCTCCTTCAGCGATATCGACCAGTCTTCCCTCGGACCGGATCTCAAACCGCATCGCGGGCTGCAGCTTCATGAAGCGGGTCAACAGCGGCATTAGCACCTGCTCGGCGGCGTTGGCGTCGCAGTTGATCCGCACAAGCCCGGACGGCGAGGCGGCCTGGTCGTGAAGCTCCTCAACGGCCCGTCCTATTTCCCCGATCGCGGGCAAAAGCCGCTCGGCAAGCCTTCGGCCCGGTTCAGTCAGCGATACGTTCCGCGTCGAACGGTGGAAGAGCTTTACCTTGAGACGTCTCTCGAGTCCGGCGACTGCATGGCTCAACGCCGACGCCGTCTGGCCCAGAACTCGGGACGCAGCGCGAAAACCTCCGTGCTCGGCGACGGCAAGGAAGGCCGCTAGCTCGCCAGGAGGGAGCAAGCCCACTGTTCGAATTATCTCATCATTGCGTATAACGGTG
>NZ_CAJYTV010000027.1:0-18620 GCF_913777885.1 uncultured Agrobacterium sp. | reverse complement strand
GCATCGTGCGCACCTATCCAAGCCGTTACATTCGGATCGGCTTTACCGTCGCCGACCTTTCGAAGTTCGAAGATAACGTTTGTATCGAGTAAATATCTCAAGACAGATCAACTTCGCGGGCTGCTATAATCGATCGAGGAGGATCGAAATCGACGGCCGACAAACCCGGCATTGACAGCGCATCAAGAAGATTACGACCTTTTCCAGTCAGTCGCTCAAACTCACTGTATGTCATCAAGACGTGCGATGGCCTGCCCCGATCAGTTATAACGACAGGTCCAGCCCCAGCAGCCTTCTTTGCTCTGCCAACATCGTGGTTCAATTCTCGGCTGGTCAAACTGAAGGTACCCATATGAAGCTCCATGTAGAAACGTACCTACATATATGAGGTTTCTCTCCTCAATAAGGAACGCCCTCGTGGGAAATTGGGTTCTTGGTCAGGTTTTTGCTCTTGAGTGGGGTCGAACTAGGGACCCCGCGGCAGTTCTTTTGAGCGATTAGTCTAGAATGTATTGCGCTAGCAATACTCTAGCCACCAACGCGCGATCAGAAAAACTTTCGGAAGAGTTCATCGTAGCGACGCGCGCGAAAGAGGTCCGCGAAGAGACCGAACCCTAAGCTACTTTGCCACAACCGTCCCGCATAAATTTAAGCAATGTTTATTTGCGTAGATTCTTTGATCACCCAGCTTGCGGGGGCCTTATCTTCGTGCTTGTATAGACAACCAAGGGGCATCGGGATCAGGGGCTAAGTCCGATTGTCGACAAGAGGGAACGCGCCTATGATAACATTCGATCATGTCAGCAAGCACTATCGAGGCCCGACGACGGCTGTCGACAATCTGTCGCTGACTGCCCCCACCGGCAAGCTCACCATCTTCGTCGGGCCCTCGGGCTGCGGCAAAACGACGTCGCTTCGCATGGTCAACCGGCTGATTGCGCCCTCTTCGGGCAGAATTCTTCTCGACGGCGAACCGACGGACGCCATGGATGTTGCACTTCTGCGCCGCAAGATCGGCTACGTCATCCAAAATGCCGGCCTCTTTCCCCACCGCACCGTCGTACACAACATCGCTACAACGGCGCGGCTAACCGGAACACCCAAGGAGAAGGCTCTTCGCATTGCCCATGATCTTCTGGAGCGCGTCGGCCTCTCTTCCGCTTTCGCCAATCGCTATCCCTGGCAGCTTTCCGGCGGCCAGCAGCAGCGCGTCGGCGTTGCGCGAGCGCTTGCGTCTGACCCGAAATTCATGCTGATGGACGAGCCTTTCAGCGCCGTCGATCCGGTGGTCCGTGCTCAATTGCAGGACGAGTTCCTCCGTCTCCAGCGTGAAATCGGCAAGACCATCATTATGGTCACGCATGACATAGACGAGGCTCTGAAGCTTGGAGATCAGGTCGCGGTTCTGCGCACTGGCGGAACGCTGGCGCAGATCGCCACTCCTCAGGAATTGCTGGCACGACCCGCAGACGAATTCGTCGCCGATTTCATCGGACGCGACAGGGGGTATCGCATCCTGGGTTTTGCCGACTTCAACGATGATGGCGTGCAACTTGGCCAGGAACCGACAGCCACGCTCGGCGCTACACCGGAATCCCTTCGCCAGATTGCGACCGACAGATGGGTGCTCGTCGCCGACGCCGAGAACCGCCCGCTTGGCTGGGCCGATGTGGAAAGCATCAAGGCTCCTTTGAGAGAGGGCGATCTCAATCTCAGCGGCACACTTGCGGTGGAAGGCAGCAGCTTGCGCAACGTTCTTGACGCCGCCCTCAGTTCACCCTCTGGCCGAGGCGTGATCGTCGGTCCGTCAGGCACATTGGCAGGCACCGTCACCTTGTCTCATGTTGTCACCGCGATCGAGGCGGCACGCACCGGTCGCGCGAGGGCGCAAGCATGAGGTTCGATTGGCTGTACCGCGAGTCCGGCCGTATCGCCGAACTCTTCCTCTGGCACCTCTGGCTTTCTGTCATCCCCGTCGTCATTGGTCTCCTCCTCGCGCTGCCGCTTGGCTGGCTTGCGCACCGGGCCGGCTTCTTCCGCTCCACGATGCTTGGTGCGGCTGGTTTGCTCTACACGATCCCGTCGCTTGCCCTCTTCGTTCTGCTACCGCTCGCTCTCGGCACGCGCATTCTCGATCCGCTCAACGTGGTTGTCGCGCTGACGATCTATGCGCTGGCGCTTCTTATCCGCACTGTCACCGATGGCCTCGATTCCGTACAGCCCGATGTCATTCAGGCTGCAAATGCCATGGGTTATCGCACATTGCCGCGCCTTCTCTTCGTTGAGCTTCCGCTCGCCGTGCCGGTGATTGCCGCGGGCCTGCGCGTCGCGGTGGTATCCAATGTCAGTATCGTTTCCGTCGCAGCACTCGTCGGCACACCGCAGCTCGGTCTTCTGTTTACACAAGGGCTCCAACTGCGCTTCCTGACGCCAATCATCGCCGGTATCGTTCTGTGCGTGCTGCTGGCAGCTCTGCTCGACGGGATAGTGCTTTTTGCCACGAAACGCCTGACACCATGGCAGCCCGGAGGTGCAGAACGATGATCGCGTGGTTTTCCGATCCGGCGCACTGGACAGGCACCGATGGCGTCTTCGCGCTCGTCATCCAGCACCTGATCTATAGCGGCGTTGCCCTCTCCTTCTCCTGCCTGATCGGCCTGCCGATCGGTCTTTATGTCGGCCACACCGGCCGCGGCGTGGTTGTCATTGCTGGCCTTGCCAATGCACTGCGTGCACTGCCGAGCCTGGGTTTGATCGTGTTGCTCGTCATTCTCTTCGGTCCGGTCTTTGCCTCCGACATGGCGTTCATCGTGCCCAGCATCATTGTTCTCGTGCTGCTGGCCGTGCCGCCCATCATGAGCGCGACCTATGCCGGCGTTGCGGCGGTTGATCCAGCAGCGGTGGACGCGGCGCGCGGCATGGGTAAACGGCCTCTCGATATTCTTTTCGATGTCGAACTTCCTTGCGCCCTGCCGCTGATTTTCTCCGGGCTTCGGAGCGCGACGCTGCAGATCATCTCGACGGCGACCATTGCGGCTTACGTATCGCTTGGCGGTCTTGGTCGCCTCATCATCGATGGCCGTGCACAGAACGACTATTACCAGATGGCCGCAGGTGCGGTTCTCGTCGGTGTGCTCGCCCTTATGGTCGATCTGGTGATCGGCATCATATCGAGGCTCACGGTCTCACCAGGACTAACCCGCCGGGCATAGGGCGGGCATCAACCAAAACTGCATTTTCATTCTGAAGACGTTGACACAAAAGGAGTAGCTTGCATGGCATTCAATATCTTAAAAGCCGCCGGCGCATTCGCGCTGATCGCGCTTTCCGCCACCACGGCGCTTGCCCAGACCGATCCTCTCGGGAATGCTCCGGCTCAGCGTTCGGACACCTCCACCATCATCGTCGGTTCGGCCGACTTCCCTGAAAGCCAGCTTCTGGCCACGATCTATGCCAAGGCTCTGGCCGCTAAGGGCATCAAGACGGAAACCAAGCTCAGCATCGGTAGCCGCGAAGTCTATATGCCGGCACTTCTCGACGGCTCCATCGATCTCCTGCCGGAATATTCCGGCGCGACCTTGAGCTATCTCGACAAGAACGCCACCGCCCATTCGCCGGCGGACGTCGCTGCAGCACTGACAAAGGCGCTGCCAGAAGGTGTTGTCATGCTGACGCCATCTGCGGCTCAGGATTCCGATGGTGTGGCGGTAACCCGTGCCACTGCCGAGAAATACAAGCTGAAGACGATCGCCGATCTCAAGCCCGTGGCGTCCGAACTGGTGCTTGGTGGCCCGCCGGAGTGGAAGACCCGCAAGGAAGGTATCATTGGTCTGAAGGAACTCTATGGTCTTGAATTCAAATCATTCAAGTCTCTCGATGTCGGTGGTCCTTTGACGCTGTCGGCACTCCTGAACAATCAGGTTCAAGCGGCAAACCTCTTCTCGACTGACCCGGCGATTGCTGCCAACGACCTGATCATTCTCGAAGACATCAAGAACCTGTTCCCGGCGCAGAACATCGTTCCGGTCATTGCAAAGGCCAAGGTCGAGGATACGGTGACAAAGACGCTGGACGCTGTTTCGGCCGCGTTGACCACCAAGGACCTGATTGTGATGAACGGTCGCCTTGCTAATCATGACAGCTTCGATGTGGTTGCCGAAGAGTGGCTGACGACACACAAGTTGAACTGACCGCGGTTTGCGGGTATGGCACGCACCATACCCGCACACGCGCCCACGGACGCGTCAGACGCCGAACCTTGTCGTTCGCCTTTTGGAGCCTCATGCAAACGCTAGAGAAACATGTCGGCAAGCGGCAGGACGAACAGGCATCCGACAAGCCGCTCTACGTTACACTCAAGGACTATGTTCGAAGCCGTGTAGAAACAGGTGAGTGGTCGGTCGGCCAACGCGTCCCTTCCGAAAATGAACTGGTCGAACTCTTGGGCGTCAGCCGCATGACCGCCAACCGCGCGTTGCGCGAACTGGCCGATGAAGGCTTTGTCGTTCGAGTCCAGGGCAAGGGGTCTTTCGTTGCCAGCAAGAAGCGCACGTCGCAGTTTCAGAGCGTTCCCAATATTGCCGACGAAATCACCCGCAACGGCGGTGTCCATACAGCCAATGTCGTCGTACTGAAGATGGAAAGCTGCGATGCCGAACTGGCAGAGGCACTGTCGATCGAGATCGGCAGCCCGGTGTCGCATTCGATCATGGTGCATGCGGAAGATTCCGTACCGATGCAGATCGAGGATCGTTTCGTCAACCACGCCATCGTTCCGCACTATATCGATCAGGATTTTGGCAAAGCAACGCCGAACGGCTATCTCACCGCCATCGCGCCGATCGTGAGGGCCGAGCAGCATATCGAAGCGGTGACGGCGCAGCCGTGGGAGTGCAAGCTGCTTGCCATTTCCAAGACGGAGCCCTGCCTTCTGGTGCGCCGCCGTACATGGTCTGACGCCGGCGTCATCTCTTCCGTCCGCTTGCTTTACCCCGGCAGCCGCTATCGCCTCTACAGCACCTGATCCAGCGTCTGGGAAACCTGAAACCGCACAATCCAGACGAACCCTTTCATTCCATTGAACATTATCAGGAAAACCGAATGACCGTGTTGCTCGATGGCAGGCTGACTTGGCAGGACGTGGCAAATGTCGGCCAGGGGGAAACACTCACGCTCTCCGACGCCGCAATGCAGCGGATCGAAAACGCTCAACTGATCGTGGAAAGCATCGTCGAGCGGGGCATCCGCGCCTATGGCATCAATACCGGCGTTGGCGCTCTTTCGGACACCGTGGTTGATCGCACAGCACAGGGCAAGCTCTCGCGCAGCATAATCCTGAGCCATGCCTGCGGCGTCGGTCCGCTTCTGCCCCCTCGTGAGGTGCGCGCCATCATCGCCGCGCAGATCGCCAACTTCGCTCACGGATATTCCGGCGTGAGCCGCGAGATCGTCAGCCATCTCACCACCTTTCTCGAACGCGACTGCATTCCTGATGTCCCTTCCCGCGGATCGGCCGGCTACCTGACGCATAACGCGCATACGGCGCTGGTGCTTATTGGAGAAGGCTCCGCCCATATCGCCGGACGTGCCTTGAGCGGGCGTGAGGCCTTGGCGGAGCTCGGACTTGAGCCACTCACTCTCGGCTCCAAGGAGGGTTTGAGCCTCGTCAACGGCACCGCTTGCGCCACAGGTCTCTCCAGCATTGCGCTGAAGCGGGCCGCGCAATTGCTCGACTGGGCCGATTCCATTGCCGCCATGACGCTTGAGGCGGCTGGCTGCCAGATGCCGGCGTTCAGCGAGGCCGTCCTGTCGTTGCGCGTTTCCGATGGTATTACCAAGGTGGGCGAGGTGCTGCGGGCACGTCTTGCCGGCAGCGGACTGATCGAAGCTGCCAAGGGCCGGCGCACACAGGATGCGCTTAGCCTGCGCTCTATCCCCCATGCCCACGGCGCGGCCCGCGATCTGTTCGAAAACTGTGCCGCCATCGTTGACCGTGAACTCGCATCGGTTACCGACAACCCCGCAGTCGCCGGAACGCCGGAGGAGCCGCTTGTCTGGTCTGAAGCCCATGCGGTGGCGCCAGCACTCGGTCAGGCCGCCGACGCTCTTGCCATTGCCATTGCCCAAATTGCGGCCATGAGCGAACGGCGGATCGACCGCCTGGTCAATCCGCTGGTGAGCGGCCTTCCGCCCTTCCTCGCCTCCGACCCAGGCAGCCATTCCGGCTTCATGATCGCCCAATACACGGCAGCGGCGCTTGCGAACGAAAATCGCAGGCTTGCAGCGCCCGCCTCCACCGATGGCGGCCTCACCTCGGCGCTGCAGGAGGATTTCCTCGCCCATCCGACCGCTGCGGCCAACAAGCTTCTCGCCGTGATCGACAATGCCGAATACATTCTGGCTATCGAGTGGCTGGCAGCTACGCAGGCCCATGATTTTCTGGAAACAGTGGCGCGCAGAGCATCTGGGACGGACGCTCTCTACAGCCTGCTCCGGTCGCACGTCAGCCATTACTCGGACGATCGGCCGATCTCATCCGACATGGAGAAGACCAGAGCGCTCCTGGCGAAGACGCTGCCTCCCCATCAAACTATCTGAGGTGCGCGAAGCGCCTACATGAGGAAGTCGAGATGGATGTTTCTGGCGCGGATGAAGGGCAGGCCCTTGCGCCGCCCTGTCCAGCCGACGACATGCAGATCCCTCGCCGCTGGCTCATAGCGCTCAGCCAGCATCCACGACCGGCAGTCGATTGCCGCGAAGTCGGCTTCTCCCCGGGCGACAGCCGTCACCGACGCCCGATGCGCTCCGGTTTCCACCATTTCGGAAAACAGCTTGAAGCTTTCGCCCATGGCCCCCAGATCGCGCTTCAAGGCCAGATGGCCGGACATCGATCGGTGCTCGTTAAAGGCAAGTTTTCTTCCCCGAAACAACGAGATCGGCAAGACCGGTTCGCCGGTCTCAGGCACCATCACGCTGGCGCCCTCCCCTCTTCGACCAACAATGGCGCTCGAATAGAATATCCCCGAGCCCCCAAGGACATCATCATACGGGCTTTGCCCGATGACCTGGACATGATCCTGCAAGCCAAGCTCCATCGGCCCCCAACAGGTAGCGGAGACGAGAAGAGCCGGATGGCGCCACAGGACATCGAGATCGAGCGCATCCGGATCGAGCGTTGCCGGGTCTGGCGCGATGATCGATCCATCCTCGCCACGAATGCCGCCCGGAACCGGCGGCATGTCCGCATTGCGCCGAATGAGGTGCTCAGGCGCATCAATGCCATTTGCGATCAAGCGGGCGCGCATTATTTCCCAACTGCGATCCACATCCGATCGCACTTCCGGCCAGTCATACATCGGCAGAGCGGCAAGCCACCTCATGCAGGAAGATCCGGAATTGCGGTACCACCCGCGGCTTGATAGCTGGCTACCTGGCCCTGATGCTTTACAACGATATCGTTCGCGACGACCGGTTCCACCTTTCGCCAGGCGGGGTGCACCACCGGCTCCTTCGCCTTGAAAGCGAATGCACGGAAAACCTCGAAATAGTTGGCGAATACATATCCCTCGTTCATCCTTTGCCATTCTGCGCGTCCGGCACGATAGAGCGACGGCAATCTGTACCATGCGACGGTCGGCAGCTTGTGGTGTACGAAGTGCAGGTTGTTATAGAGAAAGAGCGGCGCGAGAAGCGAGTTCTCGACGATGATCGTGCGACCATCCGGCTGCTCAGCCCACTGATGCTCGCAGTAGGAGCGAATGGCGATAATGGAAACCCCGAGATAGGCGGAAACCCCAATGTAAAGCCAGACAGGAATGCCGAACAGATTCGAGACTACCAACAAGGTCGGAATGAGCCCGGCAAGGTGGAGGGTCCATGCCATGATGACCTTGCGATCGCCCTTGAAAATCTTTCGCCATTCGGAAGTGGTGAAACCAACCACCATCAGCGGCGGACCGATCAGCACACGTCCAATCAGAGTGTTGTTCCAGGCAAGCAGACGCTTCAGTAACGCTGGCATCGTCTCCCAGTCGCTCATGGCGCGGTAGTAACTCTCGGGATCATCGAAGGGATCGGTGAGACGCTCATCCGCATGGTGCTGAAGATGCGTCCGCTTGTAACTGCGGTAGGGGTAAAACACCCCGAGCGGAGCGAAGACCAGCGCCTCGTTCACCTTGGCACTCCTCGTCGGATGCCCGTGCAGAACCTCATGTTGAAGCGAAGAGTGAAGCGCGACCGCCACGCCCATCAGCACGAGCGCGACGATGGGATAGGCCGGATAAATACTATAGCCGGCCATCCCCCACAGGCCGTAGCATGCAAGAAGTAGAGCGACTGTCGGCCACTCTATTCTAGGCGCCGTTGTTCGGCGTTGATGGATTGCTTGGTGTTGCCTATCGAATGACGTGTCGCTCATCATATCCCCTGATGCTTTGCCCCGGGACAGAGTTTCACCGAGCCACTACGCGCACAATGAGAGTTTGGTGACCGGCCGTTGATTTTGATAACAGAAACTATACAATGTTGATAATAGTAAACATTGAGGTTGATTATGGACAAACGCGCTCTGGCGGAGCTCTTTCGTCTACGCTTGCTGGATCTGGTCACGCGGTCCGGTGACAGCCATTCGGCTTTTGCGGCCGGGATCGGCATCGACCGCTCGGCGCTATCACAGCTTTTGTCGGGTGATTCGGCGCGTCTACCGCGCGTGGAAACTCTTCTCAACATTGCCGAACGCCACGCCGTATCGCTCGATTGGCTGCTCGGCATCTCGCACGATCCAGGCCTGACGGGGGAACTGCGCCCGAGCTTCGAGATCGAGGAAGGCGGTGAGGACTATACCGACACGCTGCTGATGAAATGGCATGCCGAGGCGACTGGGTCGAAGATCCGCTACGTGCCGGCCCGCATCCCGGACCTTCTACGCACCCCGCAAATCATCGCCTTCGAAGCCGAAAGCGCGCACCAAAGTGTGAAAGCGCAAGCGAGCGAATCCGCCTTCCGGCTGGACTACAACCGCCAGCCGGGCACGGATATGGAAGTCTGCATGCCCTGCGAAACACTAGAAGCTTTTGCCCAGGGGCGTGGCATGTGGAGTGGGCTGAAGAAGGAGGTCAGAGCAACACAGTTGCAATACATGTCCAACCTCATCGACGAACTTTACCCTTCATTCCGCCTATTCCTGTTCAACGAAAAGGAAAAATTCTCGGTCCCCTACACGATCTTCGGATCGCAACGCGCGGCTATCTTCGTGGGCGGCATGTATCTCGTTCTCAATAACGCCGACTCCATACGTAAAATGCAACGCCACTTCGATGAGCTAATCCGATACACTCGCGTGCACGCACATCAAAGCGCTGATCATGTAAAATCGCTTGAGGTTCTTTGAACACGGAGAACACGTGAACTTACAGTGTCTCCGCTTTGAACTGAGCCGAACCCACGACCCCTCCTTTGCATTACGTTCGATCACTGAATAGTTCAGCTTCTACATAAGCTCAGAAATCCCAGTCTTCATCTTCCGTCGCCACCGCTTTGCCGATCACATAGGACGAGCCGGACCCGGAGAAGAAGTCATGGTTTTCGTCGGCGTTCGGTGAAAGCGCCGCAAGGATCGCCGGATTGACCTTGCAGGCCTCAGCCGGAAACAGGGCTTCATAGCCGAGGTTCATCAGCGCCTTGTTAGCGTTGTAGTGTAGGAATTGTTTGACGTCTTCCGTCAAGCCGACGCCGTCGTACAGCGCTTCAGTGTATTTCGTTTCGTTGTCGTAGAGCTCGAGGAGGAGATCAAAAGCGAAGTCCTTGATGTCCTGGCGCTTGTTTTCCGGCAGACGGTCCACCGCGCGCTGGAATTTGTAGCCGATGTAATATCCGTGCACGGCCTCATCGCGGATGATCAGGCGGATCATGTCGGCGGTGTTGGTGAGCTTGGCGCGGCTCGACCAGTACATCGGCAGATAGAAGCCGGAATAGAACAGGAAGCTCTCCAGGAAAACGGAGGCGACCTTTTTCTTCAGCGGATCGCCGCTGTCGTATTCGCGCATGATCAACGCGGATTTCCGTTGCAGGAATTCGTTTTCCTCCGACCAGCGATAGGCATCGTCCACATCCGGCGTCGAGCACAGGGTGGAAAAGATGGAGGAATAGGAACGCGCGTGCACCGCTTCCATGAAGGAGATGTTGGACAGCACCGCCTCTTCATGCGGCGTGGCGGCATCTGCCATCAGCTTGACCGAGCCGACACCGTTCTGGATCGTGTCCAGAAGGGTCAACCCTGTGAAGACGCGGATGGTGAGTTGCTGCTCCTCCGGCTTCAGCGTTCCCCATGATGGAATGTCGTTGGAGAGCGGCACTTTTTCCGGCAGCCAGAAATTGCCTGTCAGGCGGTTCCAGACTTCCAGATCCTTGTCGTCTTCGATGCGATTCCAGTTGATGGCGCGAACGCGGCTGGCGGGCTTTACGGCGATGTTCATTAGTTGATCTTTCGAAGCGTTCTTGTTCACAGCGCGCATGACACGCAACCCTGCACTTCCGTGCCTTCCAGAGCCATCTGACGCAGGCGAATGTAGTAGATGGTCTTGATACCCTTCTTCCACGCGTAGATTTGCGCCCGGTTGATGTCGCGGGTGGTGGCCGTGTCGCGGAAGAACAGCGTCAGCGACAGACCCTGATCGACATGCTGGGTGGCCGCCGCATAGGTATCGATGATCTTCTCAGGACCGATTTCGTAGGCATCCTGATAGTAGTCGAGATTGTCGTCGCTCATGAAGGCGGCGGGGTAATAAACGCGCCCGATCTTTCCCTCCTTGCGGATTTCGATCTTCGAGACGATGGGGTGGATCGAAGAGGTCGAGTGATTGATGTAGGAGATCGAGCCGGTCGGCGGCACGGCCTGCAGGTTCTGGTTATAGAGACCGGAGGTCATGACGGCCTGCTTCAGCGCAAGCCAGTCCGCCTGTGTGGGGATTGCGATGCCTGCCGTCACGAACAACTCGCGAACCCGCTCTGTCGCTGGTAGCCATTCCTGCTCAGTGTATTTGTCGAAGTATTCCCCAGAGGCATATTTCGACTTCTCGAAGCCCTTGAAGCTGACGCCTCGCTCGGCGGCAATCCGGTTCGAGGCGCGGATGGCGTGGTAGGTCACCGTGTAGAAATAGATATTGGTGAAATCGATGCCTTCCTCCGAACCATAGAAGATGCGCTCACGGGCGAGATAGCCATGCAGGTTCATCTGGCCGAGACCGATGGCGTGGCTGTCGTCATTGCCATTTTCGACCGATGGCACGGAAGAGATATGGCTCATGTCCGACACGGCCGTCAGCGCCCGGATCGATGTCTCGATGGTCTTGCCGAAATCGGAGCTGTCCATCGTTGCAGCAATGTTCAGCGAGCCAAGATTGCAGGAGATATCCTTGCCCATGACCTTATAGGAAAGGTCGTCATTGTATTCGCTGGCGTCGCTGACCTGAAGAATTTCCGAGCAGAGGTTGCTCATGGAAATGCGTCCCGCAATCGGGTTCGCCTTGTTCACCGTGTCCTCGAACATGATGTATGGATAGCCGCTCTCGAACTGTATCTCGGCGATTACCTGGAAGAAGTCACGCGCCTTGATCTTCTTCTTCTTGATCCGGGAATCCGCGACCATTTCGCGGTACTTTTCGGTCACGGAAATTTCGGTGAATGGGACGCCATAGACACGCTCGATGTCATAGGGCGAAAACAGGTACATGTCCTCGTTGTTCTTCGCCAGTTCGAAGGTGATGTCGGGCACGACGACGCCGAGCGACAGGGTCTTGATCCTGATCTTCTCGTCGGCATTCTCTCGCTTGGTATCGAGGAAGCGCATGATATCGGGATGGTGGGCGTTGAGGTAAACCGCACCGGCACCCTGACGCGCACCAAGCTGGTTGGCGTAGGAGAAGCTGTCCTCGAGCAGCTTCATCACGGGAATGATGCCTGACGACTGGTTCTCGATCTGCTTGATCGGCGCACCCGCCTCACGGATGTTGGTCAGGCAAAGTGCGACACCGCCACCGCGCTTGGAAAGCTGAAGCGCGGAGTTAATGCCGCGGGCAATCGACTCCATGTTGTCTTCAACGCGCAGCAGGAAACACGAAACGAGTTCGCCCCGCTGTTTCTTTCCGGCATTGAGAAATGTCGGCGTTGCGGGCTGGAAACGCCCGGAGACGATCTCATCCAGCAGCGACTGGGCGAGCGTTTCGCTTCCCTGGGCCAGCGTCAGGGCAACCATGCAGACGCGGTCTTCGTAGCGCTCCAGATAGCGTTTGCCGTCGAAGGTCTTCAGCGTGTAGCTGGTGTAATATTTGAACGCGCCGAGAAAGGTCGGAAACCGGAACTTTCGGGCATAGGCAGCGTCGAACAAATCTCGCACGAAATTGAAGGAATATTGGTCCAGAACCTCGCGCTCGTAATAGCCTTCGGTGACGAGGTAATCGAGTTTCTCCCGCAGATTATGGAAGAACACCGTGTTCTGGTTGACGTGCTGCAGGAAATATTGCTTCGCAGCTAGTCTGTCCTTATCGAGCTGGATTTTTCCTTGTTCGTCATAGAGGTTAAGCATCGCGTTGAGGGCATGGAAATCCAGTTCGGATTCCGATGTCTTCAAAGGCTTTTCGAAAGTGGTCGCGTCCAAATTCGTTCCAATCCGTGCTTGACGTTCGCGACGTCTTCCTCAGTGCCTATAAGCTCGAACCTGTAAAGGTAAGGCACGCTGCATTTCTGGGAGATGACATCGCCGGCGATCCCGTAGGTCGCCCCGAAATTGCTGTTGCCCGCGGCGATCACGCCGCGAATGTTTGCCCGGTTCTCCGCATCGTTGAGGAAGCGGATCACCTGTTTTGGAACGGCCCCTTTTCCACCTTCGCCACTGTAGGTTGGAAGGATCAGGACATAGGGGGCTTCGACCCGAAGGCTCTCGGAAGGACTAAGCGGAATCCGCCGCGCAATCATCCCCAATTTCCCGACGAAGCGATGAGTGTTTTCCGACCGGCTGGAGAAATAGACGATCTGTCCCATTGCTCCGGCTCAGGCCGCAAGCGTGCTGATCATATCCGGGCGGAAGCCCGCCCAATGTGTCTCGCCAGCCACCACAACTGGAACCTGACGATACCCCAGCCCCTGAACCAGATCGTAGGCATTGGTGTCTTCGGAAACATCCACGACGGTGTAGTCGATGCCCTGACGATCGAGCGCGCGGGTAGTGGCTGTGCACTGCACGCAGGCTGGCTTGCTGTAAACGGTAACGGTCATGATGATCCTCGTGAGATTTGAGTAGGCGTGCGATATCGATCGGGCGTGGTGAACGCCCATTCAGGAACTCGGAAATTAGGGCAGCCGAAATCGGCGGCAGGCGTTACCGCCCGCTATTCACGCGGATACTGACTAGAATGACGCGACATTGACTTCACCCCGAAGTGGTTGTGCGGAGGATCAGGGGAAGCGGCACGCGCAGGATCATTCCGCACGCAAACGCAGCCTTCGGACACCCCGCCCGTGGACGTATTCGTTTGAGGCAGGTCTCCTGGCTCACGGGTCGTCACATCCATCTCGCCTTCCCGAAACCTTTCGGCTCAGTGGCAGTTTGAGAAGGATGCTCGCCGCTTACAGTTGCGGGGGCAGCTCCGGCATTGCTCCGTCCACAATGAACGTCACGCACCGTATTCCCGTCTTAGCTTCCGACGCGAATCGGAAGAACCTCGAACACTAGATATGGTATACGGCGTGAAAAAATCGTCAACTGTTATGACTCTGTAACGGAAGGTAGACTGTGGATAAGCGTGGCTCGATCATAAAACATAAGTTCGTCTGCTTCTGAAGCGGCTAGCTTGACAGCGGACAGACCTTTCACGATGTAATTTTTCTCCCACGACATCGCTGTGGCCGTTTATCGTAAGACTGCTTGCCGCATTGCCCCTTAACGAAAACATAGCTACCCGTTTCGTGTGGAGCATCCACGATGACGAGAGCGATAGGCAGATTCGGTCTTCTGCTGCGCATCATGTGCGCGATTGCCTTCGTATGCGTTGGGTTTGCGCACAAGCCGTTTCTCCAAACACCGCAAATAACTGGTGACCTCGCCCAGTACACGCTACCGGATGGAACCCTACCGGTGTATTGTCTTCCAACGGACGACGGACACAGCAAGACCGATCACGGTCTAGGCTTAGGCTGTGAGCTTGCCGCCTGACGGCCACTTCTCTAGTCCCTACGCCGACCGATATACATGGTTCTCCAATCCTGCGGGAACTCGTGTTCGAGGCGGCGGCTCCCTCCGTGTCCACTTACCGGCAGCTTTTCCCGCCCAATTCGTCTCGACGAGGGCCGCCGTCCAGCGTCTGAGCCGTAGAGCTGCCGCATCGTCCCGCGATGACGGTCTTCTTCGTTTTGTACGCTTGGAACCGTGGCCTGTAGAATCGTTCGGCTTCCGAGCGGTACGCATTCGGACGGAATCTCATGCTTTCCTCATCTTTAAACGACACCCAGTCTGCGGCGTACTCTGACCTACCCTGCGGGAAGCCGGGCGGCTTCAGGACCAGTACTTCCACCCTGACTCCAAGACGCCATCTTTTTCTGCAATCCATGCGGCGCAACGCCTTCATCATCATCGAGGGCTGCGTTGTCATCTATCAAGAGCTTGCTGACGATCGCCGATACCGGGGCCGACACTCCACTACCTGCGCGGCCGCCACGTGCCGTAACCGCTACGGGCCTTCATAGATCTCTCGCGAAAGGCGGAGAGGTTACGATGAAAGGCGCGCCCTAACGGATGGCTTCAGGCAGACCTGGTTCGCCCATCGCTCTGATCCGTACTGCATTAGTAGAGGCTCGTCGGCATGTCACGGCGTCACCGACCTGCGGCGAAAGATCATGCCGCCATGGTGCAGTGTGCCCTCTTCGACGAAATCGCCATCGGCGGTGAAGCCTGTGTCGTCCCAGTACTCGATATGCGTGCCGTTGACTTCATAACGGCCTTCATAGGCTCGCTCACGCTGACCGCGGGCCTCGACATAACGTCCATTTGGCAAAAGTTCATGGCGGACACGATTGTCGTCGGTAATCCACATGCCTGCGTATGGATGGTTCGGCTGCAAATTGATCTCCTGTGCTTCTAGGGGTTGAATTGAAATTGTTGCCGCCGTGACGAATGTTGCAAATGTCTGTCTCATTGTCTGGGTCCGTTCAGCGTTGCTGTTTAAAGTTGCAGGTGAAAGCGTTGGCGCACTGCCCCGGTGCGGCAGACGGGACTTCTGCGGAAGCCGAGGGCGTTGGTTGTTGGAAGCGCGGGGCAATGTTGTCGACGACCTGCTGATAGGCAACGAGGTCTAGGACGGCTTCCGCATTGGCGACAAGGCCGTCCTTCATCTCGAATATCTAGACAAACTGGTTGCGATAAGGCGCTCCAGAGGTCGTGGTCGCCGTTCCGTCGAAGCGGATGATCATCGTGTCGCCATCGGCAACGATATTGTGTACCTCCGGCACGATCGGTGTCGCGAGACGGCTGGTTAGGGGACGCGAGGCCTGTTCAATGAAGTCTTGCTGGTTGCAATAGGTGCCGGAGACCGGTCCGGAGCCATGGATCGTCCAGACGACGTCGGGAGCGAGGAGCTCCGCGAAGAGGTAGGTGCCTCCTCGCCATTTTTCGAAGGCGGCTTCGATGATGGGCTTGTTCCGTTGCTCGATTGCGGCACGTTCCTGAGACTGCACCTGCGTTGCCGCGGTGTTGGCAATTGCGGCGCCCGGCATGGCGAGCAGTGCGAATGCGATTAAAGCTACCCGGCTCGGGCTGGCAGCCCGGCGGTCTGTTGGGTAAATGCTCATGGTATCGGTCCTTTCGTATTGCTGAGGACGTGTTGAGACCCGTCAACCGGCAACGACACTGCCGGCACCATCGACGGGCCTTCCATAGTTGCAAGGGTCAGTTACGGTGTTCGACTGCAGCGCCGCCGAAGATCAGTTGTTGGACGAGGGGACGCTGCGTAAAGCGACCCGGAAAGATTTGGCCCGGCGCGCTGACCCGGTCCAGACGGGCCACCTGTTCCGGCGTGAGCACCAGATCCAGAGCTCCAAGATTGTCTTCCGCCTGGGCGAGCGTGCGGGCGCCGACAATCGGCGAGACGACGGTCGGATTGGCCAGGGTCCACGCAAGCGCCACCCGTGAGGGCGTGGTACCAGCCTCTTCCGCAACGGCCTTCACTTCCTGCGCAATTTCGATCGCCCGTTCGTTCAGATGCCCGGACGACGCAATGACGCCCTTGCGGCTGGCGGACACGGCCGCTTCTCGTGAATCTTCAACGTCAACGAGAGAGTATTTGCCGGTCAGCACGCCACCGCCGAGAGGCGACCACGGCAAAACTCCGAGGCCGAGCGCAGCAGCCATGGGCAGAAGCTCATGTTCCACGGTCCGCTCCACAAGGCTATATTCTATCTGCAGCGCCACAAAAGGAGACCAGCCGCGGATATCGGCGAGAGTCTGCATCTGGGCCACGAGCCATGCAGGCGTGTTGCAGATACCGAGATAGAGAACTTTTCCGGACCGAACGAGGTCGTCGAGCGCCCGCATAACCTCGTCCGACCGGGTCGTCATGTCCCATGCATGCACATAAAGCAGGTCAATGCGATCTGTGCCGAGTTGCGAAAGGCTCTGCTCGACGGAGCGCACTATGTTGAGGCGATGATTGCCGCCCGAATTAGGGTTGCCCGGCTCTCGCGCCATGGTGAATTTCGTCGCAAGGACGATTCGCTCGCGTTTATCGCCGATATAGGTGCCAAGCAGTCGTTCAGCGCCGCCGTCGGTATAGTTGACCGACGTGTCTATAAAATTGCCACCTCGGTCGACATAGAGATCGAAAATGCGGCGGGCCTCGTCGCCATCCGCACCCCATCCCCACTCGGACCCAAAGGTCATCGTTCCAAGGCTCAACGGCGAAACGCGCAAGCCCGACCGTCCAAGAAGTTTATAATGATCAAGCGCCATGTCAGCTATCTCCTGTTTTGCGAGATCCAAGGTAAACACGCCAGGGAGAGCGAACAACTTGCCCAATGACGACCACCGTGGTAACTAAAGCTAACCAATGGCAATCGATCTGAATGGCATCTCCGTGTTCTTGGCCGTCGCAGAAGCGCAGAGCTTTCGCGCCGCCGCGGAAAATTTGGGCGTCACACGGCCAGCCATCAGCCAGGCGATCCGCCGTCTAGAAGACCGGTTGGGCGTGGCACTCGTCCATAGAACCACGCGCAGTGTCAGTCTCACAGAGGCTGGCGAACAGCTATATCAGCGGGTTGCGCCGGCGATTTCCGAAGTCGGACTGGCGCTTGACGCGACCACGGACCGCGACAGCGTACCAAGCGGGTTGTTGAGGCTGGCGGTGTCATCTATCGCTGAGCAGTTTATCTCAGGGCCGCTCCTTGCCCGTTTTACTGATGCCTTTCCAGACATTCAGCTCGATGTGACGGTCACTGACGAGGAATTCGACATTGTCGCGGAAGGGTATGACGCTGGGGTGCGTCTGGGCGAAGTCATCGATCAGGATATGGTCGCAGTTCCCGCCTCGGGCGACCAGCGTCAGTGCGCTTTCGCAGCCCCGTCCTACATCGAACGGTTCGGCAAGCCCGACCATCCTTCGGAGCTCTCTGCGCATCGGTGCATAGGTTGGCGTCCAACGCCTCGCAGCGCACCCTACCGTTGGGAATTCGGTGAGGAGGGGCGTGAGTTTGATGTGGCCGTCGATCCTCAGATTACCACCAATGATATGTGGCTTATGATCCGCACAGCATGTGCTGGCGGCGGCATCACCTTCGGTATGGAAGACACATTCAAGCCCTATGTCGAATCCGGTCAGCTGGTTCCTCTCCTTCAGGACTTTTGCCCTCCATTCGCGGGGTTTTTTCTCTACTATCCGAGCCGACGCAACCTCGCTCCAAAACTGCGTGCTCTCGTCGATCATGTGAAGAGATGGCGATAGCGCCCGCCCATCAAGCGCTGTCAACCGTGCCCGGCCTTGGCATTCGTATGCTACCTTGCGATTATCGTTAGGTACGCTCCGTTGCATTCGTCAGCGAATTCAATGGTGATAGGCCACATGAGGCGATCGGCATGAAAGTGCCTGCCGATCTCTATACCGCCTCTCTGCGGCCCTACCTTGGCCTGCCGGAGATCGAGTATCCCTTTCACGATCGCGACATCATCATCACCAATTGCGGGCGCGCCTGCCTCGATCGCAAGAAGATCAACATATCGACCGTGCTGGCCGGACAGAAACTGGGATTAAAGGAGGTGGAAGACGGCATTTGGCTCGTCAGCTTCATGCATTATGATCTAGGATATATCGACCTGGAACAGAGAACGCTGCAAACCATCGACAATCCGTTCGGCACGAGATTGTCACCTATGTCTTAGGTACAAACTGTTACCTATGTCTTCGGTTCGGACACGGTCCGATCCGACGCCTTGAGCCGAATCGAACTTACGACAGCACTGTTGTTTTACGTCGATCTCATCCAGACTCTTCAGGTTGTCAGAGACTTAGAATCCCAGTTCTTAATCGCGTTCGTCGGTGCCTCGTCAATCATAAGAGGACCGCCTCGAATTTCGGAATGCTGTT
>NZ_CAJYTV010000026.1:0-69929 GCF_913777885.1 uncultured Agrobacterium sp. | reverse complement strand
CACCGTTATACGCAATGATGAGATAATTCGAACAGTGGGCTTGCTCCCTCCTGGCGAGCTAGCGGCCTTCCTTGCCGTCGCCGAGCACGGAGGTTTTCGCGCTGCGTCCCGAGTTCTGGGCCAGACGCCGTCGGCACTAAGTCACGCAGTCGCCGGACTGGAGAAGCGTCTCAAGGTAAAGCTCTTCCACCGTTCGACGCGGAACGTATCGCTGACTGAACCGGGCCGAAGGCTTGCAGAGCGGCTTTTGCCCGCGATCGGGGAAATAGGACTGGCCGTTGAGGAACTGCACGAACAGGCCGCCTCGCCGTCCGAGCTTGTTCGGATCAACTGCGACGCCAACGCCGCCGAGCAAGTGCTGATGCCGCTGCTGACCCGCTTCATGAAGCTGCAGCCGGCAATGCGGTTTGAGATCCGGTCCGAGGGAAGACTGGTCGATATCGCTGAAGGAGGTTTCGACTGCGGCATCCGCGCGGCCGAACTGGTTCCTGGAGAGATGGTTGCCATCCCGATCGGTCCGGAACAGCAGCATATCGTCGTGGCGTCGCCCGCCTATCTCGACAATGCGCCACCCGTGGAGAGTCCGTCCGACCTAGCACTTCACCAATGCGTCCAACTCCGCTTGGCGGGCGGGTCGATCTATCGCTGGGAGTTTCAGCGCCGCGCCGAGGAGGTCGTCGTATCGACGACCGGAAACCTGGTCGTTGACCAGTCCAGACTTCTTCTCGCGGCGGCACTGGACGGTTGCGGGCTTGCCTATGTGACGCGGTGGATGGCGGCTGACGCACTCTCCGACGGGAGACTTAGGCAGGTGCTAGCGGAGTGGACGCCGCCCTATCCTGGCCTCTGCCTTTACTATCCGAGACACCGCCATATCGGAGCGGGAATGCGCAAATTTCTCGACTTCCTGAGGAAGGCAACGGACATACACGCCAAAAATGGTTGAAATATCACACAGTTCATCTCGGGGAACATGTCGGCTTACGTATATTATAACCCGCTTACGAGCGCCGACCCACAACCGCCGTCAAATCCGACATGCGTGACCGCCGTTGGGGACCTATCGTCGGACATTCAGAAATTCGCCTCCTAAATCCCGAAAACAGTGGTGTCTACGGTGCTAGGCCCTTTTCCTCCATGTTCTGGGGCAACAGAAACAAACCTGTCTCAACCAGTTCAGTTCGAAAAGACAATACAATGGCCCTCAAGGATATGTTGGCCAAGTAATTTTTTAGACGGCGGCATTTTTCTGTGAAGTCATGCCTGACCGACAGATTTTGGCCGATGTCGATCGGATCAAGCGACATCGGCCTTTTTTTCAGGCACCGACGGGGATCGGGTTATCGACGATGCTGCGATTGAACGCTTCAAAGAAGCCATGTTCTTTCGCGCCCGGATTGTCGCGCAGGGGCTTGATGGCGTCGACGATCACTTCGGGCGCATCCGTGCCAAGCGCGGCGAGCGTCTGCTCGATAAAATCTGGTAGCGGCATGGCGCGCGGATCACCGCTTTTGTATATCAGATCGGTGTCCACCCATGGCGGAGCGATTTCCTGCACGCGAACGCTGGTGTCGCGAAGCTGAAAACGCTGCGACAGGGCGAACGAATGGAGTGCCGCCTTCGTCGCCGAATAGATCGCATTTGTAGCGATCGGAACGAAGGCAAGCACGCTGCTAGTGTACAACACGGTTGCCTCTGGCCTCGTCTTCAGATGTTCGATCAGCACCGAGGTCACACGGATGGGTCCGAGCAGGTTGGTGGCGATCAGGTCCTGCGCGACGGCGTCGTCAACCGGGCCAGAAACATCGTCAAAGGGCATGAAGCCGGCATTGTTGAACACCACATTGAGGTCGGGATAGCTTTCGATCAGTTGCCGCGCGGCGGACTGGATGCTGTCGAGGCTAGACACATCTAGCGTGATCGCCGCCATGCCGGGGTTGGCTGAGGTCACTTCGTCCAGCAACGCGGTACGCCGCCCGGAGATGATCACCTTGTTGCCGAGGCGATGGAGAGCTTCCGCAAGGCCGCGTCCGATACCGCTCGTGCCGCCGGTGATGAAGATGGTATTGCCAGTTAGTTTCATAGGATCAATCCTTCATTCTGGAGAGGGTTCGACGCGTTCAGGCTGCCGTCGTGAAGCGCGGGGCCGGCCGGGTGTCGGAGAGCTGTGGGCCGAGGGCGAGACGTGCCGCCTCATAGGCGTTCCACAAATCGATATCCCGAAGCGCGGGGATTGTGCTGGTTTCGCCCTGATCGAGCCCGGCAAGCGCGGCATCGACCATGTCTTCCGCCTGCATCACGATTTCGGCGGGAAGATGCTCGACCGGCAGGCCGCCGAGAGCCCAGAAATCGGTCCGTGTCGCGCCGGGCAGAACAGCCTGGGCGCGGATGCCGCGGCCTGAAAGTTCGTGGTTGAGCGAAGTTGTGAACGCCTGGACGAAAGCCTTTGTCCCGCCGTAGACGCCGTTGAGCAGTTCCGGCGCAACCGCCACGATCGAGGCGATATTGATCACCGTGCCGCCGCCGCGCGCTACGAAGCCGGGCACTGCCGCGTAGGTCAGGCGCATCAAGGCGGTCACGTTGAGGCGCACCATTGCTTCCATGCGATCGACATCGCTTTCCAGCAGCATCGTGTGGGTGCCAATACCGGCATTGTTGACCAGCGCCGTGATGCTGGCGTCTTCGCGCAGCACCTTCTCAACGCCCGCAAGATCGGCGACGTTGCCCAGATCGGCGGCAAGCACTTCGACGGCACGGTTCGTCTTGTCCGAGATCGCCGAGGCAAGCATCTGAAGCTTGTCCCTGTTACGGGCAACGAGGATCAGGTCGTAGCCGCGCGCGGCAAGACGGTCGGCATAAATCGCGCCGATGCCGGTGGAGGCGCCGGTGATGAGTGCAGTTCCCTTGGTGGTCATCGGTCTGTTCCTTGTTTGTGGAGAAAGCGCCATCGCCTTCGACAAGGACGTTATGGACCAAATGACATTTGTCCGATATGACGTATAAACTACGTTTTTCGGACATAGAGTTTGGAGGGCCGAATGCCTCACGTTTCCATGGTACTGACGCCGGGCTTCCAGTTTCTGGCGCTCGGCGTGCAAGCGGCTTTCGAGCTGGCCAATGTGTTGAGGGATGAAACTTATTACACCCTTTCGATCACCTCGGTCGAAGGCGGACCTGTCATGTCATCCAGCGGTTTTTCCGTGCCAACGACCAGGCTCGACGATGTGGGACAGGTGGATACGCTGCTTCTTCTCGCGGGTCTCGTCCCCCCTCCGCAGCAGGATGAGGCGACTCTTGCGACGTTACGCGATTTGGCCAAGGGATCGCGACGGGTCGCGGGGCTCTGCACCGGATCGTTTCTGCTGGGGCAGATGGGCTTTCTCGACGGTCGGCGCGCCACCACCCACTGGTCCTATGCCAAGGAGATGCGCAGGGCCTTTCCAAATGTGCGGGTTGAGGACGACCGCATCTTCATCAACGAGGGACCGGTCTGGACATCGGCCGGCCTGACTGCGGGCCTGGACCTAGCCGTGGCATTGATCGAGAAAGATCTGGGACGTGACGTGGCAAGCGCTATCGCCCGAAGACTTGTAATGCATCATCGCCGCGCCGGCGGCCAGACGCAGCATTCTGAATTGCTTCAACTTTCACCCAGCAGTGACCGCATTCAAAAGACGTTGATCCATGCGAAGACCCATCTCGCCAACCCTTTGACCGTGGAGGAACTGGCCGAGGTTGCGGCCCTCTCGCCTCGCCAGTTCAGCCGGGCGTTCCATGCGGAAACCGGCCAGACGCCCGCCAAGGCCGTCGAGCAAATCCGCCTTGAGGCCGCTCGCCTTATGATCGAGGAGACCCGTCATCCCATGGAGAAGATTGCGCAGGAAAGCGGTTTCGTTGATTTAAGGCGAATGCGCGATGCATTCATGCGCCAATACGGACAACCGCCGCAGACGATCCGGCGGCTGGCAAAAGCCGACTGAGAATAGCTGCGGAGGTGAAGCTCTTGAAAGGAATCGAACCACAAAACTCTGATCCGACCCGAAGGGCTCCTCTTCACCACGTCTACGACACTCGCTTCACTCCAGTTGAATGAAATCTATAGATGCGGTCGGCCCGGCCAAGCTGGTCGTAGCTGCAGCAATTGACTTGGCTTTCTAAATGTTTCATCTGAAGAGCCGTGGTCAGGCTAAGCCGATGTCAGTTCCATTTTGATCGTCTCGGCCATCATGCTCATGACCGTCGCAGAAACCCGATCGCGACCAGTGGCTTTTGCTATGTACAATGCCTGATCGGCAGATTGAAACAGTGCCTCCTGTCCAGCTTCGCCTAGAGCAGTGGTGACACCGAGGCTGATCGTGATGTGCCCTTGCTCATGTCCGGTGTGGGTTATGTTCAATGATGACACAGCTGCCCTGATGACCTCCGCACAGTGTAGAGCACCGGAGGCGTCGGTGTTCGGCAGGAGCACGCAGAATTCCTCGCCTCCATACCGGGCGCAGCTATCGGCTGGTCGGCGAATAGCGCCGGAAATTGCAGAGGCAATCTCCTTCAGGCAACGATCGCCTTCCACGTGGCCATACACGTCGTTAAACGCCTTAAAATGATCGACGTCGATGAGAATGACTGAAAGTGGTGTGCCCTCTCTCGCGCTCCGCGTCGCCTCAAATTCAATAAGGCGGTTGAGCTCGCGACGATTGTTAATGCCGGTCAGCTCGTCAGTTATCGCCAATCTGGAGAGTTGTTGATTGACAGTTTCCAGCTCAGCTTCAATCGCCTTTCTCTTGGAGATATTGCGCATTGTGAAGACCAAGCCACTTTCGTCAAACATCCTTCGCCCGCTTACCTCAACCCACAGAAGCTTTCCATCTTTTCGGATGACACGGTACTGCTCCGAGCCACCGCTGGCGTTGTCACGCGTCCGTCGGAACAGCTCTCGCACACGCTCGCGATCTTCCTCAAAGACCAGGTCTAAGGGGGCACCGCCGATCAATTCATTCGGCTCATAGCCTAAAACGTCACGGGACGCGCCGGATACGAAGGTGCGGCGGCCAGCAAGATCAACTGCTGTGATCATATCGGCGGTGTTTTCAGCAACGAGTCGAAAGCGGCGCTCGACGTCTTGGGCCGCTCGCAGCTTTGCTGCCGTTTCATTCAAGCTTGTCGCAAGACTGCGAAACTCTTGCGCCTGCCAGTCCTCCATTACCACTCGGCTAGAAAACTCACCCTCACCAAGGCGCTCAGATTTTTGAACCAGCCTCATAAGTGGTCTAAGTTGTGTGTAATAGGCAATAAATGCAGACAGTAAAATCGCGGTGATGAGCGCAACGACAGCGAGGATAATTGACCAACTTGCTCTTCCCTGAACCGCCGCGAATGCATCGGCCTCAGGCTGGCCCAAGGAGACTGTCAGTGAGCTTCCTGTCGCGTCAGCAACCGGCGCAAAGCCAAAGAAGCGATGAACATTGTCAAAGCCAACTGAGAACGTGGTGCCGCCTCTAGGCTGATCCGCGATGGCCTTAATAAGTGGGTGGTTGGAAAATTCGGTTCCAAACGGAACGATTGCTGGCCAGCGGACGAGAACCCGCTGATTGGAAGGCTCGATTAAAGCTACGGTGTGGTTCGTTTCTCCTGCGATAGCTTGAGCGATGTTGTAGAACGCGTCGAGATTGAGTGCACCGAATATAGAAAGCTGTTCGCCGCTCGACGTCGCAGGGAGACGCATCGCGACCGCAACTGTCGGCTTCTTACTGATCGGTCCTATCATAAAACGCCCGACAAGTAGCTCGTCAGGACCGGCCTGTGCAATGCGCAACGCGAGGTCCATATCGCCAAACTGACCTTCCGTCCCCGCTTTGTTGTGGCAAACAATCTTACCCGTCGCGTCTAGCACGCCCATGGTTATGAACATTGGCTGGCCAGCTAAAACCTTCTGGATGAAACTGTCGCAGCGGAGGCGGTCGCTTGCCTGCAGGAGCGGCATGCCTCTAAGGGTGCCTAGGACCACCTTGGCATCCCGGAAAACTCGAGAGAATTTTGCAGCACCGAGTTCTGCATCGAGTGCCACGTTGCGCCGGGTGGCTTTATCCGCCTCGCTGTAGGAGAAAATAATGCCCGCAGCGATCAGCGCCAGAAATGGCGTAATGGTCGCAGTGATCAACGCCACCATGCGCGAACGCACGCCCATAGTATTTAGTATCGACATTCCTCGCCTCGAGCAGAGCCTCAAATTCGTCTATGGTAACACCATCGAGTCAACGAACGGCTAAAATGTTATTCTGGCAGCGATGTTAGCTTGCGTCGAATGCTGCCTTTGTTGGGACATTTCTCGCCGCGGTGCTTGCTTGCCTTCACAAACCGGGAAGCCTACTCCTTTCACATCAATGATCATTCGCATCACTGTTTCTCTAAAGGCTTGTTGAGTACCGACCCCTTGTGAACTTGTGCCTGACAGCACTGTATTGGCTGATGCAACTTGAGGGTCCCGCTGTTGGGGAATGGCTGGACCTCCTGCCACCGGAAATAGGGTGAGTGTAAGGGTGTCTGCTCAAGCCAGCGCTCCACGGGATTTGATTACCATATCGCCGGAACCGCTAAAGAACCTGGCCGTAGACGCAATCAAGACGGGCTGATATCAAGCCGAAGAGGTCGTTGTGAATTTTTCTTCAGGGCATGCCCATGAACGATCGTATTAAGAATGTATCAATCGACGCTTTGCTGCGGTATGGCTGCTGCAGGATTGTCTGCCTCGATGTATGTGAAAATAGCGTCGCGATCCGACAACGCAAACGCAGACCAAGTCAGTTTCATGTTTTTGGCAAACCAGCTTTAAGACGGGCCGCCGCTCGACGTGTGGCAAAGTGCGCCTCGACCTCGTCATCCGATAAATCCGGTCTAGTATCGTTCAATGCTTCTAGTACCTTGGTCCGAAACCAAGCATCGTGTGCTTCACTGCCAGAAAGAAGCTCAACCGGTGGAGGGGACCGCCACTCATTGATGGTGGAGCATCAACTCCGGCCCCTCTTCGCTGTCTTCGAGGCTTTCGTAACTCCGACGGCCATCTATGCGTCAAGCCGGGATTTCGTAGAGGGTGTACCCTCCCCCGGCGTCAGCGCGCGTGTGGATCAGGCCGTCGATGAGGCCAGTCTGCTTGTTCAACGCCGCTCGGTAACGACTCCGGTGGCCGCTGAGTAGGTCACTGACTTTTCAATCGGCTGACGACAGTTACAAAAAGCCCAGCGAAACTTACAACGTCATACAGGTTGAAGCAGGCCAAAGAACCGCACGGGCTAAGCCTTGTCGGCATGTCACCTCTTGGGGCCTGCCCCAATCGCAGACACGGTTCGTAGATTTTGGGTTCGCCTATCTCAGACGTTTTTAAGCTCGTGAGCGTAATCGGACTCTCGGCACCCTATTTGTCTGAGCGACGTCCAACGAGATCAGCAGCTTGGCATTCAATTCAAGTACATCTATTCGCCAAACGGAAGTTCAATTTCTTCGCGATTTTTCTTTGCGCCGTCGATTAGGACCGTTTTGAACCGGTCTGCATCTGGTGCTGGCAGCATCCCCGCTCCAATTCGGATAGCGTCCTGCCACGCAGGGCCGCGCTGCAATGCTTCGTTGTAGACGAGAGCCAAGTCGGCGGATCGCCTGGTCTGCTGCAGCGCCTCAAAAAGCAGCGCGGCCTGGCGAATGTCCTTCTCGCGCTTCGCTGGCCCTTGCCCGTCAGTGTGCCGACGGCTGGCGACGATGAGCTTATGGACCGCATACCGAGCCGGATCAGGGACAACGACTGGGATGCCGCTTCGGTGGAGCAGGATTGTCCTTACCGGTTCCCTGATGAGAAAGTCGAGAAAGCGTAGTGGATCCGCGCTGGCACCGCCAAGAGCAGGCATCTTCGCCGGCTGATCGACGTAGTCGTCCGAGCCACGGTTCGATGTCAGGAACTCAACCCTGTAGCCGTCGGCATTCTGAAACGCTGACGCGGCCCCTGATCCCGATCTATGTGGAACGGGCCGGAAACTGGCGTCGACGCCCTGCAGCAACTCCACGATCGGAGGCAGACTATCTTCAACCTCTCGACTGATGGCATAATCCTGAGCGATGTCCGCATCTCCGGTCAGTATGGCAGCCATTGGAAGGCGCACGCCCAGCAGCCCTGAATAGCATTGAAAGGCCACCGTGCCGATGAGAACGCCACGGAGTCGAAAGAGCCCCCCATCGGCAAGAGCTTCGACAATGTCGCCCGACATGGCGTCGGGGGAAATCATCCCACCTTCGCGGGTCAGGGTATTTACCAACCGCCTGCGAGCGCGTAGGTCGTCCTTGTCTCGCTTATGATCAGATACGCGTTGTGTTATATCCGGATCGTCAGCAGGACCAACATAGCGACGTTTTGTACTACCGTGTCCATCCGGGATGTCGAAATACCAATACTTGCGTCCCTTGATGTTCGCGGGCGTAAATCGACCCTCTGGAGGGAAATCAGCCGTCCAAGCGGCGTCGAGCGAGCGCTGACCTAGCTCGGCGAGCATAGTCTGGTACATGAGGTCGACGGATTTCATAAGCTCGATTCCGGCGTTATACTGTTTTTCAAAAACAGTATAACGCTTGAAAGGATAGGTCGCAATACGGGACCGAGTTCTATACGCCTTGATGGGATATGAACCGTCGACGTTGCGGTCCAGCTCAGAAAGAAGCTGAACGCATTTCAAAATTACGACGCCAATCTGGCAATCGCCTGAAATTGTCAGGGCTCCAACACCGTTAGTTCAAATATCTGCGAGCTCTCGCGCATAACCTGCAGAACCTTGAACACTTCCGCGACATGCTTGGAAGCAACATGTGCGTCCAGTGCGGCTTGGCTTTCCCACTCCTCTGTGAAGACGAAGCGACGCAGATTTTCCCGATCCCTGTGAAGATTGTAGTAGGTCGCTCCCGCCTCGCCCCTGCTGGGAGTCACAAGCGTTTTCAGCAGGCGTTCGACTTCCGCCTCGTGGCCTGGCTTGGCAACAAAAATGGCGACTCCAGGGATGGCCTCGGTCATTGGATATTCCTTCATGCTCAACGGGAAAAGGCGGCCCGGATTTCCCGAGCCGCCGAAAGGTCACATCAGAAATTGAAGCTTGCAATATTATCCTTGGTGAAGACCTTCGGCGCACCGAGCAGGATCTCGCTCTTGTTGGCGATCTGCAGGTCGCCGAGCTTTCCGGCCTTGAAGGTCTTGTCGCCGGGCTTGAGGGTCCCGTCAGCCAGCGCCCGAAGCGCGGTCGCAGCGGCGTAGCCCATGTCGTCCGTGCTCCACAGAACGGCCGACTTGACGCAACCGCTTGTAATGTAGGGCTTCATGGCATTGGGCAGCGCCAAGCCGACGACCGAGACCTTGCCGCAGAGATTGTTCTGATGCACGGCTTCGGACGCTGCAGGCGTTGCCACGCTGGTCATGCCGACGATGCCATTGAGTTCGTCGCCGTACTTGTTGATCAGCGTCTGCGCCTGGTTGAAGGACAGGATGTTGTCTTCCTGAGCTTCGACGGTTTCCAGGAACTTGATCTTCGGATGGCACTTTGCGGCATAGGCGGACATTTCGCTGATCCAGCGCGCCTGGTTCGGCGTGGTAAAGGTCGAGGTGACGATAGCGAAACTGCCGTCTTCACCGATCTGCTGGGCCAGCTGGTCGATCAGCGTCTTGGCGACGCCGTTAGCCGTTGCCGGATTGATGAACCACTGGCGCGCATCGTGCTCGGCATCGGCGTCGTAGGTCACGACGTTGATGCCGGCGGCCAGCGCTTTTTGAAGGACAGGCGCGACCGCGACGGGATCGTTGGCCGAGAGCATGATGCCGTCGACGCCGCTGGTGATGTAGTTGTCGATGAAGGTGATCTGCTCGTCGATGTTGGCCTTGGTCGGACCATCGGTCGTCACGGTCATGTTGCCGATTTCCTTGGCGCTCGCCTGTGCGCCGGCAGCGCTGGACATGAAATAGCCGATGCCGACGAGCTTCGGCACGTCGACGACCTTCAAAGGCTTGCCCTTGCGGTCAGGCGCGCCAGTCGGGCTGCCGCCGTCATACTGGCCGGGATCGACGGATGCAGCCGTCGCATCGCAGGCCAGCGGGTTGGTCGGCGCTCCATCCCCGCCCGTCCAATCCGACTGCTGCGCATGGACTGCGAGCGGCAGCATGCTGGTGAGGCAAAATGCGCTGGCATGAAGTGCGGTGATAATCGATCGCATGAAAACTCCTCCTGTTTCAGATCGTTGTAGCCCCCGCGGGGTCGTACCCTTGGATGTCAGTCGTTCGAAAAGCGGCTGACGAAATTCGAGACGAGAACGGCCAGGATCAGCACCACGCCGATGACGACGATGGTGCCGTCGCCCTTAACGCCGGACAGCGACAGGCCGTTTTTCAGAACCTGGATCAGGATCAGCCCCAACAGCGACCCCAGGATCGACCCGCGCCCGCCGAAGATCGAAGTGCCTCCCAGCACCACCGCCGTGATGGCATCCAGCTCGAGGCCGGTGCCCATGTCGGAGCGGGTCGTCGAAACCCGGCTGACGAAGACGATGGCGGCAATGCTGGAAAGCAGACCGGAACTGGCGTAGATCCAGAGCTTGATCCGGGCGGCATCGACGCCCGAGTAGCGGGCTGCAGCCTCGTTGTTGCCGATCGCATAGATCTTTCGGCCGATGGCCGTGAAGCGCAGGACGAAGATGCCAATGCCGGCGCTGATGGCTAGAAGCCAGAGCTGCGTCGGGACGCCCAGCAGGTAACCCTGGCCTATGCTCAGGAACCAAGCCGGATAGCCGCGCACGGACTGCGCCTGGCTGATGCCTTCCGCGAGCCCGCGGTAGAGCGCAAGGGTGGCAAGGGTCGCGATCAGAGGCGGCACCCGGAACCGGGTGATGACGACGCCATTCGCGATGCCGCCGGCAACGCCGACGAGGATGGACAGGAAAGCGGCCAGCGGCAGCGGCACCCCTGCCTTCCAGAAGACACCCACCAGGATCGCCGAAAGACCGACGGTCGAACCGACGGACAGATCGATGCCACCGGTGATGATGACGAGGGTCATGGCGACCACGATCAGGCCAACCTCCGTCATCAGGCGACCCTGGTTCAGGAGATTGGCAGTCGTCAGGAAGCGATCGTTATAGAAGGACAGCGTCGCCATGACGCAGACGAGAATGATGAAAAGGATCGTCTCGTGACGATAGAGGAAGCGAAAATTCATGACTTTCTCCATCAACGTGAACGTTGGCGACGCGCCACGTCAGCGAGCACTGTCGCAAGGATCAGTGCCCCCTGCACCGCGCGGAGCCAGTAGGCCGAGACATTCAGAAAGATCAGCGACGAGCCAATCGTGGCAAACAGGATCGCGGCCAGCGTCGCACCTGTTACGGTACCGATGCCGCCCAGGATGGAGACGCCCCCGACGACAGCCGCCGATATGATCACCAGCTCGAGGCCATTGGGGACCGTGGACTGGATGACCTGCAGCTGGGTGGCAAAGAGAATGGCGGCTATGCCGGCGAAAACACCATGAATGGCAAACACCTTGACGGTCATGGCGCGGTGCGAAATGCCGACTGCCTCTGCCGCGTCAGGATTGCCGCCGACTGCATAGATAGCCCGGCCAAACGCTGTTGTCCGCATGGCAAAGGCGACCAGCAGCGTGAGGATCACCATGAAGAGAATTGGCGAGGGGATGCCCATCAGTTTAAACTGGGCCAGCTGGAAGGCAGGCGGGAGGCCGGAGATCCAGGCGCCACCGGTGACGGTGATCAGCAGCCCCCGCAGGATGGAGAGCATCCCTAGCGTCGCGATGATGGAGGGGACCCGCATATAGCCTATGAGGATACCGAGGGCGGTGTTGATCAGGCATCCGACGGCAATCGGCGCCAGCCAAGAAAACCAGACCGGGTAGCCATGGGTCACCAGAAGCCCGGAAATCGTCGCCAGCACGCCGATCAGCGCGCCGATAGACACATCGATATGGCCGGAAATGATCACCAGAGACATGCCTATGGCGGCAACCGCGATATATGCATTGCCGACAAAGATGGTGGAGAGGTTGTTGGACGCCATGAATCGCGGGTTGTTGAGGCCGACCAAAGCCAGCAGCGAGACGACCGCGACGGCCAGAAGAACCTCCTGGTTGAAAATCCTGGCGAGTGAAAGACGCTTCATGCGGCATGTCCCCTCATCATTGCAGCACCTACGGTTTCGGGCGTCGCCTCATTGCGATCGATAATCGCCACCATGCGATGGGCGTTCATCACCACGATCCGGTCGCTCATGCCGATCACCTCGGGGAGTTCGCTTGAAATCATGACAATCGCCATGCCCTCGCGGGCCAGCTGCACCATGAGTTTGTGGATTTCGGATTTGGCGCCGACGTCGACGCCGCGCGTCGGTTCGTCGAGGATGAGGACCTTCGGCTTGCTTGCCAGCCATTTGGCGATGACGACCTTCTGCTGGTTGCCGCCGGAGAGTTCACCGACGACCTGCGATGGGCCCCGCGTCCGCACGGCAAATCTTGCGATCGCATCGCTCGCCAGCGAATGCTCCTTGCGCGTATCGACCAGCCAGCCATTGGTCAGCTTGTCGATGACGGTGATGGCGATGTTGTCGCGGATGGTCTGCTTCTTTACCAAGCCATGCTGGGCCCGATCCTCCGGCACGTAGGCGATGCCGTTGTCGATCGCCTGCCTGACACTCCCGACAGTCACCGGCTGCCCGTCGATCCTGATCACGCCGGATGACGCCGGGGAGATGCCGAAGACGGTTTCGGCAAGCTCGGTCCGACCGGAGCCGACCAGTCCGGCAATTCCGAGTATCTCGCCGGCCCGCACATTAAAGCTGACATTCTCGACGCGACCCGTACAGGATAGCCCCTCCAGTTCCAGCACCGACGCACCAAAAGGCACGGTTTCCTTCGGAAACAGCTGGCTGATCTCGCGACCGACCATGGCCGAAACCAGGCTTGCTTCCGTGACCTCAGCGATCGGCTTGGAGGCCACAGTTTTGCCGTCGCGGAGAACCGTGACACGGTCCGATATACGGAAAACCTCGTCCATGCGGTGGCTGACATATACAATCCCGACGCCATCCTTCTGCAGCGCACGCACCACATCCAGCAGCCGCACTACATCGGCCTCGGCAAGGGCTGCCGTCGGCTCATCCATGACCAGCACACGGGCATTGCGCGACAGCGCACGAGCGATCTCGACGCGCTGCCGGTTGGCAACTGAAAGGGTTTCGACCCGGGCGTCGATGTCGAGTTCAGGGCAATCGAGTCTGGCAAGCAGTGCTTTTGCACGGTCGCGCATGGCGCGCCGATCCAGCAGCCCCAGGGCCGTCTTCGGCGCGTGGCCGAGGAAGATGTTTTCCGTCACTGTCAGCGCCGGAAACAGCAATAGCTCCTGATGCACCACCGATATGCCGGCCACCTGGGCGGCACGTGGTTGGCCGAAGCGCGTGATCTCCCCGTCCAGCAGCACATCGCCGGCACTCGGCTGGTGGGCGCCGGACATGATGCGGATCATCGTCGATTTTCCGGCACCGTTCTCGCCCATGAGAGCATGGACCTCACCGGCACGGACGTCGAAATCGACGCCCTTCAGCACCGAGACCGGGCCGAACGATTTCTCTATGCCGCGCAGGGCCAGGATAGGTGGATCCGATGCACCAGTGTCCGTTTTCGATTGCATTTTCCTTAACTCCTCCCGGGGCAGCATGACGTCTCCGCGCCTCAGGCGAGGGTGTAGGCAGTCTTTACGGTGGTGAAGAACTCGCTGGCATAGCGACCCTGCTCGCGCGAGCCGAAGGAGGAGCCTTTGCGGCCACCGAAGGGCACGTGGAAATCGACGCCTGCCGTCGGCAGGTTCACCATCACCATCCCGGCCTCGGAATTGCGCTTGAAGTGCGTCGCATGTTTTAGGCTGGTGGTTGCGATGCCCGCCGACAGGCCGAAGGACGTGTCGTTCGCCGTGGCCAGCGCTTCGTCGTAATCCTTGACACGGATGACCGCTGCAACGGGACCGAAGATCTCCTCGCGGGAGATACGCATCGTGCTCGTGGCTTCGGTGAACAGTGTCGGCTGAAGGTAGAAGCCGGGCGTGTCGCGGCTGAGGACCTCGCCCCCGAATGCCAGTTTTGCACCCTCCTGCTTGCCGATGGCGATGTAATCCAGATCGGTCTTCAGTTGCTTCTCGTCGACGACGGGCCCGATATGGGTGCCCGCTTTCATCGCGTTGTCGACATTCAGTCCTTTCAGCCGTTCGGTCAGCGCCGCGACGAACCTGTCATGGATACCTTCGGTGACGATCAGGCGGGAAGAGGCCGTGCAGCGCTGGCCCGTCGAGAAAAAGGCGGAATTGGCGGCGGCCTCGACGGCGACCGTCAGGTCCGCATCATCGAGCACCACCATCGGGTTCTTGCCGCCCATCTCCAGCTGGTACTTGCGGTTATGCTCGACGGAAGCAAGTGCAACACGTTTGCCCGTTCCGACGGAGCCGGTGAAGGTTATCCCCGACAGGACAGGGCTATCCAGCATGGCCTGTCCAACGACGGAACCCTTGCCCATGACTAGGTTAAGCACGCCCTTCGGCAGGCCGGCCCGATGGAGAATATCGACGATAGCCCATGAGCAACCGGGAACGAGATCGGCGGGTTTGAAAACAATGGTGTTGCCGTAGCAGAGTGCTGGGGCGATCTTCCAGGCCGGGATCGCGATCGGAAAATTCCAGGGCGTGATGATGCCGATGACGCCGAGCGGATCGCGCGTGATCTCCACGCCGATGTTCGGGCGAACCGACGGCAGGACCTCGCCCGCCAGACGCAGCGCCTCGCCTGCGAAAAAGTCAAATATCTGCGCAGCGCGGATGGTTTCGCCGATTGCCTCAGGAAGCGTCTTGCCTTCCTCGCGCGCCAGCAGGGCAGCGAGCTCCTCCTTGCGGGCCAGGATTTCGTCGCTGGCTTTCCTGAGAATGGCGTGGCGCTCGAGTATGCCGGAGCGGGACCAGGCCGGAAAGGCTGCCTTTGCCGCCGAGATGGCATTGGCCACGTCATCCGCCGTGGCGGCGGCATAGATGCCGACAACCTCGTTGGTATCGGATGGGTTGATATTGTTGGTGCCGGCTGCGCCATTCCACTCGCCGGCGATCAGGTTCTGATGAATTGTCATTGTTTCTCTCGATGTAAGGTTCGACAACGCGCGTGAAGTTTCAGACGCCGTAGAAGTGCGCCGCGTTCTTTTCGAAGATGGTCTCAAGCTCGGCCGGGCCGAAATGTGCTTGCAGCAGGGTCCGCGCCAGATTGCAGACCTCGGCATGGCTCGCCGCCAGAAGGCAGACCGGCCAATCGCTGCCGAACATCAGCCTTTCCGGGCCGAAGATATCAGCGACATGGTCGATGTAGGGCTGGAAATCGGCAGGCGCCCAGTCGGATGAGGCTTCCGTCACCATGCCGGAGATCTTGCAGGAGACATTCGGGAAAGCCGCGATCTCGCTGATATGCGACTTCCACGGTTCGATGGCGGAAGCGGCAATTTCCGGCTTCGAGATATGGTCAACCACGGCTTTGAGATTGGGCACCTGGCGCAACGCTTCCGCGACATGCGGCAGGTGGCGGGTAAAGGTCAGGATGTCAAACGGCACCCCGGCCGCTTCAACGGCCTTGAGGCTCCGCAGCACCTGAGGGCGTAGAATGAAGGCGTCGTCATCCAGCCCCTGCAGCATGGGCCTGATGCCGACAAACAGCGGATTGCGCCGATAGTGCGCAAGACGGCTTTCGAAACCATCCGCATCCATATCCAGCCAGCCGACGACGCCGGCAATGAAATCCGTCTTTGCCGCAAGGTCCAGAAGGAAATCCGTTTCCGCTTCCGTCTCGGCCGCCTGCACCACGATGGTTCTCGTGATGCCGGCGCGCTTCATTTCGTGGCGCAGATCGTCCGGCATGAAATCGCGGTAGATGACACCGAGATCGGGCGTCATCCATCCGTAATCGCCCCGTTCGACCTTCCAGAAATGCTGATGGCTGTCGAGCATGGTCCCCTCCCCTCCCTTTCGGTCTGGTTTACGCGCGCACGACACCCTTCTTGAGGATGATGTTACCATAGAGCCGGCGTTCGCCGGAGGAGATGACGGCAAAAGCCGACTTGGTCCGATCGTAGAAATCGAAACGGTCAATCACGGCCAGTTCCAGTTTGCGGCCTTCCTGCGCTGCGATCACAGCCTCGAATTCCGAATACATCGCAGGCCGGTCGCCCGGTGCATCCATGACGCCCGCCGGCTGGTCGACGAAGTCGTCGAGCGGGAAGAGCGACAGCACGGCATCGAGAACGGCCGGTGCAGTCTGGCCGGGAATCTGGATCACGCGGTTGGTGACGGTGGCTGCCGGAAAGTTGCAATCGACGATCGCAATCTCGTCGCCATGCCCCATATCCGCAAGGATCTGCAACAGCGGGCCGGTGAGTAGCGGATTGAGCGTTTTCAGCATGGGAATACTCGCTTTCTAGTGGAAGTGAAGTTTTCGGCAGCCTGGTCGGATCAGCCGATAAGGCCCTCGGTCTCGAGCGCCCTCCAGAGTTCCTCCGGTATAGGCTGTTCGAACCACTCGACATTGGTGGTCACCTGGGCCGCCGTCTTTGCGCCGATGACAACGCAGGTGGTGGCCGGGTGGCGCATGGGGAACTGAAGTGCTGCGGCCGGAAGTGGCACGTCGTAGCCTGTGCAGATCTCCCTCAGACGGTCGGCACGGGCGATGACCTCTTCCGGCGCGTCGGCATAGTTGAACTTACGGCGTCCGGGCGTCGTGGAGGCGAGGATGCCGGAGTTGAAGACGCCTGCGATGACGAGTGCCATGCCGCGCTTCTGCGCCAGCGGAAGAAATTCGCGTGCCGCATCCTGATCGAGCAGCGTATAGCGACCCGCAAGCATGGAGCAATCGAGGTCGGCCTCATCAAGCGCATCGCGGATGACCTGCCACTCGTTGACGCCGAGGCCGAAGCCCTTGATGTCGCCGGCAGCCCGCAGTTCGGTCAGCGCCTTGAAGCCGCCGCCCTTGGTAAGTGCGCTCCAATGATGGTCATGCAGGTCCGCATGAGTCACTTGTCCTATGTCATGGACATAGAGAATATCGGGATTGGGGAAGCCGAGGCGCTGCTGGCTATCGTCGAAGCTGCGCATCACGCCGTCGTAGCTGTAGTCGAAGACTTCGCGAAACTGTAGGCCGTTGTACCAACCGGGATCGAGCGGGTTCTTTGGCGGCTCCGGCGGCAGCGCGCGTCCGGCCCGCTGCGTGGTCATCAGCCGGCCGACCTTGGTGCTGAGCGCGAAGTTTCGCTCGCCCTCCATCTTTTCGCGCAGGACCTGGCCGACCAGATGCTCGGAGCGGCCATTGCCGTACATGGGCGCCGTATCGAAATAGCGGATGCCGGCTTCCCAGGCAGCAGTCAACATGGCGACGGCATCGGCCGTTGCCACCGGGGCGTAGAGGCCGCCAAGCGGTGCGCTACCGACACCGAGTGCCGTCACGCTGAGGCCCGTGTTGCCGACCTTGCGCAGTTCAGTGATTTTGCTGTTCATGATCAGACCTTCATTCAGATATGTGCGCGGTTCTTGCGCCGGGCCCAGACGACGATGGCGACGCCGACCAAGAGCAGTGCGCCGCGAACGATCTGTCGCTGGGAATCCGTCCAGCCAAGCAGGGCGGCGCCGCTGAGAAGCGAAGCTAGCAGCGCCACGCCGGCGATCGTCCCGATGACATTCGGCTTGCCGAATTTCAGCGCCATGCCGCCGAGCAGCACCGCGGTTAAGCCGTCGATAAAATACGAGCTGCCGATGTATGGCTGGCCTGAGGATAGATCCGCCGTGAGCAGGATGCCGGCGATCGAGGAGAGCACGCCGGAAAGGATGTAGAGCAGGAAGAGAATACGGTTTACCGGAATGCCCGCTTCGGACACCGCTGCGCGGTTCTGCTCCATAGCGTAGAGATAGTGGCCGAACGTCAGGTGTTCCTGAAGGTAATAGGCCAGCGCATAAAGCAGGATGACGATGATCGTCAGGACCGGCACGATGCCGATATTGGCATGCAGCAGCGCGCCGACAAAACCGGTTGAGGACAGCGAGATGGATGTGCCGAGACCAATTGCCGCGGCGATCGATCCCGCCAGGCCTCCGGTCGCGATGGTGCTGACCAACGCCGGCAGCCGGAAGATGGCAACCAGGCCGCCATTGATCACGCCGAAGACAATACCGGCGGCAAGCCCTGCGAGCGATGCGACGGGCCAGCCGTATCCGTGGCTGGCAAGGCCGGCAACGATCATGTTGGCGAGCGCCGCCACTGACATGAAGCTGACGTCGATCTCGCCGGCTGCGATGATCCACGTCAGGGCCAGGAACATGATCGCAGCGATGCTGGCCGAGCGCAGCATGTCGTTGATATTGCCGGCGCTGACAAAGGTCGGACGTAGCCATGCAAAAGCAATGAAGGTGATGGCGAGCAAGAAAAACAGCCCGTAGCGCACGAAGAAGGTCTGGTAGTCAAAGCCCGGGCGCTGGCTTCTGATGTTTTCGGACAATGCGGTCATCCCGTATCTCCTCAGCGAGCCGGCCGACTGGAAAACAGCCCGCCGATGAAAGACGTGAGTTTTGGATCGAACATTCCGATGGCGACGATCAGCACGGTGCTGACGATGGCATCGCTGTAGTAGTAGGGGATGGCAAGCAAGGTGAAGCCGTTCAGCATCGCCGACATCAGCAGGGTTCCGGCCAGCGTTGCCGGGATCGAAGGCGCCCCGAAAAGGGCCGCACCCAGGTAGACGGCCGCAAACGCCGGCATCAGCAGCTGGCTGCCGGCCGTCACGTTGGCGGCACCGGAAGATGCGACCAGCAAGGTGATTGCGAGACAGGCCATGGCCCCACAGAGTGCGAACGCCGCGAGCACATAGGCCTTGACCCTGACGCCGGAAAAGACTGCGGAAAGCTTGTTCTCACCGGTCGCGTAAAAGGCACGGCCGAAGCGCGAGGCGTGCAGCACGACGAAGGCGATGATTCCAGCGATCAGCAGGATGACGACCGGCATATCCAGCGTCATCACCTTCGCATCGTTGAGATCAAGAATGCCCGAGCCGAAGAAGTTGTCGGAAAGCGACGTGCCGTTGCTGTAGAAATAGGAGAGGCCGACCGAGACGCCGCCGGTGGCAATCGTCGTGACGATATCCGGGAGACGGAAATAGGAGATGGCCGTGCCGTTGATCAGGCCGACGAGAAGGCCAACGGCAATGCCGCCGCCGATGCTCTGGTAAAGACTGTAGTCATTGGCAAGAAGCCAGCCGATCGTCATGGCGCCGAGCGATGCAATGCCTGGGAACGACAGATCGAAATGGCGCACGACGATGACGAAGGTGAGACCAATCGCCGTGAGGCCGTTGACGGACATGTGGCGCAGCAGCGCATGTAGATTGCCATTGCTGAGATAGGACGGCGCGAAGGACTGGAACACGCCTGCAATGATGGCCAGCAGCACGACGAACGCACCGAGCCGGAGAACGACAGGAGGCACCTTGAACTCCTCTTTCATGATCTTACTCCCATGATGCCGGCGGCAAGAAGCTGGTCGCGGGACGGCGTGTCTGCTGACGTCGCAGGCTGGCCCTTGTAGAGCGCGATCGTTCTGTCGGCGACGCCGTAGACCTCGTCGCAGTCCGATGAGATGACGAGCACAGCCGCCTTCTGCGAAAGCTCGCGCATCAGCCCATAGAGCGTCGCGCGCGCGCCGATATCGACGCCGACGGTGGGCTCGACGAAGATGTAGATCTCGCTGTCGCGATAGAGACCCTTGGCAATGACGATCTTTTGCTGGTTGCCCCCGGAGAAGGCGCTGGCCGGACGATCGAGCTTCAGCGGTTGCAGCGCGACCTTCCTTGCCAGTTCTTCGGCGATCGCCTTGTTACGACCGAGCTTGAGCAGGCCACCGATCCAGGACGCCTTACCGAGATGGGCAAGCGTGGTGTTGAAGACCACGTCCTTCGTCATCGTCAGACCTTCGGTGCGCCGATCGCCGGGAACGAGAAAAATGCCCCGACGCAGCGCATCGTGGGGGTCTTTCAGCACGACAGGCTTGCCCTTGATGGTCATCGAACCGCCATCGGGGCGGATGACGCCGAACAGCGCCTTCGACAATTCGTCGGCACCGGATCCGATCAGCCCGAAAATGCCCAGTATCTCGCCACGCCGCAGGGTGAAGCTGACATCGGAGAAGAGGCCGCGCTTTTCGAGACCCTCCACTGTCATCATGACTTCACCCCCGGCCCGGTCATCCCTGGGAGGGAATATGGCCCCGCTCTTCTGGTCCAGCATCAGATCGGGAATGGAGACGGCATTGGAACGCGCCTCGGCAATCGTCATCGTCGCCACATTGCGGCCACCGCGAAAGACGGTGAAGCGATCGGCGATCTCGAAGACTTCCTCGAGGCGGTGCGTGATATAGATGATGGCGATGCCGGCCGCCTTCAGCGTCCGCATCAGCTGGAACAGCGACGCCTTCTCGCGCTCGGTCAGCGTCGAGGTCGGCTCGTCTAGGATGAGAATGCGGATGTCCTCGCGGCGCAGCGCATGCAGGATCGCGACGATTTCGCGATCGACGGCAGCCATTTCACCGACGCGGGCATCGAGGTCGATCTCGATGGGAAAGCGCTTCAACAGCTTCTGCGCAGCCATTTGCATGGCCTTGCGGTCGATACGACCCGTCAACCCGGCCCGCTTCGATTCCTGGCCGAGATAGATGTTCTCGACCCCGGTGAAGTCGCCCACCAGTTCGGGATGCTGCTGGACGGATGCGATACCGCAATCGATGGCCGCAGCCGGGCTGCCGAGCTCGACGCTCTGGCCACCGATCTCGATGACGCCTGAATCCTTCTTGTAGACCCCCGAGAGGATCTTGATCAGCGTCGACTTGCCAGCACCGTTGACGCCGAGCAAGGCGTGGATCTCGCCGACCTCAAGATCGAAGCTGACGGCATCGAGTGCTTTGACGACCCCGAAGCGCTTTTCGATAGCGCGCATGCTGATTACATTTGCCATTGTCTCGTCCCAACAGTCTGCAGGCGCGGCGAATGCCGCTGCCTGCTTTCCTCCGAAAAACGCGCCGGTACCGGGCCGGCGCACTTCGTTCTGCCTTACAGCGCGCGCGACCAGCCGAGCTTGATGGCTTCGCCCGGCTTGTCGTAGGTGTCAGGAATAGAAGGCAGGCTCTTCAGGCTCTCCTGTGTCACCGCGTAGCTGGGCGTGATGACGAAGCGGGGAGCCTTGCGGCCGGCGATGACCTCATGGGCATAGAAGGCGTTCATGTAGGCCATTTCGTAGAAGCTCTGAGCCATGGTGAGGGCGAAGGGTGAGCCGGCCTTGATATATTCGAACGACTGCCTGCCACCGTCGATACCGGTGATGAAGACATCGCGGCGGGCAGCACGGATGGCGAGAGTGCCTTCAGAGGCAGCGCCGTCCCACGCGCACCAGACGGCGTTCAGGTCTGCATTGGCCGTCAGGATGTTGTCGACGACCTGGCGAGGCGTGGTCGTGCCGCCCAGCGCAAAGGCGATTTCCGAAACGATCTTGATGTCAGGAAAGCGGGCGAAAACCGACTTGGCTCCCAGCGTCCGCTGATCCCAGGATTCGTTGGACGGCAAGCTGACCAGCGCGACGCTGCCCTTGCCGTTCAGGCGCTTGGCGATGTATTCCGCGCCGGCGGCACCGAGACCGAAATTGTTCGACATGGCGGTCGAGGTGACCGTGGTGTTCGGAACGTAGCTGTCGCCACAGAAGATCGGGATACCGGAGGCAACGGCCGCCTGCACCGCAGGCGAGATCGCAGAAGCGTCGGCCGGGGTGATGAAGATGGCCGCGGGCTTGGACGCCACGAAGGCGGCGATCTGGTCGGCCTGCTTCTTGATGTCGTAATTGGCGTCGGCGATCGTCAACTTGCCGCCAAGCCGCTCGACGGCGTCCTTGTAGCCGTTGACGATGTGACGCCCCGATTCCCAGACGGTCCAGCCGAGCGAAGCACAAAACTGCAGGTCTGCGGCCTGGGCGAACTTCGGCTTCGACAGCGCCGCCGCCACGGTCAGGGCAGCACCGGCGCTCAACACGCCGCGGCGCGTCAGCTTCAGGGACGACAGGTAGGATGCCTGATCATTGGTTTCATTTTCAAATTCGGACATTGATTTGATCCTCCCGATCGATGGCCGGAACAGCCCAGCCATTTCCTCTCCATCGCACTCAACGAGAGTCGCGCATGATCTCCAGATACTCCTCCTGCGTCGCGAGACGCGGATTGGTGCCATGGCAATGGTCCTTGAGCGCTTCGCCCGAAACCTTCTCCATCATCGCCTGCGTCACGCCCATCGCTTCGAGGCCGGACGGCATGCCGATTTCCTTGTTCAGCTGCGCAATTGCCTCGTCCGGGACGCCGCCAAGCATTTCGGCCAGCACATCCCACTTCTTCCCGATGGCCTGTCTGTTGAAGCGCAGGACGGCCGGTGTCAGGACGGCATTCAGCGTTCCGTGATGGAGATTGAGTTCGCGGATGGCTCCGAGCGGATGGGTCAGCGCATGCACGGCGCCAAGGCCTTTCTGGAAAGCCATGGCGCCTTCCAGCGCAGCCATCATCATGTTCCAGCGGGCATCCCGGTTTTGGCCTTCCTTGACGGCGGTGCGTAGCGCGGGAAGGCCGCGCTTCAGCCCATCGAGTGCAATGGCTTCGGCGGGCGGATTGACGGATGGTGCCATGTAGGTTTCGAGGCAATGCGAAAGCGCATCCATACCGGTCGCAGCCGTCAGGAACGGCGGCAGGCCGTAGGTCAGCTCCGGATCGCAAAGCGCAATCGATGGAAGCATGAAGCCGCTGAGGATACCGAGCTTGCGGCCCTCCGCCGTGATGATGACCGCAGCGCGGCCGACTTCGGAGCCTGTACCGGACGTCGTCGGCACCGCAATCATTGGACAGATCTTGCCGTGGATCCTGGAAGCACCACCGGCAACGGCGGTATATTGCGCCAGCGGCCCCGGATGGCCGCTGAGAAGACGAACCGCTTTTGCAAGATCCAGGGATGAACCACCACCGAGACCGACAATGCCGTCGCAATTCTCGCTCTTGAATATCTCGTAGGCGGCGAGAACGGCGTCCTCCGTCGGGTTGGCCGGCGTGCCGTCAAAGACGACGGGGCGCGTTTCGAACAGGGCAAGTACCTTTTCGACGATGCCTGTTGCGACCAGTCCCTTGTCGGTGGCAATCAGCGGACGCTTGACCCCGAGCTCGGCCAGAAGCGACGGAAGACGCGATATTGCGCCATCGTCGAACTCGATGCGTGTCAGGTAGTTGATCGTTGCCATGGCGATATGTCCTGGTTTCCGCTTTTCAGGTGATCGCGATCCAGCAGGCGGCTGCGGCGTTACCGCACCTGCCTTGACCAAAGTCGCAACGGGCCGAAAGGCCGTATTTCGTCCTGGAAGCACCTCGGTGCGTCCGCACCTTGGCTTTTCCTCTTCATTGACGGCGCCAATAACTTTTCCTCTTGCGCCGCCGACTAATATATGAGTTATAAAAGGCAGAACATCGAATTGCTGTCAACGGCAAATCGTAAACTTTCCGAAGGCCCTACAAGACGGCAGTTACGAAGAGAAATCAACGAGCATACGGACTATGAGACTAATCCCAAAAGCAGAACACATATATGGGTTATTGCGACAAGCCATCGTCCATCTGGACATGCAGCCGGGTGCGGTGATCTCGGAGAAGGATCTTTGCACGGAGTTCGGCGTGTCACGGACACCGGTCCGCGAGGCGCTGCAGAAGCTTTCCGACGAGGGGCTCGTCGATATCTTTCCGCACTCTGGCACCTATGTCAGCCGGATCTCGTTCAATGTCGCGGAGGAAGGTTTCGTCATCCGCCGCTCGCTGGAAATCGAGAGCGTCCGGAAGGCTGCATCGCGGATCACGGACGGAGATCTCGCACGCCTGCAGACGATCATCGGCGAGATGCGGGGGATTCTGGAGCGTGACACGCTGGCAGACTATCTGGACGCGGACGACGCCTTGCATGGCGCCATCGCCGGCATCAGCGGATATCCACGGATCTGGAAGTTCATCACGCTCGCCAAGGTCCACCTGGATCGCATGCGGCAGCTGAGTGCACCGGTACCTGGCCACCTGGCCATGGTGACGGAACAGCACGAGGCAATCGTCCGCGCCCTCAAGAACCGGAGCGCCGACCAGGCTGAGCTGGCCATGCGGATCCATCTGGATTCCTCGTTCGAGGTGATGGCCAACATGTACGAGGACAAGGTTTCCCTGTTTGAGAAGAAGGACGCCTGACATGACAGATTACTCGACGTCGTCCCCCCTGCTGCGGCTCCACGCGCGCGACAATGTTGCCATCGCCCGCGTTCCCCTGGAACCCGGAAACTGCGACGAACTCGGCGGTGTCTTTGTCCATACGCGCATCCCGCAGGGCCACAAGGTCGCGGCAGCGGCACTCGGCAAAGGCGAAAAGATCGTGAAATACGGCCAGGTTATCGGCTTCGCTACCGCTGACATCGCCGTTGGCGACCATGTCCATACGCACAACATGGCGATGGGCGACGTGGTGCTGGAGCACGAATTCTGTGTCGACGCACACGAGCCCTATTTCCTGGCACCGGAGGAGCGCGCAACCTTCATGGGCTACGCACGCCCCCACGGGCCTGCGGGCACGCGAAACTACATCGCCATTATATCGTCGGTGAACTGTTCGGCCACTGTCTCAAAGGCCATCGCTGCGCATTTTTCCGTTCCGGGTCGCCTTGAAGCTTATCCGAACGTCGATGGCATCATCGCGCTGACCCATGCCGGTGGCTGCGCCATCAACACCAATGCCGAAGGTTATCGCTACCTGACGCGGACGCTTGCCGGATACGCCACCCACCCCAATGTCGGCGGTGTCGTGATGATCGGCCTCGGCTGTGAAACCAACCAGATCCCGGCCATCCTTGCCGCCCACGGCCTGACGGAAGGCGATACCTTCCGCACGATGACGATCCAGACAACCGGCGGCACCCGCAAGACCATCGAGCAGGGCATCTCGGTCATCGACGAGATGCTGCCCAAGGTCGATGCGATCCAGCGCACTCCGCAGCCGGTATCGATGCTGAAGCTGGCGCTCGAATGCGGCGGCTCGGACGGTTACTCCGTCATATCGGCCAATCCTGCGCTCGGCTACGCTGCCGATCTGCTGGTGCGCCATGGCGGAACCGCATGTCTGGCCGAAACGCCGGAGATCTATGGCGCCGAACACCTTCTGACGCGCCGTGCCGCAAGGCCGGATGTCGCCAAAAAGCTTTTGCAGCGCATCGAGTGGTGGCGCGACTACGCGGAGCGCGGCAAGGCCGAACTCAACAACAATCCGTCGCACGGCAACAAGGCCGGCGGCCTGACGACCATTCTCGAAAAGTCGCTCGGCGCCGTAGCGAAGGGCGGCACGTCTCGCCTCAACGCCGTTTACGAATATGCCGAGCCAATCACCGAAGCCGGCTTCGTTTTCATGGATACGCCGGGCTACGACCCGATCGCAGTCACGGGCCAGGTCGCAGGCGGATGCAATATCATCTGCTTCACCACCGGCCGAGGCTCCGTCTCGGGCTTCAAGCCGGCCCCATCGCTCAAACTCGCGACGAACACGCCGATGTACGAGCGGATGGAAGAGGACATGGACATCAACTGCGGCACGATCGTCACGGGTGATGAGACGGTGGAGCAGGTCGGGGAGAGGATCTTCCGGATGATCCTCGACACCGCCTCCGGCAAGCAGACGTCCAGCGAGATCTTCAACTACGGCGACAACGAGTTCGTGCCCTGGCAGGTAGGCGCGATCATGTGATTTGGAGGAGCGGCATCTGAGCGCGAAAGCCATGAGATGCCCGGGAGAGAGAAGATGACAGAACTGAAGAACTTCTACGACGTCGTGATCATTGGCGCCGGGGTCGGCGGCGGAGCTCTGGCAAACCGTCTGGTCGAGACCGGGCGCAGCATCCTGATGATCGAGCGTGGCCCGCGCCTGCCGCGCGAAGCCGACAACTGGAGCGTCGACGCCGTTTTCCACACGAGGAAGTACGTGGCCAAGGAAGAGTGGCGCGACAAGGACGGGGTGATCTTCAACCCCAGCACCTATTATTATGTCGGCGGCAACAGCAAATTTTTCGGTGCTGCGACCCTGCGCTTCCGCGCCGAGGACTTTGGTGATCTTAAGCACGAGGGCGGCATTGCCCCTGCCTGGCCGGTTCCCTATTCGGAATTCGCACCCTATTACGATGTCGCCGAGCGGCTGATGGGAACCCACGGTACGGCCGGCATGGATCCGACCGAGCCGCCCCGCTCGGGCCCGATGCCTTATCCGGCGATCGGCCACGAGCCGGAAATCGCCTTCTTCGAAAAGAAGCTGCGCGAAAAGGGCCTGAAACCCTTCCCGCTGCCGATTGCCATCGACTATCATCAGGGCGGCAGCTGCATTCGCTGTCGGACCTGCGACGGGTTTGCCTGCAAACTCGGCGCAAAGGGCGATGCCGAAGTCCGCCTCATCGACCCGGCCATTGCCAAGGGCAATATTGATCTGATCACCGAGACGCTGGTGCACCGCATCCTGACCGATCCAACCGGCAAGCGCGTCACCGGTGTCGAGCTCACCCATCAGGGCGAGAAGAAGATTGTGACGGGCGACACCTATATCTGCAGCGCCGGCGCGATCAACTCGGCAGCTCTCCTGCTGCGCTCCGCCAACGATGCCCACAAACGCGGTATCGGCAACAACATGTCGGACCAGCTGGGCCGAAACTATATGGCCCACAACAACACGGCCATGATGGCGGTTTCGCCGTTCAAGAAGAACCGCGTCACCTTCCAGAAATCGATGGCGGTCAACGACTATTATCTGGCGAACAGCGAGAAGCCCTACCCGCTTGGCAATGTCCAGGGGCTTGGCAAGCTGCAGGGCGGCATGCTGACGGCCAACGCCAAGTGGGCACCGGAATGGCTGATGAACCAGTTTGCCGAACGCAGCGTCGACTGGTGGATCATGTCGGAGGATCTGCCGGATCCGAACAACCGCGTCACCGTCGATCCGGATGGCAAGCTAAGGCTGAGCTATACGGAGAACAACCTGAAATCCCATAGCGAACTCGTCAAAGTCTGGGGACGCCACATGCGCTCGCTTGGCTACCCGCTGATCATCACCCAGAAGATGGACATCAAGGTCTCCATGCACCAGTGCGGCACGGCGCGCTTCGGCAACGATCCGAAGACTTCCGTTCTCGACCAGCATTGCAAGGTCTGGGATGTCGACAATCTCTACGTCGTCGACGCGTCCTTCCTGCCATCCTCTACCGCTCTCAACCCGTCGCTGACGATCGTCGCCCAAGCGCAGCGCACCGGGGAGCAGATTTTGAAGCAATGGGGAGAAATGGCAATGGCCCCTATCACCATGACGACAGCTTCGCCGACAACCGCCTGATCCAAAGACCTACAATCGGGAGGAGAAACCGATGGATTACAGCAAGATCTTCGATCTCAAGGGAAAGAAGGCAATCGTCACCGGCGGATCGCGCGGGATTGGCAAGGCGCTGGCGGAAGCGCTTGCCAGCCATGGCGCCGATGTTGCCATCGTCGTCCGCTCCACCGTGGACAGGGCAGAAGGTGTCGTCGCCGAGCTGCGCGACATGGGCGTCGACAGCTTCGCGATCCAGGCCGATGTCGCCGATGAGGCGGACGTCGAGCGCATGACGGAAGCCGTGCTGGCACGCTGGGGCCGGATCGACATTCTCGTCAACAATGCCGGCATCATTTTTCCCGGTAGCGCAGAGGAGTTTTCACTGGATCACTGGCGACAGACCATGGCCGTCAATCTCGACGGCGTCTTTCTCGTCTCCAAGTCAGTCGGCAAGGCGATGATCAGGCAGAAGGATGGCTCGATCATCAACATCGGCTCCATGTCCGGCCGGATCGTCAACTGGCCCTTCCGACACACCGCCTACAATGTCTCGAAAGCAGGGGTGCACATGCTCACCAAGGGCCTCGCCACAGAGTGGGCCGAGCACAACATCCGCGTCAACGCTATCGCTCCCGGCTACATCATGACAGAGCTGACGGAAGACGTGCTGAAGGATCATCCCGACGTCGTCCGCGACCATTGGGCAAAGGGCGCCGTGCAGAACCGCATCGGAACGGTGGACGAACTGGCCGGCGTCATCGTCTACCTCGCAAGCGGCGCTTCCTCCTTTACCACGGGAGAAATAATCACAGTCGACGGCGGTCTGACGCTTCGCTGATCGGGTTCATTTCCAGGAGATTTTCACCATGACACAACGCGGTTACGGCGGCCCATTGCGCTATGTGCAAGGCCCAGGCGTTCTGGCCGACCTTGGCATCTATATCGCTCCGCTTTCGAAGTCTGCACTTATCATCATCGATGCCTTTTTCTGGAATAGCCTGCGCCCGCAGATCGAGCGGAGCCTCCAGGAGCAAGGCGTCAAAAGCCGCTTCGTCAAATTTTGCGGCGAATCGACTGACAAGGAAGTCGCGCGCTGCGTCGACGAGGGCAAGGCCGGCGATGCCGGTGTCGTCATCGGCGTGGGAGGCGGAAAGGCGCTCGACACCGCGAAGATCACCGCCTTCAACATCGGCGCCCGCATCGTCACCGTGCCGACCATCGCCTCTACGGATTCGCCCACCAGCTCCATCGGCGTCATCTACTCGGAACAGGGCGTTTACGATCGGGTCGTGCGCTGCGGCCGCAACCCGGACGTCGTGGTCGTCGACAGTTCGCTGATCATCAAGGCGCCGGTACGCTTTCTGGTGGCCGGCATGGGCGATGCCCTCTCCACCTGGTACGAGGCTCGCTCGAACATTGAGTCACGCAGCAAAAACTATATCGGCGACGGCTATGCCACAACGGCAGCCGGCATTCACATCGCACGCGCTTGTCACGAAGTACTGATGCGCGATGGCCGCTCGGCCTTCGCTGCGGCAAGGGATGACCGACTGACGCCAGCCGTAGAGAACATCATCGAAGCCAACACGCTGCTGAGCGGCCTTGGCTTCGAGAACTGCGGCGTTTCGGCCGCACACGGCGTGCACGACGCCCTGACGGCGCTGGAACCTACGCACCACTTCTTCCATGGCGAAAAGGTTGCCTTCGGCGTCATCTGCCTCTTGGTGCTGGAAAACCGCTCGCCGGAAGATCTCAACGAAGCGCTGGACTTTTGTATCGACCTCGGCCTGCCCACCACCCTATCGGATCTCGGTCTTCAGGATGTGACTGCAGAAGACATGGCGGAAGTCGGCAAGCTCGCCATGCTACCGTCAAACGTCATTCATTCGGTTCCGGTGAATCTCTCAGAATCGCTCGTTGCGGATTGCATCTGGACTGCCAGCCGATTGGCGGAAACGCGGAAAATTCGAGGCTATAATGGAGCTTAAGCCCGGATCGCTCGGCAGCAATACGGGCACTCTTGCCGACAATTATGATGGATTTTATATTCTATCTTGAGGAGTGACAGTTCATACTTCGAAGTGAGCACTTCCCGCTGACTGGTGGTCATGCACAAAGAATGCCAATTCACAGACAGCAAAGCACGGGCGTAACGAAGTGGGTTCGCTCGACCCCGCAGGCTCCGACCGGCGAGCGGGCGAAGCGCCCACACGAGACGCGTGAGAGATTGTCGCTTTTACTTTGGAATTTCAAACTGCAGAACGTCATACGTCTGTTAGAGTTAGCGCGCAAAAATAGCCCAGATTTTCGCTAACGATTTGGGGTCGGAACAAGATGTGTTCCTGGCGACACGCTAAGATCGAACGGACCGTGAACCTTCGTCGCGAACCCGCATAACCGTCTGTCGACTAGTCGTAAATTTTCGCGCAATAGCCGAAACGCTCATTCCCTTTGCGAGATCATCGCGTACATCCATCTTCTGCTCATCACTGAGTGTAGATGGCCGACCGAGGGTCTTACCTTCCGACTTTGCACGCTTGAGGCCGGATTGGGTTCGTTCGATCAGCAAGTCGCGCTCGAACTGCGCGACAGCATTGAGCACCTGCATGGTCATCGTGCCGGACGAACTGGTCAGGTCTGCGCCGCCGAGGGCAAGGCAGTAAACGCGTACGCCCATCTCGGCGAGAGCCTTCACAGTGGTGCTGACATCGATCGCGTCACGGCCGAGGCGGTCGAGTTTGGTCACTATGAGAATATCGCCGGACTCCAGCTTGTCCATTAACCGTGAAAAGCCGCGGCGCTGTGCGATTGCGGTACTGCCGGAGATCGTCTCAGTAACGATCCGGCGCGGCTCGACATGAAAACCGGCGGCAAAGGCTGGCAAGCAGGTCGAACTGCCGTGCCACCATTCCCTTGAGGCCTACCTGGATGATTATCTCGACGGCGCAGGCCTGAGGGACGCTCCTCGTGCGCCGCTGTTCCAGACCTTCCACCAAGGCACGTCTGAAATGTCCGGCAAGGCGCTGCCCCAGGCCAACGCCTACGCCATGATCCAACGCCGCGCCGTCGCGGCCGGCATTAGTACCGCCGTGTGCAATCACACGTTCCGTGCCACAGGGATTACGGCCTACCTTAAGAATGGGGGAACGCTGGAGAAAGCCGCGAACATCGCCAACCATTCATCCACCCGGACTACACAGCTCTACGACCGCCGGAGCGATGATGTCAGTCTGGACGAGGTTGAGCGGATCCTGATTTGATCGAGCCTATGACAACGCCATCTCCCCAAATGATCCGCGAATTACGTAGCGACATCGCAAACGTCATTTCTGACTTCAAAGCTTATGACGCGCCGGGCGTTTGTACCCGCCTGGGCCTCGCAGATGGGGACGGTTCAGAAGCCTTCAATAGCAAGTACAAGTATGCCATGAGCAGGCTGTCGGCCGTACCAGCTGAAGGTCTTTTGCCTATGGCAAAAAGCTGCTCCTAGAGGTCACCAACTACCGTCTCTCGGAACAGGTCGCCAAATTTGAAGAGATCGACCAACCCGCAGTCACAGAGATTACTCGCAGGCGAATCTTGTCTGTCCTCAAGACGCGTCCCCTGACAACGGAGCTGGATGAAGTCGAATCCATCCAGCGTATCTGGCCAGTAGCCGAAATTCCTCCTCCTTACGGGTCGTCTGGCGGTCTCCTAGAGGATATCTATCAGCATACGGTTCGCAACTACGACTGGGGAACCGACGAGATGCTGATCCACCTTGGGTTTCTCAGCTGCTCCCAACGCCAGCTATTCCGGTTCCTGGAGGAACTGACAGCGCCTGTCGTTCAAACCCTCGAGGCGCAGGCGGCCTTGGTCGCTGACCTAAATTCTCATCTACAACACGATGGTTTCCGTCTCGCCATGACCGGCAAGGTATCAGGCTCGCCAATCTACAAGATGCAGCGCGCGATCCTTGGCAGCCCGGCCGACCATGGCATCAGTGCTGCCCTGCAGGCCTTTGACCCGAACGATGTTCATGGTCGGTGGATCGCGGCAGTGGAAAGGCGTGCAGACGATCCCCAGGGCGCTATCACTCTTGCCCGCACCCTCCTTGAGGACGTGTGCAAATGGATCCTGGATGAAGCAGAAGCCGAATATCCAGATAATGCTGATCTACCTGTTCTTTACCGTAGGCTTGCCAAGGTTCTTCGCCTCGCACCGGATGACCACACGGAGCAGACTTTCAAGCAGCTCCTCGGCAGCTGTCAGCAAATCGTTGAACTTCTGGGATCCCTTCGAAGCAAACTTGGTGACGCCCATAGCCCGGGCCCCAAAAAAGCAAAGCCGCAACCGCGACTCGCTGAGCTCGCTGTCAATCTATCCGGAACCATGGCGACTTTTCTTGTAGAAACCTGGCGGGCTCGTAAAGCAGAAGGCGCTCTCGCGCCGACAGATGCTGTCAAACCAGTAGCCTGATAGGAATTTTCCGATACCCGGGTGAACCGGGAGACGGGTGGTACCTATATACTGTTACTCTGCTGCTGGTTCTTCCTGTTTTCCGAATATCCTGATTATCAGTATATCTACTTTGGGTGAACCTGCGTTCGTACCACCCTTAACTCAGAAACAGGGGGCGTGCGAACCTGAATTCGCCCACTCCCGAACCTAGGTTCGCCCCGTAGCGTCTCGCCAATCGCGCGAAACAGCCTGATATAGAGGGCATACGCAAACACGGGAGACCGACATGGAAGAAACTGTAAAAGCAAAGTCGCCGGATGTCCAGGCGCTCAAACAGAATGAAAAGAAATGGACGCCGACGCTGATGAAGGCGGGGTGGAGCGCCATCCCGAACATCATTATCGAGAAACAACGCGCCTTGGGGTTGGACGCTCTAGACGTCAATATCCTGCTGCACCTGATCCAGTACTGGTGGACCGACGACAACGTGCCACGTCCTGCGGTCGGCACGATCGCGGAAGCGTTGAACGTGACGCCCCGGACGATTCAGAAGCGCATCACCGGAATGCAGAAGATCGGGCTGATCACGCGGGACGAGCGCCGGCACAGCAAGTTCGGGAGCCAGACCAACCTTTATCGCTTTGACGGGCTGATCGCGGCCTGCACGCCGCATGCGCTTGAGAAGATCGCGGCTGCCAAAAAGAAGTCTGAGGACGAGAAGGACAGGGTGAAGCGCAAAAAGCCCAAGCTTGTCGTGAACAACAACGCGCCGAGCTCTTGAGCGGGCGAGGCCGCAATCGACAGGAAGGATTGTTGACCTCACTGTCCGTCAGACGAGACAGCTGGCCCAGTGCTGTGGCAGGCTCATAAAAAGCAATGCCCCGGGCGCTTGCAATGCAGAGGCGCTACCGAGGCTCACGAAGACAAGATGGAATAAATTGAGGAGATATTCAAGTGGTTTTTGAGTATATGCCGACGATTATCGCGAATCTGGAGTCATCCCACTCCCCCGAACGGCTGGGACCTTACTACGCCCTTGCCGGTAACGACAAGGTGCTGGGGCTCCAGCTGTATGCCTGGAACAGCGCATTGTCTCAGGCGCTTTACACGCCGTTGCAAGGGCTTGAGATAACTTTACGCAACGGGCTTGGCGACCGGTTGAAGACTGCATTTGGCCCGACCTGGTTTGATCTTAATCCCGGGCCGGCGTTGCAATACCCCCTGCCCGACATGCTCCTGAAGGTACGCACCGATCTTGGCCGTCACGGAAGCATCGCGGATCACGGGCGCGTGGTGGCAGAGTTGAACTGGGGGTTCTGGACGGGGCTTCTTGCCAAACGCTACGAGCAATTGTGGCGCTCGCACTTCCGCAAGGTCTTCCAGTCAGAGGGGCCCCTCACCCGTGCGCAGATCTTTCAGCCGCTTGATGATCTCCGCCGGCTGCGTAACCGGATCGCGCACCACGAACCGATCCTGAACCGCAATATTGCTGCGGACTACGCATCGATCATCGAGCTGATCAGCTACATTTCGCCGGACACGGCCCGCTGGATCGACGAACATAGCCGGGTTGCAGCGGTGATCACTGCTAAGCCTTGATATGGCAGTGGGTGCGATGTGCTGCAACCCTTTAAATCATGGGTCAGTCGCGCCTGTCTGCGTTGAATTTCGTCGCTACAGCAACTAGAACTGACCAAGATTGATCGCGTGGGGATCCGGGTATGTGGTTTTGGCTCAAACGAGGCATCGCGGTCGCTGTGCTAGGATATGTGGCTTACGGTGTATGGGACTACTACCGTGCCGGCTACTTCACCCGCCCGGATATGCCTGAAGGGGCATTTTCGATCTCCTACAAGAGCGGTCTCAGAGCGATCCTGGTTGATGTCGAAAACCACCAGGAGAGCCGCAGATATCTCGGGTATCCCATGGATGTCCCGTTCTATCTGAAAGATGCCTGGGTGAAATGCAGCCCTCCGACAGAGGAGGAAAAACCGAATGTCGAGACATTCCTGGCCGAGCGTAGTATGCCGGGCCAGCGGTTAGAGGCCGTATGCCGCATTCAGGCTGACAACGATACCGTTGTCCGGGGACTGATCACCAGCGTTCCGCGTCTGTAAAGCCTCTGATTCCCACGCTTCCTGAGAATTTAGCGGATGTGGATCTGCATGTTTTCTGGACCATTCGCGGCTGTTCGGAGGAGCCGGAGATGACCGAAGACCAGATCCCCTGTTCCTGCGGGCAATAGCGAACGGCGCGGTCTCCTACGATACGGCCCTGAAAATCGACCCGGCAACCGGCCTGAAAAGGCGAAGCCAGTTCCGCATACGTCATGACAAGCTTGTACGGATGTACCATCAGAGCGAGTTTGTTGAACTGGATGTGGGGCTAGGACACACATCAATGTAGTCGACGGAAGCTGGATCTTACCTGACGCTGTTGCGATTGAGTGAGCTCTGGACCAATAGGCTCTGTTGTATCTGCTTCTCGTCCAGCTTCAAATTCAGCGGGCATCAGTATTGGCTTTTGCTCTTGAAAGGATCAGGACCGTCGGCCCTGCCATTGGAATGGAGCTAACACGCTGAAATTGCTTATCCACGGGCCGACAGTTCGTCTTACGCCAATAGATGGTATAGCGCGTGTTGCAGATATCAATCCCGCTTCGGCAACGCTATAGAAGAGATGCGTTTCGCTGGACCGAATCGGTCCAAAGTGACGCAACTTTTTTCTCAGATCGCATTGTTCGCTCTTCAGGCTTTCAAATTATCGCATTTTGAAAACAAAGATGCTTTCTGACGCTGTAAGCCGAAACGGACGCTGATGAAGCACTCAAGGCGGCCGCAATTCCAGCTGCTTGACCGGTGACAAAGGCTGTACCCATGACTCTCAAAGAACCATAGGCAGCAGCATCTGCGCCAGCGACCCTACCCGCGAGGAACAGATTATCCGCACCGACAGCTTGGATGGCTCCCATTGGTATATCAGCAAAGCCGTCGCCGCCAAGATCGACGAAATGTGCCCGACCGGGTGCCTCGTGAACCTCCATGGGCCATGCAGCACGCCCGATGCCATCTTCGCGACGGTCACCTTCGCGTAAAGCGGTAGCGGTCAAATCGTTACGCGAATGCGGACGGCGTGTCTCGCGAATACCTATCTGTGGCCCCGTGGCCGAGATGAACGCGTTTTCGAAGCCAGGCATCTGCCGGAGCAATTGCAAATTCCGCCAAGCTTGCCGTCGTGCCTCGCGTTCCGCATTGCCCAGACTGGCACCGCTCAAACCATCGGTCACAAGATCGATCGTCATCCACCAATAATCGTTCGACGTCGGCAGCCGCAACATGACGCCGCCGTCGGTTCGATGAATTGGAACATCTGAGCAAGCGTTGTGCTCGGCGATCAGTTGCGTCATCTGCTCGCGGTCGAATGTCACACCCGCTGAAACGCCACCGATACGAACGGGCATTGACGCGGGTTGGACGTGATCACCAGCGCGGCTGTCGGTCGTCATCTCAAGTCCCGCATGCGACGCTAGAGCAGCTTCACCGCTGGCATCTACAAACGCGTCTGCGGTGATCCCGTAGCTACCGGCATGGTCAGTCACCGTGATGGCGCCAATTCCACTCGGCTTCGTGGACACCGCAGTGACGCGACTGTGCAACAGGGTTTCGAGGCCATTCATGTCGGTCAATTGGTCGAATGCAAGCTTGACCGCCTCGGGGTCCAGCATGACAATCCAGTTGCCGCTGCTAGATCGTATCGGAGCGATATCCTGCCCAATCTTCGCAAGCATAGCCAGCAGTTCGACACCGATTCCTCCAACTGCAAAAACAGGCTCAGGACCTTTCAGGAAGAAGCCGCAGTAGGCTAAAACCAACGAATTGGCAGCCGCTCCGCCCAGGAAACCGTATCGCTCGATGAGTGCGACTTTCGCACCCATGCGGGTAGCAGCTACAGCCGCGCTCATTCCGGCCGCGCCACCTCCAACGACCACGACGTCGTATCGTCCACCTCGGGCTTTAGACATCAGTTGGCACTCCACCGAATATGCCCATCACTTTTCCAAGCGCAAAAAGTTGAGATTTGGCCATTTCCTCACCCGTCTGAATTTTCAGCAGCCGAGCTTTCGCAAGTGTGAGCATCGGCGTCATTTTCGGGCTCGTCACGACATCAGCCACCAGACCTTCTGGTGGCACCAATGCCAGCGTTGAGTAAGGTACCGGCAGTGGATCGTCATGCTGCATACCCGACGAAGACGCGTTGACGATAAGATCGAAGGCGCGCTGGGGTACTGCTCCTGCCAAAATAGAAACGGCTGGGAAAGCGCTGGACAGACGAGCACAGAGACTGGCGCCACGAGCCTTGTCGCGATCGGAAATAAACAGATGCGAAACGCCTTCGCGTGCAAGCGTGTAGCTAATCGCACTGCCAGCAGCTCCTGCTCCGACCACCAGCACGACTTTGCCATTGGAAGCGAAACCCTGCGCCCTTAAGGCTGTGAGGAAACCCTCGCCGTCGGTCATGTCGCCAGAAAGCCGTCCATTCGGGTGACGCCTCACCACATTCGCAACACCGAGAAACTGCGCTGTTGCACTGAGCTCATCGACCAGCGCGGCGACTGCTGCCTTGTGCGGAATGGTGACGACGAAGCCATCCATATTCTGCCAGCCACGCACCGTCGTAACGAAATCGGCAACGCGCTCCGGGGCGAGATCGATGGGGATCATTACCCTATCCACACCCTCATCGGCAAAATATCGGTTGAAATTACCCGGCGATTTCACTTGGACAATGGGCGATCCGATGATCGCCACCACCCGTGTTTCGCTTCCGATCACAAAGCTCCCTCCCAATTTCGGAGCGACGATATGAGACCATTGCCTATTGACGCCAATATAACTTTAAACCCATCCTATAACTTGGATTTATAGAAGCAATGCGAGCACGGATGCCAAATCCCAAACTCAGAGAACGGCAGATCGAAATTTTTCGCACGATCATGGCGACGCATTCGTTGACGGCAGCAGCCCGTCACCTTGGTGTTTCGCAGCCGAGCCTGTCGATTGCCATCAAGCGTCTCGAAGACCAACTTGGTATCGCGCTATTTGCACGCATTTCCGGCCGACTGGTGCCGACTCAGGAAGCGGAACTGATCTTTACCGAGGTCGAGCGCGTCCACCAGCAATCCGAAATGCTGTCTGATGTCATCTACTCGATTGCTCGAGGCGACGCCTCTGTCTTTCGGTTCGGCTCGACGCCAAGTCTTGGCATGCGATTGGTTCCGAAGGCATTGAGACGCCTGCAACTGGAAGGGGCTGCGGGCACCTACTACAGTGACTCACTATCGCAGCGCGATGTTCGCGACTACCTGCTGTTCGGCCAGGGTGCCTGTGTTGCAACGATCGCAGAGGTCAACGATCCGGTGATAGAAACGGCGAAAATAGCCAGCGCCGGTCTCGTCTGTGTCCTCCCGAATGATCACGCGCTGGCTGGCTGTAAATCAGTAACGCCGCTGGCGCTTGCTGGTGAACCGCTGATCTCTTTCGGAACCACCACCACACATGGTCTTCTGATTGACGAGACCTTTCGGCGTTGGGGCATATCGAGAAACACGGCGGTCTATGTGCATTTTGTCGAGGCCGCACTATCATTCGTCACAGAACGCATTGGCATCACGATACTCGACGCATTTTCCGCTATCGATTGCGAAGCAAACGGGCTCGTGGCAATACCGATCGAGAAAAGCGTCAGCGTTTCCGCCTACGTCCATATCTGCCATCTTCGCCCGCGACAGAAGGGCGTAGACAGACTGATCGAGGCGCTGAGGAACATAGCCGCAGTGACCTCACACGCTTAAAAGGTACAGTTAATCAATGTATAGACGCGCCAACGAGCTGTTTCCAGGCTTTGAAGAAAATCGCATCGAAACGCCCGACATCAGTTTCGCCGTTCTGACAGCCGGCAGCGGTCCCGTGATCCTGCTTTTGCACGGCTATCCGCAAACCCGCTCGGCATGGCACCGGATCGCGCCGGTACTTGCCGAAAACTATACCGTCGTTGTTCCAGACCTCCCGGGCTATGGTGAAAGCCGCGTCACTGGCAACTGGCAAGGAATGGGTTCCAAACGTCGCATGGCGAAAAGCCTGGGAGAAATGATGCTGGCGCTAGGACATCTCCGGTATGCTGTCGTTGGTCACGACCGTGGGGGCAGGGTTGCCTATCGCATGGCGCTTGATTTTCCAGAAACGATCACGGCACTCGTCTCGGTCACCGTCGTCCCCACACCGGAAACGTGGGAAGGTGTCAGCAAAGCCTTCGGCATGGGAGCATGGCACTGGTTCATGATGGCCCAGCCCGCGCCTCTACCCGAAAAACTGATGGCCGCGGATCCGCGTTTTCTCATCGATCTCACGCTCGGCAAAATGGCTGAGAATATTGAACGGATCGATCCACTGGCGTTGGAAGACTACAGGTTCGCATTCGACAATCCCGATGTTCGCCACGCCATGTGTGAGGATTATCGGGCTGGTGCCGCAACAGACGAAACTGACGATCTTGCTGATCGCATGTCAGACCGCAAAATCCAGGTACCTGTCCTTTTATTCTGGGAGAAGGATAGGCTCTATGGCGGCGGTCGCGAACCACTCGATATATGGGCAGACTGGTCATCTAAGGTTCAAGGGAAGGGCATTGGTGGTGGTCATCTGCTGCCGGAGACCGCCGCCAGCGAAATGCTCGAAGATCTCCTGCCATTCCTTGAAAAGGCGATCGATGTCCCAGGACAATTATGAAACTTCGATGGCCCAACGGCCTGATGACGGTCTCCTCAGCCTTCGGCAGATGGAGGTTTTCCATGCGGTCATGCAGGCGCGCTCCATCACTGGTGGCTCAAAGGTTCTTAATGTCTCTCAACCAGCGCTGAGCCGTACGATCCGTCGAATCGAAGACCTGCTTGGCATTGCGCTTTTCACACGCGACCGCAACGGTCTTGTCCCTACATCCGAAGCACTTGAGATTTATGCCGAGATCGACCCGCTGATACGGCAACTGACCGGCGTCGGCACCCAGATAGGCCGCATCGCACGCGGTGAAACGGCTGTATTCCGGGTTGGATCGACAGCCAGTGTGGCGCGCGCGCTGGTGCCACAGGCTCTAAGAACATTGTCCGTCGAGGTGCCCGGTATCGAGCTTTTCTTCGACGTACTTCCGGTAGACCAGATCGAGGAATACCTGATTACCGGACGCGGAGAAGCGGTTGTGACGATCGCCACGCCAGATCATCCGCTCATTGCTATCGAGCACGTGGGGCGGGTCGATCTGGTCGCGGTCATTCACAAGGATCATAGCCTTGCAATGACGCCTGTCATACGAGCGGCCGATCTGGCGGATATGGATTTTATAGCTTTTGCCCCAGGCGGCGCTCATCAGACAGTCGTCGATCGATTTCTCAATCGCGAGAAATTGAAAGTCAATACGCGTGCTGTTGCGCGATTTTCGGACACCGCACTGGCGCTAGCGAATGAAGCAATGGGCATCGTGCTGGTTGACTACGTCACCACGCTCGGACCCGTCGGCAGCAACCTCGTCGTTCGGCCCATCGAAGACGCCCCACAATTCTCGATATCGGTTCTATGGAACCGCCGCCGCTCGCATTCCGCCAATCTGCGCAAACTCACTGAAATTCTGTCTCGCAGATTGGCCGACCTGCCGCCGCTCGCCTGATTGAAAACAACCATCCGCATGCCTCAAGGGCATGGGAGACATAATCATTGTTCGTTGTCTTGCTTTTCAGCCGGTGGCAATAAGAGCGAATGGCGTCTCGGACACGTCATCTTTGGGAGGAGAAACAGAATGAATATATTTTTGAGCCGCCGTCAGGCGCTTATCGGCATGGGCGCACTCGGCAGCGCTGCGGCTTTCGGTCTGCCCGCACGCGCTGCAACCCGCAATCTTGCAGTGCTTCACCTTGCCAGCCATGCGCCAAGCTTCATTGCTTTCGAGCGCGGCTATTACAAGGAAGCTGGACTGGATATACAGCTGAAGTTCTTCGAAGCCGCTCAACCGATGGCCGTCGCGATCGCCTCCGGTGATGCTGACTTCGGTGTAACCTCAATGAGCGGTGGTCTCATCAGTCTTGCCCAGAAAGACGCCATCAAGGTTATCGGCGGCGCATTGACCGAGGAGAAGGGCGTCACCGGCGCAATTATACTTGCATCGAACAAAGCCTATGAGGCGGGTCTCACTGACCCGTCCAAGCTGTCCGGCAAAAGCTTCGGCATCACCACGGCAGGCTCCTCGTTCCACTTCATGGCGCACAAGATTGCCATCGCAAACAACATCAAGCTGTCGGATATCGAACTGCGCCCGTTGCAGAAACTGGGGGCCATCGTCGGAGCCCTGACCACAGGTCAGATCGATGCATGGGCGATCCAGCCGAACGTCGCCAAGAAGATGATCCGCGAGGGTGCCGCGAAGCAGATCGGTCTGGTTTCGGATTACGCGCCGGATTATCAGGTCACCACCGCCTTCACCTCGACCAAGAATGCGGCCAGTGAACGCGAGATGACGGCAGCGTTCGTCAAAGCCTATTCACGCGCAATTGACGATTACAACGCCGCCTTCGTAGACAACACGGCTGACGATGCGGAACGCGACGCTCTGGCGAAAATCGTCCACAAATATGTCGAAAGCGATAGCCCGTTCGACGCTGCCAAGCAGAATCTGATCGATGGCGCCATGCGCATCAATGCAGGGTTGGCACTGTCGCTTGGCAGCTGTGTCGAGCAGCTCGAATGGTTCAAGGCAGAAGGCATGGTCAAGGACGCAATTACGAACGAACAGCTGTTCGAGACGTCCTACGTAAAAACCATTTGATCAGCCAGTTATTATCGCGGAGGCCTAACGGCCTTCGCATGGAGGAACCATGGATCTGAAGCTGAAGAACATCAGCCATTTCTACGGAGCCGTAGAGGTTCTGAAAGATATTTCACTCAATATTCCGCAAGGGCAGATCATCTGTCTGATCGGGCCATCCGGTTGTGGCAAATCGACATTGCTTCGGTTTCTCGGCGGCCTTGAACGACCAAGTTCAGGCGAGGTGCTGCAGATCGGGAATCCTCCACCCGGCTCACTCAATCCCCTCACCTACGTCTTCCAGCATTTCGCCCTGCTGCCCTGGCGCACTGTAGAAGGCAATATCCGGCTTGTGCTCGAAGATCACAAGCTCAGTCGGCTCGAAATGGACGAGATCGTCACAGACGTTCTTGACCGTACCCGCCTGACGGATTTCCGCACGGCGCTTCCCAAGCAACTTTCGGGCGGCATGCGCCAGCGTGTCGCGATCAGCCGGGCACTGGCAGTCCGTCCCGCGGTGATGCTGATGGACGAGCCGCTTTCAGCACTCGACAGCCAGACGCGCGAGCTTTTGATGGATGACCTTGTCGCGTTGTGGACACGTCAGCCGTTCACGTCCGTCTATGTGACCCACAATCTAAACGAGGCAGTGCGGCTTGGCCACCGAGTCGTCGTCCTTTCCCGTCGACCAGGCCAAATCCGCGAAATCGTCGATATCGATATCCCGCTGTCCGACCGCCATCTTGGCGATCCCGTGCTGGAAGAGAAGCAAAAGCAGCTCTGGGACCTGATGCGCGAAGAGGCCATGGCCGCAGACAAGGAGTTGGTCAATGTCTAACGTCACCACACTTGCCAACGCTGCCGGAACATCCGGCGACGACAGGAAAGAAATCAGAACTGCTCTGGTACGCCCCGTCGCATTTCGCGGCGGCGGCTTTGCGCCGATCCCAGTGCGCGGTTTGGGCATCGCCGTGTTCGTGGTCCTGATCACCCTTGCTGAGATTGGAACGCGCAGCGGTTTCATTTCAAACCTGACACTGCCGCGCCCCTCCGCCGTACTCGATACTTTCGTGCAGCTCTGGCAGACTGGATTGCTCTTGAAACACCTGCTGCCATCGCTTCAGCGGCTGTTCATCGGCGCATTAATGGGCATCGCTGTTGGTATATCGATCGGCGTGATGATCGGCCTTTTCAGCTACTTTCGCGCAGGGCTGGTGCCGCTGGTCGCGGCGCTGTTTCCAATCCCGAAGATTGCGCTTCTGCCGCTATTCGTGATCTGGTTCGGCATCGATGAGACGTCGAAATACGCCCTGATTGCTTTCGGCACATTCACGCCAACCGTGGTCGCGACTTACGGCGCCGTCGACAATGTCGATCGCACCCTGATCCGTATGGGCCAGAGTTTCGGGCTAAGCTGGTGGTCGATCGTTCGCAAGATTGTCCTGCCTGGTGCGTTCCCTGCCATCCTGTCGGGCCTACGGGTGTCGATCTCGATTGCCATTATCCTCCTCGTCGCGGCCGAAATGCTTGGTGCCCAATATGGTGTCGGCTCCTACATTCTCGAGGCAGGTTCGCTCTATGATCTCGAAAAGCTGTTTGCCGGTGTCACTATCCTCTCTGTCATGGGCCTGATCGTGAACTTCGCAATCGGACAGGTCGAGAAGCGCTTTTTAAGCTGGCGCGGCTAATACCTGCACCTTATCAATGGAGATTGAATATGCTGGCATTGCAAAAAGTCCGGCCCGGCAGTGGCGTGCACTTCAATACGATAGCCAAGCCTGAAAACATTGCCGCTGGCGAGGTGTTGATCCGTGTGCATTTCGCCGGCATCTGCGGGACCGACCTGCATATCGCCCAATGGACGCCGGGCTACGAGTCGATGGAAAGTGCCATGCCCGTCACGCTCGGCCACGAATTTTCAGGCACGATAGAACAAGTCGGAAAAAACGTCCCAGCCGACGTGATCGGAACCCGTGTCACCGCCCGACCCTCTACAACATGCGGCCATTGCGAGGCCTGCCTGAAGGGCGACGAAGATAATTGCACTTCACGCAAGGGCGTTGGCATTGGCCGAAACGGTGCGTTCACCTCCTATGTCTGCGTTCCCTACAGCAATTGTCACACGCTGCCGGACAGTCTCGATATGGATATCGCTGCGCTAACGGAACCGATGACTGTCTGCGCAGAGGCCGTCGCGACGACCGAGGTTGCGGCAGGTCAGACCATACTCGTCATTGGGCCGGGCTTCATCGGCCAGGGTATAGCAATCCTGGCGCGCTCGCGCGGCGCGAAAGTCGTCATCATGGGCCGCGATGATGGGCCACGTCTCAAAAACCTTGCCGCTGCTGGTTTTCAGCATCTGATCGATACTAGCGATGTCGACATTGAAACCGCGCTTTCCAAATTTGCTCCGTTCGATGCGATCATCGAAGCGGCAGGTGTGCCGACGCTGGTCGCCGCTACCTTGCCATTTCTTAAGAAGCGCGGAATTTTCACCGTCGTCGGCATCCATCCCAGACCCGCCGAGATCGATCTTACAACACTTGTGCGCATGCACCAGCAAATACGTGGATCCTATCGAGCCCCCGCAGCCGATTGGGACGGCGTCATCGCCTTTCTTGATGGCCATCAGGATTTGATACGGCAACTGATTTCGCACACCCTGCCACTAATTGACGCTCTCACCGGCTTTCAGGCTGCGCATGATCATGTCGCCTCCAAAGTGATTTTACATATGGGAGAGGTTTGATGGCCGCAGCCATTCTCGCGCTCTGGAACGATTATCCGGCAGACCTCGCCGAAGAGTACGCATCATGGCACACGTTCGAGCACGTGCCCGAGCGTTTGACCGTACCAGGCATGGAGGCCGCACGCCGTTACGTGTCGGCCAGCCAAATCGAAACCTATTTCACGCTCTACGATCTTGAGGATATTAGCGTGATCGAACACCCCGCTTATATCGACCTCGTACGCAACCCCACCCCCTGGTCGCTCAAGATGCGTCGAAATTTCTCAAAGGTCCTTAGAATTCCAGGCAAGATCGCGGCAACTGGAGGAAAAGGAATTGGTGGAGCCGCGAACGTTCAGGCTTACTCCGTAGATCGAGGCAAAGCGCAAGCATGGGTGCGCGCACTCGAGACAGAGTTGTACCATTTGATCACGCAGTTCCGCCTAATAAGTTTCAGAGTGGCTCTTGCCGAACCAAACCAGATTTACGAGGTTTTTTCGCAGGACGAGAAGACCGACCCGGACACTGTCAACGTGGTGGTAATCGCCGAAGGCGAATCCGTTCAATCGCTTTCTGACGTACAGAATATGTTAAACGAGCAGATCCAAGCCACGCTCCAACCTCGGAGAATTCTGCGTAACGACCTTTTCACGATGTTAATCAGCTATCGCGGCGATGAGTTTCCAACAGACCGATCGAAAATCCATACGACCAGAGTTTCAAGTCGTAAATCAGATTTTTCGGACCCATGACCTATCGGTTCAGACGTATTGCCTTCATGAGATTAGAACCGGCGAACTGTAATTTTGAAGTCTTAGGCGGACCAGGGATTGATAACTATCAATCCGGCTGCTTCAAATGGGCTTGTATCTCGCGTTGCGACCGCGAGATGGTTTTCTGCAGCCGTAGCAGCAATATATCCATCAGCCTTCCCGATCGCCTTCCCAGATGTTCGGCTGCTGGCCATCAGATCCGCGTAGACTTGGGAGGTACCTACATTAAAAGGAAGAATGCGCCCGTCGAAAATTGGTAGAACTTCACCTTCAAGTCGATCATGGAGAATTGTCTGACGCTTCCCCGATGGCATTGAGGCAATCCCGAAACGAAGTTCGGCAATTGAAATCGCAGAAATGAACAGCGTTTCGACAGCCTGTTCATCCAGCCAAGTCAGCACAGAAATATCAGGGGCTGGCTTCCAAGGCTCAGATATTACATCAGTGTCTAGCAAGATCATTCGAAAGTCATCGGGACTGCCGGGGTCCTGTCGCGCTGTTGTTGCAGCGCTTCGACATCATTGTTTGACATTTCGGCGTCACGGCCAATGGCCGCGAGAAGCGAACCGAGTTTCACGCGTCCAGAAGGACGAACAGCGGATTCGAGAATGTCCCGAATTTCGGCCTCTGTACTACGACCGTGGTATGCTGCTCTTGCGCGTAACGCCCTATGAGTTTCATCAGATAGGTTTCGTATGGTCACCGCCGCCATTTATCCGATCCTAAATTTACTTTCGTTATGATATCACTATCACAGAAATGATAGCAATTTCAAGTCTTACTGTGAGCCGGACATTGGTAACTATGCGCGATCTTTCGCCTTGTAGAGATCCGAACCGTAGCTGCAATAAGCAGGGAAAAAGCGCGCTTGATGGGCGTAGATTTCAGCACCAATTGGTGCTATTTGCATATAAACGTTTTGGAGCTAGTTATGCGATCGACCATCAATCTCGACGACAGCCTTATGGAAAGAGCCAAGTCCCTAACGGGCACGAAGGAAACAGCGGCTCTTGTGCGTCAAGCACTAGAAACTTTGGTGCGAGTCGAGTCTGGCAAGCGGCTAATCGCTCTTGGAGGCACTATGCCTGAGGCTGAGGCAGCGCCTCGTCGCCGGAGCGAAGCGGGAAAGTGATCCTTGTCGACAGTTCAATCTGGATCGATCACTTCCGACACGTAAACCAAGAGCTAGTCAAAATCATCGGAGATGATCAGTTGCTTTGCCACCCTTTCGTTGTAGGTGAACTGGCCTTGGGTAGTCTGCGAGAACGGGATGCGGTATTAGCGTTTCTCACAGCTCAGCGTGGAGCAGTAGTTGCAACCCATGCGGAGGTTATGACGGTCATTGATCGCCATTCGATATTCAGCATGGGGATCGGCTATACTGATGCACACTTGTTGACTTCAACTCTCTTGGACCGGCGATCCAGCTTGTGGACGAGAGATAAGCGCCTAGCGGCAGCGGCTCGAAAGGTTGGCGCGGCGCTTTATCCATCTCCGCATAGTCCTCATTAGAAATAAAGTTACGAACCCTTGAGTGAAACTCCTGCTCTTGGTAGGAATCGGACCACCTGCAGAGCCGACGGCTCATCGAGCGGTGGAGCAGTCTCCAACAACGGGAGAGTTCAAACATATTCACTGGACTATCTGTAATCTAGGTCAGTAGGTTCTCTACATACCTCGACAGGCGTCGTGACTGAATACATCGGCTCTAAATGCAACAACCTGCGGCAGAAGCCCGCGGGTCTCACTTTAGATCTAAAGCGTTGCCTAACGGCCAAGGAGTGTGATTTGCACGACCTTCGCTCGCGTTTAGTCTCATAGACTTGACGAGCACGTGGAAGTCAATTTGAATGCTGCTGGACGCTTAAGCCCCCATCGATGGTGAGGCATGTTGCATTCATAAACGGACATTCGTCAGACACCATGAAGACGGCAGCCATCGCGATTTCTTCAGGGGTTGCGATGCGCCCGCCGGGATGCAACTTCATCGTCGCGGCTTCGGCAGCGACGGGATCAGGGAAGCTGTTCCAGTAGTCGATGACCTTTTGTGTCGCGACATAGCCAGGTGCCAACGCATTCACCCGGATATTCTTCGGCGCATATTCAATACCCAGCGATTTCGTCATTCCCAACAACGCATGCTTTGCCAGCGGATACGGGAAGGTATGTGGAATAATGGTGAAGGCGTGGGTGGATGCAATGTTCAGCACCACGCCGCCCCCCATTTCGATCATTCCTGGAAGCACGGCCTTGCAGCAGTTCCATGCGCCCTTGAGATTCACGTCAAAGCAGCGCTGCCACTCTTCGTCGCTCGTCTGCAAGGGCTCAGCAAAAACGTTGACGCCCGCATTGTTGACGAGCGCGTTGATTGGGCCGACTTCCTCCGCTGCTTGTGCCACGGCAGAAGCGATCGCCTTCGTATCCGTTATGTCGGCAGCCATCCAGCCGAACTGGCCGCCGCTTTCCTTCAGTACTTCAGCCTCTCTATTCAAGAGAGAGGCATCGCGGTCGATAAGAAACAAAGCAGCATCTTCGTGCAGAAATGCCTTGGCAAGCGCAAGGCCAATGCCCTGCGCAGCACCCGTAATGAAAATGCGTTTTCCTGAAAGTCTTGCCGTCATGGCGTTTTCCTCCCTCACCACTCAGCAAAGCTGCCATCTTCATGACGCCAGATCGGGTTGCGCCACCGGTGGCCTTCCTTGGCACGCTCGATGACGTATGCCTCGTCGATCTCGATCCCGAGACCCAATCCCTGCGGTATGGACACGAAGCCGTCTGCGTATTGGAACACGTCCTTGTTGGAAAGGTAGTCCAGAACGTCATTGCTCTTGTTGTAGTGAATACCGAGGCTCTGTTCCTGAATGAAGGCGTTGTAGGCGACCGCGTCCAACTGTAGGCAGGCCGCGAGTGCAATCGGTCCAAGAGGGCAATGCGGTGCCAGCGCCACATCATAGGCCTCTGCCATGGCCGCGATTTTGCGGCATTCGGTGATGCCACCGGCATGTGATAGGTCGGGCTGGATGATATCGACGAAGCCGTCCGCCAGAACCGATTTGAAATCCCAGCGCGAGTAGAGACGCTCACCCAGCGCAATCGGCGTCGAGGTGTGGTTTGCGATTTCCTTCAGCGCTTCGCGGTTTTCGGAGAGAACCGGCTCTTCGATGAACATTAGCTTGTAAGGTTCAAGCTCCTTTGCGAGAACCTTGGCCATGGGACGATGGACGCGGCCATGGAAATCAACACCGATGCCGATATGCGGGCCAACGGCTTCACGAATGATGGCAATGGTTTCAACGGCCTTTTCCACTTTCTCATTGGTGTCAACGATCTGCATTTCCTCGCAGCCGTTAAGCTTAATGGCCTTGAAACCGCGTGCCACCACGTCCTTAGCATTCTGTGCCACATCCGACGGACGGTCGCCGCCGATCCAGGAATAGACCTTGATCCGGTCACGGAGCTGTCCACCAAGAAGCGAGTGAACCGGCTGGCCAAGTGCTTTGCCCTTTATGTCCCAAAGCGCCTGATCGATGCCCGCCAGCGCCGACATGTGCACTGCGCCACCACGATAAAAGCCGCCGCGATAAAGCACAGTCCAGTGATCTTCGATCAGGAACGGGTCCTTGCCGATCAGATAATCGGCCATTTCCTGCACGGCAGCCTCAACGGTCAGCGCACGGCCTTCAACAACCGGCTCTCCCCAGCCGACGATGCCTTCATCAGTTTCGACCTTGAGGAAAAGCCAGCGCGGCGGAACGATGTAGGTGGTTAGCTTAGTAATCTTCATGAGATTAATCCAATCAGGAAAGAATAAGATCCGCTGCCTTCCCTGCCGCGGCATAAACGGCTGCGTTGGTATTACCGCTAACAATGGTTGGCATGAGCGATGCATCGATGACCCGCAGGCCACGCGTTCCGCGTACATTCAGCTTGGTGTCCAGCACCGCGTCCGGGTCGCCGTCATGGCCCATTTTGCATGTGCCAACAGGGTGGTATCCGGTCTTGACCGTGCGCTTGCAATGGGCTGCAATCGCCTCATCGCTGGTCACTTCTGCACCCGGGAAGATTTCCTTGTCGATAAGGTCACGCATCGGGGATGCCGCCAGCACCTGACGCGCGAAACGGAAGCCAGCCATGGTCAGCTTCAAGTCATCGGGGTGGCCGAATATCTGCGTGTCGACAATCGGATTGGCGAAGGGATCGCTGGAGGAAAGCGTGACGGAGCCGCGTGCTTTTGGGCGCAGCAGCAGCGAGTTGATCGTTACGCCATCGCCCGGATCGGTGCCCATCACATCGCGGTCGAGATAGACGGTCGGGACGCAGAACATCTGGATCGTTGGACGGTCATTGTTTCCATCCGGGTCGTAGAAAGCGCAGGTTTCCACGCCGGTGGTCGAAGCTGGACCGGACTTGAACATCAGATATTGCAATCCGGCCTTGATCATCGGCCAGCCACGGTCCTGCTTGTAATACCCAAACGCGCCCTTCGTCGTGGCGACGACCGGGCATTCATAGTGATCCTGAAGATTCTTGCCCACGCCCTGAAGCGCGAGTTTCGTGGCGATGCCATGCTGCTTGAGATGTTCTTCCGGTCCGATACCGGAAATCATCAACAGCTTCGGCGTCTGGTAAGCGCCCGCTGCCAGAATTACTTCAACGCCTGCTTCCGCAGTCTTGCGCGCCCCACCCTGAACATAGTCCACGGCGACCACCCGGTCGCCGTCCATACGGATGCGGGTCACGGTCGCGCCGGTCTCGATGGTCAGCTTCGGATTGTTCATAACCGGTGCCAAGAAAGCATCGACCGCGCTGGAGCGCTTGCGCGTCTTCCAGTCTATCGTGTGCTGCATGAAGCCGACGCCAAACTGATCCGCACCGTTGAAATCAGGATTATAGGGAATGCCCATGCCCTGGAGGGTTTTGACGTAAGTGCGCGTCATCGGGCTGGTGTGGCCGAGATGCGAAATCTTCAGCGGCCCGCCGACACCGTGAAATTCACCTCCCAGATGGTCGTTGTTTTCCTGCGCCTTGAAGTAGGGCAGAAGGTCTTTGTATGACCATGAGCCATCATTGTTAGAGCCGGGCGCTGTGACGAGCTCGTTCCACAGATCGAAATCCGCTGCCTGTCCGCGCATATAGACCATGGCATTGACAGTGCTTCCACCGCCCAAAACCTTACCCTGCGGCACGATGGGGCCCCGACCGCCCAGTTGTGGCTGCGGCTTTGTCTGATGCATGGCAAGGTATGTATCCTTCGCCAGAAACTTCATGTAGCCGGCAGGGATATGCATGATCGGATTGGCCTTATCCGGTCCACGTTCCAGCAACAACACGCGCGCACCAGACGTCACAAGACGCGCAGCCACGACGCATGCTGAACTGCCGCCGCCGACGATGATGTAGTCGAACCCATGGCTATCGGCCATTTCCAAACTCCGCATGCATGCTCATAAACTCCGCGGCTCAAGCGTAATACTGCCCGCTAGTTTCTCACCGAATGCCAGCACTTTAAGGTCTCCCAAATCCGGCAGATTATGCCCGTTTGCAAGGTGCGACATGGGTTCGAAACAGAAATAATCGCGATCGAAAGAAGAATCGAAAGCAGTGTCGGACACGAAGACGAAGGCGTGTCTGAATATCGGATCGGCGGTCAATCTCAACTGGGTAAAACGCTCCGGCCAGACGATGGTCGCTTCGCCGGACCATCCCTCATAGCCGTTGTTGACCCAGCGTTCCGGTAGTGGAGCAGGCTCGCTGAAATCGAGGTCGGCAGGGATCTCGGTTCTTTCACCCGGCAACCAGCCCTCGATTTCGGTCCAGAAATGATCGGCGCGCGCTTGCAGGGTCGTCATTGGCGTCAGCGGAAAATAGGGATGCCAGCCAAGTCCGAAGGGCAGTGGGCGCTCTCCCATATTTTCCACGGAAAGGCTCAACGACAAACGATCATCCTCAAGCGTAAATGTCTCCACTGCCCGATAACGATAGGGCGTGGAATGTCCGTCACAGATGAAACTCATTTCAACGGATGCCGGTGTGCTTTTGCCCACCGACCATTCGGCCTGCCAGCCTTCACCGTGCAGGTAATGCGGGTCCCACCCCGTGTTGGGCGTCAGCGTGTACGTTCTGCCATCGAACCCGAAGCTGTTGCCCTTGACGCGGTTGCCAAATGGCACCAGCGGATAGCAGGAGGAACCGAGCGCATCCGAATCACTCGATTTCGCGGGCCGAAACAGTGGCACACGACCAGCATCGGTGTCTTTCCAGAAGCCGAGTATGATGCCGCCTTTTGTTGAGAGACTCAGCGAGAGCTGGCCGGATTTCAGATCAATAACAGCCATGCAGCACTCATCCCTTATTGCGCGACAGGCTGCGCTTGATCGCCTGAATATTGGCAAGCACCGCGATGACGATGATAAGACCGCGAACAACCTGTTGGAAAAACGGGTTGATGCCGAGCAGAACCAGACCGTTACCGATGAGCGTAATCACCAGCACGCCGAGCAGCGTTCCCAGCATCGAGCCACGGCCACCGGAAAGCGCCGTACCGCCGACAACGACTGCAGCGATCACATCGAACTCGAGACCGTTCGCCGCCGTGGCATTGCCCGAGCCAAGGCGGGACACCAGCAGAATACCGGAAATGGCTGCCATCGCGCCGCCGATGGCAAAAAGAGCCACGCGAATGCGCGCGACATTGATACCGCTGAGGAAAGCCGCATGGGCATTGCCACCCACGGCGAAAACCGAGCGACCGAAGGCGGTCTTGCGGCTGACGAAAGCGAAGGCTGCAAACAGCACCAGCATGATGATCGCGGCTGGAGGAATGCCGAGGACTGAGCGGTCCAGCGCATCCAGCATATCATTGCGACCAATGGACACCGGCAGGGCATCGGTAACGAACAGCGCCGTGCCGCGCAGGGCGCTCCACATGCCAAGCGTCGCGACGAAGGAAGGCACATCGAAATAAGCGCGCAGAATGCCGGAAATGGAACCGAGCAGCGCGCCAAGTACGATGGCCAGCACGAAGGCTGCGGGCGTGGGCACGCCCCATTGCAAAAGGAATGCTAGTTCCACGGAAATGAAGGCGACCATCGGACCGACGCTCACATCGATCTCACCTGCGATGATTATGAGCGTGACTGCCCATGCAGCAATTCCGATTGTCGCCGCGTCACGCAGGATATTCACCTGATTGTTGAAGGACATGAAGCCCGGCGCGGTGGATGAGAAGATGACGTAGAGGACGACGATGGCAAAGAACAGGCTAAGCTCGTTCATATGCTTCGACAGGGTGAATCCCCGCTTTGATGCCCGCTTTGAAACGGCCGTTTTGGTAGTTTGATCGAGCGACATTGTCTTGCCTCCCTCAATGTCCGGAAATGCAGGCAGCCATCAAGGTGTCCTGATCGATGTTTGGTGATTTGAACTCTTCGCGCAACGCGCCATCGCGCAGAACCAGCGCGCGGTCGCAGACGAGTGGCAGTTCCTCTATTTCGCTGGAAACGAAAATGATGCTTCGGCCTTCTGCCGCGAGCTGGCGGATGATGGCGTAGATTTGCGCTTTCGCCTCGATATCCACGCCGCGCGTCGGCTCGTCGAGAAGAAGAACGCGACTTCCGGCATAGACCCAGCGACCGATGACGACCTTTTGCTGGTTTCCGCCCGAAAGCGTGCCAATCGGCGTATCGGTACTTGCCGTCTTGATGTGCAGGCGCTCGATGATATCCCGCGTCGCCTGCGCCATGCGGCTGCCCGAAAGGACGCCGTTACGGCTGACGCCGGAGAAATTCGTAGCAAGCGTGTTTTCATCCACGCCGAGAAGCGGCACGATGCCCTCCTCCTTGCGGCTTTCCGGCGTATAGCCGAAACCTGCATCAACCATCTGCTTGTAACCGGCGGACTTGACAGAGCGGCCGTCCACCAGCACATCGCCGCTATCGAAATCGCGCACGCCCATGATGGCTTGCAGCAGTTCCGTGCGGCCAGCGCCGAGCAGACCCGCGATGCCCAGCACCTCCCCCTTACGAAGCAAGAAAGAGATGGCGGAAAGCTTTGGCGCAAGCGCCAGATCGCGCACCTGCAGAACCACCTCCGAAGAGGCGTGACTTTCCAACTCTGCCGCCTGTGAAGCCTCGGAGCCGAGCATCAACCGGACAATCTCGCGCGTATCGGCACCTCTCACGTCGACGGTGGCGATGATCCGTCCATCGCGCATGATGGTGGCGGAATGCGCAATCTGGCGAATTTCATTCATGCGGTGGCTGACATAGATAACCGCGATTCCTTGTGCGGCAACCCTCGTCACCGCGGCCATCACCTTTTCCGCTTCGGCGGCGGCCAGCGAGCTTGTCGGTTCGTCGAGAATGACTATCTTTGGCCGCCCAATCATGGCGCGAGCGATCTCAAGCAACTGCCGCTCCGCAGGACTCAAGCCCGTCACGAGACGATCCGGCGGCAGATTGAGGCCAAGGCTTGCCATGGCTTCCGCCGCTTCTGCCTCCATGGCTGCATATTGAATGACACCGCCCTTGCGCGGCCAGCGTCCGAGAAACAGGTTTTCGGCAAGCGTCATGCCCGGAACAAGGCTGAGTTCCTGATAAACGACGCGTACGCCTTTCTGAAAGGATTCCTGCGCACGGGCGGAGCCGTGAGAGGTAAGTTCGGCGTCGCCGATCATGACGGTCCCGATGTCGGGTGTTTCAGCACCGGTCAGCATTCGGATCAGCGTGGATTTCCCCGCGCCGTTTTTGCCGAGCAGGGCTCTCACCTCGCCTGGCGCCACTTCGAATGTGGCATCGTCAAGAGCAAGCACGCCGGGATATTGCCGTGTGCAACCTCTTATCGAAGCGACGGTGGAGCCATCCGGCAAGCTGTTCTGGGAAGCAGATGTCATTGGGTCTTTCCATTGCTTTGGAGGCCGCCGGATACCCGGCGGCGCTACATGGCGCGCTCAAGCGGAGCCGCAGCGATGAGAAGGTCGATCAGGGAATGCCGTCGGCGTGGGCCTTCAGCCAGGCCTTGCCATCTTCGGACGACTTATAGAGATCGATATTGTAAGCGACCTTGATGCCTTCAGGCGGCTGGCCGTCGATGGACTTGATGGCCTGCGCGAGCGCAAGCTTGCCGAGACCTTGCCCGGAAATATCGACAACGGCCTTGATGACCGAGAAGTCGGAAAGTTCCTGCGCGATTTCCGTAGTCATGTCACCGCCGAAGACGACGACTTTGCCGACCTTGCCCTGGCTTTTCACAGCGCGGGCAGCACCCAGCGTCGCACCCCCGGCTTCACCGAAGAAAGCATCGATATCCGGGTTTGAAGACAACATGGTGCTGGCAACCGAAACCGCTTTATCGAGGACAGCGCCTTCCTGATTGGCGACGATCTGCGCACCCGGCACCTTGGCCTTCATCGCTTCTTCGAAGCCCTTGCGGCGCGTAACGCAGACTTCCACGAATTCGCAGTTCAGAACTGCGATTTTCGGCGCTTCCTTTTTCTGCGCGATGAAGTAGTCGGCAGCCGCGTCACCGAGCTTATGACCGAAATCGAAGGGATCGCCGACCGCATAGGCGGAGATATAATCCTTCATGTCCTTGTCGTTGAGGCAGGTGTTGTAGCAGACGACCGGAATACCGGCATCATGCGCTCGACGGATCGCGCGGTAGGAACCATCGGCAGACACCGGCGATACAATGATGGCTTGAACGCCAGCAGAAATCAGGGAGTCGATAAAGGAAGATTCCTTGCTGACGTCTCCCTGCGCATTGGTTTCGACAATATCGAGCTTGCGACCAGCTTCCGACGCACCGATCTGGATGCCCTTGCGCACGCCGGCATAAAAGCCCTGTGCGTCCATATAGATCGCGCCAACCTTTAGATTTTCCTGCGCCGACAAGGTTGCGACACTGCCCAAAAGAACAGCTGCAACGATACCTATGTGCTTGGTGATTTTCATCGGTTCCTCCCCCATGACGAGTTTTATGGCGACCTATTGTCTTGAGGTCGCTATGCCGGGACATTATCATTAGTCCCACACATGTCAATTTCTGTACGATTTATTTTCGATTTGATGCGGAGTATTTGTTCATTCATACTACCCATTCGGAGATCGAACGGCAGGGGACGAGAATTATGGAGCAGTTTCTAACGCACCAGGGGGAGCCGATTGCCCAGCAGGGTAAGCGGGGTGTTCGGGAGGCCCTCTTGCGCCGACTGGTGGAATTGATTGTATCCGGCACTTTCGCAGAGAACGCGACATTGCCCAATGAAATCGATATGACCGAGCAATTCGGCGTCAGCCGCACAAGTCTGCGAGAAGCAATGCAGTATCTCTCGGCGCTTGGCATGGTCCGATCACGCACACGGGCTGGCACCATCGTTTTGCCGCGAGAAAACTGGAACTATCTCGATCCCATCGTGCTCGACGTGATGTTGACGGTTGGCGGCGACGAGAGCTTTTACTCGTCACTGATAGATGCGCGCCAACTGCTGGAACCGGCAGCTGCGGCGCAGGCTGCAGCCAACGCCAATGCTCGGCAGCTCTATCTTATTTCCCAAGCATTCGAAGACATGGTGGAGGCGAATTCGCGCGACAATGAAGCCTGGAGCCGCGCCGATCTGGAGTTCCACACTGCCATCATTAATGCCAGCGGAAACTGGGTCTTCCGACAATTTGCAAGCGCCATCCGTGCCGCATTGCTCGCCAGCTTCCGGCTGACAAATCGCGAAAGCCAGTCTCATGAGCAAGCGATCCTGACCCATCAGAACGTACTGGAAGCCATTCGAATGAAGCGACCGGAGGCCGCCCGCCATTCCATGGAACAGCTGATCGGCGTTGCAAGATCCGAAATGACCGATGCCCTTAGAAAGACCCGCAAACCGGGCGAGCTGATCAAAGGTGCATAGAAAAATAAAATCATACATATAATATTGACTGGTATGATTTTTGAAGAATAATGAAGAAAGACCGCGGGAGGCACGCGGGGTCGAAGGGAGAGATAAGACATGCGTTCATTGAAGGCTATCATCATGGCTAGCGCCATTGCGCTGACCGCCAACGCTGCATTTGCGGCCGATGTTAAAATCGGCTTCGTCGTGAAGCAGGCGGAAGAGCCGTGGTTCCAGGACGAGTGGAAATTCGCCGAACAGGCCGCCAAGGAAAAGGGCTTTGCGCTGGTCAAGATCGGCGCTGAAGACGGCGAAAAGGTTCAGTCGGCCATCGACAATCTCGGCGCACAGGGCGCACAGGGTTTCATTATCTGCGTACCCGACGTGAAGCTCGGTCCCGGCATCGTTGCCAAGGCAACTGCCAACGACCTGAAGCTGATGACGGTTGATGACCGCCTGGTCGGCGCGGATGGCAAGCCGCTGGAAGACGTGCCCCATATGGGAATTTCCGCAATCAAGATCGGTGAAACGGTCGGTCAGTCGATTGCCGCAGAAATCAAGAAGCGCGGCTGGGACATGAAGGACGTGGGCGCAATTCGCGTTTCCTACGACCAGCTTCCAACAGCGGTAGACCGTGTGGAAGGCGCGATTACTGCGCTGAAAGCAGCGGGCTTCCCTGCCGAAAACATCTATGACGCACCGCAGGCAAAGACCGATACGGAAGCTGCCCTCAACGCAGCGACCACTGTTCTCAACAAGCATTCCAACATCAAGCACTGGATCGCTTTCGGCCTGAACGACGAAGCTGTACTTGGTGCGGTACGTGCGTCCGAATCCGTCGGCATTTCCGCTGACAATATGATCGGCGTCGGCATCGGTGGCGCGGAATCTGCGATCAACGAGTTCAAGAAGCCTTCTGCTACCGGCTTCTACGGCACAGTCATCATCTCGCCGAAGCGTCATGGCTATGAAACCGCGCTCAACATGTATGAGTGGATTGCCAATAACAAGGAGCCGGAGAAGCTGATCCTGACATCCGGTTCGCTTGCTGTTCGCGGCGACTACGAAAAAGTTCGCGCCGACCTCGGCATCGAATAAGCCAGAACCTCTGCATTGACCACCGGCGGCCACTGCCGCCGGCTATTCTTTGTAAAGTCAGGGGCGATGATGGCTTTTCTTGAGTTCAACGACATATCCAAAGCCTATCCCGGCGTGCAGGCATTATCCGGTGTCTCATTCGCCGTTGAAAAGGGTGCCGTCCACGGCCTGATGGGTGAAAATGGCGCGGGCAAATCCACCCTTATACGCATTCTCTCCGGCGATCAGTCCTCCGATACTGGCGGCATCGTGATCAACGGCGAAAAGCAGTCCTACCGTTCGGTTCGCGATGCTTTCGACGCTGGCGTGGTCGTCATCCATCAAGAATTACAGCTGGTTCCCGAACTGACCGTGGCGGAAAATCTCTGGCTTGGACGTTTCCCCGGCAAGGCAGGCGTTATCGATAGCCGCACGCTTGTCGAAACGGTAGGGACAAAACTTCAGGAAATCGGCATCGCTGTCGATCCGAATGCTAAGGTCGCCACCCTTTCTATCGGCGAGCGGCAAATGGTAGAAATCGCCAAAGCCGTCATGCTGGATGCGCGCGTCATTGCGCTGGACGAGCCGACATCCTCCCTCTCTTCACGAGAAAGCGAAATCCTGTTTTCGCTGATTGAGAAACTGAAAGCGAACGGCACCATCATCCTTTACGTGTCGCATCGGCTGGATGAGATCTTCCGGCTTTGCGACAGCCTGACGGTCCTGCGCGATGGGAAGCTGGCTGCGCATCACCTCGACATCAAGAACACGACACGCGACCAGATTATTTCGGAAATGGTTGGCCGCGAGATCAGCAATATCTGGGGCTGGCGAGAGCGCCCCCTCGGAGAGGTGCGACTGGAGGTCAAAAATCTTTCCGGTCCAAAGCTGCGCACGCCCGTCAATTTCACCGTTCGAAAGGGCGAAATTCTCGGCTTCTTCGGCCTGATCGGAGCTGGCCGAAGCGAAATGACAAGGCTGCTTTATGGTGCAGACCATCGCCAGCAAGGCTCCATCACCATCGACGGCGTAGCCGTGGCTCCCGACAGCCCCAAGGCGGCAATTACCGCTGGAATGGTGCTTTGCCCGGAAGATCGAAAATACGATGGCATCATTCAGGGTCGCTCGATCGAGGAAAATATTGCCATTTCCTCGCGGCGGCACTTCTCACCTTTCGGCATAGTGAACCCGAAGAAAGAGGCATCCGTCGCGGAACAGTTCATCGCCAAGCTGCGGGTGCGGACGCCCTCGCGCAAGCAGGACATCATCAACCTTTCCGGCGGTAACCAACAGAAGGTCATTCTTGGCCGCTGGCTCTCCGAACAGGGCGTGAAGGTGCTGGTCATCGATGAGCCGACCCGCGGCATCGATGTTGGTGCGAAGTCGGAAATCTACGAAATCCTTTATGAGCTTGCCGCAGGCGGCACGGCGATCATTGTCATCTCCAGCGAACTCCCGGAAGTCATGGGCATTTCAGACCGCATGATGGTCATGTGCCAGGGCCGAGTTGCAGCCGATATTCCGCGCTCGGATTTCGATGAACGTACCATTCTGACCGCAGCCCTGCCCGACAAGAACCTCGCTTGCACCGTCTAATTTCAGGAACCTGATCAATGACCTCTCTGAAGAAAATTCTGCTCGGCGAACAGGGTCTCGTCTTCATCTTCGCCATAGCTTTCGTCATCGTCTCTCTGTCCGTGCCGAACTTTCTGACAGAGCGCAACATGCTGGGCCTACTGCAATCGGTCGTCACCATTGGCATCGTTTCATGCACCATGATGTTCTGCCTTGCATCGCGGGACTTCGACCTTTCGGTCGGCTCAACAGTGGCATTTTCAGGCATGATCGCCGTCATGGTCTCGAACGCCTCCGGATCTATTATTCTCGGATTGCTGGGTGCCTTGATCTGCGGCAGCATTGTCGGCTTCGTGAACGGCGTCGTCATTGCGAAATTCCGCATCAATGCGCTGATCACGACACTTGCCACGATGCAGATCGTGCGCGGTCTGGCGTTGATTTCCTCGGATGGCCGTGCAGTCGGCATCAATGATCCTGATTTCTACCAGCTTGCACTGTCACGCGTCTTCACCATCCCGACGCCGATTTGGATCATGGTCGCGTTGTTCATCGTCTTCGGTTTCGTGCTGAACCGCACGGTCTTCGGCAAGAACACGCTGGCTATCGGCGGCAACCCGGAAGCATCCCGTCTGGCAGGCGTCAATGTCGTCAGAATGCGCATCTGGATATTTGCGCTTCAGGGCCTGGTCTGCGGCATTGCTGGTATTCTTCTCGCTTCGCGCATCACCTCCGGCCAGCCCAACGCGGCAACGGGGCTTGAGCTTTCGGTGATTTCTGCCTGCGTTCTCGGCGGCGTTTCGCTTGCTGGTGGCCGCGCCACCATGACCGGCGTCATCGTCGGCGTCCTCATCATGGGCATTGCCGAAAACGTCATGAACCTGCTCAATATTCAGGCCTTTTACCAATATGTCGTGCGCGGCATCATTCTGCTCATCGCTGTTCTCCTCGACAATATGCGATCGTCAGCGGCGGGACGAGGTCGATTTTAGCCGTGGCCGCCTTACGTTGATATGAACCACAGTGCCTCTAATTCACGTTGGCAAAGACCCAGCTCACCAATTCGTAACAGATCCATCGCGTCGCTTTAGATGCGGTGCCTCCCAGAACTCGAAACTCTGTTTTGCCAAGAGCTCCTCGTTGACCTCGACCCCGAGGCCCGGAGCATCTGAAACAGGGTAAACCGCGCCTTCCAATCGTGGTTGCGTCGAAAAGAAGTCTGAATTATCGAAACCCAGATGGGTTTCTGCTGGGCTGGCACGGGTTTCCAGCCAGGAGAAGTTAGCGACTGCCGCACAGAAATGGATGGTCGCAGCCGTGCAGATCGGCCCTAGCGGATTGTGCGGCATCATATCGACGTAATGAGTTTCACTCCATGCGGCGACCTTCATGGATTCAGTCAATCCACCGACATTACAGACATCAAGCCGATTGAACTGGTGGATATCCCGCTCGATGTAGGGCTGGAACTGCCATTTCGATGAAAACTCCTCGCCGATGGCGAAGGGAACATCGGTCAATCGCCGCAAGGCTTCATAAGCGCCCGGAGACTCGTCGCGAATGGGCTCCTCAAGGAAGTCGAGCGTGCCCGATGGCATTTTCTGACAGAAACTGGCGGCTTCCGCCACCGTCAGCCGGTGATGGTAATCAATGCCGAGCACGACATCGTCTCCGAGTTCTTCACGCGCCTTCACCAGCCATTTAGCGGTTGTGGCAATGTGTTCGCGTGGCTCATAAATCTGCCTTTCTTCATGGCCTGCGGGAGAAAGGCGCAGCGCCGTCCAACCGTGTTCAACTAGCATCTTGGCCTGATCGATCATTTCAGGGCCGGGTGCGGCAAAGGTTGTGGCGAAGGTTGGGATATGATCGCGCTGTTTGCCGCCGAGTAGATCATAGACTGGCACGCCGAGCGCCTTGCCCTTGATATCGTGAAGCGCGATATCGATGGCGGAAACGGCGGCCTGAAGGACGCGCCCGCCTTCGAAATACTGGCTGCGGTACATTTCCTGCCACAGTGAGCCGATCTTGAAAGGATCGCGCCCTCGCAGGAATTCAGCATAGTGCTCAAGTGCGCCAACGACCGCTTTCTCACGGCCTGAAAGACCGCTTTCGCCCCAGCCGAAAATGCCTTCGTCGGTCTCTATTTTTACCAGTAGTTGGTTACGGATGCCCACCTTGACCGCATAGGTTTTTATCGCAGTAATTTTCATGTCTCTCTCCTGCCCTACCAGTGCCACAGGGTGCCGTCCTCAAGACGGTTCACCGGCAGGTAGGCGCGCCGGTAGGGGTACTTTGCCGCAAGTCCTTCATCGATATCGACACCGTGACCGATTGCCTCGCCGGGATGCAGGTAGCCATCCTTGAGGCTCCATGCGCCGGGAAAAACTTCCAAAATTTCCGGCAGATAACCCGAGTATTCCTGAATGCCAAAATTCGGCACCCAGAGATCGAGGTGCAGATTGGCACCGAGGCAAACCGGCGACATGTCCATAGCGCCGTGGCAGGCGGTCCGCACATTGTACACGCTGGCAAAATCCATAATCCGTCGTAGCGCAGTCACACCGCCTGCATGCACACAGGTTGTGCGAATATAGTCGATCAACTGCTCTTCCATCAAAAGGCGAGCATCCCAGATCGTGTTGAACACTTCGCCGACGGCAAGCGGTGTCGTGGTATGCTTGCGGATCAGACGGAACCCTTCTTGGTGTTCGGCCGCAACCGTGTCTTCCAGCCAGAAAAGCCGGGCGAATTCCAGATCCTTGCCGACTCGCGCGGCTTCGATAGGTGTCAGCCTGTGGTGGACATCGTGCAGAAGCTCAATGTCCCAGCCATGGGCTTCACGAACGGCTTCAAAAAGCCTGGGGATGTGGCGCATATATTTAGACGTGGACCACATTTCCTCATGCGGCACTGCGTCATCTTCAGCATTGTTGGTAACCGATTTCGCGCCGGTGCCGTAGACATCCGGCAGGCCGGGTATTCCACATTGTACGCGAATGGCTTTGTAGCCTTCGTCCTTGCGGCGACCGACAGCCTCGACGGCTTCTGCTATATCGCGACCTTGTGCGTGGGTGTAGCATAGAACCTTTTCACGACTGGCACCACCGAGCAGCTGGTACAGCGGCATATTGGCGGCTTTTGCCTTGATGTCCCAAAGTGCGGTGTCGATACCGGCAATCGCGGCCATCGTCACAGGACCGCGACGCCAGTAAGCGCCCTTATAAAAATACTGCCAGATATCCTCAATGCGGGATGGATCGCGCCCGATCAGCAGCGGTGCAATATGGTCTTCGAGATAGGAAGCAACAGCCTTTTCCCGACCATTCAGCGTTGCATCGCCAACACCTGTCAAACCCTCATCCGTGAAGATTTTGACGGTAACGAAATTGCGCCCTGGAGAGCAGACGATGACTTTGACCTGAGTAATTTTCATGACGAATTCCGTTTATTGAGCAGTTTGGCCATCGGCGTAGCGAAAGCGCTTTTGGATGCGGCGATCACGCGGATCGGGATGGGGAATGGCGGAAAGAAGTGCGCGTGTGTAATCATGGGCAGGATGATTGACGACCTGATCGGTCTCACCTTCTTCCACGATCCGGCCGCGATACATAACGGCTACGCGGTCGCACATGTAACGAATGACGGACATATCGTGAGAGATGAAGACATACGACAAGCCGAGTTCGTCCTGAAGCTTCATCATCAGGTCCAGAACCTGTGAACGCAGCGATACGTCCAGCGCCGATGTCGCTTCATCGGCAACGATCAGGCGAGGCTTGACGGCAATGGCGCGGGCAATGCCAATGCGCTGGCGCTGGCCACCGGAAAAGGCATGCGGGTAACGCTCCCGCCATGCCGGTTCCAGCCCCACTTGCTGCATCAGTTCAGCGACGCGGTCATCCAGCTCTTTCCCTTTCATGCCCGCCAGTTTCAATGGCTCCGCAATGATCTGACCGACTGTTTTGCGCGGGCTGAGGGAGCCGACCGGATCCTGAAAGATCATGCGGACTTCACGGCGGATATTCTTCAATTCGCTTTTGTTGGAAGAACACAGGTCAATAATATTGCCGTCCGGTCGGCGATAGTTGATTTCGCCTTCCTGCGGGTCATAAATGCGCAGCAGGCAGCGGCCCATCGTAGTTTTGCCGGAACCGGATTCACCGACGATGCCGAGGGTTTCGCCGGGGCGTACCGTCAGGGATACGCCGTTCACGGCTTTAAGGCCGGATGGAAATTGCAGCGACAGATTTTTGACTTCCACCAGTGCAGGCGTATCAGGCTTGATTGGCGGACGGGAAAGCCGGACTTCGGCTTTCTTTTCCAGCTTTACAACAGAACCGATCAGGGCGCGGGTGTAATCGTTCTGCGGGGCATGGAATATCTTGTCGACCAGACCATGTTCCATGACCTTGCCGCGATACATCACTAGCACCTCGTCGGCGATTTCGGCAACGACGCCCATATCGTGAGTGATGAACAGCACCGCCATGCCGTGGCTCTGTTGCAGCTTCTTGATGAGGTCGAGAATTTCCGCCTGTGTCGTGACGTCGAGTGCCGTTGTCGGTTCGTCAGCGATGAGGACGGACGGCTTACACGCGAGTGCCATGGCAATCATCACGCGCTGGCGCATGCCACCGGAAAATTCGAAGGTGTAGCGGTCGATCGCGGTTTCCGGCCGCGGTATTTCCACCTGCCGCAGAAGTTCGAGAACGCGTTCGCGTCTTTCCTTTTTAGGCGTGCCAAAGTGAATTCGCAGCGCTTCACCAATCTGCTCACCAATCCGGTGGACGGGCGAGAGCGAGCTCGTCGGTTCCTGGAAGATCATGGCAATTTCCTTGCCACGAACATCACGGATTTCCTTGCCACGCGGGTCAAGCTTGGCGAGATCAACCGCATTGCCTTCCCGTTTTGCAAGGATGATAGAGCCGCTTTCGATACGGCCCGGTCTATCTACGATTTGCAGGATCGAACGCGCTGTCACTGACTTTCCCGAGCCGGATTCCCCGACAACGCATAGCGTCCGACCGCGCTTCAACTCGAACGAAACGCCATCGACTGCCTTGAATACGCCCGTGCGGGTGGGGAAGTAGGTTTTCAGGTCTTCGACCTTGAGGATTGTGTCACTTGTCATGGTCATCACACCGACTCGTATGGGTCTGCGGCATCACGCAGGCCATCGCCAAGGAAATTGAGGGAAAGAACGGCGATGACAATTGCCGCCGCAGGCGTGAATAGCAGCCACGGCGCCTGCGCAACCGCACGAATATTCTGTGCTTCCTGAAGCAGCACGCCCCAGGAGATGATTGGCGGCTGAAGCCCGATGCCGAGGAAGGACAGAGCCGTTTCGGCAAGGATCATCGTCGGGATCGCCAGCGTGACGGTCGCAATAATGTGGCTCATGAAAGACGGCACAAGGTGATTGAAAATGATGCCGATTTCGCTCATGCCGTCAAGACGTGCGGCGGTAACGAAATCCTCATGGCGAAGCGACAGGAATTTGCCGCGCACCTCTCGTGCAAGGCTCGTCCAGCCAATGAGCGACACGATGAGGGTGATGACGAAGTAAGTACGAAGCGGTGGCCATCCAACGGGAATGGCTGCCGCCAACCCCATCCACAACGGAATGGTTGGAATAGAGCGTAGAAGCTCAATCGCGCGCTGTATGAATAGATCAACCCATCCGCCAAAGAAGCCGGAAATGCCGCCAATCGTCACGCCCAGAATAAGGCTCATGAACACGCCGACGAGACCGATGGAGAGCGAGATGCGTGCGCCGTGTACCACACGCGAAAAGATATCGCGGCCCAGTCGGTCAGCACCCAAAATGTAGAGACTGTCGCCCGGCTTGGCATCGACCAGACCGAACAGCTTCGTCTGCATGGGAATAAAGCCAAGGAGGTCATAGCGTTGCGAAGGGACGAAGAAGCCGACGTGTAATGGCTTGGCGGGGTCCGGGGTAAACTCCCGCCGCATGGATTCCGTGTTCAGCGTCATCTTTAGCTGATCCACATGCGGCATGAACGAGCCATCGTGAAACAGCGAGATGCCTTGGGGTGGCGCATAGGTGAAGCGCGCATTAGTCGCGTTCGGATCGACCGGGGCGATGAAGTCCGCAAAGGCTGCGACGAGATACATGGCGCAGATCACAACAAGACTGACGAGCGCTATTTTGTGCTTCTTGAACTTCAGCCAGAACAGCTTCCATTGACCTGCAACGGCGATGTCCTTGCCATGAAGATGTATCGATGGCCCGGTATCAGCGGGTAGATGTGTGATATCTGTCATTGGAGGCGTATCCGTGGATCGGTAAGCGCGAGCAGGATGTCGGAAATCAATGTCCCGAGGATCGTCAGAACCGAGATCAGAAGGATCAGCGACCCTGCGAGATACATGTCCTGAGCAAGAAGGGCGCGAAGCAGCAACGGCCCGGTGGTCGGCAGGCTCATCACCACTGACACGATGATTTCACCGGAGATGACCGCGGGCAAAATCCAGCCGAGTGTCGAGATCAGCGGATTGAGGGCCAGCCGCACGGGATAGCGGATCAGCAGTTCAAATTCCGACATGCCTTTGGCGCGCGCTGTCGTGACGTAGGGTTTGGATAGTTCATCCAGAAGATTGGCGCGCATGATGCGGACCAATGCTGCAAGAGAGCCAAGGCCGATGACGATGACCGGAAGCCAGACATGTTGGGCAAAATCCAGAAGCTTGGCAAAGCTCCAGGGCGCATCGATATAGGCGGGAGAAAACAGACCGCCGACGCTCTGGCCGAACCAGACCGACATCAGATACATGGCAGAAAGCGCCACGAGGAAGTCAGGTACGGCGAGAAAGAAAAATGCGAAGAAAGTGGCTGTGTAGTCGGAGATCGAATATTGGCGCACGGCGGACAGAATGCCGATGGGAATAGCGATGGCCCAGACAAAGCAAAGCGTCAGCAGCGAAAGCAACATCGAGAAACCGAGGCGGCTCCAAATCAGCTCCGTGACCGGTTTGCCAAGCTCGAACGACATTCCGAAATCACCACGGGTGACGATGCCGAACATCCACTTGTAATACTGGAAATACATCGGCTGATCGAGGCCGTAGCGTTCACGCATGGCAGCCACGGTTCCAGCCTCCACGGCACCGCCCTGGCTTGCCCAGTCAGCCATCAGGGTCGTGAGATAATCTCCCGGCGGCAGCTGGATAATGATGAACGCGATGATGGAGACGGCAAATAGTGTCGGGATCGCGAACACCAGCCGCTTGGCAATATATCGAAGCATGGAATTGGACCGTTCGATTGGATCGAAGGGGAGCCGGCAGTGGCATTCGCGCCACCGTCAGCGGGAGGAGCCTTATTCGGCCGACTTGTCGAAGTACCACTGTGTCAACGTAGGCGCCGGGTGCCACAGGTTTCCGGTGATCGGAATGCCATTGACGACATTTTTCAGGTTCTTGGAAACCATCATATATTTCGGCATCGGGCGCGAAATTCCGATATTCAGGAAGTTGTCGGCGGAAAGATTGAGGAACTCTTCCATCTTCGTCTTCCGGTCGGCATCATTGGCGGCAGCATTGACCTTGTCATAGGCCGCCATCAGCGCTTTCACCTCTTCGGGCGGTTCTTCTCCTGTTTCGTGATTGGCGTACCATTCAGCCCAGCGCACGGCAAAGAAGATGTCGGCCTTCTGGAACGGCATATAGCAACGTGGATCGGTATAGACTTCCGAAAGTCCGCCGACGCAGTTCCAGATGTAGGCGTCCTGCTCGTTTGCCGCCCACATTGTGTTCAGGCGTGCGCGGTCGGTCGTGCGAAGCTGGATGTCGATGCCGACATCCTTTGCATATTGCTGCACCATCTGCATGACATCAGGGTAGGAGAGACCGAAGACATCCGCCACCATGAAGTTGATGGTCAGGCGCTTGCCGCTCTCATCCAGACGATAACCTTCGCCGTCTTTTTTGGGCATCATCTTGTCGAGCATACCGTTGGCCGCTGCCGGATCGTACTCTGTGTACTGCATGGCTTCGCGCTCATTATACAACTCATGTTCAGGCTGAACGGCGACCTGCGCGGGCGTGCCCTGTCCCACATAAACCAGATCGATGATTTCTTGACGATTGATCGCATGGCTAAGAGCGATACGGAAATCCTTGTTTTGGAACAGCTTCTTCTTCGCCGGATCGGTGGAGTTGAGGTTGAGCAGAATGGTGGCGTCGTTTGCGGGCAGGTCCTTCACATCTACGAATTTGTAATTACCGCTTTCCTGCCCGTCGAAGAGGACAGACTTGAAGGTGGAATTGTTGATGTGACGGAAAGCAAAATCGAATTCACCCGATGTCATTTTAAGAGCCATCAACTGCGGGTCATCAAGCTTTGCCCATGTGATGCCGTCGATGTACGGCAACTGGTTGCCGTCGGTGTCGACCTTCCAGTAATAAGGGTTACGCTTGGCGACAACACGTTCGCTATCCGCATAAGGCACGGTCAGAACCCATGGGTTCATTGTCGGCAGTTCAAGGTTCTGCCAGTAAACAGGCTGGAAAGTCAGCGAGACTTTCGAGTTGAACAATGCCACCCAGTCACCGGCGGCAGGGTTGGACTTCAGAAGCGCAGGGATGCCATCCTTGTTGTACTTCTCATGAAACTGGCTGAGATAATGCTTCGGATAGATGACCGGCGCATGGCCCTGGCCATAGGCCAGTTGCTGAATGAACAGACCATAAGGCGTTTCGAATTTGAATTCGACGGTCTGTTCATCGATCTTGCGAACCTTGACCGGCTTACCAGCTACCGTGAATGTCGGGCTTTTCGCTGGCGTCAGCGCGCTGTTCATGAATACGTCTTCGTACCAGAACATGATGTCATCGACTGTGAACGGCTGACCGTCGCTCCACTTCAAGCCCTTGCGCAGCTTGAATGTATAGGTGGTCGCATCGTCGGATGCGGTGAACTCTTCGGCCAGCGATGGCACGACCTTCTTCCACTGTGGATCCCAGCGAACGAGCAACTCGTTGGCGATGGTGCGAGTCAGGTTATACTGGTCACCGTTGGCAAGGATCGTCGTGCGCAAAGTGCCGCCGTATTTGCCGACGCCATCAATCATCGTTTCGACGAAAGGTTTCTCAGGTAGCCGTTCGTTGACGGCTGGAAGCTTGCCTGTCTTGACCTCCTCTTCAAGAGCAGGCGCCTGCTTGAAGTCCTGTGCGAAGGCCGGTGCGATCATCGCGCACACGAAAATTCCCAATAGCCCCGTCGAAACGACGAGGTCACGCAGCTTGCGCTGATAGCTCATGTAAAAACTCCTCCAGCTTTTGAGTGCCCGCTCCTCAGACACGTCCAGCAGTCTTCGCCGCTAAGATGGCGTGAAGTTTTCAGATCGTACATTATTTGTCAATAACGATGTGCGAAATAGAATTTTTCGCACTTGGCAGTCACGAGTTTTTTCGGTTAGTAGAACTCTATGAGCAAGATTGCCGAATTTAAGCGGGTGACGGAGGAGACAGATCTTGGCGAGGCCTCGATCTATGAACGGCTCCGTGACGACATCATTCAGGGCCGGTTTGTTGCCAATGAACGTCTTAAGGTTTCTGAACTCGCCGAACGGATGGGCACATCAACCAATCCCGTGAGAGAGGCGTTGCAGCAATTACGTGGCGAAGGCTTCGTCGTCATGATGCCAAACCGCGGCGCACGCGTGCGAACGATAGACGAAACTTTCGTGCGTGATATTTTTGAGATTGAGGTCCTGATCGAACCTGCTTTGACGCGATGGTTTGTTGGCCTTGCCACCAAGGCGGATCTTGACACCTTGGAAGACTTGCAGGCGCAGATGGAGATCCTGAATTTCGCCGATCAGCATGCTCATTCAAAACTCGACATGGCTTTCCATCAAGTCATGTACGACCGGCATTACAACCGCCATGCCGTCGATTTGTGGTGGCGACACCGCGAAATACTCTCCGCGATCAGCCGCCAGTTCCCGACCTCGCTTAGCCGCCAGACAAGCGTTGTGAACGAACACCGCGGATTAATTCAGTGCATCAAGAAGCAGGACGCTGATGGCGCAGCAGCGATCATTGCACAACACGTGGAGGGCTCTGGCCGTCATATCATCGAGCATATGCGTCTAATTAAACGACGAATGTGAGTTCATATTCTGACAAAATATTTGGCGCGAAGCTCGACGTACTTCCTCACCTTGAAGGGAGACGGACCTAAGACCCGTAATCTCGGCATCATTGAAATGATGTATGCATATGATTGTGCTGGAGACAGCCGATTTTGCGCCTCTCACGCGTAGACTGGATGAAACCTCGCTATCCCACGCATCACCCGCTAGATTGTCTTCTATAAGCTGGTCGAATTAGATGGCGTCGGATTTATGATCTTTATCGCATGGAAGACAAGGACTGGATCGCGAAATGGGCCCAGGATGCCGAAAGCCTGATCAATCTGATGCCGGCCTACCAGATGACCCCCGACCAGATGTGGCCGATTGCCCGCAACACGGCGAACGGAAAGAAGCAGCTCGTCCATGCCCACTGGGGGCTGCCATCACCGATTGTCGTCCAGAAGAAGGCTGCGGAAGCTCGAGCGGACAAACTGAGGGCCAAGGGTCAGGCAGTCGATATGGACGAGCTGACCTTGCCCCGAAGTTTTATCCAGTCTTTAGTTCGCTCCAGCGGTTTTTGAAGTGCTGCCCGATTTTGGGCCAGCCGGAACTGGAATTTTCCGTGGTTATGGCTCATGTCGGCGCTGGTGCCGATGAGCCGTTCGTGAGCGCGATCGGCACTTTGTTGCCGATTTCGCTGTGTGGCCGGAACTCATTATAGTCTCTACGCCAATCTTTCATCTTTGCCCGCGCGTCGTCAAGGCTCATGAACCAGTGAGCGTTCAGGCACTCGGCGCGGAACTTGCCATTAAAACTCTCTATGTAGCTGTTGTCGGTCGGTTTGCCTGGCCGCGAGAAGTCAAGTACGACGCCTTTGTGATAGGCCCAGAGGTCAAGGTCTCGGGAGATGAATTCGCTGCCATTATCCACACGTATGGTCGCCGGATATCCGATCTGTCGGCAGACCCGCTCCAATGTCTGAACGACATCCTCGCCTTTGTAGCTAAAGCGAGCATCCACCACTGGCGAGAAGCGAGAGAAGGTATCAACAACCGTCGGAACCCTGATCTTGCGACCAGTGGCCAGTTGGTCATGAACGAAATCCATCGCCCAAACATGGTTGGAATGGGTCGGCTCCGTGCGCTCAACCCGCAGCTTCGCCTTGACCCGGCGCTTGGGAACCTTGTTGCGAAGCTGGAGGTCCATCTCCTTGTAAAGACGATAGATTCGCTTCGGGTTCACAGACCAGCCTTCACGCTTGATAAGGATATGCACACGCCCGTAGCCGTAGCGTACCCGCGTCTGGCAGATGTCCTTGATCTTCAGCTTTAGCTCGGCCTGCTCACCACGCCTGGACTTGTAGACATAGAGCGACCGATCGACTTTCAACACTGAGAATGCACGCCGGATCGAAACCTTCCAATCCGCCTTGATCGTGTCGACAAGCTTGCGCTTGCGGGCAGGCCTCAAAGCTTTTTTGAAAGCACATCCTGCAGCAGGGCCTTGTCCAGCGACAGGTCGGCAACAATCCGCTTCAGCTTGGCATTCTCCTCCTCAAGCTGTCGTAGCCGCTTCATCTCCGAGGGCATCAGACCTGAGTATTTTTTGCGCCATTTGTAAAACGTCGCGTCCGAAATTCCCGCCTTATTTAACGGGGGCACGTCAGCGCTAGTTGGACAATTCAGCTTCTACGGCGCTCGGCGCAGGCCCAAACACAAAAAGCCCCAAGGCTTATGCCGAGGGGCTTTGTTGCATATTGTGTTTTTGGTTGCGGGGGCAGGATTTGAACCTGCGGCCTTCAGGTTATGAGCCTGACGAGCTACCGGGCTGCTCCACCCCGCGTTGATTTTGAGCGATGTCCGAGTGATTGCCCGGATGTTTTTGTTTTGCCGGTCCTCGGAAGCTTTGCTTCCTGCGGTTCGGCAGGGGCTGCTCGAGCCCTCGTTGACTTTGATCGACTTTGATGTCGAGTAAGCTTTAGAGGTGCAAAAG
>NZ_CAJYTV010000025.1:0-59800 GCF_913777885.1 uncultured Agrobacterium sp. | reverse complement strand
GTACGACTGACGTTACCGGTATCGTTTCGCTTCCAGAAGGCACGGAAATGGTTATGCCTGGCGACAACGTCACTGTTGAAGTCGAGCTGATCGTTCCGATCGCGATGGAAGAAAAGCTGCGCTTCGCGATCCGCGAAGGCGGCCGTACCGTCGGCGCTGGCATCGTTGCCTCGATCATCGAGTAATCTCGACGTTTGAAATTATGTCTGACGGCGGTGCAAAAACACCGCCGTCAGTCGTTTGATGAAAAAGCGTATGGGCGCTGCACTTTTAGTGCTTGAAAATTTCGGTGAAAGCGCGTAAACGCGCACTCACGTTCACCGCTGGATTCGCAACGGCTTGCGAGTCCCGGTGATTTCGCAATACAGACTACTGAAATGATTGGGGTGCGCCTTTCGCATTCCTCTCGATTTTTGAAAATCTGCGGCGCCACGATTAACTAGGTTCATGTATTTCCGCGTGCGGAAATCAATAATAAAGAACAAGGACAAGACGAATGAACGGCCAGAATATCCGTATCCGCCTCAAGGCGTTTGACCACCGGATCCTCGATGCCTCTACCCGTGAAATCGTGTCGACCGCCAAGCGCACCGGCGCCAGCGTTCGCGGCCCGGTTCCGCTGCCGACCCGCATTGAAAAATTCACTGTTAACCGCTCTCCCCACGTGGACAAGAAGAGCCGTGAGCAGTTCGAAATGCGGACGCACAAGCGTCTTCTCGACATCGTTGACCCCACCCCGCAGACTGTTGACGCGCTGATGAAGCTCGACCTCGCTGCTGGCGTTGACGTGGAAATCAAGCTCTAAGACCTCGGCCTGACCTTGCGAAAGTAAGGGCCGATATAACAAGGAAGGTACGTGGAGCAATCCAACGTCTTCCAATCCGGAGACCGGAAACATCGTGAGATGTCGAAGGGAACTCCTTAACAAAAGGCCGAGCAAGGGGTTTCCCTTCAAGGCTCGCAAGAGGATTGAACCAATGCGTTCAGGTGTGATTGCACAGAAAGTGGGAATGACCCGCGTCTACAACGACGCTGGTGAGCATATTCCCGTAACGGTCCTGCGTCTGGATAACGTACAAGTCGTTGCCCAGCGTACGGAAGACAAGAATGGCTATACCGCAGTTCAGCTCGGTGCAGGCCAGTCCAAGGTCAAGAACACGACAAAGGCGCTCCGTGGCCACTTCGCCGCTGCCAATGTCGAGCCGAAAGCTAAGCTCGTCGAATTCCGGGTCTCGTCCGAGAACCTGATCGACGTCGGTGCAACACTGACCGCAAATCATTTTCAAGCCGGCCAGCTGGTCGACGTAACCGGAACAACGATCGGTAAGGGTTTTGCCGGTTCGATGAAGCGTCACAACTTCGGTGGTGGCCGCGCATCGCACGGTAACTCGATCTCTCACCGTGCGCACGGTTCGACGGGTTCCAACCAGGATCCGGGCCGCGTGTGGAAGGGTAAGCGCATGGCTGGTCACATGGGCCAGACTCGCGTCACCACCCAGAACCTGGAAGTGGTTTCGACCGATGAGGATCGCGGTCTGATCCTCGTGAAGGGCGCCGTTCCCGGTTCCAAGGGTTCCTGGATCATCGTCCGCGACGCCGTCAAGTCGGCTGCGAAGTAAGGGAGCCTTATCATGGAATTGAACGTCACGACCCTCGAGGGAAAAGACGCCGGCAAGGTAGCCCTGTCGGACGAAATCTTCGGCCTCGACCCACGCCAGGACATTCTGGCCCGCGTTGTGCGCTGGCAGCTTGCTAAGAAGCAGCAGGGCACTCACAAGACCAAGAACCGTTCGGAAGTTTCCCGCACGGGTGCAAAGATGTACAAGCAGAAGGGTACGGGCCGCGCTCGTCACCATTCGGCTCGCGCACCGCAGTTCCGCGGCGGCGGCAAGGCCCACGGCCCAGTCGTTCGCAGCCACGCTCACGACCTTCCCAAGAAGGTTCGCGCGCTCGGCCTGCGTCTCGCCCTGTCTGCAAAGGCAAAGGCTGAAGAACTGATCATCGTCGATCAGCTGATTGCATCGGACGCAAAGACAAAGGCTCTGCTGGGCAACTTCGCTTCGCTCGGCCTGACCAACGCTCTCGTTATCGGCGGCGCAGAACTTGACGGCAACTTCAAGCTCGCAGCTCAGAACATCCCGAACGTGGACGTTCTGCCGGTACAGGGCATCAATGTTTACGACATCCTGCGCCGTGGCAAGCTCGTGCTTTCCAAGGCTGCTGTAGAGGCTCTGGAGGAGCGGTTCAAATGACGGATCTTCGCCACTACGATGTGATCGTGTCTCCCTCGATCACGGAAAAGTCGACGCTGGTATCCGAACAGAACCAGGTCGTATTCAACGTCGCCAAGGACGCTTCCAAGCCTGAAATCAAGGCTGCCGTGGAAGCTCTCTTCGGCGTCAAGGTCACGGGTGTGAACACGCTTATCCGCAAGGGTAAGACGCGCCGTTTCCGTGGATTCGCTGGCAAGAAGAAGGACGTCAAGAAGGCGATCGTGACACTTGCTGAAGGTCAATCCATCGACGTGTCCACCGGACTCTAAAGGTTAGGCCCAAGCGGGCAAAGACCCAAAAGGGAACAAATACAATGGCATTGAAAAGTTTCAATCCGACCACACCTAGCCAGCGCCAGCTGGTTATTGTGGACCGTGCTTCGCTCTACAAGGGCAAGCCGGTAAAGGCTCTTACACAGGGCCTCAGCTCGAAGGGTGGCCGTAACAACCAGGGCCGGATCACCGTTCGTTTCCAGGGCGGCGGTCACAAGCGGACCTACCGCCTGGTAGACTTCAAGCGTCGCAAGTTCGACGTTGAAGGTACGGTTGAACGTCTGGAATATGACCCGAACCGCACCGCATTCATCGCGCTCGTGACATACACGGACGGCGAACAGGCTTACATTCTCGCGCCACAGCGTCTTGCTGCTGGTGACAAGGTGATCGCCTCCGACAAGGCAGTGGACGTAAAGCCCGGCAACACAATGCCGCTGCAGTTCATTCCTGTCGGCTCGATCATCCATAACGTCGAGATGAAGCCGGGCAAGGGCGGTCAGATCGCTCGCTCCGCCGGTACCTATGCACAGCTCGTTGGCCGCGATGCCGGTATGGCGATCCTGCGTCTCAACTCCGGTGAACAGCGTCTGGTGCATGGTTCCTGCCTCGCATCCATCGGTGCTGTTTCCAATGCTGATCACGGCAACATCAACGACGGCAAGGCTGGTCGTTCGCGTTGGCGCGGCAAGCGTCCGCATGTTCGCGGCGTCGTTATGAACCCGGTCGACCACCCTCACGGTGGTGGTGAAGGTCGCACGTCCGGTGGTCGTCATCCTGTGACGCCATGGGGCAAGCCCACCAAGGGCAAGCGTACCCGCTCGAACAAGTCGACCGACAAGTTCATCATGCGTTCGCGCCATCAGCGCAAGAAGTAAGAGAGGAAGTCTCAAGTGGCTCGTTCAGTATGGAAAGGTCCGTTTGTTGACGGCTATCTTCTCGCTAAGGCTGAGAAGGTGCGCGCAGGCGGCCGCAGTGAAGTAATCAAGATCTGGAGCCGTCGCTCCACGATCCTGCCGCAGTTCGTTGGTCTTACCTTCGGCGTTTACAACGGCAGCAAGCATGTGCCCGTCTCTGTCAACGAAGACATGGTCGGTCACAAGTTCGGTGAATTCTCTCCGACCCGGACCTATTACGGTCATGGCGCGGACAAGAAGGCAAAGAGGAAGTAATCATGGCGAAGGCTAAGACCGAACGCCGGCTGAAGGACAACGAGGCTCAGGCCGTTGCCCGTACGCTTCGCGTCAGCCCCCAGAAACTGAACCTGGTTGCCGCTCTTATCCGTGGCAAGAAGGTTGATCGCGCTCTCGCCGAGCTCGAGTTCTCGCGCAAGCGTATCGCTTCCACCGTCAAGAAGACGCTGGAATCGGCTATCGCGAACGCCGAAAACAACCATGACCTCGACGTCGACGCTCTCGTCGTCGCCGAGGCCTATGTTGGCAAGTCCATTACCATGAAGCGTTTCCACGCTCGTGGCCGTGGCCGTGCATCGCGCATCGAAAAGCCGTTCTCGCACCTCACGATCGTTGTTCGTGAAGTCGAGGAAAAAGGGGAGGCCGCATAATGGGTCAGAAAATCAATCCAATCGGCTTCCGCCTGGGCATCAACCGTACGTGGGACAGCCGTTGGTACGCTGACACTGCCGAGTACGGCAACCTGCTGCATGAAGACCTTGCTATCCGTGCCTACCTCGTTAAGGAACTGAAGCAGGCTGGTATTGCAAAGGTCGTTATCGAGCGCCCACACAAGAAGTGCCGCGTTACGATCCACTCCGCTCGTCCGGGCCTCATCATCGGCAAGAAGGGCGCTGACATCGAGAAGCTTCGTAAGAAGATCTCCGAGATGACCAGCTCCGAAACGCATCTCAACATCGTTGAAGTGCGCAAGCCGGAAGTCGACGCAACGCTCGTTGCACAGTCGATCGCCCAGCAGCTGGAACGCCGCGTGGCTTTCCGTCGCGCCATGAAACGCGCCGTACAGTCCGCTCTGCGCCTCGGCGCGGAAGGCATCAAGATCACCTGCGCAGGCCGTCTCGGCGGCGCGGAAATCGCTCGTACCGAATGGTACCGCGAAGGCCGCGTTCCGCTTCACACGCTGCGTGCAGACATCGACTACGGTACGGCTGAAGCCGAAACCGCGTTCGGCATCTGCGGCATCAAGGTCTGGATCTTCAAGGGCGAAATCCTTGAGCACGATCCTATGGCTTCCGAGCGTCGTGCGCTCGAAGGCGATGCTCAGGGTCCTGCAAGCCGTGAGCGTGGCGATCGCAACGATCGTCGTCGCGAAAACGCTTGATTGACGCTGGCGAAAGATAAGCTCGGAGAAGTAAGAAAATGTTGCAGCCAAAGCGTACTAAGTACCGCAAGCAGTTTAAGGGACGCATCAAGGGCGTCGCCAAGGGCGGCTTTGACCTGGCATTCGGTGAATTCGGCTTGAAGTCGCAGGAACCGAACCGCGTGAATGCACGCGAGATCGAGGCGGCCCGCCGCGCGATCACGCGTTACATGAAGCGCGCAGGTCGCGTTTGGATCCGCGTATTCCCCGATACTCCGGTTACGGCTAAGCCGACCGAAGTTCGTATGGGTAAGGGTAAGGGTTCGGTTGATTACTGGGCATGCAAGGTCAAGCCCGGTCGTATGATGTTCGAGATCGACGGTGTTTCCGAGGAGATCGCCCGTGAGGCGCTTCGTCTCGGCGCTGCCAAGCTCTCGGTCAAGACGCGCTTCGTACAGCGCATCGCAGAGTAAGGAGCAAGGCAAATGAAAGCCGAAGATATTCGCGGCCTCAGCGCCGACCAGCTCAAGGACAAGTTGGCTGACCTCAAGAAGGAACAGTTCAACCTGCGTTTCCAGAAGGCCACTGGCCAGCTGGAAAAGTCCTCGCGCATCAACGAAGTCCGCAAGGACATCGCCCGGATCAAAACCATTGCTGCCCAAAAGGCCGCAGAAGCCAAGGCCTAAGGAAGAATACTATGCCTAAACGCATTCTCCAGGGCGTCGTTGTATCCGACAAGAACGAGAAGACTGTCGTAGTTCGCGTTGAGCGTCGATTCGCTCACCCGCTACTGCAGAAGACCGTTCGTCGTTCTAAGAAGTACAAGGCGCACGACGAAAACAACCAGTACAAGGTCGGCGATGTGGTTTCCATTGAGGAATGCGCACCGATCTCCAAGGATAAGCGCTGGACGGTTGTTGCCGCTCACGCTTAATTTCAACGGAATCGCGCCAGGTCTATTGCACTTGGCGCGAAAATCTGTATGAAGCAGCGCAAGGACGCTCGTAACCCGAGCGTCTTTTGCTTTGATGCGCACGGAAGGTCCCTTTGGGAAACCACCCTGGCAAGTTTCTTCCGCGCAAAGACAGAGATTTCATAAGCTGGAACAGGGGGCAGCATCCATGATGTGTGCCCAACCGGTCCGGTAACAACAAGAAGGCGACCTGACATGATTCAGATGCAAACAAACCTCGACGTGGCGGATAATTCCGGCGCACGTCGTGTCATGTGCATCAAGGTGCTGGGCGGCTCCAAGCGCAAGTACGCTTCCGTGGGCGACATTATCGTCGTTTCCATCAAGGAAGCTATTCCGCGCGGCCGCGTCAAGAAGGGCGACGTGATGAAGGCGGTTGTTGTGCGTACCGCTAAAGACATCCGCCGCGCCGACGGCAGCGTCATCCGTTTCGATAACAACGCAGCTGTTCTTATCGACAACAAGAAAGAGCCGATCGGCACCCGTATCTTCGGACCGGTTCCTCGCGAGCTTCGCGGTAAGAACCACATGAAGATCATCTCGCTGGCTCCAGAAGTACTGTAAGGAGCACGAGCGATGCAGAAGATTCGTAAAGGCGACAAGGTTGTCGTATTGACCGGTAAGGACAAGGGCCGTACCGGCGAAGTAATCCAGGTAATGCCGAAGGAAGACCGTGCTGTTGTGCGTGGCGTAAACATGGTGAAGCGTCACCAGCGCCAGACCCAGAGCCAGGAAGCCGGCATTATCAACAAGGAAGCATCCTTGCACATCTCCAACATCGCCATCGCCGATAAGGATGGCAAGCCGACTCGCGTTGGCTTCAAGGTTGTAGAGGGCAAGAAGGTCCGTGTGGCCAAGCGTTCGGGAGAAGTCATCGATGGCTGAGACCAAGTACGAACCGCGTCTCAAGACGGAATACGTCAACCGTATCCGCGGCGCCATGCAGGAGAAGTTCTCCTACGCTAACGTCATGATGATCCCGAAGCTGGAAAAGATCGTCATCAACATGGGTGTGGGTGAGGCGACTGCCGACTCCAAGAAGCCCACGGTTGCTGCCGGCGATCTGGCTGCTATTGCAGGTCAGAAGCCAGTCGTAACCCGCGCCCGCAACTCGATTGCTGGCTTCAAGGTTCGCGAAGGCATGCCAATCGGTGCGAAGGTTACCCTTCGTGGCGCACGCATGTACGAATTCCTTGATCGTCTGGTCAACATCGCGCTTCCGCGCGTTCGCGACTTCCGGGGCCTGAACCCGAAGAGCTTTGACGGCCGTGGCAACTTCGCCATGGGCATCAAGGAGCACATTGTGTTCCCAGAAATCAACTACGACAAGGTTGATCAGATGTGGGGCATGGACATCATCGTTTGCACGACGGCTCCGACCGACGACGAAGCACGGGCTCTTTTGACAGAGTTCAACTTCCCGTTCCGTCAGTAACCGTAACGACGAGCGTAGAAAAGGAACTCCGATATGGCGAAAACAAGCGCAGTTGAAAAGAACAAGCGCCGCCGCAAGACAGTTGCCTCCCAGGCCGGCAAGCGTGCCGCCCTCAAGGCCATCGTCATGAACCAGTCCCTTCCGATCGAAGAGCGGTTCCAGGCAACTCTGAAGCTCGCTTCGCTGCCGCGTGACGGCTCGAAGACGCGTATCCGCAACCGCTGCGAAGTAACGGGCCGTCCGCGCGCGTTCTATCGCAAGCTCAAGATGTCGCGTATCGCGCTTCGTGAGCTGGGCAATTCCGGCAAGGTGCCGGGCATTGTCAAGTCGAGCTGGTAAGGAGACGGGCACATGACCATGACTGATCCTTTGGGTGATATGCTCACCCGCATCCGCAATGGTGCTTCCCGTCGCAAGTCTTCGGTTAGCACGCCTGCTTCCAGCCTCCGCGCACGCGTTCTCGACGTGCTGCAGGCTGAAGGCTACATACGCGGTTATTCCAAGGTCGATTTTGAAAACGGCAAGTCCGAGTTCACCATCGAACTGAAGTACTACGAAGGTGCGTCGGTGATCCGTGAGATCGGCCGCGTATCCAAGCCGGGCCGCCGAGTTTATGTCTCGGTTAAGTCCATTCCGCAGGTCGCGAACGGCCTCGGCATCACCATCCTTTCGACACCGAAGGGCGTGATGGCCGATCACCAGGCTCGCGAACAGAACGTTGGTGGCGAGGTTCTCTGCTCGGTCTTCTAAGGCCGAGTAAGGATCTCCGTAACGGACAGACAGGATAGAAATATGTCTCGTATCGGTAAAAAGCCCGTTCAGGTTCCCGCAGGTGTGACGGCCAACGTTGAAGGCCAGAAGATTACTGCCAAGGGTCCGAAGGGCGAACTGTTCTTCGTCGCAAATGACGACATCCAGCTCAAGCTGGAAGACAACGGCGTTTCGGTACAGCCGTCCAACAACACCAAGGAAGCTCGTTCGAAGTGGGGCATGTCCCGCACCATGATCGAGAACATCTTCAAGGGTGTTAAGGATGGCTACGAGCGCAAGCTCGAAATCAACGGCGTTGGTTACCGTGCAGCCATGCAGGGCAAGAACCTGCAGCTGGCACTCGGTTTCTCGCACGACGTTGTCTACGAGCCGCCGCAGGGCATCACCATCGCCGTGCCGAAGCCGACGGAAATCATCGTTTCCGGCATCAACAAGCAGCAGGTCGGTCAGGTTGCCGCGGAAATCCGCGAATACCGTGGTCCCGAGCCCTACAAGGGCAAAGGCGTCAAGTACGCTGAAGAACGGATCGTCCGCAAAGAAGGCAAGAAGAAGTAAGGAACTCGCGAAATGGCTAGCAGGAAAGAAGCACTTGCACGTCGTGCGAACCGTGTACGCCGCCAGCTCAAGGCGGTTGCTAACGGTCGCCCGCGCCTGTCGGTTCATCGCTCGTCGAAGAACATCTACGCTCAGATCATCGATGATGTTGCAGGCAAGACGCTCGCGTCTGCCTCTACGCTCGAAGCCGATCTGCGCTCGTCGCTGAAGACCGGCGCTGACGTTGCGGCAGCTGCCGTTGTTGGCAAGCTGGTTGCCGAGCGCGCTGGCAAGGCTGGCGTCAAGGATGTCGTATTCGACCGTGGCGCATTCATTTATCACGGCCGCGTTAAGGCCCTGGCAGATGCTGCCCGCGAAGGCGGTCTGAACTTCTAAGACTTTATCCACCCGGGCGTGATCGCGCCGGGTGGATTTTCACCGGGCCAACCGGACTTCAGCAATGGAGCCGGAGGGCCTACTTTCGTTTGCCGTTCGATACCGGAAAAGAAAAAGGAAAAGGACAATGGCACAGGAAAAAAGAGGTTCTCGCGACGATCGCCAGAACCGCGAAGAGCGCGACAGCGAGTTCGTCGACAAGCTGGTCGCGATCAACCGCGTTGCAAAGGTTGTTAAGGGTGGCCGTCGTTTCGGCTTCGCCGCTCTCGTTGTTGTTGGCGACCAGAAGGGCCGCGTTGGCTTCGGTCACGGCAAGGCTCGTGAAGTTCCAGAAGCAATCCGCAAGGCGACTGAAGCTGCCAAGCGCGATCTGATCTTTGTTCCGCTGCGCGATGGCCGTACGCTGCATCACGACGTTAACGGTCGCCACGGCGCCGGCAAGGTTCTGCTGCGTTCCGCCAAGGCTGGTACCGGTATCATCGCCGGTGGTCCAATGCGTGCCGTTTTCGAAACGCTCGGCGTTCACGACGTTGTTGCCAAGTCCACGGGCTCTTCGAACCCGTACAACATGGTTCGTGCAACGTTCGACGCTCTGAAGCATCAGGTTCATCCGAAGGACATCGCTGCTCAGCGCGGTCTGAAGTATGCAACCCTTCAGGCACGTCGCGTCGCGTCCGGCGTCGCTTCTGAAGAGTAAGGATCTGGATCATGGCCAAGACTACAACTGAAGCCAAGAAGACTGTCACGGTCGAACAGATCGGCAGCCCAAATCGCCGCCCGGAGATCCAGCGTCAGACGCTGATCGGCCTGGGTCTTAACAAGATGCACCGTCAGCGCACGCTGGAAGATACGCCTTCTGTTCGTGGCATGATTCGTGCGGTCCAGCATCTCGTTCGCGTCGTAGACGAGAAGTGAGACGGAGGAACCTATCATGAAACTCAATGAAATCAGAGACAACGAAGGCGCCACCAAGGACCGTATCCGCGTAGGTCGCGGTATTGGTTCCGGCAAGGGCAAGACCGGTGGTCGCGGCGTCAAGGGTCAGAAGGCTCGTTCGGGCGTTGCTATCAACGGCTTCGAAGGCGGTCAGATGCCAATCTACCGTCGTCTACCGAAGCGCGGCTTCAACAACATCTTCGCTTCCGAATACGTCACCGTTTCTCTCGGTCGCGTTCAGGCTGCTATCGATGCTGGCAAGTTGGACGCCAAGGCAACGGTTGATGCCGCTGCTCTTAAGGCTGCTGGTGTTATCCGTCGTCCGAAGGACGGCGTTCGCATTCTGGCCGATGGCGAGCTTAAGGCAAAGGTGGCTTTCGAAGTCGCTGGCGCTTCCAAGCCTGCTCTTGAAAAAATCGAGAAGGCTGGTGGTTCCATCAAGCTTCTCGTTGTTGCGCCGGAAGCTTCCGAGTAATATATGGTGTCTGAACGCCCGGGGTGTTTCGCCCCGGGCGTTTCTCTTTACGCTACGTAAGTCTTTGAAAATCTAATCGATTTGACGGATCTGCGCAGCGACTCATTGCGACTTTGCATGTCTCGCGCTCAAAATGCCGCAGCTTGCAGCGCAAGTGAGAGCCTCACAGTTCTTGAACCCCTTTGACCTTGAACTCGGTAGGGGGAGGGGATAGGACATACGAAAACAAGGGTGAGGCATGATTGCGGCGCAACAGTCGCTTTCCGTCCGAAGCCCGGTTTTTGAACCAGTATCTTTATGGACCCTGCCGGAGACGCCGTTCACCGTGCTGCTGGACAGGGTCATGCGGAGAATTTTATGGCTTCAGCAGCGGAACAACTGGCCTCAAACCTGAATTTTTCGACCTTCGCCAAGGCTGAAGATCTGAAAAAGCGTCTCTGGTTTACCCTTGCCGCACTTCTCGTCTATCGTCTCGGCACGCATATTCCGCTTCCTGGTCTAAATCCGGAAGCCTATGCCCAGGCGTTTCGCGGTCAGGCGAATGGCATTCTCGGCCTCTTCAATATGTTTGCGGGTGGCGCTGTCGAGCGCATGGCGATCTTTGCGCTTGGCATCATGCCTTACATCTCCGCTTCGATTATCGTGCAGTTGATGACCTCGGTCGTTCCATCGCTCGAAGCGTTGAAGAAGGAAGGCGAAGCAGGCCGCAAGATCATCAACCAGTACACGCGCTACGGAACCGTGCTGCTTGGCACGCTGCAGGCTTACGGCATCGCCGTTGGTCTAGAGAGTGGTGCTGGCCTCGTTGTCGATCCGGGCTGGTTCTTCCGCGTTTCTACCGTCATCACGCTGCTCGGCGGCACGATGTTCCTGATGTGGCTTGGCGAGCAGATCACGTCTCGCGGTATCGGCAACGGTATCTCGCTGATCATCTTCGCTGGTATTGCTGCAGGCTTGCCGAAGGCTTTGGCCGGAACGCTTGAACTCGGTCGTACGGGTGCGTTGTCGACGACTCTGATCCTCACGGTCGTTATCGTCGCCATCCTGGTGATCGCGCTGATCGTCTTTGTTGAACGCGCCCAGCGCCGTCTCTTGATTCAGTATCCGAAGCGTCAGGTCGGTAACCGCATGTTCCAGGGCGACACGTCGCACCTGCCGCTCAAGCTCAACACGGCTGGCGTTATTCCTGCGATCTTCGCGTCCTCGCTGTTGCTTCTGCCGGCAACGGCTGCGGGCTTTACCAACAGCACGAACCTTCCCGGCTGGGCGACGACGATCATCTCGTCCCTTCAGCACGGCCAGCCGCTCTTCATGCTGTTCTACGGCCTGTTGATCGCGTTCTTTGCCTTCTTCTACACGGCGATCGTGTTCAATCCGAAGGACACGGCCGACAATCTGAAAAAGCATGGCGGCTTCATTCCTGGCATTCGCCCTGGCGAGCGCACCGCAGAGTACATCGACTACGTGCTGACGCGCATCACGGTCGTCGGTGCAATTTATCTTGTCTTCGTCTGTATCCTTCCTGAGACACTTATTGCCCGTACAGGCATACCGTTAGCCCTTGGTGGTACTTCGCTTTTGATCGTAGTCAGTGTAACTCTGGATACTGTTGCGCAAATCCAGGGCCACCTGATTGCCCAGCAATATGAGGGGCTGATCAAGAAATCGAAACTGCGTGGAGGAAAGAGGGGACGATGAGACTGATATTTTTGGGACCGCCAGGTGCAGGCAAGGGAACACAGGCCAAGCGTTTGACGGACAAGTACGGCATTCCGCAGCTTTCCACCGGCGATATGCTGCGTGCGGCTGTGACTGCGGGAACGGACATCGGCAAGCGCGCCAAGGCGGTGATGGATGCCGGTGGTCTCGTGTCGGACGATATCGTCAACCAGATCGTTTCCGAGCGGATCGAGCAGGCTGACTGTGCGAAGGGCTTCATCCTCGATGGTTACCCGCGCACCGTGCCGCAAGCCAAGGCGCTGAGCGAAAACCTCCAGCAGAAGAACATTCAGCTGGATGCTGTCATCGAGCTCAAGGTAGACGAAGAGGCGCTGGTGCGCCGAATCGAAAACCGTGTGGCTGAGACGGTCGCGGCTGGTGGTACGGTTCGTTCGGACGACAATCCCGAATCGTTCCGCAAGCGCCTCTCCGAATATCGTGAGAAGACAGCACCGTTGTCCGAATACTACCGCGAGCAGGGTGAGCTCGTTGCACTGGACGGCATGGCGGATGTCGATGCGGTCACTGCCGCAATCGCGGGTGCCTTGGAAAAGGACAACAGCCCGGCAGCTTCTGCTGCGCGGATCTAAAGAATCTTGGCGGGGCCGGTTGCTTTTTTGAACCGATTCCGTTAAACACCGCGCCAACTCGCGACAACCCAAGCGACTGGCGCGGATTTTCCTTTAGGGAAGGAAAGTCCGGGTTCGGTCGTTTTGACTTGTGACGAACAGGAATTTGAACTGGCGGCAGCATCGTGCCGCTCAAATGGAAGCACCACTTGCCGGATGGCAACTGGAACGCAAGGAGAATAGACGTGGCACGTATCGCTGGCGTCAACATCCCGACGGCTAAGCGCGTTGTTATCGCTTTGACCTACATTCACGGGATCGGTCCGAAATTCGCGCAGGAAATCATGGACAAGGTTGGTCTCTCGGCCGACAAGCGCGTTCATCAGCTGACGGACGCTGAAGTCCTTCAGATCCGCGAAACGATCGACCGCGATTATCAGGTCGAGGGTGATCTTCGTCGCGAAACCGCGATGAACATCAAGCGCCTCATGGATCTTGGCTGCTACCGTGGCCTGCGCCACCGCCGTGGCCTTCCGGTTCGCGGTCAGCGCACGCACACCAACGCTCGTACCCGCAAGGGTCCGGCGAAGGCTATCGCGGGTAAGAAGAAGTAATTTTCCGTTCATACGGAAGAGAAGGCTGGTGCGAACCGCGCCAGCCTTTCTGAGTTTGGCGCAATGCTCGCAAGCGGGTTGCGTGCCGGTGTAGCCGCTGGTGTTACGGCGGTGAAGAGATCAATGAAAGGACTATCATGGCCAAGGAAGCCACACGCGTTCGCCGTCGCGAACGTAAAAATATCACGTCGGGTGTAGCGCACGTCAACTCGACCTTCAACAACACGATGATCACCATCACCGACGCACAGGGCAACGCGATTGCCTGGTCGTCCGCTGGTGCCAAGGGCTTCAAGGGTTCGCGTAAGTCTACCCCGTTTGCTGCCCAGATCGCTGCTGAAGATTGCGCCAAGAAGGCTCAGGAACACGGCATGAAGTCGCTTGAGGTCGAGGTTTGCGGTCCGGGTTCTGGTCGTGAATCCGCACTTCGCGCTCTGCAGGCTGCTGGTTTCCTCATCACCTCCATCCGCGACGTGACGCCGATCCCGCATAACGGTTGCCGCCCGCGCAAGAAGCGCCGCGTCTAACGCGTTCTGTCTGGAGGTTCCGCCTTTCCATCGGTCTGGCGGAATTTTCGCGTAATCGGCGTGTGGTTGCCGGCGTGGCCGGTGTGCTTACGCTTGAAACCCTCCGATGAACCGTTTCGGTTCCTCTCGGTGATCATGCTCGGTCCGCCACGATTGAATGGTGGCGGCGAACGGAAGGTTTAAAGATGATTCAAAAGAATTGGCAGGAACTGATCAAGCCGAACAAGGTCGAGTTCACGTCCTCCAGCCGCACCAAGGCAACGCTTGTTGCTGAGCCGCTGGAACGTGGCTTCGGTCTCACGCTCGGCAACGCGCTTCGTCGCGTTCTCCTGTCGTCTCTGCGTGGCGCCGCTGTGACTGCCGTGCAGATCGACGGCGTTCTGCATGAATTCTCCTCCATCCCCGGCGTTCGGGAAGATGTGACGGACATCGTGCTCAATATCAAGGAAATCGCCATCAAGATGGACGGCGATGATTCCAAGCGCATGGTCGTGCGCAAGCAGGGCCCAGGTGCCGTTACCGCTGGCGATATCCAGACGGTTGGCGACATTGAGATCCTAAACCCTGACCATGTTATCTGCACGCTCGACGATGGCGCTGAAATCCGGATGGAATTCACCGTCAACAACGGCAAGGGCTACGTGCCTGCAGAACGCAACCGCGCGGAAGATGCCCCGATCGGCCTCATCCCTGTGGACAGCCTTTATTCTCCGGTCAAGAAAGTGTCCTACAAGGTGGAAAACACCCGTGAAGGCCAGGTTCTCGACTATGACAAGCTGATCATGACGATCGAGACCAACGGTTCCGTATCCGGCGAAGATGCCGTTGCCTTCGCCGCTCGTATCCTTCAGGACCAGCTTGGCGTCTTCGTCAACTTCGACGAGCCGCAGAAGGAAGCTGAAGAAGAATCGGTTACGGAACTGGCGTTCAACCCGGCACTTCTCAAGAAGGTCGACGAGCTTGAGCTGTCCGTTCGTTCGGCAAACTGCCTGAAGAACGACAACATTGTCTACATCGGCGACCTGATCCAGAAGACGGAAGCCGAAATGCTTCGCACGCCAAACTTCGGTCGCAAATCGCTCAACGAAATCAAGGAAGTTCTCGCTTCCATGGGTCTGCATCTCGGCATGGAAGTGCCTGCATGGCCGCCAGAGAACATCGAAGATCTCGCCAAGCGTTACGAAGACCAATACTAACAAAGAAAAGGCAGGCCCTTAAAGACTGCCTTTCCCCGTCAAACAGCAGACCAGTCGTCTGCATGTGCCAGGAAACGGCAGGACCGTATAGGAAACCTGCACTAAAGGAGAATAGCAATGCGCCACGGAAATTCAGGCCGCAAGCTCAATAGAACCGCCAGCCACCGCAAGGCAATGTTTGCCAACATGGCTGCTTCGCTCATTACTCATGAGCAGATCGTCACCACTCTGCCAAAGGCGAAGGAAATTCGCCCGATCGTAGAAAAGCTGGTTACGCTCGGCAAGCGCGGCGACCTGCACGCTCGTCGTCAGGCCATCTCGCAGATCAAGGATCAGGACGCTGTCCGTAAACTCTTTGACGCGATTGCAACCCGTTACGCGAACCGTAACGGCGGCTACATCCGCATCATGAAGGCTGGCTTCCGCCAGGGCGATAACGCAGCTCTGGCTGTCGTTGAATTCGTCGAGCGTGACGTCGATGCCAAGGGCGCAGCCGACAAGGCTCGCGTTGCTGCTGAGACTGCTGCTGCCGAAGCTGCATAAGCCTCACGCTTAAGCATAGACAGTTAAAGAACCGGGTGAGCGATCACCCGGTTTTTTTATGTCTATTCATGCGTCCGATGGCAGTCAGCTTGGAACGCCGCGGATTCTGGTGAGCGCTGTCTGCTCTATATATGGTTTCATCCAGCGATCACTGCGTGGTGAGGAACCGTGGCGGGTCTGAAGTCCTAGAGCATGTGCGCGAAGGTGTGGAGAGGTTTCACGATCAGGAGATGTGACCAACGAGGAGCTAAGCGTAGCGAGCGAACTGACGGCTCGTTCGAGACGGTAGGCGTATACGTCCTACGTCGCTCTCGGACCGCTATAAGGGCCAAGATCGAGGGCTAAGGGGCGCCGCTACATTCCAGCGGGATTCGGCGAATGCGTGTCGTTTAAGAATCGTGAGTAGGTAGAGCCATGGACCGGTTCATTTCCCATTCACAAAGCCCGGATTTATTTCGCGAAGCCGCTGTCGATCAGAGGCTGTTCAACAGACCGATGGGTTATAGCGTGTCCTGATAGCGCGTATCGCACTGCTGGACGAAGCGTTTCATGACTTCTGGCTCCCTGGCGAAGAGCACGGACATAGTGTCGACATGCTTTTGCAGATAGGCCGATGCTTCTGCTTTTGTGCGCCTGTTTTCTTCAAACGACGCTCTCGCTCTCGCCGCAAGCTTGTTGAACTTGCTGTCGTACTCAGCAGCTTTGGCTTGGATTTTGGGTGACTTACCGCTGTCCTTCAGTTCATGCGCGTTGATGATAAAAGTCGCGCTGCATTGAAACAGATAGTCCGTTTCCGATGGTCCGGGCTTGATGTTGGCTGCGAAAGCCGAGGATGCCGAGACGCTTGCCAGAAGCACGAGGACGCCGATACGCAACGCCGTTTCCTTTTCAAAAGAGAGGCAGACAAGTCGTGTTCATCACGAGAGCCTTCACGACGTCATATCGCTTGCTGTCAGAGGACAGCCAATCATCAGAGTAAGCTTGTTGCCTGATGCTGTAAATGACGGCTTTTAGTACGATTTTTGGGGGAGTGTCGTTAACCAGTTCGACGGGTGCGCCCCACCTATTCAGGGATAAAAATCCGGTGCTTGATGTGCTTCAAATGGGCGACGATGGTGAAGGTCATGATGACGAGAAGAGACCAAGAGCTCCATTTGCCGAGGCTGACTGCGGACCAAGCTCCAAGCTGGCTTGGGTAGCTCCAGATTGCGAAGAATGTCGAAATATTTTCGGCAAGCCAAACGAAGAAGCCGATCAGAATGAAGGAGAGCAAAAGCGGCATCTCCCGATCCCGGTCATAGGGCCGGTAGGTGACAGCGGTCCGGGCATATAAGCCGAGAGCGCAGGCGGCGATGTACCAGCGATAATCCCCAATGAAGTGATGGGTGAAGAAGTTGGCATAGATCGCAAGCGCTATCAGAGTTGCCATCCAATAGGGCGGGTGATGCCGGATTCTGAGATCGAACAGCCTCCAAGCCTGAATGATATAGCTGCCGACTGCGGCATACATGAAGCCGGAAAACAGCGGCACGCCATAAATCTTGCTGTATGCGAAGTCCTGGTAAGACCAGGACTGGATGGCGCTGGACGTCTTGAATAGTTCTAGGGCGAAGCCGACGATGTGGAACAGAAAGATCGCCTTGGCTTCATCGAGTGTTTCTAGTTTGCTCCAAATCATGAATATCTGGATGCCCAACGCAATGACGAGCAGAACATCGTAACGCGGAAGCACAAAGAGGCCCGTGCGAGGTACCAGAAAGATCGACAGGAAGAACAGCCCCGCAAAAATGCAGGCTCTGGCATTCTTGATGCCGAAATAGAGAAACTCGACAATGAAGCGCCTGGTGCCGCTCAGACTTCCCCAGGGTCGCGCATCACAAAGATAGTTATCCAGAAACGATAGGCGGCTGGTTGGAAATGTTGCATCGGTCATCAAAGCATGTGTCCTAGTTTGCCGACCGTTTGAGGTGGCGACAGAATCGACGTAAAGCGCGACGATGACAATCGACAGTGGCAAATTTTATGCATCACGCGTGTTGCTTTTTCTGGCCTGCATTCTGGTCATTTTGACGGGGCTTGCGCTGCGGCGCTATGGCTATGCGATCGGGCTCACGTTTCCCGTCGTCAAATATGGCGGCTCCGTTTTGTGGGGCGCGATGGCTTACCTGCTGATCGCGACGCTATTGGCCCGGCACAGAACGCCCCGTTTCGTTGTGGTCACGGCCTGTTGTATCGCCATTGCCGTTGAGTTGCTCCGGCTGGTGCATTTCCCCGCGCTGGACGCCTTCCGTGACACGGCTGCCGGCACCTTGCTGCTGGGCCGTGTCTTCTCACTTTGGAATATCATTTGCTATCTGACTGGCATCGTGGTCGCGGCACGGATCATGAGGTGGTTCGTGAGACATTAGCAGCTCTCTGTGCCCTACGGCGCGCCATGATGGTCGGCCGGATCAGGCGGTAGCCGAGCAGAACGACAGCGAGCGTGATGTAAAAGATCGGCTCCAATGTCAGACTTTTGCGCGCCAGAACGAAATGTAAAACGGCGATGATCAGCACCGGATAAGCTAGTTTGTGGAGCGTATTCCAGCGGGAACCAAGCCTACGGATGGACCAGCGATTAGAAGTCAGCGCCAGTGGAATGAGCATGGCTAACCCTGCCATGCCAAGCATGATGTACGGACGTTTAAGAATATCTCCGATGATGGAGCTGAAGATAAGTCCTCGGTCTAGTGTCAGATAGACTGCGAAGTGGGCCAGCACGTAATAGAACGCCAGCAAGCCCAGTGCGCGGCGATAGGCGATGAGGTTGATATTGAACAGGTCACGCAATGGCGTGACGATCAATCCAAGGCACAGAAACCTTAGAGCCCATATGCCAAGCAGGTGCTCGAAATCCTTCACGGGATTGAAGCCGAGCCCTCCTGTCGCAGCGAGGTAGAAATACCAGAGGCCTGGACAGAGGCCAAGGATGTAAAGCGCCCAAATGGCAGCGGGCTGATAGCGTTTGGGGAGCGATGGCAAGGGCAGGGCAAATGCCATGTCAGTAATTCGCCTTCAGATCCATGCCGGTATAGAGGCTTGCAACCTCTTCATAGCCATTGAACATCAAGGTCGGGCGGTTCTTCACGCTGAAGAAGCCGCCTTCACCAATGCGCTGCTCCGTCGCCTGGCTCCAGCGCGGGTGATCGACGTTGGGATTGACGTTGGAATAAAATCCATATTCGCGCGCGTTGGAGTTCTTCCAGGTGGTTTCCGGCTGCTTTTCTACCAGCGAAATCCGCACGATGGATTTGATACCCTTGAAGCCGTATTTCCATGGCACGACGAGGCGGATCGGCGCGCCGTTCTGATTGGGCAACGTCTCACCATAAAGGCCAACCGCGAGGATCGTGAGCGGGTGGCGCGCTTCATCAAGCCGCAAGCCCTCGACGTAAGGCCAGTTCAGCGGCTGGAAGAGACCGCTTTGGCCTGGCATCTCATCCGGACGAACCACGGTTTCGAAGGCGACGAATTTGGCACTGCCGAGTGGCTCCACCTTGTCTAGGAGGGCCGCAAGAGGAAAGCCGATCCAAGGGATCGCCATGGACCACCCCTCGACGCAGCGCATGCGGTACGGGCGCTCCTCAAGATCGAACTTCATCAACTCTTCAAGACCGAATTCCTTCGGCTTGCCGACGAGGCCATCGACCTTCACCGTCCAAGGCGTCGGTTTGAACTTTCCGGAGTTCTCCTTCGGATCGGATTTACCGACGCCGAATTCGTAAAAGTTATTGTAGCTTGTGACAGCATCGAGCGGCGTCAGTTGTTCATCCAGCCTATAGGCACCGGGCTTTGCCGTCAGCGGTGCTGCCATCGCCTCTCGACCGGTTAGCCCAATAGCGGCGAGCCCGGCTGCCGTACCGAGAAAGCCACGTCTGGAGAGATAGATATCGCGCGGCGTGATTTCGCTGGAGGCGATACGGGGAGGGCGATAGAGGGCCATGGAAATCTCCTGAGAAACAGGTGCTGCACGGAATGTGCAGGATGAGGCAGGTTCTTATGATATGATCCCGATTTACGGCAAACAACAGATGTCGGTTCACCAATCGCGCGAAAGTGAAAGACCAGTCGGCACACTCGGACGTGCCAAGGCAGGATGGCGCCTCAGCTGTCAGAAAGTTGCGATGTTATTCAGATCGGTGGACGTTGGCTCGGCCCGGTTGGTTCAGTCATAACCGATATGCTGCCTATTGTGGTGTGCGGCCGCTGAAAAAGATAATGCCGGCCCACGCTGACTTCGCCGTCGGTGAGATCGAAGGTTTGGTGCCCGCGGAAATTGACCGTTCCAATGCCCAGGGGAAACGAACAGGGCGATGCGCAATCGACAGTCAATCTGTTTGCCTGAAGATCGTCTCTCTGACGTAAAACGACAGTTACTTTGATTCCAATGTCCGGTCTGGAAATGACCACGCATTCTACCTCCTTCTCGCAGATCGATTCCGCGAGCAGAGGCTCTGGTGAGGCATCGAGCAGGACAGCGATCTGCACATGCCGCCCCTTTGTCTCCTCTGCCTGAGCGGCGCTGAAGAGAGCAATAAGGCAGGCTGGCGCCATGGGGAGCACTCGTAGTCTGTGAGGGTGTACCAGTCAATTCTTCACGATCATCGTATATCCTCAAGCCGGGATTTCATTCATAGAACTATCAATACACGCTAAGACATGCGATGCGGTAGTGTGATCGCGTCAGATTTAAATAACAAGTTGCGTACCGTACCGCACCGTACTGTTTTGCCGCAAGGTGACAGTGACAGCCGTTGGCGAATGGAGTAGAAGACGCCTCAGATTTTAAGCGGGCAGGGCGCGTTGATGTGCCTGGAAGATATGCCCGCGAGTTTGAGAGAACCGAGGAATAACGAGATGCCTGTCTATCGCTCCAGAACGACAACCCATGGCCGCAACATGGCGGGTGCGCGTGGCCTTTGGCGCGCCACCGGTATGAAAGATGGCGATTTTGGCAAGCCAATTATTGCGGTGGTCAACTCCTTCACCCAGTTCGTTCCGGGTCACGTCCACTTGAAAGACCTTGGTCAGCTCGTGGCCCGCGAGATCGAGGCGGCTGGCGGTGTTGCCAAGGAGTTCAACACGATTGCCGTCGATGACGGCATCGCCATGGGTCACGATGGTATGCTCTACTCGCTGCCATCGCGCGAAATCATCGCGGACTCAGTCGAGTATATGGTCAATGCGCATTGCGCCGACGCCATGGTCTGCATTTCCAACTGCGACAAGATCACGCCCGGTATGCTGAATGCCGCCATGCGCCTCAATATCCCGGCTGTCTTCGTTTCCGGTGGTCCCATGGAGGCGGGCAAGGTCGTTCTGCACGGCAAGACCGTTGCACTCGATCTGGTAGATGCCATGGTCGCGGCTGCCGACGACAAGGTGTCCGATGAGGACGTCAAGATCATCGAGCGCTCGGCCTGCCCAACCTGCGGGTCCTGCTCCGGCATGTTCACCGCCAACTCGATGAACTGTCTGACCGAAGCGCTCGGCTTGTCTTTGCCCGGCAATGGCTCAACGCTCGCGACCCATTCGGATCGCAAGCGTCTGTTCGTCGAAGCCGGTCATCTGATCGTCGATCTGGCGCGCCGCTATTACGAGCAGGACGACGAAACTGTTCTGCCGCGCACCATTGCCTCCAAAGCTGCTTTCGAGAATGCCATGTCGCTCGATATTGCTATGGGCGGTTCCACCAACACCGTTCTGCATATTCTGGCGGCGGCGCACGAAGGTGGAGTGGACTTCACCATGGAAGACATCGACCGTCTGTCACGCAAGGTTCCTTGCCTCTCCAAGGTTGCGCCTGCAAAGCAGGACGTGCATATGGAAGACGTGCATCGCGCCGGCGGCATCATGCGCATCCTGGGTGAGCTCGACCGCGGTGGCCTGATCAATCGCGATTGCCCGACGGTGCATGAGCCCACGCTTGGCGATGCCATCGACCGTTGGGATATCACTCGCACCAACTCTGAAACCGTGCGCGAGTTTTTCAAGGCAGCACCAGGCGGCGTTCCGACGCAGGTTGCTTTCAGCCAGTCGTCTCGCTGGGACGATCTCGACACTGACAGCGAAAACGGTGTCATCCGCTCCGTTGAGAAACCGTTCTCTAAAGACGGCGGTCTTGCCGTGCTGTATGGCAATATCGCGCTGGATGGCTGCATCGTGAAGACGGCAGGCGTCGACGAGAGCATTTTGAAGTTTAACGGAACGGCTGTCGTTTACGAGAGCCAGGACGCGGCGGTGAAGGGTATTCTGTCCAACGAGGTAAAGGCTGGCGACGTCGTCGTGATCCGTTATGAAGGCCCGAAGGGTGGTCCTGGTATGCAGGAGATGCTCTATCCGACAAGCTACCTCAAGTCGAAGGGGCTGGGTAAGGCCTGCGCTCTGATTACCGATGGTCGCTTCTCTGGCGGCACGTCTGGACTTTCCATTGGCCACGCTTCTCCAGAAGCGGCACAAGGCGGTGCTATTGGTCTGGTGCGCCAAGGCGATCCGATTGAGATCGACATCCCGAACCGGACGATCAATCTCAAGGTATCGGATGCCGAACTCGCAGCGCGTCGCGCGGAGCAGGATCAGCTTGGCTGGAAGCCCGCAGAATTCCGCAAACGCAATGTTACGACTGCGCTGAAGGCTTATGCAGCCTTTGCTTCGAGCGCGGACAAGGGTGCAGTTCGCATTCTTCCTGAGTGAGTTTGCGCTCTGCATCGTCCGAGTTAATTGGAAAACGCTCTGAAGAGGGCGTTTTTTCTATTTTTTACAACATGTTGAAAGTCGTCGTTGCAAGATTGAGTCAGGTCACAGTGACCCATTTGTAAGCTTTGGTTGAGCTAAGCGTCTTCCCATCTATGTCGGTCAAGCTTGTAACGCATGAGAGGCATGACTTTGCTCCGCTCGCAACAGAAGGCGCTCGCGATCCTGTCCTCTTGAAAACCTAGCTTCCTCAAGATGGGGTGAGATACCTTGCTGTCGGCGATCAAGCTGGCATGAAGCGCTTCGACTTTTAAGCGCGGAAACGTATGATCTACGATAAACGTGTGCTGCACAGGCGTAACCTTTGCCCAGGCGCTGCGGGCCAGCCAATATCCAAACTCACCAGATATGCCAATCAGGCCGATGAGCTGCCCGCTCTCGATAGCCCAAACCGCACGCTTCTTTGTCAGAATCCTTGAGATCAGTCGCCGAGATCCTACAGCGGTGAAAGGCATTGTGGTCTTGAGAAGGTGGCGGGTAATGAGAGGATCGTTGGTGATCCGCACGAGCCTCGCTGTATCTCAAATTTTGAGCGGTCGCAGCAACAGGCGTTCAGATGTCAGTGCAGCAAGTTCCTTGGTGGCATTGATCATCCGTCCCATGATGCGCGAGCCTTCGCCAGGTTTAACCCTGGTGTCATCATCGGAACAACCTGGCTATCGCAAACGTTGCCGCACGACATGGTAGGGAGAACATCATGAAGCGGGCAGTTGTGACCGGCGGCGGTGGCCTGATCGGAACGGGCATCATCGAGGCTTTGTTGGAAGCCGGTTGGACGGTAGCGTCTTTCGATGTGAAGGAAAGCAAGACGGCGGCTCGCCACATTTTGTGCGACGTGGGCAATGAAACTTCTGTGCTTGCCGCTTTCGATCAACTTGGCTGGAAGGGGCTTGAGTTGCTGGTCAACAATGCTGGCATCGCGAGTCCCGTGAACGGGCCGATCCATGAGCTCTCACTTTCAGACTGGCGGAAGGTGACCGACAGCCATTTGACTGGCGCTTTCCTGATGACGCGGTCCGCCGTGCCTTTGATGGGAGAGGGCGCCAGCATTGTTAATATGGCTTCGACGCGCGCCTTCATGTCCGAGCCTGAAACTGAGGCCTATGCTGCGTCCAAGGGCGGTCTCGTTGCTCTAACCCACGCGCTGGCCGTCAGCCTTGGACCGAAGATCCGCGTCAATGCCATCGCGCCGGGCTGGATAACGGATGAAACCGATCTGCGTAAGAAAGACGAGATGCAGCATCCGGTAGGCCGCGTTGGTCGGCCAAAAGATATAGCTGATGGCGTGCTCTATCTCACTGGCGCCGGCTTTATGACCGGGCAGGTTCTCGTCCTGGATGGCGGCATGACGCGGAAAATGATTTACGAAGAGTAGACGTGGCGTTTCTTCTAATGTTGAATCAAGTCGTTGATGTTTCGGCTCAGGAAATCACTCAGACGCGTTGTTTGGAGAATCTTTTCTCGAATAAAGTCCTTCTGGTCACAAGGTAGTGATGCCGCTTCCTTTGGCTGTGCGAGGGCCTACCTAGACACGTATGAAACGTCGCACAGTACTCGCAGCCCTTGCCACCCTGCCTTTCGCCACCAAAGTGTCCGCGCAATCCTCGAATGTGCGCCAAGAACTCGATCCTGTCCTGGATAGGTCTGGTTCACTCCAGACGCTGAAAACTGTAATCGTCAGCGTCGATGGCAAAGAAGTTGCGTCGCGCGCCTATAATGGTGCGGCGCTTAACGGGTCGACGAATATAAAGTCGGCTTCGAAGTCTATCGTCTCAGCTCTTGTCGGCATGGCGATTGATCGCAAAATACTGGAAGGTGCGGATCAGCCCATCGCTTCTGTGCTGCGGGCGGACTTTCCCGCAAATTTCGATCCGAGACTTGAGCGCGTTACCATCGGCAATCTACTGTCGATGCAGGCGGGTCTGGCTCGAATGTCCGGCCCCAACTACGGCCGTTGGGTCGCAAGCCGCAATTGGGTCCGCACCGCCCTCGGCTCTGGCTTCGACGGTGAGCCGGGCGGGACCATGCTCTATTCCACCGCCTCGACTCATCTTCTCTCGGCAATCCTGACTAAAGCCTCTGGCCGCTCTACGCTCTCGCTGGCACGCGATTGGTTCAAGCCGCTGGACGGTTTTTCGATTGGAAGCTGGGAGCGAGATCCTCAGGGGATTTATCTTGGAGGTAACCAGATGGCGATGACGGCGCGCTCGTTGCTTGCTTTTGGAGAGCTGTATCGGCGTGGCGGTATCACAGAAGATGGTCGGCGGCTTCTATCGCAAAGCTGGATTGATCAGTCATGGACGCAGAGGACCAATTCCGTTTTCAATGGGGATGGGTACGGTTATTGCTGGTTCATCAAGAAAATGGCGGGTGAGAAGGTTTATTATGCCTGGGGTTACGGCGGGCAGATGCTCTATATCGTTCCGTCGAAGGCGCTATCTGTCGTCATGACATCCCGGGAAGACGCGCCCTCGGCGCGCACCGGTTACCGGGATGCCCTGCATGCGTTGATGACGGATATCATCGAGACAGTTTAAAGCGGGCGGTTGATGCTTTGGAAGGCTTCGCCGAGTTTCACCATGCGCTCGTCATAGGCTTTAGTCAGGCAGGCGACATCTGCTTCGCAGGTCTGCCGGTGTTTCAACCATTCGGCCTGTTCGGTTTTTAGCGTATCGCGGGCTCCCATGGCCATGAGCTGCGTCAGAATATCGAAGGTCGTGGCCATCTTCACGTCCTGATCGTTCAAAGCGCGATTTTCGCAGATCGCTTTTTCGTCTGCTGCGAGATCGGTCTTGCCGCAATCGAAGCTTGCAGCTCCGACGGGCGATCCGTGCGAGTAAGACGCGCAAACAATAAACATGGCCAGTGCGTGTTTTCGAAACTGCATTTTTCTTTCTCTTTTTTGATCAAATCTTGGCGGATAAATTCTCAGACCTGCAAACCAGTTCCACAGAAAGTAAAGCTGTCGCTCGCAAAGCCACATGTCATGATATTGCCGCCGTTTGATTTATAGGCTGAGACGCTATAACTGCATCCTATTGATGAAGATGAGGAATCACATGCAGCGCGTGTTGAAATTCATGGCCCACGGCTTTCTCGCGGCGTTGCTTCTGGCGCCGTTCAGTGCACAGGCACAGGACGCCAAGGCAGTGCCGTCGAGCCGCACTGAAATGCAGCTATCCTTTGCGCCGCTGGTCAAGCGTACTTCCGGGGCGGTGGTCAATGTCTATGCCGAGCGCATCGTTCAGCGCCGCGCTTCGCCCTTTGCCGGCGATCCATTTTTTGAACAGTTTTTCGGGCAGCAATTGCCAAACCGTACGGAAAAGCAATCCTCGCTCGGCTCTGGTGTGATCGTTTCCGCCAGCGGTCTGGTGGTTACGAACAACCACGTCATCGAGGGGGCCGATGATATCAAAGTGGCGTTGGCGGATGGTCGTGAGTTTTCTTCGAAGGTTCTGCTAAAAGATGACCGCGTCGATCTTGCCGTGCTGCAAATCGATGCGAAGGAGCAGTTCCCCGTGCTGCCGCTTGGCAACTCGGACGCGACCGAAGTGGGTGATCTGGTACTGGCGATCGGCAATCCGTTCGGTGTCGGCCAGACCGTCACCAGCGGTATCGTGTCGGCGCTAGCGCGCAATCAGGTGACACAGGGCGATTTCGGCTTCTTCATTCAGACGGATGCATCGATCAACCCGGGCAATTCCGGCGGCGCGCTGATGAATATGAATGGCGAGTTGATCGGCATCAACACCGCCATCTTTTCGCGCGGCGGTGGCTCCAACGGTATCGGTTTCGCCATTCCGGCCAATCTCGTCAAGGTGTTCCTTGCCGCGGCTGAAAAGGGCGACAAAACCTTCCAGCGGCCTTATGTTGGCGCGACATTCGACCCGGTGACATCCGAAGTTGCCGAGGCTCTCGGACTGAAGCGCGCACGCGGCGCTCTCGTCGTCAGCGTAGTGAAGGGCGGGCCCGCTGAAAAAGCGGGTATCGAGCCTGGTCAAGTGGTCACTGCGGTCAACGATATCGAGGTAGAGCATCCAGACGCGCTGGGTTATCGTCTGACAACAGCAGGAATAGGCAAGTCCGCGAAGATCACGCTGATCGACAAGGGCAAGGAAAAGACCGTCACCATCGCGCTCGACACTGCGCCGGAAACCGCACCGCGTGACGAGCGCCTGCTGGAAGGCCGCAATCCATTCGCGGGTGCGACGGTCGCCAATCTCTCACCGAAGCTTGCCGACGAATTGCGCATGGTCGCCACGACCACCGGCGTTGTCATCGTTGATGTCGCTCGGGGCTCGCCCGCTGCGCGCGTCGGCTTTCAGCCGAAGGACATTATCGTGTCACTGAACGGCGCGGACATCACATCCAGTGCCCAGATGGAAGAAGCGTTGCACGACAATCCCGGCTTCTGGCGTTTGGAAATCATTCGTGATGGTCAGCGTCTCCGGCAGTTCCTGCGATGAGTGGAGACCTCTTTGCACCCCAGGTTCCAGCCGAGGTCGCCAATCGGCGGCCTTTGGCGGATCGGCTACGCCCAACGACGATTGCGCAGGTCACGGGCCAGCCGCATCTGACGGGTGAAGAGGGCGTTCTGCGTCGCATGATCGAGAGCGGTTCGCTCGGCTCGATGATCTTCTGGGGGCCGCCGGGAACTGGCAAGACGACCGTGGCTCGGCTGCTCTCCGGCGAGGCGGGGCTTGCATTCGAACAGATCTCGGCGATCTTTTCCGGTGTTGCCGATCTCAAGAAAGTGTTCGAGGCGGCGCGTGCGCGTCGAATGAACGGGCGGCAGACGCTGCTCTTCGTGGACGAAATCCATCGCTTCAATCGCGCCCAGCAGGACAGCTTTCTGCCGGTCATGGAAGATGGCACCATCATTCTCGTCGGAGCAACGACGGAAAATCCATCCTTCGAGCTTAACGCCGCTCTTTTGTCGCGGGCACGCGTCCTGACTTTCAAGTCGCATGACGAGGAAAGCCTCCTTGAACTCTTGAACCGTGCCGAACAAACGGAAGCTAAACCGCTGCCGCTTGACGATGATGCCAGGCTGTCGCTGCTTCGAATGGCGGATGGCGATGGGCGTGCGGTTCTAACGCTTGCCGAAGAAGTCTGGCGTGCGGCAAGGGCAGGCGAAGTCTTCGATACCGAAGGTCTCACCCGCATCGTCCAGCGCCGCGCTCCGGTCTACGACAAAAGTCAGGATGGGCATTACAATCTGATTTCTGCCCTGCACAAATCCGTGCGTGGTTCCGATCCGGACGCTGCGCTCTACTATCTGGCGCGAATGCTCGACGCTGGTGAAGATCCGCTTTATCTCGGCCGGCGGCTGGTCCGCATGGCGGTGGAGGATATTGGCCTTGCCGATCCGCAGGCGCTTGTCATCTGCAACGCCGCCAAAGATGCGTATGATTACCTCGGCTCGCCCGAAGGCGAGCTTGCGCTTGCGCAGGCCTGCGTTTATCTGGCGACAGCACCGAAATCCAATGCTGTCTATACCGCTTACAAGAGCGCTATGCGGGCAGCCAAGGAAAATGGCTCATTGCTGCCGCCCAAGCATATTCTCAATGCGCCGACCAAGCTTATGAAGGGCGAGGGCTATGGCGATGGCTATCGCTATGACCATGACGAGCCGGATGCTTTCTCGGGCCAGGACTACTTTCCCGAAAAGATGGGGCGCACAACATTCTACGATCCGCCTGATCGCGGTTTTGAGCGAGACATTCGAAAACGTCTGGACTGGTGGTCGAAGCTTCGGCGGGACCGTAACCCCCGCTAAAGCGTGAATGTCCCGTTTCGGGGTATGTTTGCGCTTCGCCTTCGGGTGTTGTCGGAGGATCGATCAGGCAGTCTTGCGCGCAGCGGTGGCCGGGTTGGGTGGCAGCATCTTCACCGATGACTCTGCCAAGCCATTGTGGCCTTCACCATCCACGACGACGTGCCAATGGGCCGTCTCCGGGATAGCTATGCGTACCGGTGATTTTCGTGCAACGCCGCCCACATACTTGAAATCCAACAATTCTGTAAATCTCTGGAAATTACCAGCTGTCATCAAACGCACGTTTGCAACCGCGTTCAAGGACACTTCAATAATGGTACCGGTACGTATCTCTTTGAGATCGTAATGGGTGTAGCGAAAATTAGGTTTGGGCATATCGCTCTCGTGGATTTATTTTGCGTAGAGATAATGATTTCGATTTGTTAATGCACAATTACTTTATATTTTGTTTTTCCGATTTTTTTATTTCAGACGATCGCGAGTCGCGACACTATCGAAAGTTTGATGAGCCTGACTTACATTCATAATGCGTATAGATGATATTTCCTTTCATGTAATATATTTTAATACAAGCGAAAAATGCGTTTTATACTTGGAAATTTTTTAAGCATATCAACAATTTATTACACTTGGGGGCAGATGAAACATTTAAACATGTCCACGCGGCTTTATGCGCTTGTCGCCCTATTTGTGGCGATACTGAAAGTTGCGCGCCGACTTCAATAGCGCCGTCGGCGCTCTAAGGGACGTGATTGCAACAATCTCGCGCAGCAGCGAGGTTGTGAATGTCAGTGCCGCCGATATCAGCGAAGCAACAGGCAATCTTTCCCGCCGCACCGAACAGCAGGCCGCGGCTCTGGAAGAAACCGCAGCCGCACTGGTCGAGATAACATCCACAGTTCGCACCGCGTCGGAACGCGCCAATGAAGCACGGCAGATGGTGACAGAGACAAAGCAAAGCGCAGGACGCTCGGGCGATATCGTGCGCAGCGCGGTGGAGGCGATGAACCGGATAGAGGAGTCCTCGCGCAAGATCGGCCAGATCATCGTCGTCATCGACGAGATTGCTTTCCAGACAAACCTGCTTGCCGTGAATGCGGGTGTGGAAGCTGCGCGTGCCGGCGAGGCCGGTCGTGGCTTTGCCGTTGTTGCACAGGAGGTTCGCGAACTCGCACAGCGGTCCGCCAATGCTGCGTAGGAGATCAAGACGCTGATCAACAGTTCGGCGGAACAGGTAAGTGGCGGTGTAACGCTGGTTCGCTCCACCGGAGAAGCGCTAGAGGAGATCGTATCGCTGGTCAACCGCGTCGACGGTCATGTGAACTCGATTGCCACGGTTGCGCGCGAGCAGGCCACCGGTCTGCAGGAGATCAATACGTCCGTCAACCATATGGACCAGATGACCCAGCAGAATGCTGCGATGGTGGAAGAAACGACGGTGGCGGGCGAAACGCTGGCTGAGGAGAGCCGCAAGCTGCATTCGCTTCTGGCACGCTTCCAGCTTGGAAACGTTTCTGCTGGAGGCCCGATGTCACGGGCGGCCTGAGTCTCGTTTTGATCCGATCAGGAGGGCGTTGCGTGCGACGGCCCCTTCCGTTTTTCCACGCTACTAGAAGCTCGACACTCGCATCGTCGATTCGACGCTGTCTCGTTTCCGAACATACAAGCCTTTGCCGGTCACTTTCTTTGCTTCGGCAACAAGGGTTCGTTTACCAGATTTCTTTACAATTTGACCTGATCGCCGCGTGTTGCGGTCGCTGAAGGTGCAGGTTCTGGTATGGCGTATGTTTCCCTTCCGCGTCGTCTTGCGACGTTGATGACAATGTCGGCGGTGATCGTATCGTGCTCAGCGGAGGGGTTGGTGCCCCCCGCTGAGGTCGATGGAGCGACCCGGGTCAGTTCCATTCGCTCCTCCAGCCGTCAGAACTACAGTGCGCCACCTGCGCCCGTCAGCCAGAATGTGCCATTCAATGACCCATCCGCGCTTTCGCAGCCCATGCCGGGGGAGCAGGCTTCACGTGATCCACTACTGAATTCAGCGGGGCAGGGCTATTCGACGCTCGACGCGCAGGCAAGCCGTCTCGCACCCGTCCAGCCGCAATCAAGCCACATGCCGTCCCAGATGGCTGAGGGTGAGCAGGGCGTGAACATGGATGCGGGACTTGGTGTGACGCCGGGGAGAAGCCTTGCCGAAGAGCAGGATATCGAGGTGTCTGCTCCCGACAGCGGCTCCTATCCGCCACAACAGCCGCCACGCCAGCTGGCCAATCAATCCCGCCTTATTCCGCCTCCGCCCGCAGGCGGTCGTCGGCAGGCGCAACCGGTTGAAGACGTGGCGATGTTGATGCCCGACAATCCGGCGCAGGAAAGGCGCATGTCGCAACCGCCAGGCATGATGCCGCCCTCTGAGGTTGCCTGCCGCACCGAGCTTCGCAGATTAGGCGTTGCCTTCCGCGATGTGGCGCGCATTGCCGATGGTCCCACTTGCGGTATCGATTACCCCATCGAACTCAGCGGCCTCGATAGCGGTGTCGCGATCCGTCCGGCGGTGAAGCTCAACTGCCAGGTGACGCTGGCCTTTGCCAAGTGGGTGAAATTCGAACTCGTGCCGTCATCCCGTTTCCGCTACTTGTCCGGTGTCGGTCGCATCACACCGATGGGCGGTTATTCCTGCCGCAAGATGAATTCCCGGGCCAGCAATCCATGGTCGGAACACGCCCGCGGCAACGCCATCGACATTGGGACGATTACGTTGAAGAACGGTAAGGAAATAGACGTTCGCACCAAGAGTTTTTTTGCCTTCCGCGAAAAAGGTCTGCTCAAAGCCGTCCGCTCCGACAGCTGCAAGTACTTCTCGACGGTTCTTGGTCCGGGAAGCGATCCCAACCACTGGAATCACTTCCATTTCGATCTTCGCACCCGCAAGTCCGGTTATCGCCACTGCGACTGACGGCAGGCTTTTTATCTGTCGTGGCCGGGTTTCGGTCGCATAAAAAAACAGGGCAGAGTCCTGGGGTAAGCCTCTGCCCGGAAATGTCTTTCAGTATGACTGCCGTATATCTCGAAATATGCAACGGTGCTGAAAACCGGGCAGTCTCTGCCGTCAAATCGCGCCGAGCTTGCCGCATTTATCGTTAGCCAGTCTGCATCACATCTTCATGACAGAGTTCCCGGATCATAATGCGGATGCCGAAGATACTGGAACTGCAAGCCGGGTGTAGTGTTTCCGCTCCTGCGTGCCTATATTCGCGCTTCAGTATCCTGCCGAAAGTTTATCCATGACGTCCTCCCGCAAGCCAATCGTGTCCATCCGCAATCTGACGAAGTCATACGCCAATGGTTTTCAGGCCCTCAAAGGCATTACCCTCGATATTCAGGAGGGAGAAATTCTGGCACTTCTCGGTCCGAACGGAGCGGGAAAGACTACGCTGATCTCGATCATCTGCGGTCTCGTCAATCCTGGCGAGGGCAGCGTGCTTGTCGGTGGGCATGACGTCGTCAAGGATTTTCGCAAGACGCGAGCTTTAATCGGGCTCGTACCGCAGGAACTGACGACAGATCAGTTCGAGACGGTATGGAACACGGTATCGTTTTCTCGCGGGCTGCACGGCTACAGCAAGAATCCGCAACTGATCGAACGCGTTTTAAAATCCCTGTCGCTGTGGAACAAGAAGGACAACATGCTGCGAGAACTTTCCGGCGGCATGAAGCGGCGGGTGCTGATCGCCAAAGCACTGGCACATGAGCCGAAGGTTCTCTTTCTCGATGAGCCTACCGCAGGTGTTGATGTCGCGCTCAGACGTGACATGTGGCAGGTTGTGGAGGAGTTGCGCGCGTCTGGCGTGACCATCATTCTCACGACCCACTACATCGAAGAAGCCGAGGAGATTGCTGACCGCGTCGGGGTGATCAATGGGGGTGAACTTCTGCTGGTTGAAGAAAAGACCGCTCTGATGCGAAAGCTCGGACGCAAACAATTGTCTCTGGAACTGACGACACCGGTCAAAACGCTTCCGGAAAGCCTTTCGCCCTTTCATCTGCAGCTCTCGGAAGACGGCTCCTGTCTGACCTATGAGTATGACGGCAACGGGGAGCAGGGGCGGATCGCGGAGCTTCTGTCGGCGCTTGCTGGCGAGGGCGTCCATTTCAAAGATATATCGACGCGGCAAAGTTCGCTCGAGGATATTTTCGTTGCATTGGTGGGAGGACAAAAATGAACTTCGAAGCCATCAAGTCCATCTACCTGTTCGAAATGGCGCGTACGCGCCGGACGTTGCTGCAAAGCGTGATATCGCCGGTCATCTCGACATCACTCTATTTCATCGTTTTCGGCACCGCCATCGGCTCCCGAATCCAGGAAGTGGAGGGTGTGTCCTACGGTGCCTTCATTACGCCGGGTCTCATCATGTTGACCTTGCTGACGCAATGCGTCAGCAACGGCTCCTTCGGCATCTATTTCCCTAAATTCACCGGTACCGTATATGAGATTCTCTCTGCGCCCATCTCCATGACGGAGATATTGGCAGGCTACGTCGGAGCAGCGGCGACAAAGGGCCTGATGATAGGCACGATCATCCTGATCACGGCGTCCTTCTTCGTCGATATCTCGATTGCCCACCCCGTCATGATGGTGCTGTTCTTCGTGCTGACGGCGATCAGTTTCAGCCTATTCGGTTTCATCATCGGCATGTGGGCGTTGAATTTCGAGCAGCTCAACCTGATCCCGATGTTGGTCGTTCCGCCTTTGACCTTTCTTGGCGGCAGCTTCTACTCGATCAATATGCTCCCACCCTTCTGGCAGACGGTCAGCCACTTCAACCCGGTGCTTTATCTGATCAGCGGGTTTCGCTGGAGCTTCTACGAGATCGCCGATGTGAACCCGCTGATCAGCATCGTGATGATCACGGGATTCCTGGCGGTATGTCTGGCGGTTATCAGCTGGATGTTCAGGACGGGTTACAAGCTGCGTAACTGATCCGGCTTTACCGATCCCTCAGTGTCAGCTGGTCTGTCTGCATTTGCAATGATCCGAGCGTCGAGAGGAACGTCATGCCGAGCAGGCTCTGGTCCAGCTGGCCTTCCTGAGCGACGAGCGCGGAGACGTTGCGACGAACGATCGGGCCAATGGCGATCTCCGTAAGGCGCACCGATGCCGCAGCTGTTCGGCCATTGGCAGTCATCACCGAGACTGTGTAATTGAGATTGTCCGGGTTGATGCCGATCGCCTGCGCATCGGCGTTGGAGAGCACGACGGAGCTTGCACCGGTATCCACAAGCATGTGGACGGAGACGCCGTTGATCGTGGCTTCGGTTCCGAAGTGACCGCCCATTGATTTGTTGAGAATAACTTCCTGCGCACCGTCGCGCGTCGTCGTCACCACGGCGCGTCCGGGAACGAGCCCTGCCAACAACCGGTCGCCAAACCGCTGCAGGTCTCCTCGGTAGAGATAACCCGCGACAAGGCCTAAGATGATGACCAGCCAGATGGCCAGTTGCCGCAGCACCGTTGGAAGATTGCCGCGATTGCCTGCCAGGATACCGGCGGACAGAAGGACCGCGATCGGTGTCAGATAGAGCGCGCTGGCGAAGCGCTCATTATCCATCCCGAAGGTCTCTCCGCTACTATTGTTGATGAGGAGAAGTGCCAGTCCGATACCGAGGATGAGAAGAACCAAAGTCAGCCTATTCATGCCCTTGCGCTCTCCATTCCTGCCACTTTCCCCGTTTTGCGTTTGGGCAACTCACCAATGATCCGGTGTCTTTCAGCGACGGTAAAGCCGCTCCAGCCGGTGATTTCAGCGATAGTCCGATAGCAGCCGGTGCAGAGACCTTCCCGGTTTAGCTGGCAGACCTGAATGCAGGGTGTTTCCATCGTCTTCATATCTTTTCTTCAGGCGAGCAGAGCAAGGGCGACCAGCATCACGATTTCGGTAATTTGCTGTGTTGCGCCGATCGTATCGCCTGTGTGGCCATTGATTTTTTTCTGACATTGACGGCCGAAGAGATAGGCGGCCGCCGAGGCACCGGACAGGGTGACGATCGATGCAATGATCGAGATCGACGAGAACAGCGTAACGCATGCAATGGCGGCGCCGAAGAAGAGTGCCTGATTGCAATCGGTTCTGGACGGCTGTCCGATGGATGCTGCGATACCGCCTTCCCGGGCAGGGGGAAGATCATGCCAGTGCCAGACCATCATGGCGCGGCTGAAGCTTGCGATTGCAATCAGGCAGGCGGCGCTTGCCTGCCAAGGCAATTCGCGGATCAGCACGGCTATTGCCGCAGCTCGCACCAGATATGAAAGGATCAGCGCGATTGCCCCGTAGCTGCCGATGCGGCTGTCCTTCATGATGGTGAGGGTCCGCTCCTTGTCCGCGCCGCCGCCGAATCCATCGGCAGTGTCGGCCAGACCATCCTCATGCAACGCACCGGTGATGACGGTGGCGATTCCCAGTATAAGGCCCGCGCTCACCAACGGATCGGCATGGGCGCGGTCAAGGAGGCCCAGGAGGAAAGCTGATGGCAGCACGATCATGAGCCCAGCCACAGGAAAGACGCGAGTGGCAGCCAGCATGTCCACCTTGACGCCATTGAAAAACGTGTCGGGCACCGGGATGCGGCTTAGAAAGCTCAGAGCATGCATGATCCGCGTCAAAAAACCATCCAGGATCAATCTGCTCTCCCGCTGTTCGAATGGCCGATACAGGCTTTCGAAGAGCATATCGGTATCGCAAAATCACTCGGTAGTTTTGCCCGATATGCTTTAGAGGTTGTTCCTCTGCCCGTCCCCGATTATGAGAGGCGCAACAAAGACCGATTTGCCGGAAAACACAAGTCTTCGGCATGAGAGAAAGATCGATACCATGAGCGTGAGCGGCCTGCCTTTCGATGATTTTCGTGTTCTTTTGCGTGACCTGCCAGGGCCGGATACGCATGCACTGGTTGCCGCCAAGGAGCGCAATGCACAGCTGACGAAGCCTGCCGGTTCGCTCGGACGTCTGGAAGAGATTGCGATGTGGCTGGCTGCATGGTCTGGACGCGCACCCGCCGTCAACCGTCCTCTGGTGGCGATTTTTGCTGGCAATCATGGTGTCACACGCAATGGCGTGACGCCCTATCCGTCTTCGGTGACCCAGCAGATGGTCGAAAACTTTGCTGCGGGCGGAGCTGCAATCAACCAGATCTGCGTGACCCATGATCTGGGCCTCAAGATTTTCGATCTCGCGCTGGACTACCCGACTGGCGACATTACCTGCGAAGATGCACTTTCGGAGCGCGATTGCGCCGCGACCATGGCCTTTGGTATGGAAGCGATCGCTGGCGGCACCGATCTTCTGTGCATCGGCGAAATGGGAATTGGCAACACGACCGTTGCGGCTGCGATCAATCTCGCGCTTTACGGTGGTTCGGCAGAAGAATGGACAGGTCCAGGCACCGGTTCCGAAGGAGAGTTCATGGCGCGCAAGATCGCTGCCGTGAAGGCTGCGGTGGATTTCCATAAAGACCATCTGTCGGATCCGCTGGAAATCATGCGCCGTCTCGGTGGTCGCGAGATTGCCGCGATGGCCGGTGCAATTCTTGCTGCGCGGGTCGAAAAAATCCCGGTCTTGATCGACGGCTACGTTGCGACGGCTGCTGCCGCTCTTCTGAAAGCTGCAAATCCGGCAGCGCTCGATCACTGCCTGATCGGCCATGTCTCCGGCGAGCCGGGCCATATGGCGGCGGTCGAGCGGCTTGGCAAAACGCCACTTCTGGCACTGGGCATGCGTCTCGGCGAGGGTACCGGCGCCGCACTTGCCGCAGGGATCGTCAAGGCCGCCGCTGCATGCCACTCCGGCATGGCGACATTCGCGCAGGCGGGTGTCACGAACCGCACTGACCACTGAGTTTGCGATGGATAGGACGCACAACACGCCCACGCCGGATCCCGTTCTCAATCCGGAGCCCGCGTTTCGCAAGGAGACAGGCTTTCGCCATCTGATCGCCGCGACGCGTTATTCCTTTCAGGGGCTGACCCGTTTGTGGGGGGAGGCAGCCTTCCGGCATGAGGTGATGGCATTCGGGGCAGGGCTGATTTTCCTGACCATCATCGGCGCGCCGCTGGTCCATGCCTTGATTTTCATTGTGCTGATGTTGCTGCTCTTTTGCGTGGAGGCACTCAATACAGCCATCGAAGAAATCGTCGACCGTGTGTCGCCCGAATTTTCAAGCGCTGCACGAAACGCGAAAGACCTCGGCTCGTTCGCCGTTTTCTGTTTGTTGCTGGCGAATGGCGGTTTGGTTCTTTATTCGCTGATTTCCACGGTATTTCTCAGCGTCAATCCGTTCTGAAAATTAAGCGAAAGATCGCTTGCGGCGCTCTATTACCGGCACGTCTTCGACGGCCGGAACGGTTTGCAGAATCCGTTTCGCCGGTAGAATGGCTATCGCTTCGGTTCCTTCACGCAGTTTGGATTTCAGCACGAAGTGCCCGTCATGCTTTGAGAGGATTGCCTGGACAATTGGCAGGCCAAGGCCTGTTCCCTGTTCTGCGCTTTTGATGGCGATAGATCCCTGACCGAAGGCCGAGAGTACCACTGGAATTTCTTCTTCGGGAATGCCGGGGCCGTTATCTCTGATCGACACATACTGACCGCCGCGTGCAGTCCAGCCCGCCTTGATCGATATTTCGCCTCCTTGCGGAGTAAATTTGACGGCGTTGGACAACAGGTTGAGAACCACCTGTCGCAGCGCCTTCTCATCCGCCCAGACATGCGGCAGGCTGCGCTCAAACTGCTGGGTGATCCGGATATTCTTGCCACGGGCGCGTAGCTGGATCATGCCGATGCAGTCTTCGGCAATTTCGAGCAGCGATACGGCTTCTTCCTGCAACTCATATCGCCCTGCCTCGATGCGAGAGAGATCGAGGATTTCGTTGATGAGGTCGAGAAGATGCTGGCCGGAGCGGTTGATATCCGCCGAATATTCTTTGTAGAGCGGATTGTTGAGCGGTCCCAGGATTTCCGAGGCCATCACCTCCGAAAAGCCAAGGATCGCATTAAGCGGCGTGCGCAACTCATGCGACATTGAGGCGAGGAAGCGAGATTTCGCCAGATTGGCTTCTTCCGCGCGGCGGCGGGCCTCGTCCGACATTGAATTCGCCACTTCCAGTTCCGCGATCAGATCGTCTTTTTCCGACTGGAAGGACAGGAGTTTGATGCTCGTATTGTGCAACCGTCTGGTAATGTAGTGGCAAAACAGCATGGCCATGAAAAACATCAGCGCCATGCCGATATCTATCGGGTTCTGCGAATGCGCCGCATTGATGCCGAGTGCGACGAGAACTGGCAGAAAGGTGGTGACAATGGCGCGGCGCAGCATGAAATTCGACATGGCCGTTATCGACAGCGCGATCAGCAGCGTGCCGCCCTTGTAGAACATGGCCAGCGACATGTTTTCGGCGTTCATGGGATAAGCGGCGAAGAGCGCCCAGATCAAGCCAATGACGATCTGCATTCCCTGAAAGGTCTTGAGCCAGCGGTCCGCACTTGCCGTGCTGATCGTCTGTTTGTGCGCACGACGGGCAAACATGAGGCAAACGGCGTGGGTGGTCAGCGCCAGGAACGTCCAACCGACCAGCTCTATGTCGCGCGTGATATAAATCCCGATGCCCGTGGCCAGCATGATGAAGAGGGGCATGATGGTAGCGCCATGCAGCATCTCCACCACATGCATCTGCAGCATTTCGCGCTCGAATGCGATCGTGCCGATGCTGCCATATTGCAGACGCTCGCGGGTCGCTTTCACGGCATCGAACACGGCCTTGTTGCGCCGCGTGCGAGACCGATCGACGATGTTCTTGTCGGCAATGATGCTGGCGCTCTTACTCATCTACAAACGAAACCGATCCGGGACGTTTGCAGATTAAGGGTAAAGTCTTAAGAAGATGCTGCCGCGAAAGGATTTGTTTGCCATTTCTGCAAAGGGTTTGTTGGTACATGAGACGAAAGTCAGGCAGAAGGTTCTCTCCGGTGAAGGACGGATTCACCCTCCTGCTCATAGTCATTCTGGGGGCGTTGATATTGGCGAAAGTCGATGGTTTGAGCGACCGGCGCTTCTCTGGCCGGTTTATCGCCATTGACGGGGATACGCTTGCGTCGGGTAAAACGCGCTACCGGCTTTTGGGGATCGATGCGCCCGAACTTCGTCAGAGCTGCGGCGTGGACGATCAGAGCTGGGCCTGCGGGCAGGCAGCACGTGACTTTCTACGTGATGTCCTGGATCGAGGAGAGGTCGAATGTTCCGGGAGCAAAACTGACAAGTACTCGCGCCTTCTGGTTCGCTGTTCCGTCGATGGCAAGGACGTGGGAAGTCTTGTCGTCGCCGAAGGGCTCGCCGTGACGACCGAGTTTTTTCTCTACGCCCAGGAGGAGGAACACGCGAGGGCGCAGAGGCTGGGCCTGTGGAGTGGCGCATTCGAGCGCCCGAGGGACTGGCGACGTGAGCGCAATGGCATGGATGATGATAGGCCCTTTGCGGGAATTATAACCATGCTACGACATGTCTTGCGGTGGTGATATGGATGCTGAACTACAAAAGCCGGACACAGCGATCGAACTCTTGCGCGCCAGTATCGCACGCTGTCGAATCTGTCGTGACGCACCACTAAGGGGCGATGCAGATCGGTTGCCGCATGAGCCGCGTCCGGTCGCTGTCATTTCGGCAAAGGCGAGGATACTGATCGCAGGACAGGCGCCGGGATTGCGTGTGCATGAAAGTGGGCTTCCATTCAACGATGCATCCGGAGATCGGCTGCGAACGTGGCTGAATGTCGATCGTCCGACTTTCTATGACGCCAATCGTTTCGCCATCGCACCCATGGGCTTTTGCTTTCCCGGCTATGACAAGCGCGGTAGCGACCTGCCACCAAGGCGCGAATGTGCGCCGCGCTGGCGTAAAGAGGTCATGGAGGCTATGCCGCAGATCGAGTTGGTTCTGGCTATCGGCCAATACGCTCAAAGCTGGTACCTTGGTGATCGGCGCAAGAAAAACATGACGGAAACAGTGCAAAGTTGGCGCAACTATTTGCAGACGAATAACGGCCCTGCCATCTTGCCTCTGCCGCATCCGAGTTGGCGCAATACCTCATGGTTGCGCAAGAACCCATGGTTTGAGCAGCATGTGTTGCCTGTCCTGCAGGAGCATGTGGAAAGACTGACGCGCTGAAACAAATTTCTTTTTTTCTGTTTTATTTGGTGTAAATAAGGGAAAATAATTCCGTAGGAGAGAAGATTGGACCGCCTCGACCGTAAAATTCTACGTATTCTGCAAGAGGATTCCACGCTGGCCGTTGCTGACCTTGCAAAGAAGGTCGGGCTTTCCACAACGCCCTGTTGGCGGCGTATCCAGAAGATGGAAGAAGATGGCGTCATTCGCCGCCGCGTTGCCATTCTGGACGCGACGAAGGTCAACACGAAGGTGACGGTCTTTGTTTCGATCCGCACAGCTTCGCACTCCATCGAGTGGCTGAAGCGCTTTTCTGAAGTCGTGTCCGAGTTTCCGGAGGTTGTTGAGTTCTACCGCATGAGCGGCGACGTCGATTATCTGCTACGCGTGGTCGTTCCGGATATCGCCGCCTATGACGCCTTCTACAAGCGAATGATCGCCAAGATCGAAATCCGCGACGTATCCTCCGCCTTTGCCATGGAGCAGATCAAGTACACGACCGAACTGCCGCTGGACTACATGATTCTTGACAATCCGAAATCCGGCGAAGAGTAAAGAGCGCTGCAAGTTTGGCGTGCTTTGCCGGTAAAGTTTCTTCGTCATAAAAAAGTGGGCCCGAAGATCGAAATCGATCTTCGGGCCTCTCTGTCTTTGCAAATTTCCTGGACCAAAACATTCGGCAGGAGATCAACCCTTGAACCTGGCAACCACCAGATGACCCGGTGTCGGTTCTCCATCCTGCATGCGCACATTGATATCGGTGACCTCGATCACCTCGAAACCGGTGGCAGCGAGACGTTCGCTAACATAGGTTTCGGAATGCGCGAAGCGCTGGTGGGCACCCACGATATAGGGCCGGCTTTCCATCTTGTCGTCTGGCAGGGTTTCCGATGAAAAGATGAAGATACCACCTTCGACCATATTCTCCGCTGCGCCGAAAAAGAGCGGTTCGAGTGCGCCGAGATAGGGAAGCACGTCGGTGGCAGTGATGATATCAAACGGCTCATCGTCATTGTCCTCGAGGAAATCCTCCACTTCAGCGACATACAGCGTCTCGTAGACATCCTTTTCATGGGCGATTTCGACCATATTCTCTGAAATGTCGATGCCAGTGATGTCTTCGACCATGTCACGAAGCGCCTCGCCGGTGAGACCGGTGCCGCATCCGAGATCAAGCAGGCGCTTGAACGGACCGAGTTCTAGCGTCTGCAACCGTTGGCGCACCATCATCGGAACAGCATAGCCGAGCTGTTCGACGAGGATATCCTCAAAAGCCTCGGCATGCTGATCGAACAGCGTTTCCACATAAGCGTCTGGCGCCTTGGGTGGCGTTTCGCCGCGCCCCATGGATGCGATGCGGACGGCGGCACCGCCATGATCCTCAGGATCGATTGCGAGGACCTCTTCGTAGGCTTTTACCGCCGCGTCGATGTCGCCGGCTTTTTCAAGGGCGAGCGCGCGGTTGTAGGCCTCCGCTAGGGCTTCTTCATCGATCTTGGTGTTGTTGGTCATGGCGTGCATCCGGCTTGGCTTCGTTGGAAGCCTGATTAAGCCGCAACGCTATAAGGCGCAATGCCTGTTTTGGATTGCCAGCCGCTCGCCGGGACCACAACGCCGTCAGTGCAAAATGAATTCACCCTTGAGAGAGCGCCATTCCTGTGCCGAGATCAGTTTGCGGTGGACATAACGTACCGAATGCAGCGGACCATCCAGCGTCTCCTGCCAGAACTTTAGAAATCCGTGCATTTCAGGAAAGTCGGGCGCGAGATCGTAGTTCTGCCAGAGGTAACTTTGCAGGACGCAGGGGTGATCGGGCATGCGATAGAGAATTTCGGCTGTGGTGAGACCATAGCCCTTCAGCATCATTTCCATGTCTTGGTTCATGTGGCTGTTCCCGTTCTATTGATCGCGGACACGTTAAAAGTGTCATCGACAATGGGAACATGACATGGTTAATCGAACCTTGCCAAGAATGGGGTTTGTCACAAATTATTTATGTTTCTCATCATGTTAGCAGCTGCTCGAACGGAGTGCTGCTAACGCGTTACCGCTTCAGATGGCGCGTCAGTCGCGCTTCCACCATCGCCCACACATGGCGCAGAATTTCCACCATGGAGAGATAGAAAATCGCAGCCCAGAGGTAGGCCTGAAAGTCGAAAGTACGCGAATAGGCGTAGCGGGTCTGGCCCATCAGGTCAAAGACGGTGACGATGGAGACCACTGCCGAGCCCTTGATCATCAATATGATCTCGTTGCCGTAGGGGCGCAACGCAACGATGAGGGCCTGCGGCAGAACGATCTTCCAGAAGGTCACCGGCTTGGAAATACCGAGCGAGGCAGCACCTTCATGCTGCCCCTTCGGCACACTCTCGATTGCACCGCGCAGGATTTCGGCTTGGTAGGCAGCGGTGTTCAGCGTCAGTGAAAGGAGGCCGCAATACCAAGCATCGCGGAAGAACCACCACAGGCCGACCGCTTCCAGTTCGGTACGGAAGCCGCCAAGGCCATAATAGATAAGGAACAACTGAGCCAGGAGCGGCGTACTGCGGAAGACGTAGACATAAGCGAACGCAATGGCGCTGACGACCCTGTTCTCCGACATGCGGGCGAAAGCAATCGGTGCGGAGAGCACGGCGCCGAGGATCAGGGCAAGGCCGACAAGGCTTATGGTCGTCAGCAGGCCGTCAATATAGCGCCAGCCGTAACGCTCGATCTTGTCTGGATCCCAGTCCAGGACCAGTGAAAGGACCAGCCCGCCAAGAAGGAGCGCCCAAAGCGCGACGATTGCGTAGCCTGCGATCCTCGCAACTGACAACTGCCGCGGCGGCGCGGGTGGTGCAGGTCTTGCCTCGATCAACTGGTCGACATGGCTCATTTCTGCACCTCCGAGCGACGTGCCCAGCGGTCGATATAGCCAATGCCGATCGACGAGAGGAGAGCGAGGACAAGGTAGAGCATGCAGGCAATACCGTAGAACAGAAACGCATCCTTAGTGACACGCGCAGCAATACCGGTCTGTCGCACGATATCCGCGAGCCCGATGATCGACACATAAGATGTGTCCTTCAACAGGATCACCCAGAGATTGGTCATGCCGGGCAGGGCGATGCGCACGAGCTGCGGAATGATGATCAGGACCATGGTGCGGCTGCGCGACAAGCCAAGCGCATCTCCCGCCTCATACTGACCCTTGGGTATGGCCCGGAAAGCAGACAACAGCACTTCGGATGCATAGGACGAGAAGACGACCGAAAGCGCAATCATACCAGCGACGAAGGCGTTGATCTCGATGGGGCCAGTGAAGCCGAGATAACCGCCGATCGTCTGCAGCAGGATCTGCATGCCGTAATAGACGATGAACAGGGTCAAAAGCTCCGGCAGACCACGGAAGATCGTCGTGTAGATGCCAACGGCAAGGCGCAGGGATTTCTCCTGCGATTGTGCGGCGAGCGCGATCAGAAAGCCCAAAAGCAGTCCGACCGGGAGCGTTGCGATTGCCACTGAAACGGTGACCTTGACGCCAAAGGCAATTTCGTCGCCCCAGCCGTCGCCGCAGGTGAGCAATGTGCCGTTGCCAAAGAGTGAGAAGATACCGACCGGACCACAGAACGGGTCGAACAGATATGTGAGATAGGTCCAGAACGAACCTACGGCGGAAAACACTCCGCTCATGCCAATGTCCCCTGCGGTCTCCGCCGCTCTTCATATTTGTTTTATGAAGATGTTCTCAAACAAAAATGGCGGAAGGGCAACCCTCCCGCCATCATATTTCAACATGAGAAATGCGCTTACTGGCCGTAAACGTCGAAATCGAAGTACTTGTCGTTGATCTCTTTGTACTTGCCGTTAGCGCGGATCGCTGCAATGGCTGCGCTGAACTTGTCGGCCAGTGCCGTGTCGCCCTTACGAACCGCGATGCCAGCGCCCTTGCCGTTGATTTCTTCATCAACCGGTAGAGCCGTCAGGATCTTGCAGCATGCGCCGGCGTCCGACTTTACCCACTGCGACAGCACAACGATATCGTCGATGACGCCGTCGATACGGCCATTGGTGATGTCGAGCTTGTACTCGTCAGCCGTCGGGTAGAGCTTCAGCTCGGAATCGGCAAGATGCTTTTCCGCGTAGTTGGCGTGGGTGGTGGAGCCCTGCGCGCCGATCGTCTTGCCCTTCAGCTCTTCCACAGATTTGATCGGGGAATCCTTCGGCACTGCAATGGCCGGCGGCGTGTTGTAGTACTTCTTGGAGAAGTCTACTTTCTGCAGGCGCTCAGGCGTGATCGACATGGACGCAATGATCGCGTCGAACTTCTTGGCCTGAAGGGCAGGGATGATGCCGTCCCAGTCGTTGGTAACGAAGGTGCATTCAGCCTTCATTTCTTCGCAGAGCGCCTTGGCGATATCGATATCGAAGCCGGTCAGCTTTCCGTCAGCTTCCAGAACGTTGAAGGGCGGGTAGGCGCCTTCCGTGCCGATGACGATCTTGTCCTGCGCCAAGGCGGAGCCAGCAAACAGCGACAGTGCGGCGATGGACGCTGCAGCAAACAGACGGGTGGGGTTGAGCATTTCGATCCTCTCTTTTGGCGATTCGACGCACGCCTCATTTATGTTCTGCGTGCGTGGAGACTTTAGCACTCCGCTACCGATCAAAAGCCGGTTGCGGATGCTTGCCGGGATACTCATCCCGTTGCAAAAAAAATGCAACATCATTGTTTTGCGCTGCGACAGCCGACTCGAAACACGATTTGAATCGCAGCCTGGTTACTAGAAGTTAATGGAACAGAATGTGGCGTTCGTGCGTCGTAAGTAAGCCTTATAATTTCAGGCATAAGTTTTCTTATTTCAGAAGACGGTTCCCGATTTTCGGCCTCCGCCTCCATCTTCAAGGAGGATTTTTCGTGAGTATAACCCAAAGTGTTCAGTCGTTGACGCCCTCTCAGCGCAACACGGTCATCGCCAGCTTCCTCGGCTGGACGCTCGACGCCTTCGACTTCTTCATCCTTGTCTTTGTCATCAAGGATATTGCCAAGGAGTTCAACACAAGCATTCCCGCGGTCTCGGTCGCAATTTTCCTGACTCTTGCCATGCGGCCGATCGGCGCGCTGATCTTTGGGCTCGCATCCGACCGTTACGGTCGCCGCATCACACTCATGGTCGATGTCCTTCTCTATTCCGCTCTTGAGCTTCTTTCCGGCTTCTCGACCGGGCTGACGATGTTCATCGTGCTGCGCCTACTCTATGGTATCGCCATGGGCGGCGAGTGGGGTGTGGGCGCTTCACTCACCATGGAAACGGTGCCGCCTCAAGCGCGCGGATTCGTTTCCGGGCTGCTCCAGGCTGGCTACCCTTCCGGATATTTGCTGGCGTCAATCGTCTTCTTTCTGCTCTACCCAATCATCGGCTGGAGAGGGATGTTTTTTGTCGGCGCGCTGCCAGCGCTGATCGTTGTCTATATCCGCCGCAATGTAGAGGAATCCCCCGCATTTCTCCAAAGTCAGAAGCGGCCTCAGCAGCCGTTCCTCACGGTGCTGAAGAAGAACGTCCCGCTTTTCATCTGGACAGTTATCCTGATGATGGCGTTCAATTTTCTCAGCCACGGCACGCAGGATATCTATCCTACCTTCCTAGAAACGCAGCGAGGCTATGACAGCCATACCACAGGCGCCATAGCGATCGTTTACAACATCGGGGCGATTTGCGGCGGCCTGTTTTTCGGCACCCTGTCGCAACAGATCGGCCGCCGCAATGCGATCGTGATTGCCGCCGTAATGCGATCGTGATTGCCGCCGTTCTGACAATACCTGCTGCATGGTTCTGGGTTTATGCTCCCGGCGTGGTCTTGCTCGCAATCGGCGCCTTCGTTCTGCAATTCTTCGTTCAAGGCGCATGGGGCGTCATCCCTGTTCACCTGAACGAACTCTCGCCAGACGAGGTGCGTGGCACGTTCCCCGGCTTTGCCTACCAACTCGGGAATTTGCTCGCCTCTGGCAACGCCACTCTGCAGACGACACTTGCCGCGCATTGGAATGGCGACTATGCCCTCGCGCTTTTCAGCGTCGCCGTGGTCGTCGCCTGCGCCGTCGCACTGCTCGCCGGTTTCGGATATGAAAAACGCAACGCGGAATTCGGTGTACCGGATGAGCAAGCGATTGAAGCCGCGCCAGCGTCAGGTGGAAAAACAGCTTAGCGATCGCGCTAGACGGCGGTGGGCCTGACCTGCCGTCGTCAAATTCTTCCAAGAATGAATCCGGCGTCCTGGACCGCCTTCCATACGAATTGGGTTACATGCCATCCCGAAGCGCCCCGATAAGGTGCGTCTTTCGTCGGAAATAGTCCCCGGCAATTAAGGCCGCGCTTCCAGAAAATGCCTTTTTTCGTTCATTCCCGGTACAGCCCTTGATGATCATCATTGGAACAAGACCGCACGCCCGGCGTTGTTCAGCGCCATTATGTGCAGACTGTGCCCCAATGCCGCAGGGCAAAAGTGGATGAAGACGGCAGATGAGGAAGCGCCATGCTGAATAAGAATAAATTACTGACCGGGGTGGTTTTCCCCCTGATGTCGATTGCCATCGCAGTAGAGCCGGCACTTGTGGCCACCGTTGCGCATGCAGCGCCTTTGGCGCGGGTTGAGCAACAGGGATCCATTTCCAACGGTCAAGGAGCCATTATTCTTGCGCAGGCCGAAGCGCCAGCGAACCCAGAAGAAGAATTGTTGAAGCGCCGCCAGCGTGAGCAGCAGGGTGAGCCACAGGCTGAACCGAAGCGCGAGCCAGAGCAGAAGCGTGAGGAAGCTCCACCGCGTCCAAAGCGTGAAGCAGCCCCAGAGCCCCAGGCTGAGCAGCCGCAGGAGCGTCCACGCCGCGAAGCAGCACCAGAAGCTGAGGCACCACGCCCAGAGCGCCCACGCCGTGAAGCCGCCCCAGAGGCAGCGCCGCAGGCCGAGCCTGAGCAGCAGCAGGAACGCCCGCGCCGTAAGCCAGCCGCAGAGGCGCAGCCGGAAGCAGAAGGCCAGCCACGGCCCGAGCGTCCCCGCCGCGAAGCCGCCCCTGAAGGCGCGCCCCAGGCCGAGCCTGGCCAGCAACAGGAGCGCCCGCGTCGCAAGCCCGCCGCAGAGGCGCAGCCGGAAGGTGAAGGCAAACAGCCGCCAAAGCCGGAAGCTCCAGCTGCCAAGCCAGAAGCGCCAGCCGCCAAGCCGGCAAATGAGCCCGCAGCTAACGAAGCTGCGCCAGAAAAGCCGGTCAAGCCAGCCAAGCGTCCAGCAGCTCCAGAACCTGCCGAGGGCGCCGCACCGGTGCCTGCAGAGCCTCCGACCCCTGGTCGCGCCCCTGCACCTGCCGAGCAGCCAAACCCGGCGCCTGGCCAGCAGCCATCCGAACAGCCGCGCCCGCCACGTGCTCAGAATGGCGAGCCAGCACCGGCGCCCGTTCCGGGTGCGCCGACACCAGCGCCGCTGGACGGAGCCGCAACAGGTCAGGCACCTGCGGGCGAGCCTGTTCCAGCCCAGGTCGCAACTCCGCAGACGGAAGCGCCTCCCATGACAAAGGAGCAATTGGACAAGGCCCGTGCCATTGCCCAGGATCCTTCCAAGTCGGCTGATACGGTCGTTCTTCCGGTAGACAAGGGTGCAGCCGTTCTCGACAGCGACAAGGAAGTCTATCGCAGTGGCAACGAGCAGCTTCGCGAACAGCGTCGCCGTGAACGCGAGCAGGTTCAGGACTTCAAGGTTCCGACGTCGGATGCAGAAGCTCAAGCGGCTGCCCGCCGCGACGGACAGCCTGCACCGCAGATCAACATCCAGAACATCACCAACATCCAGGGTGAGCGCATCGACCGCCGTCCGCAGTTCGACCGGCCCGACGGCGTTCGGGAATGGCGTCCTCGCGACCTGCCGCGTGACCGCGACATGGGCGACCGCGTCTTCCTGCAGTTCGGTGATCGCGTTGTCGTGCGTGGCAGTGATGATGACCGCTTCGTCAGCGAAGGTGCGCGTCCCTATTATGAACGTCTCCCCGACGATCGTTATCGCGAGACGATCGAACGTTCCGACGGCACGCAGGTCGTAACCATTCGCAACCGTTACGGTGACGTCATCCAGCGTTCGCGTATCGATGCGCGTGGCCGCGAGTATGTGCTCTTCTACGCGCCGGAGCTGGCGGATGAGCCAGATCGCGAATATGTCTATCGCGACCCGGGTCTCGACTTGCCGCCACTGCGTCTGCGTATTCCGGTCAACGAGTACATCATCGATACGTCGTCGGACCAGGATCGCGACTACTATCGCTTCCTCGAGCAGCCGCCGGTAGAACCAGTCCAGCGCGTCTACTCTCTGGATGAGGTCCGCTATTCGGCTCGCGTTCGTGACATGGTGCGTCGTATCGACCTCGATACCATCACCTTCGCCACCGGTAGTGCCGAAATTCCGATGAGCCAGGCACGCTCGCTGCGCAAGGTTGCTGATGCGATGAACAAGGTTCTGGAAAAGAACCCGGCTGAAACCTTCCTCATCGAAGGACACACGGACGCCGTGGGTTCGGATGAGAGCAACCTGGTTCTCTCCGACGAGCGCGCGGAGTCCGTCGCCAAGGTCCTGACCGAAGTTTACGGTATCCCGCCGGAAAACCTCACTACGCAGGGCTACGGCGAGCGTTACCTCAAGGTTCAGACGCTTGGTCCGAGCCAGGAAAACCGTCGCGTCACCATCCGCCGCATCACTCCGCTGGTGCGCCCGGTCGCGCAGAAGTAAGGTTCTCGCAACTCAACAAAAAAGACCCGGAAGCCATCGGCTTCCGGGTCTTTTCTTTAGTCCAAGCTGGTTCAGGCGAGCGCTACGGCGATCTCGGCTGCCAGGCGGGCGTTGTTGCGAACTAGCGAGATGTTCGTATCGAGGCTGCGGCCTTCAGTAATTTCGAAAATCTTCGCCAGCAGATAGGGCGTCACCGCCTTGCCGGAGATGTCGTCTTCTTCGGCCGCCGACAATGCGCGTTCGATATAGATTTCCATCTCGTCGCGGCCAATCTCGTCTTCTTCCGGTACAGGATTGGCGATCAGCATGCCGCCTTCGAGGCCGAACTGTTCGCGGGTTGTCTGGAAGTTGGCAATCGCTGCCGGGCTGTTCAGCGTCAGCGGGCTCTTGAGGCCAGAAGCGCGCGACCAGAAGGCCGGGAATTCTTCCGAACCATAGGTGACCACCGGGACGCCGTTGGTCTCCAGAACTTCAAGCGTCTTCGGCACGTCGAGGATGGCCTTGGCACCGGCGCAGACGACGATGACGCCAGTGCGCGCAAGCTCGGTCAGGTCAGCGGAGATATCGAAGCTTTCTTCGGCGCCGCGATGTACACCACCAATACCGCCGGTGGCGAAGACCTTGATGCCCGCATGTTCGGCGGCGATCATGGTGGCGGCAACGGTCGTTGCGCCCGTGCGGCGCTCTGCGATCGCAAAAGCGATGTCGGCGCGCGAGACCTTCATGGCATCTTTTGTCTGCGCCAATGCTTCGAGCTGGTCCTTTTCGAGGCCGATATGCAGCGTTCCTTGAATGACAGCGATCGTTGCTGGAACCGCGCCATTGTCGCGGATCAGTTGTTCCACACCTTCAGCCATGCGGATGTTGCCCGGATAGGGCATGCCGTGGGTGATGATCGTGGATTCGAGTGCGACGATCGGGGCGCCGCGCTGCTTGGCCGCAGCGACTTCTTCCGAGTAGACGATCGGCAGGAGCGGGGAGGTGGTCTTGGTCATGGTCTCTTCCATTTCAATTAAGCGATCTCTTCACACCATTTCAGCCTGCGGCACAAGCGCCAGAAGCGCGCCAAGTGTTTCGCCGTTCAACTCGCTGGATGTGGCAAAGGGTGATTGCACGGTGATCGCAGCGGCGGCAGCGCCGTGGCGCAGCGCTTCGGTGATGGGTTTGCCGTTGGCAATGGCGGACAAATAGCCGGATGCCATGGCGTCGCCCGCGCCGGTCACATCCTTCACGTTTTCGATCAGCGGCGGGGTGAGCGCCGCGGTTCCATTCTGGTTGAACGCGACAACGCGTTTGGCTCCGCTGGTGATGACGCCGCCGCGCAGGCCGATATTTCTTAGCAAGGTCGGCCATTGTCTCACATCGGTGACATTCTGACCGGTCAGCGCGCGGGCTTCGGCCTCGTTCATGAACAGCATGTCAATGTCGGCCAACGCCGATTTCATTCGCACCACCTTTGCCGGCGAGATGGCAATTGCCGCAAGGGGCTTTTCGCAGGCTCGCGCCGCGACGCCGATTGCGCTCAGCGTATCTTCAGGCAGGTTTGCATCGCAGAGGATGATGTCGGTCGCCTTGATCGCGTCGCGTACGGCGCGCACTTTGAGGCGACGCGGCGTGAACAGCTTGTAGAGGTCCATATCGGCAATGGCGATAACCAGATTGCCGTCGCGTTCCATGATTGCCGTGTAGCTTGGAGTGCTACGATCCAAAAAGGTGAACGGCGTGTCTTCGACGCCAGCGTCGCGCGCCGCTGCAGCAACGGTCGCGCCATTGCCATCGCCGCCACGCGGGGCAATCAGCCGCACTTCAAAGCCAAGGCGCGCAAGATTGCGGGCCGCGTTGAACCCGCCGCCGCCAGCCTCTTCCATCCATGATCCGGGATTGCTTGCGCCATGCACCGTTTCAGTCTCGATCATGCCGCGCCGGTCTATATGCGCGCCGCCCAGAACGAGTATTTTCTTCACGTTGATCCATCCTTCTTTCCGAGCCGGACGGACGTGTCCGATTCGGTGTTTTGCGGCTCTATCCAACTGGCTCCGGAGCTTTGGGAAAACCTCCGATCAAGAAAAACAAAAGCAGAACGAACAGCTTATCATTATTTGTTTTCAAAGGGCTGCTGCACTGTTGTGGAGTGAGAACAAAAAGAGTACATACTGTTTCCACACTGCTTCGTTGCCTGTGCGGCTTCAATAACCTAAAGGTGGTTCAGATGGCACAAAATTCTTTGCGTCTTGTAGAGGACAATTCGGTGGATAAAAGCAAGGCACTGGAAGCGGCGCTCTCCCAGATCGAACGTTCGTTCGGCAAGGGATCGATCATGAAGCTCGGTTCCAATGAAAACGTCATCGAGGTCGAGACCGTTTCGACGGGGTCTTTGAGCCTTGATATTGCGCTTGGGATCGGCGGTTTGCCGAAGGGGCGTATCATTGAAATTTACGGCCCGGAAAGCTCGGGTAAGACGACGCTGGCACTGCAGACCATTGCAGAAGCACAGAAGAAGGGTGGCATCTGCGCCTTCGTGGACGCAGAGCATGCGCTCGACCCGGTCTATGCCCGTAAGCTTGGTGTCGATCTTCAGAACCTCCTGATTTCGCAGCCCGACACGGGTGAGCAGGCACTTGAAATTACCGACACGCTTGTGCGCTCCGGTGCCGTCGATGTGCTGGTAGTGGACTCCGTTGCCGCTCTGACGCCACGTGCCGAAATCGAAGGCGAGATGGGTGACAGCCTGCCCGGTCTTCAGGCTCGCTTGATGAGCCAGGCGCTGCGCAAGCTGACGGCATCAATCTCCAAGTCGAAGACGATGGTGATCTTCATCAACCAGATCCGTATGAAGATCGGCGTGATGTTCGGTTCGCCGGAAACGACGACGGGCGGCAACGCTCTGAAGTTCTACGCGTCTGTTCGTCTCGACATTCGCCGTATCGGTTCGGTCAAGGAACGCGAAGAGGTTGTTGGCAACCAGACGCGCGTCAAGGTCGTCAAGAACAAGATGGCGCCTCCCTTCAAGCAGGTCGAATTCGACATCATGTATGGCGAAGGCGTTTCCAAGACCGGCGAACTTGTCGATCTCGGTGTGAAGGCCGGTATCGTCGAAAAGTCCGGCGCCTGGTTCTCCTATAACAGCCAGAGGCTGGGGCAGGGACGTGAGAACGCCAAGACGTTCCTGCGCGAAAATCCAGCCGTTGCAAATGAGATCGAAATGGCGCTGCGGCAGAATGCCGGCCTGATTGCCGACCGGTTCCTGGAAAACGGTGGACCGGAAGCCGATGCGGATGGCGTAGAGCCAGACGCTTAATCGAAAGGGTCCGGCCATTTCGCCGGGACATCGCGATAGTAGCAAATGAAATGAGGCCGTGCGATCCGTTCGCGCGGCCTCGTTCTTTTTTGCTGCCTCATTCTGGGCGGGCCCGGCGCTCTTTGGCTGGACAGGCAGCATGGCGAACGATAAAAGCCTGTGACTTTTTTATTATCGCTGCGTGAGCGTGGCAATGAAGGACTTCGTATGAGCGGTGTGAATGAAATCCGGTCGACTTTCCTCGACTACTTCAAGAAGAACGGCCATGAAATCGTGCCATCCAGCCCGCTGGTGCCGCGCAACGACCCGACACTGATGTTCACCAATGCGGGTATGGTCCAGTTCAAAAACGTTTTCACTGGTCTTGAAAGCCGCCCTTATTCCAAGGCTGCTTCGTCGCAAAAATGCGTCCGCGCCGGCGGCAAGCATAACGACCTGGATAACGTTGGCTACACCGCGCGTCACCACACCTTCTTCGAAATGCTCGGCAACTTCTCCTTCGGCGATTACTTCAAGGAAGAGGCGATTACGCACGCCTGGAACCTGATCACCAGGGAATTTGGCATCGACAAGAACCGCCTTCTGGTGACGGTCTATCACACCGATGACGAAGCCTTCGATCTCTGGAAGAAGATCGCCGGTTTTTCAGACGACCGCATCATTCGCATTCCGACCAGCGATAACTTCTGGGCGATGGGCGATACCGGTCCTTGCGGTCCTTGCTCGGAAATTTTCTATGACCACGGCGATCATATCTGGGGCGGACCTCCTGGCTCTGCCGATGAGGATGGCGACCGTTTCATCGAGATCTGGAACCTCGTTTTCATGCAGTACGAGCAGGTGACGAAGGAAGAGCGCATCAACCTGCCGCGTCCATCCATCGACACGGGTATGGGCCTTGAGCGCATCTCCGCTCTGCTGCAAGGCAAGCATGACAATTACGATACCGACCTTTTCCGCGCACTGATTTCCGCATCCGTCGAAGCGACCGGCGTTCCGGCTGAAGGCGAGAAGCGCGCAAGCCACCGGGTCATCGCCGACCATCTTCGGTCCTCCGCGTTCCTGATTGCCGATGGCGTTCTGCCGTCGAATGAAGGCCGTGGTTACGTTCTGCGCCGCATCATGCGCCGCGCCATGCGTCATGCCGAGCTCCTGGGTTCCAAGGAGCCGCTGATCTGGAAGCTTTTGCCGACGCTCGTTCAGCAGATGGGCCGCGCCTATCCGGAACTGGTGCGCGCCGAAGCGCTGATCTCGGAGACGCTGAAGCTTGAAGAAACCCGCTTCCGCAAGACGCTGGAGCGTGGTCTGTCGCTTCTGTCCGACGCGACGTCCGACCTTTCCAAGGGCGGCATGCTGGACGGCGAGACCGCCTTCAAGCTTTACGACACCTATGGCTTCCCGCTCGATCTGACGCAGGACGCATTGCGTGCGCGTGAAATCGGTGTGGACATTGCCGGCTTCACCGACGCCATGGAGCGCCAGAAGGCTGAGGCCCGTTCGCACTGGGCCGGCTCCGGTGACAAGGCGACTGAAACCGTATGGTTCGAGCTGAAGGAAAAGTTCGGCGCGACCGAATTCCTCGGCTACGACACCGAGACCGCGGAAGGTGTGGTTCAGGCGATCGTCAAAGATGGCAAGTCGGTTGATGCTGCAGCTGAAGGTGAGACGGTCCAGATCGTTGTCAACCAGACGCCGTTTTATGGCGAGTCCGGCGGTCAGATGGGCGATACCGGTGTCATTTCCTCCGACACTGGCAGCTTTACGGTGACCGACATGCAGAAGAAGGGCGAGGGCCTCTTCGTCCATATCGGCAAGGTCGCCAAGGGCGGCGTGAAGCTCGGCGACGCCGTGCAGTTGACGGTCGATCATGATCGCCGTTCGCGTCTGCGCGCCAATCACTCCGCAACCCATCTGCTGCACGAAGCGCTGCGCGAAGTGCTCGGAACCCACGTGGCGCAGAAGGGCTCGCTCGTTGCGCCTGAGCGTCTGCGCTTCGACGTGTCGCATCCAAAGCCGATGACGGCGGAAGAGTTGAAGACCGTTGAAGACATGGCGAATGAAATCATTCTCCAGAACTCGCCGGTCGTCACGCGCCTGATGAGCGTTGACGATGCGATTGCTGAAGGCGCAATGGCGCTCTTCGGCGAAAAATATGGCGATGAAGTGCGCGTCGTCTCGATGGGGACCGGCATTCATGGCGCAAAGGCCAACCGACCGTACTCTGTCGAGCTCTGTGGCGGTACGCATGTCTCCGCTACCGGGCAGATCGGTCTTGTCCGCGTCCTTGGTGAGAGCGCAGTGGGTGCTGGCGTACGTCGCGTTGAAGCGGTCACGGGACCAGGCGCACTTGCCTATCTCGCCGAGCAGGATGAGCGGGTGAAGACGCTCGCATCGTCGCTTCGCGTGCAGCCAGGCGATGTGATTTCGCGTGTCGAGGCTCTGCTGGACGAGCGCAAGAAACTGGAACGTGAACTGGCGGATGCCCGCCGCAAGCTTGCCATGGGCGGCGGTTCGGCAGAAGGCTCTGCCAGTGACACGAGAGAGGTTGGTGGCGTGAAGTTCATGGCCAAGGCCATGTCCGGCATCGACGCCAAGGACCTGAAAGGTCTCGCTGACGACGCCAAGACCACTCTAGGCTCCGGCGTTGTGCTGCTGATCGCAGTCTCCGATGATGGCAAGGCGAGTGCCGTTGCGGCGGTCACTGAAGACCTGACGTCGCGCTTTAGCGCAGTCGATCTGGTGCGCACGGCCTCTGCCGCTCTCGGCGGCAAGGGCGGCGGCGGACGTCCAGACATGGCGCAGGCTGGTGGTCCGGATGGATCGAAGGCCGATGAAGCCATCGAAGCAGTGGCAGCGTCTCTCGCGGGCTGATCCTGCGCTAGGTTGGAAGGCGGCAAAGTAGCGGCCTTGCATATGACTGCTGATAGATTAGGGGCCGGAACATCGAATAGGATGTTCCGGCCCTTTCTATTTCCGGTCACGCGTCCCAGTCAGGGAAAGGTGCAACAATGCGGCGACTGGCTTCGAGGGAGCGCCCGATCGCTTATCGGCGATGTGTGACTTAGCCATGCTACCTCAGGGGGAGCATGTTTCCCTCGTAGGAGCCGTTCTGTAGCGTTTGCCGCATTCGAGTGCGACATCACCTTAAGGTCGCACGGCTGCGTGCTGGTGACGAAACATGGAAATCGGATGTGCGGTGCGTGGTTCGATGAATATCAACGGCTGATGCGCGACCCGCAGCATTCAGTCTTCCTCACCTGGCCCTTCCTCGCGGATGGTTTCTTGTTGCCGAGGAACTCGCGCGCGGCTGTCCGCATTGTCTTCTCAACAGAGGAGACAATCATGGAAAATTATACAGAGCTTCGACAGCAGATCGCACAGGATCTCGATACGCTCAGTCGTGCCGAGAGCCCGAAATCCATCTTCGAAATTGCGGATGATTATCTACTCGGAAATCCGTCGCTGAAGCGCGAATTGGTGGAAGATATTATCAAGGAAGAGGCGGATAAAAGAAACATCCCGATCCATTGATTGGGTTATAGGGCCTTCGCGTAAAGCTTTAGAGAAATCGCTTAGATAACTGAAGACAAAGAAAAACCCGCCGAAGCGGGTTTTTCTTTTGGTGCGGTCGAGAAGACTCGAACTTCCACGGGTTGCCCCACAGCGACCTCAACGCTGCGCGTCTACCAATTCCGCCACGACCGCATCGTGGTAGGATCGACTTGCGCCGACGGGGGTGCATGTAGCAAAAGGATTTTGGGTGCACAAGAGCGTCGTGACAGTTTTTTGAAATTAAAAACAGGCCTTTCGCTCCCTATATGAAAGAAGCCCTGAAACGCTGGGCTTGCAGCCTCAATTTCATTCTGCCAGAAGGCTGTGGAAAGGACATTTTCATGCTCACACGCACCGATCTCACCCAAAAAATGTATCCCGTCGCAGGCTCGCCGCCCGTGCGCTGGCGAATCTCCGACGGGCTGGTGCCTTATGAGCAGGCGATTGAGGAGATGGAGCGTGAGGTTGCGGCAATCGCTGCGGGCGAAGCCGGTGAGCTTGTGTGGCTGCTGGAGCATCCACCGCTCTACACGGCTGGCACAAGTGCCGATTCGTCCGACCTGATCGAGCCGGATCGCTTTCCTGTCTTCGCGACGGGGCGAGGCGGCGAATATACATATCACGGGCCGGGACAGCGTGTGGTCTATGTGATGCTTGACCTCAAGCGCAGACGCCAGGATGTGCGCGCCTATGTGGCCTCACTGGAGGAGGTCATCATCCGCACGCTCGACAAGATGAACGTCAGGGGCGAGCGGCGTGAGGACCGCGTGGGTGTATGGGTACGTAGGCCGGAGAAGCCGCTTCTGCCGGACGGCTCGATGTCGGAGGACAAGATTGCGGCACTCGGTATTCGCTTGCGCAAATGGGTGAGCTTCCATGGTCTGTCGATCAACGTGGATCCAGATCTGAGCCACTTTGGCGGGATCGTTCCCTGCGGCATCACGCAATACGGCGTCACAAGCCTCGTCGATCTCGGTCTTCTGGTGATGATCAATGATGTCGATGTGTTTTTGCGCGAGGCTTTTGAGGAAGTCTTTGGCGATACCGCGAATGAGAAAACCGGCGCTGCGGCTTAACGAGGTTTCATCGCGCGCTTCGGCTCAGGGGCAACAAGGTGGCCCGGGCGCTTGGGCAAATTCGCCCAACGCTTCTGCTCTCTCCAAGATGGTCTAGCAGCCCATGCGCAGCGATGGTGCGTGGTCAGGGGTTCTCAGGCTCAGCCGTCCGTGCCCGTTCGTCCAACAGCCACGTCGGCTACGCTTGTCTGGTCCTTGGCGTCTGCTATTGATGAACTGAGGGATCGCTCGACGATGCTCAAGCGCCCCGTCGCTAAGATCTGATCGAGTGATGCGGGACGTCCGAGCAAGTAGCCCTGTGCTTCCCCACATCCTTCGGATTCAAGAAGGGACAGTTGTTCCTTCGTTTCTACCCCTTCCGCCAGTACCGGAATTCTGAGGCCCTTGCCGAGTGCCAGTACCGTGCGGATAATGGTCAGTGCTTCCTCATTGCTGTGGGCTTCATCAATAAAGGAGCGGTCGAGCTTGATCTTGCTGAACGGGAAGGACCGCAACGTATCAATCGAAGAATAACCTATGCCAAAGTCGTCGAGAGCGACGGAGACCCCATAGGACTTGATCTGGCGAAGCATGTGAAAGGCGCGCTCACGATCCTTCAGGATGGCCGTCTCCGTGAGTTCCAGCTCCAGTCTATGTGGGGCAAGTCCCGTTTCCAGAAGCACGCTCATGACGAGCTTGGGCAGATCGCCAGCGGCAAACTGGACTGCGGACAGGTTGACGGCGACTTTGCAGGCTGGTTCCCATGAGGCCGCGGCGGTGCATGCCGTGCGCAGCACCCACTCCCCAAGTTGCAAGATAAGGCCATTCTCCTCCGCGAGCGGAATAAAGTCTGAAGGCGGGATGAAACCATGCTCGGGATGGTGCCAACGCAAGAGGGCTTCGTAGCCCGTGACCTCTCCAGTAGAGACCGAGGTCTGTACCTGGTAGTGGATTGAAAGTTGATTGCGCGACAGCGCTTTGCGCAAATCAGCTGCCATGCAGCGACGTGCTTTGACGGCCGTGTCCATGCCTGCTTCATAGAAGCAGACGCGTTTTTCCGTTAGTTGCGACTTCGCCCGGTACATTGCAAGGTCTGCGTTGCTGACGAGCGTTTCCTTGGTGGTCGCATCGTTCGGGTAGATGGCGACACCGAAGCTCGCGCCGGCAACAATTTGAGATTCGTCGACGTTGATCGGACTGAACATCACGGCTTCGAGACCTTTCAGGAACCTGTTGACGCCGGTTAGGTCTTTGTCCTCAATGCGGAAGAGGGCTGCAAACTCGTCTCCTCCAACGCGGGCGATGAACTCGCCCTTGTCCTCGCGAACGAGGTTTTTGAGCCGTATTCCAAGGTCGGTCAACACTTCGTCCCCCACATGATGGCCGCGTGTATCGTTGATTTCCTTGAACCGATTGAGATCGATCCCGATCATGGCGATCCTGATCTTTTGCGTATCGGCGACCGCAAGCTCACGATCCAGCTTCTCGTTGAAGTTCGCGCGGTTGGGGAGGCCGGTCAGAGCGTCGTACAAGGCCATTTGGCGAAGATGCTCAATGGTCTCGGCGCGTGTGCCGTTATCGATGAGGTAGCTGACCAGGCCGCAGGCAACGATGACGAAAGCCATGCCGGAAATCGCGATGGCCAGAGTCCAGAGGGAATCCGGATTGGAGAAGGATCCATCGACGAACATCGGCTCGATGCGGAATGCCGTCATGCCTGTGAAGTGCAAGACAGCAATGGCAAGGGTCAAGACCACTGCCATGAGGTTGCTGCCTTTTCGCATGCCAAAATGCAGTGCAGCCGAAGACAGCGCGACGGAGAGAAGGATGGAGGCGACGAGGTAGGTCGCGTCCCAGGATACGATGCCCTGCACACGGTAGGCTATCATGCCGGTATAGTGCATGGTGGAGATTGCGAGACCGACGATCGCGCCGCCCAAGGCGGGCATGAGAAAATGCCGCTTGCTGATGGCTACTGCGAAACCGATTGCGTTACCGAACACCACGGCCAGAAGCGAAACCACGGTCAACGGCAGATCGAAGCCGATCGGTACGCGCGCATCATAGCCGAGCATGGCGACGAAATGCGTGCACCAAATCGCCACGCCCGCGGAAAGTGCTGTCATTGCCTGCCAGCCCACGCGCTGTTTTCCGCTCGCTGTTATCGTCTTGCTGAACAGCCGCGATGTCACCCATGACCCAGTGCCGCACAGCAAGACGGCCATCAGCACCAGCCAGATGTTGTGGTCATAGACGATGCATCCAAGCACAGTCATCATTACAGTCGCCTCTCGTTGTAAGGCGCTGCGTCAGCGCGAACGCAGCAACCGTGTACTGCGTTCGCAGGCCCATTGGCACTTATTGGTTTTACAACACAACGAGTTAATGATTCATATGTGGTCGGGGTTAAATTTTATAATATCTACAATGACTTATCTCAATCTAAGGTTGGTTTTTGCAGCTTGGGCGACGCATCCTCTGATAGAGTATGGATATTCCGAACGTAATTGGATCAGCTTGTCTTCGTCTGTTTGATGAGCGCGTCATCGATCTCCTGAGCTCGCGAGAAAGCTGGGCGCTGCGCAAGACGCGCGAGATAATCGGTGAACGCCAAGCGCTTCTCGAGCGTGCCAAATTGCAGTCCCCAACCAATATGCGAGCCCACATAGACGTCAGCGGCTGTGAAGGTTTCGCCGGCGATGAAAGCAGTCTGCGTTACGGCGTATTCCAGGGTGTCCATAATGTCCTCGAAGCGTCCGCAGCCCGCCATGCGATATTTGTCTTCCGGAATTTCAAAGCCCATAGCGCGGTTGGTGACGCCCATTTCCAGCGGACCAGCCGCGAAGAAGAGCCAGCGATAGTAGAGACCACGGTTGGAGTTTGGCGGGGCAAGCCCCTTTTCGGGAAAAGCATCTGCCAGATAGGCGCAGATTGCCGCGCATTCCGTCACGACCACGTCGCCATGCTTGATCGCTGGCACCTTGCCCATGGGATTGATCGCTTTGTACTCGCCAGCCTTCATATCGCTGTCAAAGCCGATGATTTTTGTATCGTACGGCGCGCCCACTTCCTCTAGCATCCAACGGATGATGCGTCCGCGTGACATGGGGTGGGTGTAAAATGTCAGATCGTTCATGTCTCTCTCCCTATTTGGTGATGGGAGTTTGCTCCGGCAGGACGACCTAATCAAGACAGCGCCTTGGTACAAAAAGAAAACCCGGCGCGAAGGCCGGGTTCTCATAGATTTTGGAAGGGCAGGTGCCAATCAGGCAGCCATGGCCTTCTTGAGGTTTTCGTCGATCTTGTCGAGGAAGGCGGTGGTGGAGAGCCAAGGCTGATCGGGTCCGATGAGGAGCGCGAGGTCCTTGGTCATATAGCCGGCTTCAACCGTGTCCACGCAGACGGTTTCCAGCGTGGATGCGAACTTTGCCAGTTCTGCGTTGTCGTCCAGCTTGGCGCGGTGGGCGAGACCACGGGTCCATGCGAAGATCGACGCGATGGAGTTGGTCGAGGTTTCCTGGCCCTTCTGATGCTGGCGGTAGTGGCGCGTGACCGTACCGTGCGCTGCTTCTGCTTCCACCGTGCGACCGTCCGGAGACAGAAGAACCGAGGTCATCAGACCGAGCGAACCGAAGCCCTGTGCGACGGTGTCCGACTGCACGTCGCCGTCGTAGTTCTTGCAGGCCCAGATGTAGCCACCGGACCACTTCAGTGCGGAGGCGACCATGTCATCGATCAGGCGGTGTTCGTAGATGATGCCGGCTTCGTCGAACTGCGCCTTGAATTCGCTTTGGTAGACCTCTTCGAAGATGTCCTTGAAGCGACCATCATAGGCCTTCAGGATGGTGTTCTTCGTGGAGAGGTACACCG
>NZ_CAJYTV010000024.1:0-88725 GCF_913777885.1 uncultured Agrobacterium sp. | reverse complement strand
GGCTTGGCAATCGTGACAATCACCTGGCCGACGGTCACGACCTGCCCCAACTCGGCGGATGTTGCCGTAACCACACCATCGAACTCCGCCGTCAGCTGTGCGTAACCGAGCTGCTCATTGGCCTTGTTGAGATTGGCCTCGGCACGCGCGACAGAAGCGACCGCCGTCTTTAGCCCCTGCTCCGCCTCTTCGAGTGCGGCGCGGGTGCCGGAGCGGGTTTCGGCAAGCTGCAACTGGCGCTGCTGCGTGCTCTGTGCATTGCGAAGCTGCGCCTGCGCATTGGAAAGATCCGACTGTGCGCTGCGCACCGCAAGCTCCAGCGAGGTCGGGTCGATTGTCGCGATCACGTCGCCCTGCTTGACGATATCGCCAACCGAAACGGTGCGCGACGTCAAACGGCCAAGTGCGCGAAAACCGAGTTGTGCTTCGAAGCGCGGAGAAACCGTGCCGGCGAAGCTCAAGGGATGGGCGGGCATTTCCTTGGCCACGACGGACAAAACCGGGCGCGGCGGCGCAGCCTCGTCCTGCTTGTCCTCACTGCAGGCTGCAAGCATCAGGCCGGACAGAAGCACTGTAAGAATATGAGCCTTGTTCATCGCGATGCCACCTCTTTGGGAGCGACCTTTTCATCCGGGCGAAGGAATTTGGCGCCTTCGAAAACCACAACATCACCTTCGTTCAGACCCTGCTTCACAATGAAATGTCCTGTCTCGTAGTCCTCGACTTCGATGACGCGCAGCGTGACCTTGGAGGAGGCAGGATCGACAACCCAGACAGCAGGCCTCCCATCCTTCGAGGACATGGCAGACCATGGCAGAACGATCGCCGCCTGCGGCTCATACTGGAACTCGCCCTTGACCGCGGCGCCAAGCGGCATCTGCCCATCGCCTGGAAGCCCGACCTTGACCCGCACCGTGCCCGTGGAAGCATCGATGGTCGGCGAAATCTCGCGCACCTTCGCCGTCACCTGCTTGGTTGGATCCGACAGAAGCGTAATCGTCACCTCGTGCTTGATCGGGCGTCCGAGAAACAGCGTTTCCACAACTTCGAAAATCGCATCCCTTGGTCCGTCCTGCGCCAGCGTGAAGATGGCGGACGCCGCCTGCGCCACCTGCCCCACCTCAGCATTGCGCGCCGTGATCACGCCGTCGCGCTCGGCCTTCAATTCGGTATAGGACAGCGCTTCCTTGGCCGTGCCGAGCTGCGCTTCGGCAGACCGTTCGCTGCCTTGAGCGGTGGATAAAGCCTCCTGCGCCTGATCGAGAGCGGAGCGTGCCGTCACCTGCGTATCGAAAAGCTTCTGCTGGCGGGCAAAGGCCAATTCCGCCTGGATGCGCTGTGCGGTGGCAGCCTCCAGATTGGCCTGCGCGACGGCCAGATCGGCCTGCTGCTCCTGCGCATCGATACGCGCCAGCACCTGCCCCGCCATGACGTGATCGCCCACATCGACCTTGCGATCGATGATCTTGCCGCCCACGCGGAAGGAGAGATCGGTTTCGACACGCGCGCGAATTTCACCGGTCACCGCGCCGCCCGTCGTCAGCTGTTCGCTCTTGACGGTAACGACCCGCACCTGGCGCGACTCCGCCTCCCGCTCGCCTTCCTGTTGGCTGCACGACGTCAGGAAACCCGCGCCTGCAATCAGGAGAACGCTCACAATATGCTTCATGGCAGAACCCTATGATGGAGATATCGTGAATGCGTATATTTGACTGACCGGAAAGTCAATGATAACTTCGGATACATGTTGCGCAAGTGCTGTCATTTGAGAGAACGACGCGCGATGGAATACGGGATATAGCGCAGGAACGGATCGATGTGATCGTAACCCGCGTTGAAACTGTCGATGCCGAATGAAGGGAATGCCAACCACCGATGTTCAAGCTGTGCCAATCCAAGGTGGGGAAAAAACTGACGCGTGCCGAGCAGAAGCAGCTCCGCCCCGCTCAAATTCTGGACGCGGCCTTTACCGAGTTCGTCAGACACGGATACGCCGCAACCCGCGTCGAAGACATCGCCAAACATGTCGGCGTCACCAAGGGCACGGTCTATGTGTATTTCGAGACCAAGGAAATCCTCTTCGAAGCCACCATCCGTCACGCCTCTACATCCTTCGCCGACATCGTCAAACATGCCGACACCCATGAAGGCACGCCGACCGAGCGGCTGCGATCCCTGCTTTTAGCGCTTTACGCCCATCTCGGCAGCGACAGTGAAAACCGCGAAGTGCTGAAGCTGATCATTTCCGAAGGCCAGAAATTTCCCGATATCGTCGCCCGCCATGAACAATGCGTCTTCCAGCCACTGATCGACCGGATCACCGAACTCGTCAGGGAGGGCGTCGCCGCAGGCGAATTCAGAGGCGACCATCTCGCCTTCCCCGAACTGATCATTTCGCCACTGATGACGCTCACCGTTCTCAGGATCATCTTCGACGAGCGCCTGGATATCGATGTGGACGCCTATCTCAACGCCCATCTCGACCTGTTGATGAACGGGCTTTTGGTGAATAAGGGCGCGCCGAACCGAGCGCTTTAAAAAAAAGCCAGGCACTTGCGCAGCTATACAGCGACGCCGGCTTTCGCCTTGAAATCCTCCGGCAACAGGTCACTGTGCAGGATCTGGTTGCGGCCTGATGATTTGGCCAGATAGAGCGCCCGGTCGCAGGCATTGAACAGATCCTCGAAGGAGGCATGGGACTCCTTGTCGGCCACCCCGCCGGACAGAGTAATGTGGACAAGCCTGTCTTTGATGTCCACGGGCCGGGCTGCCAGCATCTCGTTGCATCTTTGGGCGAGCGCGAGACGTTTTTGTGCGGTGAGCTGGACCGCCAGAACGGCGAATTCCTCACCACCAATTCTTGCAACCACATGAGGCTGCGGAAAAGCAGCCATCAGGTGTCTTGCCACGGTCACGATCGCATGGTCTCCGACATCGTGGCCGAACTCGTCGTTGATGCGCTTGAAGCGGTCGATATCGAACAGGATGAGCGAAGCATCGTCGTCCGCTTTGGCCACCTCTTCCATGAAGGCACGACGATTGAGGAGCCCCGACAGCATGTCGGTGCGGCTCAGCCGTTCGAATGTCGCACGCGAGATGGACAGATGATGAATGGCAAGACCGACGAGATAGACGATCGAAAATGTCAGCGACGAGGCCACCACCGTCGATATGATCACGCCCACTGTCGCCCCTTGCCAGACATTGTAAGGCAGCAACCCGAATGTGTTCATCAGATGATGGGCGACGATATTCAAAACGTCGGCAATCAGCGTAACGGCAACAGCCGTGCGAAGAGCAAAGGACAAGACCTTGTCCTTCGTTTCAAACCGGTCCGTGGCGCAAGCCTGCTGTATATGGCGTTCGACAAATGCAAGCATCGACCTTCCGGCTCCGTGTTTGAGCGATAGAGCCCCGTGCATCCTGTTTGGACGAACGGGGCTCTATAGTGTTTAAATTGACGCATGGCCTTGCCGATGCTGTGGTCGCCCCCGACCGGCATGACTGTTGCACGGGATGTTTTGAAATCACGTGAACAACGAAGGTGAATGTTCAATTACATTTGCCTCATGCGCCACTTCGGCTGCATCGTCCTCTGCGGGCGCCGTGAGGCCAAGCCGCATCATAACGGATGCGGCATTATGGAAAGGCTGGGCCAGAGATAGAGATCAAGAACACGGCGTTGGCGCTGATGCATGAAGGGAAATGCTATTTGGTCAGGCTCAACGATGAACGGCAGGTCGACCTCCTGCGCGTGGTCTATCCGTTCGTCGCCACCGTCGGAGTTCCCGGCTAGAAGATGGGAGCCGTGGAACAGGCCGTCTTTGTCGATTTCGCGTTACCGATATCCACGTGCAGCAGAGACAAACTTTTCAGGCTCCACGGCTAGACCCCGAGCAGACAAGGGAACATGATGCTTCTCAATCGTCGTACTCTGTTGCTTCTGGGAGGATGGACAATGACGGCTTCGGCAGCCTCAGGGCAAATCTCATCCAGATTGCTATTCGACGGCAACCTTCTGGCCGACTATTTCCAGATCTATCTAAGAGATCAAAGCCACCCGGACCTTCCGTCCGATTATACGGAAGAGACCATTGGCAAGCGTTTGATGATCGGTCCGCACGCTGCCATCGTTCACACTGCGCGCAATATGATCGTGCCGGTCAGCGTGGAGTGGCATGATGCACGGCCGCAGCCGGATGTGGAGCGCTACCAGCATGTGGCGGAAGCAAGCTTCGACTGCCCCTCAGGCGTCTTGATCGTGGCTGGCTTGACGGACTATGAGCCGAGTGCATCAAGGCTTGCAGTTGAACCGGGACGACTGGGTGTCCGTGCAAATATGTCGGGCCTGGACACGATCAGCGAGGACGGCGTGGAAGGAAACGACCAATACCTCCGACAGCTGTGGCCTTCCCCGCAGCCACTCGGTCTTCAGGTTCTCAAGTCTTGGGTGGAGCGTTAGATGAAAAGAGCTGTCCCCTATCTTCTCATCTTTGCCGCCATCATGTTTCTCGTAAGCCTCCTTGGCTTCGTCATCGCGCTCGCCCCCTGGAGCTTGATCATGTTGGGTATCCCCATGCTCATCTCAACCTGCAGATCGGCTGCCAAAGACCGCTAAAGAATGCAGGCATGAGGCGGCGGGAAACAAGACGACGGCTTACTCCACCGGCGTCATCGTTCCCGTCGGAAAGGTGGCAGTGGCAAGCGACGGATAGACCTCGCGCACGATATCGATCTGCTGCGCATCGTCGATCCTGACCAGATACCACTTACCGTCATCGATCAGCGCCAGCGTCGAGGTCCTGGCCTCAATCTTCTGGCCTTGGGTTTCCATTAGGCTGCGCGACGGCACCAGCACATAGGGCGTGCCGTCAGGGGCTTGCTTGTAAGCCGCTTTGTCGACATCCATATCGAAATCGAGAAACTTGACCGAGGCAAGCGCGATCTGCATCTGCGTCTGCATCGCGCTTCGAAGCGTCGTCACGTCGACACCGGCCTTCGTGGCAATATGCTGAAGAACCTTGGGCGGCACGGAGGCGCCGATAAGATCGAAGTCGCCCTGCTTCAGCGCAGTCTCGAAGCGCTCGATCTGCGCCTGGAGGTCGGCCTTTTCTTCGGCCGTGATTTCACGCGCCGAAGCACCCTGCCAGAAGCAAAGAGCCAGAAACACTGACAGGAACAGAGCCTTCATGACACACGCCTCTCATCGGTCTAATGACGTTGAGTGAGATAAAGCGCGACATATGCCGCGCTGTCGTCAATGACGGTAATTGGCTTAAAGAATGAAGAAGCCTGCGGCCGACAAGATGAGGAAGACGAGCAATCCGCCGAAGAAGCCGCCCGTGGTGAAGAAGCCGACGGCCATGGCGATCATCAGCATGCAGACAAGCATGGTGCCGTATTTCGACGCCAGCAGGAAACCGTTATAGGTTTTCTCGTGCTCGGAATATTCCATTTTCGCGCCGAGTTCGACCGGTCCGCTATGGTGTTCGCTCATACTTGTTTCCCCTCTATTGATCTGCGCTTACCGTCATCGTTCCATCTAGAGATGACGTCTTCCCTGATAACGAAGCAAGCGACAGAACGCTCCTTGTCAAGACCTACACAAAATTCGGCACCGACGCAACGCGGGTAACGCACGGTTTGCCCGGCAAAAACGCTTGGTCTTTGGGCGGATCGCGCAAGGCTCCTGGCCCTGGAAAGCTGGAGCATTTGTCGCATCGACGCCACCTGCGCCAAGGAAAGCCCTGGATGGTCGGTGCACGACCTTCTTCCTAGTTGCATTTGGCAAAACCTGCCCATAACGATGGACTGAGGGAGGATTTCTGGTTGGGAGCGACAGGCGCGGGAGGACGTTTCGCCTGGGGTTTTCCGCCATAAAAATTCCTCCTCGAAAACCCGCAAAGGGATCGAAAGGGGAAAACAATGCACGCGCTTTTGAAACTCAGCCGCGCCATCGACCTGTTGAGCGAGTCACTGGGGAAATTTTCAGGCTATCTGGTTCTCATCTGCTGCCTCGTCAGCGCCGGCAACGCCATCGTGCGTTATCTTTTCAACTACAGTTCGAACGGCCTTCTGGAAATCCAGTGGTACATGTTCGGCTTCATCGTTCTCATCGGCGCGTCCTATACGCTGCGCATGAACGAACATGTGCGTGTCGATATCATCTACGGCGCGATTGCACCGCGCACCCGCATCTGGGTGGATATTATCGGCATCGTTTTCTTCCTGCTTCCCGCCTGTTTTTATCTCGCCTGGCTGAGCTGGCCGATGTTCCTGCTCTCCTGGCAACAGAATGAAATGTCCTCCAATGCTGGCGGCCTTATCCGCTGGCCGGTCAAGCTCATCATCTTTGCGGGCTTCGCGCTCCTCGTCCTTCAGGGAATATCCGAACTGGTGAAGCGCATCGGTGCGCTGAACGGGCTCTATCAGCTCGACACCAAATACGAAAAACCGCTCCAGTAACGCCGGCGCCATTTTAAGGATATTCTGATGTTCGAATACGGTATTCTTCCACCGGCGATGTTCGTGGGCATGATCATCTTCATGCTTTATGGTTTCCCGGTTGCCTTCTCGCTCGCCACCGTCGGCCTTCTCTTCGGCGTCATCGGCATCTTCACAGAGCACTTCTCGCCCGCCTTCATGCAGGCTCTGCCGCTGCGCATCTTCGGCATCATCTCCAACGATCTGCTACTCGCCATTCCTTTCTTCACCTTCATGGGGGCCATTCTGGAGAGATGCGGTTTGGCGGAAGATTTGCTGGAGGGAACCGGCAAACTCTTCGGCGCCATTCCCGGCGGCCTTGCCTATGCGGTCATTCTGGTCGGCGCCATTCTCGGCGCCATCACCGGCACCGTGGCAGCCTCCGTCATCACCATGGGCGTCATCTCGCTGCCGATCATGCTGAAATACGGCTATAATCCGCGCGTCGCTACCGGCGTCATTGCCGCATCCGGCACCATCACGCAGGTTATTCCGCCCTCTCTCGTTCTCATCGTTCTGGCAGACCAGCTCGGCCGCTCCGTTGGCGATATGTATCTCGGCGCCATCGGCCCGTCCTTCCTGCAGGTCGCAATCTTCATGCTCTTCATCCTCTTTCTCTCGGTCTTCCGGCCGAAGGATGTTCCGGCCCTGCCGCCGGAAGCACGCGGGGAGCTGAACCGGGCGCTGGTGCTGAAGGTTCTGGGCGGCATGATCCCTTCCATCGTGCTGATCTTCCTCGTTCTCGGCACCATCTTCCTTGGCCTTGCCACGCCAACCGAAGCCGGCGCGCTCGGCGTCGTCGGCGCCATGGCGCTTGCCGCCGCTCACCGCCGCCTGACCTGGGATCTCATCAAGCAGGGCATGCACTCCACCATGCACATCACATCGATGGTGGTGTTCATTCTCGTCGGTGCCACCTGCTTCTCGCTGGTGTTTCAGGGGATGGACGGATCGCTGTGGATCGAGCACATGCTGTCGGGCATTCCAGGCGGCCCCATCGGCTTCCTGATCTTCGTCAACATCTTCATCTTCTTCCTCGCCTTCTTCCTCGATTTCTTCGAGATCGCCTTCATCGTCGTGCCGATGCTGGCACCGATTGCGCAAGCTCTCGGCATCGATCTCATCTGGTTCGGCGTGCTGCTTTGCATCAACATGCAGACGAGCTTCATGCATCCGCCCTTCGGCTTTGCGCTTTTCTACCTGCGCTCGATTGCGCCGCGTACGGTCAAGACATCGGACATCTATATGGGCGCAATCCCCTGGCTCGGCATGCAGTTGATCCTCGTCGCCATCGTCATCTTCTGGCCGGAATCCGTGACCTACTGGCTGGACAAGACACCGGAGGTCGATCTCAACACCATCAAGATCGAGGTCCCCGCCTTCGGCAATCAGGGCGGCAACACCATGCCGAATTTCGGCCTGCCCCCAATGGACGTCGCGCCAGGCCAGGGCGGCGGCAACGGCCTGCCAGGCATGCCGAACCTCAACGAACCGCCGAAGATCAACCCCTGACGGCGAACGCTTGTTTGATAGGGATGAAAGCGTTATACTGGTGGAGTGGAAGGTAGGGTTGCACACCTACCTTCCGTTTATTTACTTCCTGAAGAATGTGAACCGGACAGTCATTGACCAGCCTGTCCGGTTTTTCTTCACGATAAACGCAATGCTCAGCGGTTTGCGCATCACATTAGAGCGCCGCGCGTCCTTTAGGACGCGCAAAGGATGCTCTAACTCTTTGAATGTACGCATCGTGCTTTTCCGAAAATCGAATTCGATTTTCGGGCCGATGCTGTACCTCCACAGTTGAACAGCAAGGCCTTTGCCAAGGTGGGCGTGGCCAATCCTCGCCGATATTCCGGCTGGTCTCCGAAGTGTGCTGCTTCGCCGTTCAACGCGGGCGATCATAGTCGAGTGTCTTTACTGGTCCATAAACGCGGGTGAGTTGGAGGCAGCTCAAGCAAAAGCCCGGACCTTTCGATCCGGGCTCCAATAGAGCGTTTCCTTGTTAAATGGAAACAGTTCTGTTGGTTCAAACGGGATCGACTGATTGTCCGGATGGCGCGTGTCGTAGCCAACGCATACGGCCAAGCCGTCCGGGCAAGCAGGTGGCCCGTTTCAACCAACCCGAAGGGCCGGGCATCTTTCCGCCAGGATCAAAGACGATCGGCTCGACCGTACCTTTGGGTATGCCCTTCGCCGATCGCCTTTGCCCTGACGAAAACCTGCTCCGGCAGAACGTTGCCATTTAACAAGGAAACGCTCTAGAACGGTCTGGATAGTGTCACAGTCTGTTCAAGAATTGGCGTTGGTCTGCCGAAAATGGTGATTTCGAGAACCGGAGCGGAGCGTACTGAAGTACGTGAGCACCGGAAGCGCAGAAATTGCCATTTGCAGGCGACCAACGGCGATTATGGAATAGACTGTCAGAGCTTGCCGTTACGCTGCTGTATCATCATGAACGTATCGTAGGTGTATTCAGCCAGCTGCATCCACAGATACCCTTCACGCTTGAAAGCGACCTGATCTTCATAGACCTTCTTGAAGTCCGGATTGACGGCAGAGATTTCCGCGTAGACTTCGAGGGCGGCCTTGTAGCAGGCGTCGAGAATATCCTGGCTGAAGGGGCGCAGCGTCGCACCCTCGGAGACGATCTGCTTGATCGCCTTCGGATTCCTGGCGTCATATTTTGCCAGCATGTTGGTATTAGCAAACGAGCAGGCATCCTGCAGCACGGCCTGATAGTTCTTCGGCAGATCGTTCCACTTGTCCAGATTGACGAAGGAGTGAATGACCGGGCCGCCTTCCCAGAAGGCCGGGTAGTAATAATACTTCGCCACCTTCTGGAAGCCGAGCTTGTGGTCGTCATAGGGGCCGACCCATTCGGCCGCGTCGATCGTACCCTTTTCAAGCGCCGGATAGATATCGCCGCCGGCAATCTGCTGCGGCACGACGCCCAGCTTTTCCACCACCTTGCCGGCAAGACCGGCAATGCGCATCTTCACGCCTTTGAAATCCTCGACGGTGTTGATTTCCTTACGGAACCAGCCGCCCATCTGCACGCCGGTATTGCCGGAGATCATGCCATAGAGCTTGTGCTTGGCGTAGAACTCGTTCAAGAGCGTGTTGCCATTGCCCTCGTAGAACCAGGAATTGGTCAGGCGCGCATTGAGGCCGAAGGGGATGGCGGTACCGATCGCGAATGTCGGGTCCTTGCCGACATAGTAGTAGGAGCAGGTGTGGCACATTTCCACCGTGCCGGAGGATACGGCGTCCGCCGCCTGCAGCCCGGGCACGATTTCGCCTGCCGCAAACACCTGAATGTTGAAATTGCCGTCGGTCGCGGCCTTCACATGGTTGGCGATATCCTGCGCGCCGCCAAAAATCGTATCGAGCGATTTGGGGAAGGAGGAGGTCAGCCTCCAGGTGATCTTGGCATTTTCCTGCGCGATGGCCGGTGCTGCCAGAACAGTTGCTGCCGCAGCACCCGAGCCCGCAAGCGCGCCTTTTTTGATGAATGAGCGTCGATCCATATTATCCTCCCAGATACGAACCAAGTCACCGTGCGGCTTCCTCCCCCACACGAGATGGCTTGAGAAAAGCATGGGTCATGGCAACTGACAAGCGGCGCGGCAAAGAATAAACGGTGGGACATGCTTGGAGGGCGCGATTTCCTCTGCGCATAGGAAAAGATTATCGCATGCGCTGTCTCAAAACATCCGGGCATTATACTTTAGACGAATAAATCCCGTCACTTAAAGCGTGTCGCGATCTTTCATACGCTGCCTCACGCTTTAGCTCCTCTTCTGCCGCACGTCGTGGTCGCAAAAGCGCTGCACCCTATTGCGGAAACCATGCTTTACAAAAAGAGAAAGCTTGACGAATCCGCACCTTCGGTTTCACTGACGGCATTGCATTTGAAGACCGCATCACGTTCGGAGCCACCATGTCCAAGCCCATCATCGCCATCCCGGCCGATATCAAACAGGTAGACGGTGCCGAGTGGCATGCGGCGCAGACGCAATATCTCGCCGCCGCGCTGAAGGTCGCAGGCGTCATGTCCCTGATCGTGCCGGCCTTCGAGAGTGGCAATGAGATCGATGCCATTCTCGACCGTGTAGACGGGCTGCTCGTTTCAGGCTCGGCCAGCAATGTCCACCCTTCGCTTTACGGCGAGCAAGCAACCGATGCCGATGGCCCCTTCGATGCCGGGCGCGATGCGACCAGCCTCGATCTCATCCGCCGCGCGATCGATCGCGGCATTCCGATGCTGGCCATATGCCGCGGCATTCAGGAGCTGAACGTGGCGCTTGGCGGCACGCTTGCCAGCGAAATTCAGGAACTGCCGGGACGCTGGGACCACCGCAAGCCGGAAACGACAGAGCGCGACGTGATGTTTGGCATCCGCCAGCCGGTTCATGTGCGCGAGGGCTCCTGCATCGCCCAGCATCTGGGGCTTTCCGGCGAAATCCAGATCAACTCGGTTCATCGCCAGGCGATTGCGCAGACGGCACCAAGGCTACAGGTGGAAGCCACTGCCGAAGACGGCACAATCGAAGCCGTCTCCGTCATCGACGCCAAAGGCTTTGCCATCGGCGTGCAGTGGCACCCGGAATATTGGGCCGAAACCGATGGCCCGTCGCGAGCACTGTTCGAAGCCTTCGGCAAGGCGGTGCGGGACTATCAGGCGAGCAAGGCGTAAAGCGCCTCGCTCACCTTATGCGATTATTCCTTGACCGGTGTTTCCGGCACGGGTGTGATGACCTTTCGCTCAGACAGCCAGCCGAGAACATTATCGGCCACCAGATCGGCCATGGCATTGCGCGTCGGTACTGATGCGGATGCCACATGCGGCAAGAGCGAGACGTTGTCGAAGGCCAAGAGCGCTTCCGGCACCTTCGGTTCCGCATAGAACACATCCAGACCGGCAGCGCCCAGCGTGCCGTCCTGCAAGGCCTGTATCAACGCATCTTCATCGACGCTTGAGCCGCGCCCGACATTGATGAACACGCCGTTCGGGCCAAGAGCGGACAGGATCTCACCATTGATGGCCTTATGCGTTTCCGGCGTGCCGGGCACGATGCAGATCAGAATATCGACCGCGCTCGCCATCTCCTTCAACGAGGCATGATAGGTGTAGGAGAGTTCATCACGCTTACTGCGCGTGTGATAGCCGATCTCCACCTTGAAGGGCTCCAGCCGCTTGGCGATCTCCTGGCCAATGCGGCCCATGCCGAACAGGCCCACCTTGCGACCGCGCAGCGAAAACGGCGAGAGAGCGAACGGCCCTTCCTTCACCCACTTGCCCTTACGCAGATAGGTCTCTGCCTGATAAAGGCGCCGCACGGTGTTGATCAGAAGCGCAATCGTCGTATCGGCCACTTCGTCGTTCAGCACATCCGGCGTGTTGGTAACGATGATGCCACGCTTGGCCGCATGCTTGGCATCGACGCCATCATAGCCCACGCCGAAATTGGCGATCACTTCCAGATTGGGAAGCGCATCGATCCAGGCCGCGTTGACGCTGCCGGAGACGGCCACTGCGCGAACGCGGTTCGCCACATCGGCGGAAATGGTGGGGGTCGCGCCCGCAGGTGCGGTCACGACCTCTACCTTGCCTTCGAAGCGTTCCAGAACGCGCGGATGGATTTTTCCCGGAACGAGAACGACGGGCTTTTGATCTGACATGGGCGATGATTCCTCTTGCAATGCGCATCTCCAAGGACAGCGAACGATGCTCTCACGGGACATGCATGAAGCCTCAAAGCGGCGATACCGCTCTGCGATGGGAAAAGGCTAACCGATGCGCGTCAAAATCAAAACCCGCTAATGAACGAGAACGGTACTGTCGTTCATCAATGTCGTGGAATGCAGGGTCCGGTGGATTGGCGGATGCGCATTTCCGGCTTGATCAGGTGAATGCCGTCCGGCTCATGGCTGCCCGCCAGCCTGTCGAGCAGGGCACGCGCCGCAAGCCGCCCGACTTCCGCCTGGCCGTTGGATACGGTCGTCAGCGATGGCGTGGAGATCGACGCTTCTTCCAGATCGTCATAGCCGGTGACGGAAATATCCTTGCCCGGAACGAAGCCTGCGCGCGAAATGCCGTTCATCAGGCCGATGGCGACAAGGTCGTTCCAGCACACCGCAGCCGTCGGCTTTTGCGGCAGCGACAGGAAGTTGACAGCCGCCTCGAAGCCGCCCTGCTTGGAGCGTGCGCCTGGAATGCGCAGGTTCGGATCGACATCGATCCCCGCCTTGCGCAGCGCATTCACATAGCCCTGATAGCGATCGCGCCCGGTCGATGTCTGGTCCGTGCCGCCCACCATGGCAATGGTCCGGTGGCCAAGGCTGATCAGGTGGTTGGTGGCAAGCGAAATGCCATAGCTGTCATCGCCGCGAAATGTCGGCATGTCGACACCATCCATGGAGCGCGCCACCAGAATGGCGGGCATGCCGTTTTCTTCCGCAAGCTTCAAATCCTCGGTCGGCGTACCGATGGCCGGAGACATGATCACGCCGTCGCTGCCAAGCTGCAGCAGCGTTTCCAGAAACGTGCGCTGCTTTTCGACCGAGTCGTAATGGTTGGACAGAATGAAGGTCTGGCGGCTGCGGTCCAGTTCGCTTTCGATGGCTTTGAGAATTTCCCCGTAAAACGGGTTCATCACATCATGGAAGACGACGCCGATAATGCCGGAGCGGGAGGTGCGAAGGCTGGCGGCACGGCGGTTATAGATATAGCCGAGCGCACGGGCCTGGTCCTTGATCTTCTCGCGCGTGTCGGCAGCCACAAGCGGACTGTCGCGCAGTGCAAGAGAAATGGTGGCTGTCGAAAGCCCCAGGCTTTCGGCAATGGTTGAAAGCTTGACCTTTTGCGCCATGTCCCCTCCCCGAGATTGCGCATCGCCTCCCGGCGACGTTTAAATTGTGACTAAACAATTTAAACAAAACGCGCAAGAGGTTTAATATTTGCACAAACTGTTAAAAAGGACGCTTAAATTATTTAATCGATTATATCGAAAGCTTGCAGGTTGGAATCGATTGCGCGCAGCAGTTTGACCACCGTCTTCACCTCCTTGGCCGATAGCCCATCCACGGCGCGGGCGCTGCAGGCGGCAAGTGAGGCGTTGATATGATCGACGCTTTTCTGGCCCGATTCCGTCAGCTTCACCATGGTCAGCCGGCCATCTCCTTCACCGGTGCTGCGCTCCACGAAGCCCTGTGCTTCCATGCGGCCAATCGTGCGCGTCATGGTGGGAGCCTTGACGCCAAGCTTCTGGGCAATCTGGCCTGGCGTCATGCTGCCTTCCTGCGCCAGCGCCAGGATCACGCCGTCCTGACCGGCGTAAAGGCCGCTCGCTGCCAGATTGTGGCTGAGCGCGGTGCGCATGGAGCGTGCGGCCTGTGTGATGGATTGCGCAAGCTCTTCCGGGTTGAAGGCTATGTCCTTCTTCTTCTGTGACTTGTCTTTCTTGGATGCCTTGTCCTTCTTCGAGACCTTGTCCTTGCTCATTCAGCCCGTGCCTTTTGCCAGATCGCGAAACGACTATATGATGTTGTAACTTTTAACGAATATAGGCGCAGATCGCCATATGCCACACACATACACGCAATTTGACGACGAAACGATAACAGACGGATTTCACCCTCGGGAGACGATCGCGGTGCTGCCGCTCGGCGCGCATGAGCAGCATGGTCCGCATCTGCCCTTCGAGACGGACACGCTGATCGCAAAAGGCATCGTCACACGCCTGAAGGCGGCGCTGCCGCAGGATTTTCCCGTCACATTCCTGCCTGTCGAACCCATAGGCTATTCCATCGAACATATGGATGTGGAAGGCACCAAGACGCTTGCCTTCAATGAGGCCGTCAACCGCTGGCTCGACATCGCACGCGCACAGCATGAAAAGGGCATCGTCAAATTCGTCATGCTAAACGCCCATGGTGGCAATTCGCCGCTCCTCACAATCGTCGCCACCGAAGCGCGCAGGCGCTTCAACATGCTGGCCGTTGCCACCAGCTGGACGCGGTTCGGCCTGCCCGAGGGGCTGATTGCGCCACAAGACAAGGCCATCGACATCCATGGCGGCGATATCGAAACCTCGGTGATGCTCGCATTCGCTCCGAACGAAGTCGCCATCGACAAGGCCGCGAATTTCCCCTCGCGCCAGAGTGAATTTGCGAGCCGCTTCACCCATCTGCGCGCCTATGGCCCGCATGCTTTCGGCTGGATGATGAGCGACCTGAACCGCCAAGGCGTGGCCGGAAATGCCGCCGCTGCGAGCGCTGAAAAGGGCGAGGCGATCATTGCTCATTCGGTGCGCGGCTTGATTGCGCTTCTGGACGACGTTCGTGCCTTTGATATGAGGGCATTCGATGCCTGAAGCGTAGTCCACGCAAAACCGTACGGCGGTTTTGCGATCAGGACATGCGACAAGAGGAGGACCTGACGCGTCGGGAACGAACCTGAAAGATCGCGACGCCATTTGGCCGTTCGTGCGAACTGGAAGTCGGTTTTGCGACAACGCCAAGCGCCACAATGGCGTAGAGCGTCTTCGAACAGATCCGAAAGCTCGCGACACTCTACCATCAAAATTCTTGAACAGAATTTCTTTGAACTGCCTTCTTCGCAAGCCTATATGAACGGCAACATTTTGTCTGTCGCGCCAACCGGCCGCATATTCGAGGTTTTTCATGACCGAAGCAAACACCGCCTCCCCCGCAGCGCCAAAGCCCATCCCCGTCACCGTGCTGACCGGGTATCTGGGTGCCGGCAAGACCACGTTGCTGAACCGCATTCTGACCGAGAACCACGGCAAGAAATATGCCGTCATCGTCAACGAGTTCGGTGAAATCGGCATCGACAACGACCTGATCGTGGAATCGGACGAAGAAATCTACGAGATGAACAATGGCTGCATTTGCTGCACGGTGCGCGGTGACCTGATCCGCGTCGTCGAAGGCCTGATGCGCCGTCCCGACCGTTTCGACGGCATCATCGTCGAAACCACCGGCCTTGCAGATCCCGTTCCCGTCGCCCAGACCTTCTTCATGGATGACGATGTGCGCGCCAAGACAGAACTCGATGCTGTCGTGGCGCTGGTCGATGCCAAGCACCTGCCGCTGCGCCTGAAGGACAGCCGCGAGGCCGAGGACCAGATCGCCTTTGCCGATGTCGTCGTGATCAACAAAAGCGATCTCGTGACCAAGGAAGAACTGGCCCGCATCGAAGACATCGTGCGCGCCATCAACCCGTCGGCGCGCATCTACAAGACCGAACGCTCCGGCGTCGATCTTGCCCGCGTGCTGGATCAGGGCGCCTTCAACCTGGAACGTGCGCTGGAAAACGACCCGCACTTCCTCGAGCACGGCCATGAGGATCACGTCTGCGGCCCCGATTGCGACCACCATCACCACGATCACGACCACCACCATCATGGACATGATCACGATCATCACGGGCATGACCACCACGGTCACGACCATGATCACGACCACCATCATCACGGGCATGATCATGACCATCACGCGCCGTCGCCCATCCATGATGTGACGGTCCAGTCCATTTCGCTGCGCGGCGGCGAGATGAATCCCGAGCGCTTCTTCCCCTGGATTCAGAAGGTGACGCAGACCGACGGTCCGAACATTCTGCGCCTGAAAGGGATCATCGCCTTCAAGGGCGATGCCGAGCGTTACGTGGTGCAGGGTGTCCACATGATTATCGAGGGCGATCACCAGCGTCCGTGGAAGGAAGGCGAAAAGCGCGAAAGCCGCCTCGTCTTCATCGGCCGCGAACTCGATCGCGCAAAGCTGGAAGCCAGCTTTCATGCGTGTGAAGCGAAGGCGTAAACTGCTCAATTGATGCCGGCCCAGCGCAAGTCAGGCCGGCACAGGCAGCTTTGGCCCCGCCCTCTCCTCCCGCGTCATCCTCGGCCCTCGGGTCGAGCCCGAGGGTGACCCGAGGCTCCACGCCGCACAGGGTGGACGAAAACAAACCACCCCACCCCATACCGCAGCCAAAACACATACAGACGAAAGACTCATCGCCCATGCCAACCGTTGCTCCTCTTGACCTTGAAGGCCACGTCGTCGCGGCGCATTTTCTGGGCGATATTCCGCTGTTTGCCACCGCCGCGGGCACCATTCACCGCCTGGATGGCGGCGAGAAGGTGACCGAGGCCCACCAGGGCCTGCTCACCTGCATCCGCGATCCCCACAGCGCAACGCTTCTAACCGGCGGCGAAGATGGAAAGGTGCTTCGCGTCGGCCATGACGGTACCGTAACCGAGCTTGCCCATGTGCCGCGCAAGTGGATCAACGTGGTGGCGGGAGGCCCGCAGAAGGCCGTGGCATATGGCGTGGGCAAGTCAAGCTTCGTGCGCCTCTCCGACGGCACTACCAAGGAGTTTAAGGAAGACCGCACGGTGGAAGGCATTGCCTTTGCGCCAAAGGGTCTGCGCATCGCCGCTGCCCGCTACAATGGCGTGACCCTGCACTGGGTGGCAACCGCTGGCGACCCGGTCGATCTGGAATGGAAAGGCGCTCATACCAGCGTCACCTTCTCCCCAGATGGCCGCTTCCTCGTGACAAGCATGCAGGAAAACGCTCTTCATGGCTGGAAACTCGATGCCCCGAAGGGTGCCGACGCCCGCCACATGCGCATGACCGGCTATCCCGGCAAGGTGAAATCGCTCTCCTGGTCGCCCAAAGGCAAATGGCTGGCCTCGTCGGGCGCTCCTGCGGCAATCGTCTGGCCGTTTTCCGGCAAGGATGGCCCTATGGGCAAGGCGCCGGAAGAACTCGGTACTCGCGGCAATATCATGGCAGCCCAGGTCGCATTCCATCCGGCTGACGACGTACTTGCCATCGGCTTCATCGATGGCATGATTCTTGGCGTGCGCATGGCAGACGGCAAGGAAGCGCTTCTGCGCCGCCCTGGCAAGGGCGCAATCTCCGGCCTCTCCTGGAGCGCCAACGGCAAGCTGCTGGCCTTCGCGTCCGAAGCTGGCGATTGCGGCATCGTCGATATCTCGGCGTGACCGGGGGCCGGCACCTGCCAGCCATCCGGCTCGACCTTAAAGCGTGCCCGCCACCCTCACCACGTCAGTTCCACCTGTGCCCGACCGTCGGAGGTGCGCTCCACGGTGCGGCCACTCGCATCCACATTGCAGTGAACGCGCTGACGGAAGGCGGAGAAGCTGTCGAAGGTTACGACATCGACCGGATCGTCGAAATGCATCGTCAGCCGAAAGCGCTCCGGGTCGCCGCCGAGCGACTGCACGCCGAGGATCGCGCCGGTGAAAGGCTGGCCGAGATAGTAGCCGCTGACGCGTGACCCCAGCATGTAAGGATTGAACGGCGGGCGATTGCCCACTGCGGCATGAAGCGTGTTCCAGTCCCGGTAGCCGTATTGGGCCGCGATCAGCTCCAGCGCGCGCGAATGACCGATCGTCGTGCCTTCGCCGGCAAGTCCGGCGCGAAGGCGCTTCGCCTGATCTTTCAGCGTATCGAGACTGGGTAGAGGTAGTGTCGTGTTCCGCATGGCGGTTCTCCTGCATCGGCATACGTCGTTTGAGGAGGGGTCCGCATTGCCACCGTCTGCATGCCTGAAAAAGGAATGACCGTATCGGAGGTTTGAAAGAGAGTTTCACCAAAGCTGTGACGCTTGCGGACGGCAGGGACTCTCGCCCTGACGCCGTCTTTAGCGGATTTCGGGGTGACGGTCAAACAGGATGCCCCAGAGCTCCCGCGCTTTAAAAAGGGCGCCGCGGCTGCCCGCAGCGCCCTGCTCCCTAGAACCGGTAGGTCACACCGGCACCGAGAAGCCACGGATCGAGCTTGGCCTTGCCGCTGATGTCGCCGAAAGCGTCGCTTGTTGCCGTCCACTTCGTATCGAGGAAGATCTTCTTCACGTCGAAATTCACGCCCCAGTTCTTCGTCACCATATAGTCGAAGCCGACCTGCACGGCCGCACCGAAATCGTTCTTCACATCGAGATTGCTGAAGCCCGGCTTTTCGCTCTGGTGATAGAAGAGAGAGTAGTTCACGCCAGCACCCACATAGGGTTTGAAGGCGCCGAAATCGGTAAAGTGATATTGCAGCGTCAGCGTTGGCGGCAAGAGCCAGGTCTTGCCGACATCGATCTCGCCAAGCGACCCCGTCATTTTGATCTTAGAAAAGGTCGTGCCGAGAATGAGTTCGGCGGCGATGTTGTCGGTGAAGAAGTAGCTGATATCGAATTCCGGGATCACCGTGTCCGAATAGGAGAGCCCGGCACCCGGCACGCCATTGATCGTGCCGCTGTCATGGGTGAGAACACCGAGCGCTCGAACGCGGATCATCCACGGGCTTGCCGCAGCGATCGCTTCTTCAGCCGTGGGGGCTGGTGCAACTTGCGCCAGATCCGCCGCGAAGGCAATGCCGGGCAGAGCGCAGCACAGAAGCGGAAGGATGGCTTTTCGGACGGTCGCAAACACGTTTTCTCTCCTTGATCAGATCGATGAACACGCGTCTTCGCTTGGCGCCCGCAAGGTTTGGACTCGGCGCAAAAGAGCGGAGAAGGTGTGTCGCGCCTTTTCTATCTCTTCGAACGACTGAGGCATTTGAGGTGGATCAAATCGCATGGGAAGGCTCAAGCCCTGGCGCCTTTTGCTCTGGGAGGCCAGAGATTTAAGAAACCTTTAACCACGCTAAAACAGATTATTATTATTAACCATAATTAGTTCGATCTAAACCTATCTTCGCGACGTTATTTCCCGGACTCAAGCTATGACCCTAATGCCGCATCTGGCGATCTAGGGCCCGGAGAAAGACAACCATGCGAGTTTCCATTTCAGCGGCCATCACAGCCACAGGCATTGCCCTGATTGCAGGCGTGCTTCTGACACTTCTGACAGGCGCTGAGGCGCTAAACAGGTTGAAGGTGAATGGCCCGATCTATCAGGACATCATCTACAGCAAGGACCTGATCGCCGATATTCTGCCGCCGCCGCTGTATGTCATCGAAAGCTATGCGCTTGCCAATGAAAGCGCCTTGCATACCGATACGCTGAACACCAACGCAGCACGCATGAAGGTTCTGAAAGACCAATATGAAGACCGTCGCCAATACTGGAAGACGACCACCCTGCCAGATGCCTTGAAGGCCAAGCTTTTCGATGATGTGCTGGTCAAGGGCGACGATTTCTGGCGCGAAATGGAAACCACAACGCTCCCTGCCCTTTTTGCCAATGATCGTGCGGCCATTACCGCATCCTTGAGCGCGCTGCGGGCGAAATTCCATCTGCATGAAGCTGCCGTCAACCAACTGGTGGAGATGGGCAATGTCTTCGGCACGGAGAAGGAGGCCTATGCTGCTTCGCAGACCACCCTGCTACAGGGCGCAAGCTATGGCCTTGGGTTCTTCCTCATTCTTCTGTGCATCGCCTCCACGCTCTTTACCAGACGCCGCGCCATCCGCCCGCTGGGCGACATGACCCACGCCATGACGACGATGGCAGGCGGCGACCTGACGGACGCTCCGCCGCACCTTGGCCGCAAGGACGAGATCGGCGCGATTGCAAAGGCGCTTGCCATCTTCCGCGATGCAGGACTGGAGAAAAGACGGCTGGAAGCGCAAGCCGAGGAAGCGCGCCGGGCAAGCGATGCCGAACGCCAGGAGCGCGAACGTGAGCGTGTTGCCGATGCCGACGCGCTTCGTTTTGCCGTCGAGCAACTGGGCGGTGGCTTGAGCAAGCTCGCAAATGGCGATCTGAGCCGCAATCTCGAACAGCCCTTCCATCCGCGCTTCGAAACCCTGCGACAGAATTTCAACGAGTCGGTCGCAACGTTGCGTTCGACGCTTCGGGAGGTTCTGTCGGAAACCGTTCAATTGAACCGACAGGGGCAGGAACTGCGTGGCGGCGCCGACAATCTGGCGCGCCGCACAGAGCAGCAGGCAGCCGCGCTGGAAGAAACCGCCGCAGCTTTGGAGCAGGTCACCTCTACCGGCAAGGCCTCGGTATCGCGCGTGGAAGACATGCGCAATCTGGTCAAGGATGCGCGCAACTCCGCCGTCCATTCCTCCGCCGTCGTTGGTGAGGCGATTTCGGCCATGAGCCGCATCGAGACGGCATCGGGTGAAATCGGCTCCATTATCGGCGTCATCGAAGGCATTGCCTTCCAGACCAATCTTCTGGCGCTGAATGCCGGTGTTGAAGCGGCGCGTGCGGGCGATGCCGGAAAGGGCTTTGCCGTCGTGGCGCAGGAGGTGCGCGATCTGGCGCAACGCGCTGCCGCCGCCGCCAAGGAAATCAAGCAGCTGGTCGCCAGATCCAGCCAGGAAGTGGCAGGCGGCGTCGATCTCGTTCAGTCGACCGGTTCGGTTCTGGCCGAAATCCAGGCCGTGGTATCGCGCATCGATCTCAACATCGACGCCATCGCAACCGCCGCTCGCGAACAATCCGTCGGTCTTGCCGAGATCAACACCAGCGTCAACACGCTGGACCAGATGACCCAGCACAATGCCGCCATGGTGGAAGAGACCAACGCCGCCACCCAGACGCTGGCAGATGCCGCCCACACGCTCGCCTCGCTCGCAGGCCGGTTCCATATCGCCGGCAACGACCAGGCGCAGGTCCAGCGCGCCGCGTAACCCGGACGGTATGATGGCATGGCGGCACCCTCCGCCCTGCCCCCACAAGTGAGATATCGACCTGAAGCGTGGAGCGGTTTTGAAGCACCGCAACACGCTTCAGCCTTTTCTGCGTCCCATAAAGCACGCTCTCGACGCACCCTTGCCGTCATCTCAAAGTCAAATACGATCAAGCGCACCAGCCTCCGATCCGCGATAAGGACCGGGTGAAGCACGGGAGAGCCCATGGCCGTTGTTGAAAGACTGATCTGGCAGATCGAAACGGATCTGCACACAGACCTGTCCCTGACCTCGCTGTCTGAGCGTTGCGCGGTCAATGTCCATCACATGTGCCGGATCTTTCAACTGGCCACAGGCATGTCGATCATGAGTTACGCGCGCGCCCGCAGATTATCCAAGGCGGCACGCGCCGTCGCCCATGGTCAGGACAACATCATCGCCATCTCACTCGATGCTGGCTATGGTTCTCACGAGGCATTCACACGTGCCTTCGCACATTGCTTCGGCATCACGCCAAGCGCTCTGCGAAGCCATCGATCCATCACCACTCTCGATCTTATGGAGCCTTTTGAAATGAACAAGGATATGATTGTTCCGGTTGCAGCCCCCCGCCTGGAAGAACGCGGCGCGATGCGGGTGGTGGGACTTGGCATCGACTGCGCCTTTGGCAACACCGGCGCGATACCGGCACTCTGGCAGGCCTTCAACGCCCGCGAAAACGAGGTGGAAAACGCCGTGCCGGGAGCCTTATACGGGGTCTGCTGCATGGGGGACGGCGCCGGCAATTTCCGCTATATCGCGGGAGTAGAGGCAAAAGGCTCGACATCCGGGATGGAGCATATCGATATCCCCGCACACCGATATGCCGTCTTCACCCATAGCGGCCATATCTCGGACTTTGCCAAGACAGTCTATACGATCTGGAACAAGGCACTGCCCGACGCTGGCCTGAACAGCGCACAGGCCCCGGACTTCGAACGCTACGATTACCGCTTCGATGGGCGCACCGGTCGCGGCGAGGTGGAAATCTGGATACCGATCGTTTCGTGAGTGGATGGCGGGATTGGCCGGGAAGCAGCAGCCCACCCGCAAATAAGAAGAGCCGCCCCCATACCGGGAACGGCTCTCTTGGTTCACAGAGTTACATGGCAGACCCAAAAGACTGCTTGTCCATCAGGAAAAGCGGCGACCGCTCGCCACCAGCATGCCGGCGGCACCATCCAGCCAACCCGCCTTCAGTTCCAGCGCCAGAAAGCGGTTGCGCTCGAAGGGGCCTGGCATGACGAGGTGCTGGGTCTTGTTCGCGAAGAAGCCGAAGCGTTCGTAGTACGGCGCGTCACCGACAAGCAGGATTGCGCCGTGGCCGCGGCGGGCAGCTTCAGCGATTGCCGCGCGCATCAGCCCCGAGCCGATACCCTTGCCCTCATGGGCGGCATCGACGGCGAGCGGTCCGAGCAGCAGGGCGGCAACCGGGCGGCCTTCGCGGGTCACGCCCGCTTCGACGTTCCACAGGCGCACGGTGCCGATGACATGGCCATCCTCATCACGGGCAACCAGCGCCAGACCTTCGGCAGGCACACGACCGGCGCGCAGCTTCTCGGAAGACTTGCGGCGGCGGCCGGGACCCATGGCGCGGTCCAGCAGGTTTTCGCGCGCGACGACGTCGGCGGCGTTTTCGGTATCGATGAAGAATGTCTGCGGCGTGAAAAATGCACGAACCGAATTGAGAACAGCGGCCATCCCGGCCTCCCGTTACCAAGCCGCCCACGAAAGCGGCACCTGCGAAGAAACATGTCGCGCCCGTTTTTGATCAAAACCTGCAACGACAAGGATTGAACCGTTCCGGCCCGGCGCGCGCCGCAAGCTTTCCCTCGGCTGGACAGAGGGCTTGGCAAGCAGGGTTTGCGCCAGGCCCGGGCGTCAGCCGGGCCGGAACGGGAAGATCCGGGAAAACGCCACCCGCCCCAACGGGCGGCGTCTCGCGCAGATCACATTGCTTTGGATCAGTAAAAACCCTGAGACGGGTTTAGATCACGTAGGCCTTCAAAGGCTCGAAGCCGTTGAAAGCGACCGCCGAATAGGTGGTCGTGTAGGCGCCCGTTCCTTCGATCAGAACTTCGTCGCCGATGGTCAGCGAGACCGGCAGCGGGTACATGTTCTTCTCGTAGAGCACATCGGCGCTATCGCAGGTCGGACCGGCCAGAACGCAAGGCTCCATCGTGTCCTCATCGCGCGTGGTGCGGATGGGGTAACGAATGGCTTCGTCCATGGTTTCGGCCAGACCGCCGAACTTGCCGATGTCGAGGAACACCCAGCGATGGTTGTCATTGTCGGACTTGCGAGAGACGAGAACGACTTCCGCCTTGATCACCCCCGCATTGCCAACCATGCCGCGGCCCGGCTCGATGATGGTCTTCGGGATCTGGTTGCCGAAGTGCTTGCGCAGCGCCGTGTCGATTGCCTGGCCGTATTCTTCAGCGGCGGGAACGTCGCGAAGATACTTGGTCGGGAAACCGCCGCCCATATTGACCATCTGCAGGTGGATGCCCTGCTTGGCAAGAGAGGCGAAAACGCGCTTGGCATCGCCAACGGCTGCATCCCATGCGTCGAGGTTCATCATCTGCGAACCGACATGGAAGGACACGCCGTAGGATTCGAGACCCAGCTGGTGTGCATAGACCAGAACGTCGACAGCCATCTGCGGCACGCAGCCGAACTTGCGAGACAGCGGCCATTCGGCACCTTCGCCATCGGTCAGAACGCGGCAGAATACGCGGGCACCTGGGGCTGCGCGGGCAACCTTCTCGACTTCCTCATGACTGTCCACGGCGAAGAGATCGATGCCGAGCGCATGAGCGCGTGCAACATCGCGTTCCTTCTTGATGGTGTTGCCGAAGGAGATGCGGTCGGAGGTCGCACCGGCATCGAGCGCCATCTGGATTTCAGCCACGGAGGCGCAATCGAAGTTGGAGCCCATGGAAGCGAGCAGCTTCAGAATTTCAGGAGCCGGGTTTGCCTTGACAGCGTAATAGATCGCGCTGTTCGGCAGGGCGTGACGGAACGCGTGGAAATTATCGCGCACGACGTCGAGATCGACCACAAGGCAGGGACCTTCGGGACGGCGGGTATTGATGAAGTCGAGGATGCGAGCAGTCGTCATCGTTGTGTTCCCTAACTTGATCCGGCTCCGGAAAATTCCGGAGGACAAAGAACGCTCGAGATATGCAAGACGAATCAGCCGGTGGAGGCGCAGATTCATTCGCATACGCTCAAGGCGCAAATGTGAACAACGCCCTGCCAGGAGCATTATTCGGCTTTGTCTGCCATGGGATTGGAGGGAATCATACCCAACCGCACTTACGGCAATGATGGTGTGCCTCTTCAGTACCCCGGCTGATGGAAAGCCGGCAGAGAACCAGAAAGGCCCGCACCGTCGTTGCTTCGTATGTCCTCGCATATCCGGTTGGCCGGAACAGCGACTGGAGGGGTTAATTCCAGGTACCTTACCGAACTCCTCACCACATCGAGGGTCGGCGGACACACATGGGCACGTGCGACTTTGGGCAGACCGGGAGATAAGAATATTCGCCGTCATAATCAAGAGGAATTTTTCACCACATCGCGAATTTTTTCGGCAGCTATTTTGTTATTGGACAGTCCGTCCCGATCGTTCAAATATATGGAACAAACAGGAGTTTTTGGATGGATACGCTGACCCGCATTCGCGCCTTTATCGACGTGGTCGAGGCGGAAGGTTTCTCCGCCGCCGCGCGCAAGACCGGACGCTCCAAGGCGCTGCTGTCCAAATATGTGCGCGAGCTGGAAGACGATCTCGGCGCGCTGCTGCTGAACCGCACCACGCGGCAGTTTTCGCTGACCGAAGCGGGCCACACCTATTACCGCACGGCCTCCGATATATTGAAAGAGATCGACAATCTCGCGGACCTGGTGCGCGAGAAAAACTCCGACCTGAAAGGCAAGCTACGCCTTTCCGTGCCGCGCACCTTCATCGATGCCGATGTCGGCCAGAGCCTCATCGATTTCGCCCGAGAAAACCCGGAGCTTTCCATGGAGATCGTGGCCGACGACCGCTTCGTCGATCTGATCGAGGAAGGCTTCGATCTGGCAATCCGCATCACCAAGCTGGAGGATTCGGGCCTCATTGCCCGCAAGCTGTCGGATTTCCGCGTTCATGCGGTGGCGACACCCGATTTCGTCGAGCGCCATGGCCCGCTGGAAACCCCGCAAGATCTTGGAAAAGTGCCCTGCATCATCGACACCAATTCCCGCTTCCAGAATCACATCCGTTATTTCGAGCCCGGCGGCGGCACCAATTCGGTTGCGACGCGAGGACCGATCGAAGTCAACAGCCCGCAGGCGACGCTGCGCGCCGCACGCTCTGGGCTCGGCGTTGCCATCGTGCCGGATTTCATCGCTCGCCCGCATATCCAGTCGGGCGAACTGGTGACGCTTTTCGATGAGTATATTTCCCGCGATCGCGGCATCTACGCCGTCTATCCGCACCGGCGCTACCTGCCCGCCAAGGTGCGCAGCTTCGTCGATTATCTCTCCAACTGGTTCCGAAAGAACGGTTGATCGGCGCTCCGCCGAAATTCAGACCCAATTTGTTATAGAGTAACCGCAGATTCGCCCGAGGATAAAACGCGGCCCATGAAAAAACTCATTCTACCAATGGCCGCCTGCGCCGCTGCCTGTCTTGCGCCGCTTAACGCTTTCGCCCATCCGCATATCTTTGCCGAAGCGCGCATGGAAATCATCGAAGGCGCGGATGGCAATGTGCAGGAAGTGCGCAACATCTGGCGCTTCGACGAGATGTTTTCCGCAAGCGTGGTCCTGGACTACGACAAGAACAGCGACGCCAAGCTCGACAAGGAAGAGCTCGCTGAAATCGGCACCACGGTGCATGAATCGCTTGCCGAATATTCCTACTACACCTTCATCGGGGTCAACGGAAAGAACATCGACTTCAACAAGCCGGATGTCATCCATGTGGATTACAAGGACGGCCAGATCCTGATGTTCTTCTCGGTCAAGCCGAAGAACCCGCTGCCGGTGAAGGGCAAGCTTTCCTTCGGCGCCTGGGACCCGACCATGTATACGGCCATCGATTTCGCCAAGGATACCGACATCGTCGTCAAAGGCCCGCATCTGGCCGCCTGCAAGCACAAGGTGGTGCGCCCCGACCCGGATGAAATCATCGCCCAGAACCAGAGCAGCCTGACCGACGCCTTCTTCAACGATCCGACCGGCACCGATATGACCAAGCTCTTTGCGACAAGACTGGAATTGCAATGCTAGAGGATGCCGTTTCACCGCAGGGAGCCAGGCAGGCTGAGGGATTGATGATGACCCTAAAACGCTCGCTTCGGGTCATCCTCGGACTTGACCCGAGGATCCATGTTTTCAACGGCTCATGGATCGTCAGGTCGCCCTCGGAAGTGACCGTGGGGCCGACCATGGTGCCTGAGAGGTCGTGGCGTGGACAAGCCTCCTCCCGCCGCGCAGACGCGCGACGACTGGATTCCTATCACGAGGACGGGAATGAGGTCGGTAAGGTGTGGCTCCTGGCGCTTACCACCCTCGCCCTCCTCTTCGCCTCGCTCAGCATCGCCCACGCCCAATCTCCGCTCGGCATCGGCTCCGCCGAACCTTCCATTTCTGTCGGCGGGCCACTCGCCCCCTTCTTCCAGTGGATCAACGTCCACCAGCAGAGCTTCTACCGCGCACTCACCGGCGCGCTGAAAGCCATGCGCGAAGACCCATGGGCGCTGACTTCGCTGATCGGCCTGTCTTTCGCTTACGGCGTCTTCCACGCCGCTGGCCCCGGCCATGGCAAGGCGGTCATCTCCTCCTACATGATCGCCAACGAAACGCAGCTGAAACGCGGCATCCTGATTTCCTTCGTCTCGGCACTCATCCAGGGCGTCGTCGCCATAGGCCTCGTCGTCGCAGCTTACTTTCTGCTGCGTGGCACCTCCATCACCATGACCAAGGCCACGCAGGCGATGGAGATCGCAAGCTTTGCCATGGTCGCGCTTTTCGGCGCCTGGCTTCTGGTGCGCAAGATCTGGAGCATGCTGCGCCATCACGACGATTATCACGCCGTCACGCCAACACAAACGCCCGCATCGGCGCTGGCCACATCGTCTTCCGCATCGTCCACGTCCTCTTTTCCGCCATCGTCCGGCGCAGGCGCTGGCCTGTCCAGAAGCTCTGCTTTGTCCTTCAAGGCAGCGGACAATACCGCGACCGGCTTCGCAGACGCCCCAACCACAGCCCCCCGCCGCACGGGCATGGGCACGGGGCTGCGCTTTCAGGGCCAGCCGGTCTTTGCCGATCACGCTCAGAGCGGCAGCGGTGACATCTGCGATGCCTGCGGCAAGGCGCACGCGCCCGATCCCACCATCTTCCAGTCCCGCACATTCAGCCTCACCGAAGCATGGTCGGCAATCGTCGCGGTGGGCCTGCGCCCCTGCTCCGGCGCCATCATCGTCATGAGCTTTTCCATGCTGAACGGCTTGCTCATCGGCGGCATGCTCTCGGTGCTCGCCATGTCCATCGGCACCGCCATAACCGTCTCGCTGCTCGCCATCCTCGCCGTCACCGCCAAGGACGCCGCCATCCGCTACGCCGGAACCGGCAGCCGCCGGGCTTCAAGGATCGCCAACGGTATCGAGATTGCCGGGGCACTGGTGGTGCTGTTGATGGGACTGGCGTTGCTGGGGGCGTCGTTACAGGCTTAAACACCCTGCATTACAAACCGCGTACAAAGCGCGACATGCAGCAGGACCCGAAATGCGATTAGCCCTTCGATGTATCGCAGCTGCGCTCGGATTTGGCGTCCTACTCGGCGCTGGCTTGGTCGTGAAGGGGCTTCTTGACGCCAACGAACATATTGACCGCTGCGCTGACGAAACCTCGGGAAAGTACATTTTCGACGATGAGGCTCGAGAGAGCGCCTGTAAATGATCGGCGAAATGCAAATCCGACAAATGCCGTTCTTAATCCTTCTCGACCCTCGGTGAACAGCAAGCTTGACCCTTGCTGAGCGAATTTTACCTTTCGGCGGGTTTTCAGTCCTCGGCACCTCTGCGCAGAATGGTAGCATTCAGCAAAGGATATGCTAGATATCGGCCTTGCCCCCGGTAGCGCCAAGCACCGAGCTAGGCTCGCGGCTCAAGCGGCATCGTGTTTTCGTTAACGATTGTGTTCAAGCCAGCGATGTAGGTGCCAGACATGTCTTGGAGTAGCGCGCCCGAAAACGTCATTATCGAGAATGATTTATGATAACAACGATCAGACCCGCCAAACCGGCCGATGTTCCAGCCCTGTTTCACATTCGCACCTACGTTCGCGAGAACCACCTGAGCCGCGAACAACTTGCCGGTCTCGGCATAACCGAGGCGTCGATTGCCGAGATGATTTCCGCTGCACCCTGCGCTTGGGTCGCTGTTTCGGGTGATGAGGTCGTTGGATTCTCGATGATCGATAGTGCCGAGGGTTCTCTCTTCGCTGCCTTTATTCTTCCCTCGCACGAGGGGATGGGCATAGGGGCAAAGCTGGTGGATGCCGCTGAGAACGAGCTGTTTCGGCACCATTCTGAAATCTGGCTGGAAACCGCTGAAAATAGCCGCGCCGCTGGGTTCTACCGGCACCTTGGCTGGAGCAACGAGATCAAAGTTGAGGACGATCAAATCAGGCTGACAAAAGCGCGCCCTTGATGTCTTCTGCCGGGCGGCGGATCGGCTCGCCGATGGGCGCACGCGCATCGTCCCCGACTGCAGCTGTCGTCCACATCCCTGCTGAAAGCAGGCAACCGCAATATTAGCAGACACGCAAAAACCCAGCCAAACTGACCTTGACAGTCAGGCTGACGCATCTAGACGTCCCGCTAGCATTTCTTTGGAGGGACAGATCATGAAGGCACTGGCGCAGATATCGTCGTTCGTTGGCAAGACATTCGCGGCCTGGGTGGTGCTGTTTGCGGTCCTCGGCTTCTTCTTTCCCGATACGTTCAAGCAGATCGGCCCGTGGATCGTGACGTTGCTGTCCATCATCATGTTCGGCATGGGTCTTACCCTTTCGCTTGATGACTTCCGCGAGGTGGTGAAGCGTCCCTTCGATGTGACGATCGGCGTTCTTGGCCAATTCCTGATCATGCCGCTTCTGGCTGTTCTGCTGACAAAGCTCATTCCGATGCCGCCAGAAGTGGCGGCAGGCGTGATCCTGGTGGGATGCTGCCCCGGTGGTACCTCCTCCAACGTCATGACCTATCTGTCCAAGGGTGACGTCGCACTCTCCGTGGCCTGCACGTCCGTGACGACGCTTGCTGCTCCCATCATCACGCCGTTTCTTGTCTGGATGTTTGCCAGCCAGTATCTTCCCGTCGATGGCTGGGCAATGTTCATGAGCATCATCAAGGTCGTGCTTGTTCCGCTGGCGCTCGGCGCACTGCTGCAGAAGCTTTTGCCAAGCTTCGTCAAGGCCGCCGTCCCTGCTCTGCCGCTTGTCAGCGTCATCGGCATCGTCTTGATCGTCTCCGCCGTCGTGGGCGCCTCCAAGGCGTCCATCGTTCAATCCGGCCTGATGATCTTCGCCGTCGTCATCCTGCACAACGGTCTCGGTTACCTGCTCGGCTTCTTCGCAGCCAAGGCCTGCGGCCTGACGCTTGCCAAGCGCAAGGCCATTGCAATCGAGGTCGGCATGCAAAATTCCGGTCTCGGTGCAGCGCTCGCAACGGCCTACTTCTCGCCGCTTGCCGCTGTGCCGAGCGCCATTTTCAGCGTCTGGCACAACATATCCGGTGCCCTCCTCGCCAACTGGTTTGCCGGACGTGGCAAGGAAGAAATCACGCAGCGCTGAAACCTGCTCACCAGGAGAAAATGCGCCACCCGGGTGCGCGCAGGACCGGTTTTGGTGGAAAAAGCGATCAGGATAGGTTAAATTTAAACCCGACAGCGCGTGCTGCGTGCGCTGCGGGTTCCCCCGAAATCGACGGAGACTAAGATCAACTTCCAACAAAGGGAGGGTGAGCCTGTGTCTTCGACATCAAATCCAGGTCGCATCAATTCCACACTTCGCAAGTTTCTCGATAACGGGGCCTCGGGTGGCCTCGTGCTCATGACCGTCGCACTTCTAGCCATCATCACGGCCAACTCGCCTCTGGCTGAAGATTATTTCCATATCCTTCACGTCTATATCGGACCGCTCAGCCTCCAGCATTGGATCAATGACGCCCTGATGGCGGTGTTCTTCCTCATGGTCGGGCTTGAAATCAAGCGCGAAATGCTTGACGGACAGCTCTCCAGCTGGAGCCGCAGGGTTCTGCCGGGCGCTGCCGCAGCGGGCGGCATGATATGTCCGGCACTCTTCTACGTCCTGCTGAACCGCGACAATCCAGCCGCTTTGCAGGGATGGGCCATACCGACGGCGACGGACATCGCCTTTGCGCTTGGCGTGCTCTCCCTGTTCGGATCGCGCGTCCCAACCTCGCTCAAGATCTTCCTTGCAGCACTGGCCATCATCGATGATCTCGGTGCCGTCATCGTCATCGCCCTGTTCTACACGGCGGACCTGAACCTCGTTGCTCTCATCGGAGCCATCCTCGTGTGGGGCAATCTCTTCATCTTCAACAAGATGAAGGTGAAGGTACTGTGGCCGTATCTGGTGCTCGGTTCTGTGCTCTGGGTGCTGGTCTTCGCGTCAGGCGTTCACGCAACACTGGCGGGCGTGATGCTGGCGCTGACGATCCCGCTCAAGTTGACGCCCGGCACACCGGAAGCGACGCCGGACGAGTCGCCGCTTCATCGCCTAGAGCATGCGCTGCACAAGCCGGTTGCCTTCATCATCGTGCCAATCTTCGGCTTCGCCAATGCCGGGGTTTCCCTATCGGGTCTGAGCCTGTCGGTCTTTACCGAGCCGCTGACCATGGGCGTTGCCGGTGGCCTGTTCTTCGGCAAGCTGGTTGGCGTGCTTGGCGTCGTCGCAGTCCTGGTAAAGCTTGGCCTGGCGCAACTGCCAGCCCAGGCGAGCTGGGGACAGGTGGCCGGCACGGCGCTTCTGTGCGGCATCGGGTTCACGATGTCTCTGTTCATCGGTCTGCTGGCGTTCAACGATCCAGCCGTTCAAGATCACGTCAAGGTCGGGATTTTGATGGGATCGCTCGTGTCCGGTTTGAGCGGAGCCTTGATTCTCGCAATGGCGAGCCGGAGGCAACCAGTCCCCTCCCATCCAGTCCGCACGACAACCTGACGGCTAACCCTGGCCGCCATCTTGTACCATAAGTTTGAGTTGGTGATCGTGACTGCTCATCACAGCGTGTGACCTTTCGCCATGGTGAGACGGTATATCACGAGCCACGTCTAAGGTGCCCGACCCATCGAGTTCGGGCACCGCCTTCCATTCCCCTTAAACCTGCAGCAACCCACCATCGACGCAGAGTTCGGCACCCGCGATATAGCTCGCCTCGTCGCTCAACAGGAACAGAGCGGCCGCAGCCACTTCCGAGGGTTTGGCCATGCGGCCCATGGGGATTGGCGCGACGATGGCTGCGCGCACATCGTCGGCAACAGCCGCCATCATATCCGTATCCGTCGGGCCGGGTGCGACGACGTTGACGCGGATGCCTTTGGGCGCAAGTTCCGCCGTCCATGTGCGAGCATAGGAGCGAACGGAAGCTTTGGTTGCGCAATAGGTGCCGTAACCGGCATAGCCTGCGCTCCCGGCAATGGACCCGATGAGGACCACCGAACCACCGTCCTTCATTGCAGGAAGAGCGGCCTGGAAGCCGAACACCATCCCCCGGACATTGACATCGAAGTGGCGGTCGAAATGCTCCGGCGTGATCTCGGCGATAAGCGACGGCTCTGAAAGACCGGCATTCAGGACCAGCGCGTCGATATGGCCATGGGCTTTGCGCACGGTTTCAACAGCAGCGCGCATATCCTCCGGCGAGCTTGCGTCGGCGGCAATGCCCACCGCGCCGCTGCCGATGTTGTGGGCTGCCTTTTCAGCCTCTTCGCCCTTGCGGCTGGTGAGGAAGACCTTGGCGCCTTCGCCAGCCAGTCGCTCCGCAATGGAAAGACCTATGCCCTTCGCGCCGCCCACGACCAGAGCTACCTTGTTGTTCATGCGAGCCATCGTAATTCCTTTCAATCTATGGTCTCGCCATGATATACGGTGGATATCTGATATCAATTACGCACCTGGAATAGCCTAGATATGGACGAGTATACCGACCTGGAAACCCTCTCTCGGCAGGCGCTCTGCGATATGCCGAAGGTGCGCCCTGTGCTGGACAAGATCGCCGACAAATGGACGATCCTGATCCTGACGGTGATCTGCCCAAAACCATCGCGCTTCAACGAGATCAAGCGACGTCTGGATGGTATCACCCACAAGGCACTGGCAGACGCCTTGAAGAGGCTGGAGCGCAATGGGCTTGTGACGCGCACAGTTCTGCCTACCCAGCCGATTGGCGTGGAGTACGCCATCACGCCGCTCGGCCATTCCCTGCGCGAGCCATTCGAGGCGCTCTGCGCCTGGGCGGCGACCAATGGTGAAAAGATCGATGCGGCGGCGAAGACCTATGACGAGGCACGGGATTGCCGTTGACGCCCTGGGACGCGCGTCCGACAATGCATGGGCCTTGGGTGAGTGCGGCGCGACAAACCATGCGCGGGCAAACCATCATCGTCCTTGGGCATCTCCCGTCCCGATCAATCTGGGTGGAGGCAGAAAAACGTTGAAGCCTGCCGCCTGACCCCATAAAGCCTGCTCGAGAAAAGGTCTCGGCGCTGGCTGCAACCGCTCTCCCACCAGGCAAGCACGCTGCAGGCATGGACCCGAACAAAGGAACTAAGATGTCGATCACGGTACAGAAGACTATTCCCGCGCAGCGCATGCACCAGTTCGATCAGATGGTCGATCGCTGGCTGGCAGAAGGCCCGATCAGGCTCGCGACCAATGCGACGATCACCGCCATGGACAATGCCGGGATCCCGAAGGAAGAACAGGCCGCGATCATCGAGGACCGGGATATCATCATGCGCTACAACATGCGCCTCGGCGTCATCAGCGAAGTCTTCGCACCAGCCATCGAAAAGGCAGTGGCTTCAACCCGCTCAGGCAGCGAAGCGCAGGACGAAATCGCCCGGCTGATCGTTACGGCCATCGGCCTGCGCCAGAGCGATGACAGCGAGTTGGTGACCTTCACCTTCTCCAGCCAGGCCGAAGCGGATCTATTCGATCAGTCTGTCTGAAAGCTTCGCTGAACGCGCGCCTGGCGACCGCACATTTGTTTCCGCAGAAACCTCGCCGCTTAGGATTTGCGCCCACGGCCGAATGACTGCCGCGCGTCTTTGGCGGAGTCCGCAAAGCCCGGCGGCTTGTTTTTCACCCACGTAACAAAGGTCTGCACCGCAGGGTCTTCCAGAATCGCCTCGATCGTCGAGAATTTCTTGGCAAGTTGGGCGTCGGTGAAGATCGAATGGATCTGATCGTGGCAGACCCGGTGAAGGCACACGGTCTTCTTTCCGCCCTTGCTCTTGGGAACAAGATGATGCTGGACTTGCTGGTCATCCGGAATGACGCGCTCGCACAATGGGCAGATCACCGGCTCTGGCGTCGGCTCGTCCCATGATTCCAGCTCGTCCCTGTTCTTTCGCGCCATGGCTTGATCTTTCCTGTTCTGCGCACGGATACTGGTTACCTAAGTGGTAGGGGTATGACCTTGGTCCTCAAGCATGTCGCACACAGGTGTGCTGCGGTTTTGCAGTAGAGACATGCTTTCGCACGAAAAGATCAAAACCACGTGGCTTGTTCCGACGCCATCTCAATCGGACGACGTCGTCTTCACTCCTTTAACGTATCCGCAACGAGAGCATTGGCGTGCCCGTGGCCCAAGCCATGCTCCTGCTTCAGCCAGGCAACCAGCTCCATGTGCTTCTTGCCGCTCTGACTGCGAATGAGTTCTTTCCACTCTGCGATCGGTCGGCCGTACTTGGCTTCGATGGACGGGAAATAGGAGGCTGGACCTTTAACAGGTTCTTTCGTCATGGCTGATCTGATACTCGATACATGTCCCAACCAAGAATAGCACAGCGTTCAGCTTCCGTAACCTTTTATCGATCGTGATTTAGAACATGCTAACACACAAATGTGATCGACCGAACATGGGCAACTTCCAACGACCAGTCGGTGCAGGCCATTGGCGAAGCCGATCTCGTGGTTTAAATGGCCGATGGGGAATGGAAGGGGCGCCATGGGCTCGATGCAAAGAGGCTTGATCAAGAACCTTTTGGAAGGCGGGGGATTTTATTCCTGGTCCTTGTCAACGAACCTTCTGACGGCCGATGGGGCTTTCGCGCAAATCTACGAGATCGATCAAGACGAACTGGCGAAGGGTATTCCGGTGGAAGCAATCCTCGAGAAGATTGTCGAGGAGGACCGGCCGCGTCTGGCCGAGCGTATCCATGATGTCATTCTGGGCGGCCCACCGCTCGTTTCGGCCTATCGGATCTATTGCGCAGGTGGAAAGGTGAAATCACTTCTGAGCATGGGATCCTGCGCAAAGGATGCCGACGGCGTACCCTCGATCTATTCTGGCGTCGTGCTTGTTGAAAGGGAGGTCGACGCGAGTTTGGACGCCATGGGCCTCGAAACGCATATCGGCGCTGCCATCGAACTGGCGAAGGCGAAGAATTTCGAACTGACGGAACGCTACCTGTCGTCCGCCCTCAGATCGCTCTCGGGCGGCCTTTCATAAACGCTCCGGTGAACTCGTGGCCAACCACCAACGCTTCCGTCAGTTCCGAAGCTTCACGAGAGAAGACAACACTTCCCGCTCGGAGTAAGGCTTACCGACGAACCCTAACGGCCTGGACGCCTGCGCATGCGCGCGGGTTCGCTCATCCAGGTTGGCGCTGACAAAGAGAGATGGCACGTCGAAACGGTCGCGCAGCACTGCGGCTGTCTCCACACCGTTCGTTCCGCGCGCAAGATTGACATCCATGATGGCGACGTCGACGGCTCCATCGACCTTTTCGGCAAGCGCAATTGCCTGCACCATGTCGGATGCCTGCCCGACGACGGTGTGGCCGGCGTCGATCAGCATGTCCTCCAGGTCCAACGCCAGAAGCATCTCATCCTCGACGATCATCACACGCAGCGGCATCAACGTGCCCCCGCTGGGAATGTTATCGTCCACGGGCCACGGCCATCCGGGCGCGAGACCGTGCCGTCTATCTGGCTTGCCATGCTGGCGGTCAGGCGTTCTGACAACTCACTGGATGATGCACTTTCATCGCCAGTGATGCTGAGCACGCACTCATCAGGCGAATTGCGTTTCAAGCTCACCTGAATCGGACCGCTGCTCGAACGGTCACGCGGCAAATCATGCACCAGTTCGCTGACAATCACCGAAACCGGGATCGCGCGCTCCGTGGGAAGGGCGATATCATCGACATCGACTTCGATCTCGGCTCCCCCGGCAAGGTTCATGTCTCTGCAAAGCTTGTCGAGATGCTCTGCCATGTTCACCGACAGCGAGTTCTGATCGCGGTAGAGACCTTCATGCACGGAGATGATCGCGCGCACGCGCGAGATCGCCCGATCGAAAGCTTGGGCAACCGCAGGCTCCTCCAGGCGGCGCGCCTGAAGGCGCAAGGTGCTGATAACCAGTTGCAGGCTGTTCTTGACGCGGTGGTTCACCTCGGCCAGCAGGAGATCCTTTTGAGCGACGAGTTCGCTCTTCTCTTCGAGCGCCGCAGACAGTGCCGCCTCGCGCTCGCGGTCTGCCGTCACGTCCATCAGGACGCCGATCATCCTCACCTTGCCCGTCGATGTTCTTAAGACCTCGCCGCGCGAGGAAACGTGCCGCACAGTGCCTGAATCGACAATGCGATAGTCGAAATTCGTCACGGTATGGTCGGGTGAGGCGAGGGTCGAGGCGAGGGCCTCACGAACACGCACCAGATCCTCCGGATGCATCTTTGCAAAGAACGGGGCGGCCACCGGTCCACCCTCCCCCGGTTCGAAACCGAACATCACATCGACAGCGCCACTGCGACGCCAGAGGTCTGTCTCCGGTTCGTATTCCCAGGACGCAAGGTCGGCGGCATGGAGGGCGACGCGCAGACGGGCATCGGCCTCGCGCGCCTTCAGAACGCTTTTCGTGACGTCCATCGGATTCTGGATGATGAATGCCGTCTTTCCGTCAGGCCCGGGGACGGGCGTGTGGACAGGTGTCCAGAACTTCTGCAAGAAACCACCACCCGGCTGCGGAATATCGTACTGAATGACCGCCATCTCATGCGGCTTTCCGGTTGCAAGCACATGGCGGAGCGACACTTCCAGCGGACCTTGCTCGACGGTTCCGGCGGCATCGGGATTTTCCGGAAACGCCTCGAGAATGGAGCGACCGACGATATCATCGAGCGTGCGGTCCGCCAGTGCCAGATAGGCATTACTGGCAGCAACGATAACGAGATCGGCATCGAGGATCAGATAGGGCTGCGGCATCCCTTGCACGATTGCGACGAGATCGGTGTATGTCAGACTGCGCAAGGGGAGTGGTTCTCCAGAATGGTTGTCGTAGTTCGATGACGATTATCTAAAGTGTTCCAGTCCTGAGACTTGACGAAATCCAACGCGATTAACACGCGGCATGCAAAAAGGTTTCATCAGAACGCATCCTGGATTTGAACTATTTGCTCTGCCTTGACGCCGTGTTTGTCGCGGGTCCCCTTTGTGGTCTCTATGATTGACGGCGTAGGCCTAAGACCGGTCCGTTCGCGATCGGGATGACATCCTTGAAGGATGCCATCGCGTTTATTACGTGAGCGCAAGCGCCTCGGCTGCAAGATGTCGCCCACCAGAATAGAGTGTAGGAATTTCGTCTTTCAGCTTCTAAATGAGGCCGGGAAAAAATAAGCGGCATGCGGAGGTGTCATTGAAGAAGATCAAATCGTCCCTCGTCGCGAAAACCTTCCTCGTCTGCTTCGTCAGCGTCCACGTGCCGCTGATAGCGCTTGTCGCCTATCTATCGATGGGGTTTGAGCTCGGGACTTTACCGGTCTTCCTTCTCGTCCTTGGGGCAACCCTGGTTGGGACGGCGCTTTGCCTGTTCGCCATCTGGCGGCTGATCCGACCCCTCAACCTGCTGGCAGACGCCATGAAGCGGTATCCGGAGGACAAGGGGATCTTGCGGCTTTATCCGAAGTCCCATGACGAAATCGGCACCGTGACAGACATCGCGCGTTCGACGCTCCTGCAAGTCGAGAGCTTGACCAGGCAGTTGACGCATCAGGCAACGACGGATTTTCTGACAGGGCTTGGAAACCGCCGGGCGCTGATGGAACAGATGCCGATCATTCGCGCCAAGGCCGCACGGCCGGAGGAAGCGGTGTCGCTCATCCTGTTCGATCTCGATCACTTCAAGCGCATCAACGATGAATACGGCCACGATGCTGGCGACAGCGTTTTGATGGCAATCGGCGAAGCGGTGAAGGATCATCTGCGCCCGTACGATTATGCCGCACGCATGGGTGGCGAAGAGTTCTGCATCGTCCTGCCCGGCGCCGACCTCGCCGCCGCTGAATCCGTGGCAGAACGCCTGCGCCTTGCCGTCGAAAGCCGCGTGGTCGAGCCACTACCCAAAGGCCGCATCACCTGCAGCTTCGGCGTTGCCCAGGCCCGCCCGAACGAGAGGCTGCAGGAACTGCTTTTGCGCGCCGACGCCGCGCTCTACACTGCAAAGGATCAGGGCAGAAACGTTGTGGTTCGGGCGCAGCCATAAGGAGCAACGCGCTGGGTGATACGCGCGATCTATGGCGCGTCTGAGCCAGCTAAACGCGCAACCGCCTGAACGGTCCCATTCTCCAAACGCACGTGCACCCGCGTTTCCCCTTGGTGGGAAACAACCCTCAAGCCGTCCTCCAACTCCACCGTCTCCATCGCGTCCGCATCGATGCCAGATGCGATACCGAGGCACTTGGCGTGGGCCTCCTTTGCCGTCCAGCGCGTAATGAGGGTTGTGTCCGTGACGCCCTGGAGGGCCAGTCGCTCGGTGCGCGTGAAGCTGTCCTCTGGTGGTGGCTCGGTGTCCAAGGGCTCAATATCGACACCGATGGGGGTCCGGCTGAGGCCGATCAGGCAATGGGGGAAGCGGCCAGCGAGGCTGATGTGCCAGCCTTCTGGATGGAGAACCTGCGGCGCGCCGAGCGCGCTTCTGCCGATGATGATCTCGTCCGGGTGCAGGCCAGACAGCCGCGCCAGCAGGAGCTTTGAAAGGCGTCGGCGCAGAGCCCGCATGCCGGCCTCCGGCTTGGCCGCCAGATCCTGCAGATCGGCGGCGGAGAGCGTTGCTCCGCCTGCCAGTCTTTCAGTCTCAGGCTCGTCGAGCCGCAGATACCAGACCACCGGCGCATCGCCGGTGGCTTTTGTCAGATCGTCCGCGCCGGAAAGCCAGACGGTTTCGCTCATGCGCTGCGCACAGGCTGTGCGGGAGAGCCTTCCCAGGAGGTTCCAGTCGGCAGCGTCTCGCCCTTCATCACGACCGAGAGATCGCCGAGCTGGGCGTCATCGCCGATTTCGGCGTCATAGAGCACAATGGCATAGGAGCCGATCACCGCACGATCGCCCACCGTCACGCTGCTGACCTTCATCACCCGGTCTTCGAACAGATGCGTTTGCAGACCGGAAAATTCGTTCAGCGCCACCTCGTCGCCAATATGCACCAGATCATGCTCGGTGATATCGGTCGTGTCGATGAAGCAGTCCCGGCCGATCTTCGAGCCGAGAAGTCGCAGATAGACGGAAAGCCACGGCGTTCCCCGCAAGGGTTGCAAGAGGTTCGGCACCGCCAGGTTTTCATACGTTGCGGTCACCAGCTCGGTGCGCCAGACGAAGGTGCTCCACAGCGGCTTGGTCGTCGGCTTGTATCGCCCCATCACCACCCATTTCAGCGCAATGACGGAGAAGCCGCAGGCGAGCGCGAAAGCGATGTAGAGAAAGGGGAAGACAATGGCGATCAGCAAATGGCTGTCGTCATAATCCTGAATGTCTCCGACGATGGAAAAGAGAATGCTGAAGAAGGCGAGGAACAGGGTCAGCGGTAAGATCACGCGGATCGCTTCGATGGCAAGGCGTGTCGCAACGAGCCGCGGACGAGGATTGAAACGCGATCCCTCATCGAAAAGGCCAACGGCTTGGCGCACGGGCAGCGAAATCGGCGGAGAACCGAACCATGTGCCATCCGGCTGTTCGGCGCCTCCATCCGCCGGTGGCTTGGAAAGCACGCCAATCAGCGTGCCGTCGGCAATCCTGGCGCCGGTTGGTAGCACGGCGGAGTTGCCGATGAAGGAGCGGCGGCCGATACGGGTATGCGCAAGCTCGATGATGCCCGGCTCGTGGCGCGCCGCGCCAAAGACCACGCCATCGGCGATGAAGCTTTCCGGCCCGATATCGACGAGATCCGGCACGATTTTCGCGGCAGTGGAAATCTCGGCACGTTTGCCTATCCTGACCCCGAGTGCGCGGTACCAGGGTAGCACGTAAAGTGTGGCATAGATCGGGTGTAGCAGCGCCAGCGCCATATCCGTCACCTGCTGGACGAACCAGAAGCGCAGGTAGAACCAGCTATGTATCGAGTAACGCCCTGGCCGCACCGGCCCGAGAATGAGACGCTTGGCTGCAACTGTCAAAACGCACATCAGGACGATATAGGTGAGTGCCAGGATCGGAGAGAGCAGCAGATAGGAGTACCCGTCGGTATTCCAGTCGATTTCGATCATCGCAATCAGGCCCGGCGCAATCGGCAGGATGGCGACGATGGGAAGAATGGCGGCGGCGATGAAAAGTCCGATGCCGACCAGCAGGCGGCGCATCAACCCCGCCTCCTCATCGCGCTTGGCCACGCGCCCGGTCGCGATGCATTTGGCTGGAGAGCCGTTCCAGATTTCGCCAGCCGGGATCGACTGGTTCATCGGCAGCGACGACAGATCCTCAAGCGATGCCGCGTCACCCACCACGCTGTTGCGCCCGACAACCGCCATGGTGCCGATAGACGCGCTATTGCCGATGCGAGCGGACCCCAGACGCAGCAGACCGCGCTCCACCGAGCTCGTGGCCAGCATCGCATAATCGCTGAGAATGGCGTCGTCGCCAATGCTCACGAGATCGGCCGTATCGATCGCGACGGTGCCGATAAAGGCGCGGCGGCCGATCTTGGCACCGAGCAGCCGGTAATAGAGCCGGATCATCGGCGTGCCGCTGAGATAGGGTGTCGCGATCGTGTCGGAGAGACGCCGCACGAACCACCAGCGCAGGTAATAGCTTCCCCAGAGCGGATAATCGCCCGCCCTGTAGCGACCGATGATCAGCCACTTGCTGAGGATGGCAAACACCATGCCGAGCGGCGGAATGAAGATGAAGCTGAGGCCGCTCATCAACAGCGCCGAAACGCGGCCCAGATCCTCGACCAGATAGGTATAGGCGAGATAAGGGAAAAACCACTGCAATCCCGCCACGGCATAGATCGGCACCAGCGCAAGCGTCTGGAGCACAAAGCAGAGCCGCTTCTGGAACGTGCTGACCCGGTGGAAGGGTTCCAGCACAGCGCTGTCGGCCATCACCCGGTCGCGCAGCCGCTCCGCAAGCCGCCGGATGGTAGGCGCGGCATAAAGATCCTGAATGGAGACGCCGGCAAGGCCCGGCGATTTGCGCAGCGCGGAAGCAAGTCTTGCAGCTTTCAGCGAATGTCCGCCGAGATCTTCAAACAGATCGTCCTCCACCGACACCTTCTGCGGCGCGAAAGCGTCCGACCAGATGGCATGCAGCTGAATTTCCAGCGGCGTTTCCGGCGCAACAGTTTCGCGGTCCGACGTGGCGACCACCAGCGGACGCTGAAGCGCCTTGCGATCCACCTTGCCGGAAGCGGGAAGTGTCGGCAGCGCATCGAGGATCTGGTAAGCGGCGGGCCGCATATAGTTCGGCAACCGGTCGGCCACGCGCTTTCGGGCAGCGTCGATATCGATCACCGCACTGCCGCGCGCCACGAGGAAGGCGGCGAGAAGCTCGGACCCGTCATCGTCCCGAAAGAGATGCACCACGGCCTGCGCCACGGCGCTATCCTCGGCAATAACCGCCTCGATTTCCGCCAGCTCGACGCGGAAACCGCGGATCTTCACCTGCGTGTCGATGCGGCCCATGAATTCGATATCGCCGACGGAATCGAGCCGCACCAGATCGCCGGAACGGTAGATGCGGGCGGGCTTGCCATCCGGCCCGTTGAACGGCGTCATGACGAATTTGTCTGCGGTCAGGTCGGGGCGGTTCACATAGCCGGAGCTCACTCCCGGCCCGCCGATCACGAGCTCGCCCTCAGTGCCGGCATTCACCGGCCAGAGCTTGTCGTCGACGATCCAGGCCGTATAGCCGGGCAACGGGCGCCCGATGGTAACACGGCGGCCGGGCTGAACCTCGGTCCAGGTTGCCGTCACCGTCGTCTCGGTCGGGCCATAGGTGTTGAGGATGCGAAGGCCAGGACGCGCCCAGCGGTTGACGAGATCGGGCGGGCAGGCTTCCCCGCCGAGATTGACGATGCGCAGTGTCGGAAGCTGCGCCTCGACGAGCGTGAACAGCGACGGCACGACATGCCAGACGGTAACGCCTTCCTCTGCAAGCGTAATTGCCACATCCGGGCCTGCCTTGTGGAGCGCCTCGGTGGCGACAAGCAGTTCCGCACCGGCGGAAAAGGCGCTCCACATCGTTTCGATCGACATGTCGAACGCGACGCTGAAGCCGCCGAAAACCTTGTCCGTATCTTCGACGGCAAGGATCGCGCCTTCGGAGCGCAGAAAATGGCAGGCGCTGCGATGCGAGATCATCACGCCCTTGGGGCGACCGGTCGTTCCGGAGGTGTAGATGATATAGGCAAGGTCTTCCGGAGAGGCGCCGGTCTCCTCGCGGGTGATCACCATGGCGTCCTGCGCCGCAAGATCGCCCAGCGTCTCGTTGACCACCAGGGTTTGCACCCGCATGGCGCTAGCGCGCTCAGCGTCCGTCACGATCAATGTCGCGCCGCTGTCCTCGGCAATGAAGTCGATGCGGTCCTGGGGGTAGGTCCAGTCCACCGGCACATAGCAGGCACCGGCCCACAATGTGCCGAGGATGGCCATATATTGGTCGAGGCCGCGTGGCAGACAGATGACGACGCGGTCGCCGCGCTTCACACCCATGGCTTGAAGCTGGCGGGCAAAGCGCGTGGCGCGTTCGGACAGCTGCGCATAGGTCAGTTCCTTGCGGCGGCTGTTTTCCGGATCGTTGCCCAGCAGCCTGACGGCGCATTTGGACGAATATCGTTTGGCGGTCTGCTCGAAAATCTCGTGCAGCATCTCGTCGCGGGCGTAAGGCTCATCTTCTCGAATGGGGAGCGACGGGGCAATCGGCGCGTAGACAGTCAGTTCCAACGGCCTGGCGGCCACATTCTGATCCATAAAATCACCAAAGGATATAAGGCGGCATCTGAAATGCCGCCGCTATATATCATTTGGAATTGCGCCGAAAGAAGGTGCAAAAAAGAAGCTGAGAGCAGATTTTTTAGGCAATGACGGCGCGGTCGCGCCAGTCGCTCAGCCCCGGCGCTGGTGTCGCGCCCGAAGCCAGAATACCAGGAAGAAGGCGAGCACCGCGGCGATATCGAAGGCCGCTGCCACCCAGACCGAATAGGTGTTTGCCAGCCACAAGGTGATCTTGGGCATGATGTAGAACAGAAATCCAAAGCCAAGAATGATGGCGAGGGCGGCGAGAGCCGCAGACTTCGTATCGTTACCGCTCATAGGACAACCCCGGCAGCAAACGGTGCGCGAATATCCTCGAGCTTGCGCTTTTGCGTTCCGTCCTCGTTGAAGTTGTCGGGCGAAAGCCATGCCTCGAAGGCCTCACGAATCACCGGCCATTCGCTGTCGATAATCGAGAACCATGCCGTATCGCGGTTCTTGCCCTTTGAGATCATGTGCTGGCGGAAGACGCCCTCGAAGGTGAAGCCATAGCGTTTGGCCGTGATCTTGGATGGCTCGTTTTCATTGTGGCACTTCCACTCGTAGCGGCGATAGCCGAGATCGTCGAAAACATGCCGCGCCATCAGGTAATGGGCTTCGGTGGCAAGCGGCGAGCGCTTCATCTTCGGTCCGTGCGCCACGGAGCCCACTTCGACCACACCATTCTTCGGATCGGGGCGCATATAGGTCGCCATGCCGACGACCTCCTTCGTGGCGTTCTCGATGAAAACCAGCGTCACCCATTGGAAGCTCGTCGCCATCCCCTCGATCCAGTCGCTGAAGGCAGCCGCATCGGCAAAGGGCTCATTCGGAAAATACCTGATCAGCTCATTGGTGCCGAGCCCGCCAAGCGCATCCCAGAGCGCCTGCTCGTGCGCTGCTCGATCAAAGGGAACGGCTGTCACGAACCGGCCTTCAAGCGTCACCGGCTGCGGTGCTGGACATCCTTTGAACTGGCCGAGATCGCGCATGTTTCCTCCTGAGCGGTTCTACCCAGAGGAATAGGTCAGCTGTCCATCAAAGACAACCGACCTCTGATATGGAATATTTTGATCGATCAGACCTTGGCGGCGGAGACGGTCGCTTCGATATGCTCCACCAGCGCATCCGGCAGGCCGAGACGACCGGCGAGAAGATCGAGATAGCCGCGCTCTGCCCGGCTGTCAGGCTCGATGGTGAGACGCGAGGCGGTATAGATTTCCACCTTCTGCTCTTCAGTCCTTGCCGCAGCCACCAGCGCATCGATATCCAGGGGATTGGCCAGTTCCTTCTCGATAAAGGCTTCCGCCTCATTGTCGAGACCGGAGATCTTGACCTTCTCCATGATATTGGCCCGCTCGCTCGCGTCGATATGGCCGTCGGCCTTGGCGGCGGCAATCATCGCCTGAACCAGTGTCAGCGCAAAGCTGTTGGACAGAGCGGGCGATTGTGGGTGAAAGGGAGAATCGACCGGCGGCGGCAAAAGCTCCTGCGTGGGCTGCGGCTGGGTCACGGCCTGCGGCGACTTGCCGGACTGGTAGTTGCGGTAAGCGAGATAACCAAGACCGGCAATGGCGGCAAGGCCCCCGACGGCTGCAGCATTACCCGCAAGCTTGCGCCCCGTCTTGGTGCCGAGAATGGCGGCGGCCAGCGCGCCGGCCTTCATCGGATTGTTCTTCGCAATCTCTGCGGCTTGGCCGGCCCGGTCCCGCACGCTTCCTGACAGTCCAGGCACCTGCGAACCCAAAAACTGGTCGAGAAGCTTCTTCGCGTCGAACATCAAAATCTCCTGTTTGCGTCAATGTCGAAACAGGAGATAGGAAGTGTACGGCCCAATGCAATTGGCGCCAGTCATCACGCCGTCGTGAACGGCATAGGTTAAGGATCAGCCGCGAAGCGCTGCCGCTTCGGCTGCAAGCTTGGTGATGCCTGCCCAATCACCCGCCGCGATCAGTTCCTTCGGCGCAACCCAGGAGCCGCCAACGCAGACCACGTTCGGCAATGACAGATAGTCCTTGGCATTCTTCAGCGATACGCTGCCGGTTGGGCAGAACACGGTGCCTGCGAGCGGAGAGGAAAGCGCCTTCAAATAAGGTGCGCCACCGGCCTGCTCGGCGGGGAAGAATTTCAGCACCTTGTAGCCTGCGTCGCGCAGCACCATGACTTCGCTGGCGGTGGCCGCACCGGGAAGCAACGGCACGTCTGAGCCCTCTGCCGCATCCAGCACGCTCTTGTTGACGCCGGGGCTGACGATGAAGGTCGAGCCCGCCTTGGCCGCGGCATCGAAATCCTTGGCGTTCAAAATGGTGCCAGCGCCCACATGCGCGCCTTCCACTTCGTTTGCAACGGCGCGGATGGCATCGAGTGCGACGGGGGTGCGCATGGTAATCTCGATCGCCTTCAGGCCACCTTCGACAAGCGCGCGGGCCAGCGGCACGGCAGACGCCACGTCTTCCACGATCAGTACCGGCACCACGGGTTGAAGTTTCAGGATGGAAAGAAGTTTCTCGGAGTCCTGGGCCATGGCGATATCTCCCGCGATTGAACCGATTGAAATTGGGCTTTCAAATAACCTGCCGATTCTCCCCTGTCGAGGCCGAGGCAACGATTTCTCATTTATTGCTTTTTCATGACAACCACTTGGTTTACCGTCCCGGCAAAACAGCACAGGGTGTTGAATGGCAAAAGAAATCGAACGCAAGTTTCTGGTCCGCAGCGATGAGTGGCGGCACAAAACGACGTCTCGGAAATCCTTCCAGCAAGCCTATGTCGCCTCCATGGAAGACCGCTCGGTGCGCGTCAGGATCATGGACGACACCGACGCCCGCCTCACCATCAAGATCGGCACCAGTGCGCTTGTGCGCGACGAATACGAATACCCCATCACCGTCGAAGACGCCCGCGAACTGATCACCGCAGCGCTCGGCATCGTCATCGAAAAGACCCGCTACACGGTCGATCACGAAGGCTTCGTCTGGGAAGTCGATGTCTTTGACGGCATCTATCACGGCCTCGTTGTTGCGGAAGTCGAGATGAAACAGGAAACCGACCGCCCTGCCCTTCCCGCATGGCTCGGCCCGGAAGTGACCGGCGACCGGCGCTATTCGAACCAGCACATGGCCATGGAAGATTTAAGCTTGGAGCTGCGCCATGTCCTTCAGGATTGATCCGACACGCTCCTTCGTCGAGGAGATCAAGCGCACCGGACTTGAACTTATCGACGACGCAATCGCCCTTTTGAAAGACCAGCCGGACGGTACCGACCGTGCGGTGCATGATGCGCGCAAGAAGTTCAAGCGCATCAGGGCACTTTATCGCTTCCTCGAAAAGGAGGCACCGGAGTTCCGCAAGACGGAAGCCGCCCGCTTCCGCGATATCGCCCGCTCCCTCTCAGCCGCGCGCGATGCCGCAGCACTGGTGGAAACCATCACCTATCTGCAAGATTTCGCTCGCTCCGATGCCGAGCGCGATGCACTGGCCGCCGCCCATGAGGTGCTGAGCAAGCGTCGCGATGCCACGACCGGTGAAGACGGCGATCTGCCAAAGCGGATCGAAGCCGTAATCCAATCCTGCAAAGAAGGCAGGGATGCGCTCTCGGCCCTGTCGCTGTCCCACAGCGAAAAAACCGCGCTGAAGATGATCCGCAAGACCTGGCGCAAGCAACGTCGAAAGGCGCTGGACGCTCTTGGCCTCTGTCACGGACAGGCCCATGACGAGTATTTTCACGACCTGCGCAAAAGCGGCCAAGTCTACTGGATGCATTTGGCGCTACTACACAAGCTCTGGCCTTCAGCCATGCGCGCCAAGAGGGCGGAGGCCAAGCAACTGGTAAAGCTGCTCGGCCACGAACACGATCTCTCGGTGCTCGCCGCCTTCGCCGACCGAGAACCGGACAGCTTCGCAGGTGGCGAAACGCTCGCTTTGCTGCTTGACGCCATCATCGACCGGCAGCAGGCACTGCGCGAAGAGAGCCTGAAACTCGCCGATCACGTATTTGCCGAAAGTGCAGGCCGCGAAGCGGCGATTGTTGCGCTTTTGTGGAAGCACGCGGCGTGATAACAGGCAGAGTCACGATGAATTATGTTGCGGAACGGAGACCAGAGCTTGGGGTTTTATCCGCGAGCGAACGCGCATCTGCCGCAGCCGCCGACCTACCCCGCGCCAAGGCAGAAATTGTCGACCACGCGCGTCCCGACGCTGATGACCTTGCCGCTCTTCGGGTCCTTGGTGAAAGACACAAAGCGCCGCTGAGGGCACAGCAGCTCCGGTGATTTCTTGTCGCAACGGATCGCGTTCTTGCCTGCGTCGAAGCCTTCGGGCCCGCAGGTGAAACCTGCGCGTACCACTTTCTGCCTCGCGGCTTCGAAGTCCAACCCGACAAGGTTCAGCCTTGCCACCTCCGCTTCGTGAAAACTCTCCGGCAACTTCAGCAGGCCACAGCCACTCAATGCCATACATAGGCCCGCCAGTAGGAAATAATGTCTCATGGTCACCTCAATCTGTTCGGGCTGATACCGATACAGTCGGATTTGTTGTGAAGCCAAGTCTGGATTGCAAGACTTGACCATCGTCAAGCGCTGAGACCCCCGGCGCAAATCCAGCGCAATCAGGATTGCAACAGCGCCCGGATGGCTGTATTTCAGCGGCCATGACCGACAACACGACATACTTCCGCCCGGACGCCACCGCCGAGGCGACGTCCTCCAGTTCCCCCCTCTCCGGTGCCGCTGGCGATTTCCTCGTGGCAGCGCTGTACCACTTCGCCCGCTTCCCGCGGTTTGAGAGCGTGCGCGATCCGCTCTTCAAGCTCTGTCAGGAACAGGGTGTGAAGGGCACGCTGCTTTTGGCAGCCGAGGGCATCAATGGTACGATTGCCGGAACGGATGCAGGCGTGCAGACCGTGCTCTCCTATCTTCGCGCCCAGCCGGAATTTGCCAGCCTTGAGCACAAGGAAAGCCGCGCGTCGAAAATGCCTTTCGTGCGCATGAAGGTGAAGCTGAAGAAGGAAATCGTCACCATGGGTGTGCCGGATATCGATCCCAACCGGATCGTCGGGACCTATGTCGATCCGAAAGACTGGAATGCGCTGATTTCCGATCCGGACACCATCGTCATCGATACGCGCAATGATTACGAAACGGCGATTGGCCTCTTCAAGGGCGCGGTGGATCCGCAGACCAAGACGTTTCGCGAGTTTCCCGATTGGGTGAAGAACAATCCCGGCCTGCACAACAAGCCGAAGATCGCCATGTATTGCACCGGCGGCATTCGCTGCGAAAAGGCCACGGCCTTCATGAAGGAACAGGGCTTCGAAGATGTCTTCCACCTCAAAGGCGGCATTCTGAAATATCTGGAAGAGGTGCCGGAAGAAGAAAGCCTGTGGGAAGGCGCCTGCTTCGTCTTTGACGAGCGTGTCTCCGTCGTCCACGGCCTTGCCGAAGGCGACCATCAGCTTTGCCATGCCTGCCGCAACCCGATCACCGAAGAGGTGCGCCTGTCGCCGCTCTTTGAAGAGGGTGTGTCCTGCCCAAGCTGCTACCACGACCGCACCGAAGAAGATCGCCAACGCTTCCGCGACCGCCAGAAGCAGATCGATATCGCCAAGAAGCGTGGCGAAAAGCATCTGGGACGGTAGTTACCATCCAGCTTGAAGCTCGGTGCGCGCGAAACTGTTCAGAGATCTTGCCACAACGGCATGAAAAGCCACGCTTTAGGACGCTTTCAGTTGCTCCAGCGGCGCATTTTGTTGTGCGAGCAATTCGTGAATGCCTGCGGCATAGAGCGGCTTGGAGAAGAGATAACCCTGAAGCTCGTCACAGCCGCAGATCTGCAGGATCACGGCCTGGTCTTCGGTTTCGATACCTTCTGCCGTCACCGGAATGCCGAGCGAGCGGGCAAGCGCCACGGTGGCGGTGAGCATTTCCAAGGATCGCCCGCCCTCGTTGAGCGCCTCGACCAGCGACTTGTCGATCTTCATGCGGTCGAAGCCGAAGCGGCGCAAATAGCCGGTGCTGGCAAAGCCCGAGCCGAAATCGTCGAGCGCGACGCTGACCCCGATCTGCTGCAGCTTTTCGATAGCCGCCTGCGCACGCTCCGGGTGGTGGATGAAATAGCCTTCGGTCATTTCCAGCATCACCCGCTCAGGAGCAATGCCCGTTTCTTCCAGCACCTGCACCACGTGTCCGGCAAAGGCGGGATTGCGGAACTGGACCGGGGAGATGTTGACGGCGATCTTCAGGTCTGGCCATGCGGCCGCTTCTTTGAGCGCCTTGCGCATGACCTGTATGCCGAGCTTGTCGATCAGCCCACTCGATTCCGCAGCGGCAATGAACACATCCGGGGAGACCGGGCCGTAGCCTGGGCGATCCCAGCGGGCGAGTGCCTCCACCCCGATGATACGGCGGGTCAGCGTGTTGACCACAGGCTGGAAGGCAACGCGGATTTCGTGATTGTCGATGCCGTATTTCAGGTCAGCTTCCAGCTGCTTGCGCTCTTCGCGGCGCGCGTCGAGATCGGCCTGATAGGCAAAGTAGCGTCCGCCGCCACCTTCCTTCGCCTCATACATGGCCATATCTGCCCGCCGCAGCAGTTCTTCGCCATTGATATCGCCACCCTTGGAGGCGGACATGCCGATGCTGCAGCCGATTGCGGCGACGCGATCACCTAGCATGAAGGGTTCGGAAACGAGTTCCAGAAGCGCTTCGCAGAACATGCGTCCCTCGATGCGGGCGTTGGGACCTTGAAAGGCAATCGCAAACTCGTCGCCGCCAAGGCGCGCAAGCAGAGCATCGCGGGGGGCAAGAACCCTGAGTGCTGCGGCAAAGGCCTTGATAAGGAGGTCGCCCACCTCGTGGCCGAAGGAATCGTTCACATCCTTGAAGCCATCGAGGTCGAGATAGATGAGCTTCACATAGGAGCCGTCCGCACTCGCCATCTCGGTCATGCGCTTCAGACCGTCAAATAGGCCGGGGCGATTATGGAGCCCGCTCAAGCGATCGACCAGAAGCTCTTCGCGCATGACCGCTTCCTCCCGTCTGAGCCTGCGGATAACGGCAAGGCCGAAAACGAAGAGCACCAGGAAGAAAACGCCGACAATGGCAAAGGCGGTCAACACCCGCGGGCGCACCTCATTGAGGCTGACATCGCCGGGCATGGTCGATGTCCAGGTGAGCTTTCCGAGGATTTCGCCATGCGCATCGACGATATCGACGTAATAGGGCGTGGCCGCAAGGCCAGTATTGAGCGACAGCCCGTTGACCAGATAGGTCTGGCCGAGCTTGCCAACCTTCTCATTTGTCAGATGGCGAACGAAAACCAGATAGCGCTTGCCAAGCGCGGGATCAAGCTCACCGGATTTCTTGCGTACCAGCGCCACACCGGCGGCGGCAATGCCATCACGCGTGCGGATGAAGCCAGCCATTTCGGGCTTGGTCCCCGGTCCAGCATTGCGAATCCGGTTGATCATTTCAGAAATGCTGGCGCCGAAATAGGAGCCGACGCTCCAGGGTGCAGGCGCGCCATTCTGATAGGCCAGCAGCACGCCGTCCCGATCGTCCAGAACGACCGCGGTATCGAATAGCTCGGTATTGACGGTCATGTTGCCGTAATTGCTGATGATCCAGCCAGCACCATCGGGTGCATACACAAAACGGGCGGCATCGTCCCAGGCTGCGTAGTCATTCAGCGTCGCGCCAAGCTGCTGCACAAACGTGGACAGCGCACCACGTGCCGTCTGGAGAGACCGTTCCTCGTCAAGCCGGTTGGCCATTTGTGTGACATTGGTGAGTGCTGAGAGAACGAGCGCTGTGATCAGGATGACGACCAGCGCAAAGGCAAAAAGAACACCTGCAACCGCAGATCTCCTGCCGATCATCCTCATGCTGCCCTGCCCCACACTAAACGTACTTGCACACTCTCTTAAAAAGCTATGGTGCGGGCGAAACATTCAAAAGAGATTAAGGGCGCGCGCAGAAACTTGGTACAAAACGTACAATTCTGCCACCTGCGCAAGAAAAAGCCCCTTCGGCGGTTGCGGAAGGGGCGATTTTCTACACGTCATCGCAAGAGCGGCCGTGCCATCAGCAATCGACTGATCGCGACCTTAGGACAGCCTGTTACCAGGACGGGATGACGGTGCCGTTATACTTCTCAAGAATGAAGCTCTTCACTTCCGGGCTGTGGTAGGATTCGACCAGCGTCTTGACCCAAGGCTTGTCCTTGTCTTCCGCGCGCACGGCAATCACATTCGCATAGGGAGACTTTTCGCTTTCGATGGCGATCGAATCCTTCTTCGGGTTCAGACCGGCAGCCGTTGCGTAGTTGGTGTTGATCACCGATGCATCGGTATCGTCCAGCGAGCGCGGCAACTGTGCGGCATCCAGTTCGACGATCTGGATGTTCTTCGGGTTCTCGGTGATGTCGGCAGGCGTGACCTTGAGGCCAACAGCTTCATTCACCTTGATCAGGCCCTTGGACGCCAGAACCAGAAGTGCGCGGCCACCATTGGTCGGGTCGTTGGGAATGCCGACGGTCGCGCCATCCTTCAGCTCGTCGAGGCTCTTCACCTTCTTGGAGTAGACGCCCATCGGCGTGGTGATGGTGGTGCCGACGCTGACGAGATCGAACTTGCGATCAGCGATCTGATTGTCGAGGTAAGGCTGGTGCTGGAAGGAGTTGGCCTGCAGCTCGCCATCGGCCAGCGCCTGGTTCGGCACGACGTAGTCGGAGAATTCGAGGATGTCGATGTCGAGACCCTTGGTCGCGGCAACCTTCTTCACCTGCTCCATGATCTGCGCATGTTCGGCAGGCGTGACGCCGATCTTGATGGTTTCCGCCAGCGCGCTGCCGGCAAACAGTGCTGCGAGAGAAGCAGCGATGATAAGCTTTTTCATGAGGTGTCTCCTTTAGTTTGTTATCTCTTGGGCGTGGGGCGAACCCCGCACGTTGAAGGTCAATTCTTGCGGTTGCGTTTGTCGAAGCTGCGGGCGAGCGCGTCACCGGCGCTCTGCACCAGCTGCACCAGCACGATGAGGACGATGACCACCGCCAGCATCACATCCGGCATGAAGCGCTGGTAGCCGTAGCGAATGCCGAGGTCCCCAAGCCCGCCGCCGCCGACGGCACCGACCATCGCCGAGTAACCGATGAGGCTGACGAGTGTCAGCGTCAGCGCCAGCGTGATGCCGGGCTTGGCTTCGGCCAGAAGCACCTTGGTGACGATCTGGAGCGGTGTGGCTCCCATGGCACGCGCTGCCTCGATCAGCCCCTTGTCCACCTCGCGGATGGCCGCTTCCACCAGTCGTGCAATGAAGGGCACGGTGGCCACCGTCAGCGGCACGATGGCGGCATTGGTACCGATCGAGGTTCCGGCGACTAGCCGCGTGAAGGGAATGATCGCCACCACCAGAATGATGAAGGGTGTGGAGCGCGCCGCATTGACGATGAAGCCGATGATGCGGTTTGCCATCGGCGCTTCGAACAACTCGCCCTTGCCGCTGGTGGCAAGGAAGATGCCGATGGGCAAACCAAGCAGCGAACCGACGATGCCGGACACCGCCACCATATGCAGCGTCTGGATTAGGCCCTTGAGGAGAATGTTGAACAGCATATCAGGCGACATAGCCAAGCACCTCCGTCGTCAGACCCGTTTCGTCATAGACGCGTTTGGACCGCGCCAGCACATCCGGTGTCGCCGGATAAGAAACGACCAGCGAGCCGAAGGGCGCACCGGCGATCTCTTCTATGGTTCCGGCCAGAATATTCACATCCGGGCCGATCTCGTTGACGAGACGGGCGGTAAGCGGCTGGAAGGCCGTATCGCCGAAGAAAACGAGGCGCACCAGAATGCGGTCACTTAGGCCCCCCGGTTTGCTCTTCAGGCCGGAGGTCACCCAATGCGGCAGCTTGACGCCGACGGCGGATGACAACAGGCTGCGGGTCGTTTCATGGCGCGGGTTCGTGAAGATATCAAAGGTGGAGCCCTGCTCGACGATCAGGCCCTTGTCGATGACGGCAACCTGCGAGGCGATGGTCTTCACCACTTCCATCTCATGGGTGATGAGCAGCACGGTCAGTCCGAGTTCGGCATTGATGCGCTTCAACAGTTCCAGGATCGATTGTGTCGTCTCAGGGTCGAGCGCGGACGTCGCCTCGTCGGAGAGCAGCAGCTTCGGCTCGGTGGCAAGCGCACGCGCTATGCCCACACGCTGCTTCTGCCCGCCGGATAGCTCCGCCGGATAGCGCTTTGCCTTGTCACCCAGCCCGACCAGATCGAGCAGCGGCCCGACCTTGCGCTTGATGTCCTCCTTCGAGACGCCGGAAATTTCCAGCGGCAGCGCGACATTGTCATAAGCGGTACGCGACGACAGCAGGTTGAAATGCTGGAAGATCATGCCGACGGAACGGCGAAGGGTGCGCAAGCCGCTCTCGTCCAGCGCACCGACATCGACGCCATCCACCACCACCTTGCCCGACGTCGGGCGTTCCAGCCCGTTCACGAGGCGGATCATGGTGGATTTGCCGGCACCCGAACGGCCGATAATGCCGGATATGCCACCGCGCGGAACGATGAAATCGACGCCCGCCAGCGCCCTAAAGGCAGGCTGGCTGCCACTGCCACCAAAGGTCTTGGTGACGGCATCGAAGACCACCATCGGGTCGGCTGTCGATGTCGGGACCGAGCGCTCTACGCTCTTTGAAATTTCGGAATTCATGCCATTGCTCTTGAGGAGTTGCGTCTTTTCATTGCGGCAAACGGCCCATCGGGCCACAACCGGTCATGCCGCCATCTGGCACATTCGACAATGAAAGACATCTGAGAGCATGGTCGACTTTCCAAGGGTGATGGCTTTCCGCCGAAGTCCGTGGAGGACATAGCGTGTAAGCCATTTGTGTATCGCATACATGCCCGTATGCGATACCATTTTATAGGCAGGATATTTCAATTATCCGCGAATGGCGGAAAAATCTGCCCGAAAAGCCGAAATCCGGTCACTCGACCTTCGAGACGAACTGATCCAGCGGACGGCGGATCTTCTTCAGATTGACCAGCCAGTCGCCCTCTTCCTGGCGATAGCCAAGCGGCAGGATCGTCACCGAGCGCAGACCCTTTTCGCGAAGACCGAGGATCTCGTCCAGCTTGGCGGGATCGAAGCCTTCCATCGGCGTTGCATCCACACCTTCGAAGGCAGCTTGTGCGACGGCCATGCCGAAGCCGATATAGGCCTGACGAGCGGCGTGCTCGAAATTAACCTCGGGGTCGCGTTTCGGATAGCTGTCGAGAAGGGACTGACGGTACTTCTCCCAGCCTTCGTTCTTGAAGCCGCGCTCTTCGTTCGTCAGATCGAACATGTGGTTGATGCGCTCTGGCGTGTAATTGTCCCAGGCGGCGAAGACCAAGAGATGCGAACCATCGGTGATCTGCGCCTGGTTCCAGGCGATCTCCTGGATTTTGGCGCGAACGTCCGGATTGGTGACGACGATGATTTCGAAGGGCTGCAGGCCGCTGGACGTCGGAGCCAGACGCGCCGCCTCGATGATGCGGTCCACCTTGTCCTCGGACACAGCCTTGGCAGGGTCCATCTTCTTCGTGGCATAACGCCAGTTCAATTTATCGATCAGCATAAAAACTCCTTGGCGGGCCAGCCATGCGCGTCACTGCGCGGTCTGAAGCCCCTTTTGAAACGCCAACACAGATAGGTTTTGTTGCGGCGCACACAAGAAGGCACAGAAATGTAACTATCGGAAATCTTTCTGTGGCAGACAGCCCATGAGTGAAAAAGCCGCTGGCCGAGCGTTTGCGCCCGGCCAGCGGCGTTTGAGCTTGTTTACTTCTTGGCGAATGCCAGAAGATCGGCATTCAAGACATCGGCGTTCACCGTCAGCATGCCATGCGAGAAGCCGGGATAGGTCTTCAATTCACCGTTCTTCAGAAGCTTGATCGACTTGTGGGCCGAATCCGCAATCGGAACGATCTGGTCGTCTTCACCATGCAGAACCAGCGTCGGGACGCTGATGTTTTTCAAGTCTTCCGTCTGGTCGGTTTCGGAGAAAGCCTTGATGCCATCGTAATGGGCCTTCGAGCCACCCATCATGCCTTGACGCCACCAGTTCTGGATCACGCCTTCATGCACCTCGGCACCGTCGCGGTTGAAGCCGTAGAAGGGACCAGCCGGAACATCGCGGAAGAACTGCGCGCGGTTGGCGGCAAGCGCGGAACGGAAACCATCGAAGACCTCCATCGGCAGACCTTCCGGGTTGGCGGCGGTCTTGACCATGATCGGCGGAACTGCGGAAACCAGAACCGCCTTGGCAACGCGCCCTGCCGATTCGCCATGCTTGGCAACGTAACGGGCAACTTCGCCGCCGCCGGTGGAATGGCCGATATGGATGGCGTTCTTCAAGTCCAGCGCTTCGACGACGGCAAAGGCGTCGGCGGCGTAGTGGTCCATATCGTGACCCTCGGACACCTGCTCGGAGCGGCCATGCCCGCGACGGTCATGCGCCACGACGCGGTAACCCTTGGAGAGGAAGAAAAGCATCTGCGCGTCCCAGTCGTCGGAAGACAGCGGCCAGCCGTGGTGGAAAACGATCGGCTGCGCGTCCTTCGGACCCCAGTCCTTGTAGAAGATCTGCACGCCGTCTTTGGTGGTAACATAACCCATGGTGATATCTCCTTGTGCTGTATTGGTTGCTGCATAAGCGGGTGAAAAAGCGAATGGCGAGAGTGCGGCACCTGCAAGGACCGCGCTTCCGATCAAGACCGAACGTCTTGACACAGAAAGGCGGTGGGCATCGTTGGTCGTCTTCAAGTCCGTCATCACACTCTCCTGTCAGTGCCTGTCTTGTTGCTGTTGACTTGAACAACCTAGCGCCATGCTCTACACAAAACACGTGGCGCAAATGACTTTATAAAAGGCAAAAGTGACAAGAATGCAAAAACTGGAAATGGATGATGAGACGGAGGCGCCGAAGACCGTCGATACGAATATCAGCACAATCGAAATTGCGCTACTCATCTATCCCGACTGTCAGTTGGCCGCGATCTACGGACTGACCGATCTCTTCAGCATCGCCTCCAGTTGGGCCATGAGGCTGGAAGGCCGCGCCGGGGAAGGTAGCATCCGTATCAGCCACTGGAAGATGGACGATGAGACGGTTGCTTGCATCTGGGACTCCCATCCGGGCGAACCCCATGCGCTGCGCTACGTCATCGCGCCGCCCAGCATCGTGATGCCGGAGAAGATGCAGCGCATGACGCCCGCCTCTCAGTGGCTGTCAGAGCAACACGCGCAGGGTGTCACGGTCTGCTCGATCTGCGCGGGCGCTTTCGTGCTGGCCGAAACCGGCCTCATCAACGGACGGCGCGCCACCACCCACTGGGCCTTTGCCGATACGCTGTCGGAGCGCTTCCCGGGGATCGATGTGGCGCCTGACAACATGATCATCGATGATGGCGACGTGATCACCGCGGGCGGGATTCTCGCCTGGGCCGATCTTGGACTGCTGCTGGTCGAAAAGCTTCTCGGCCAGACGGTGATGCTGGAGACGGCCCGCTTCCTGATCGTCGATCCGCCGCGTGCCAGCCAAGCCCGCTACAAGGCCTTCCTGCCGCGCTTCGATCATGGCGACCGCGAGGTGCTGCAAATCCAGCACCAGTTCCACGCCACGCCGGAACTGCAAAAGAGCGTCAGCGAACTGGCCGACAGCGTCAACCTCTCCGAGCGTACCCTGCAACGCCGCTTCTTCCGCGCCACAAAACTGAAGCTGACAGAGTATCATCAGAATGTCCGCATCATGAAGGCGCGGCAGCTGCTCGAAACCACCAACGGCTCGATTGAATCCATCGCCTGGTCCGTCGGCTATACCGACCCCGCCGCCTTCCGCAAGATTTTCGGGCGGCTGACCGGGACGACGCCGAATGTCTATCGGGGGGATGTGCGGGTGTGAAATCCTCGCGCTATTGGAGGCGCGTGCGGAAGAGTTGGTCTGAAGCATCCACCCTCATTCCTGTGCTTGTCACAGGAATCCAGTCAGACCAAGTCTTTGGTCTGGCAGGGCGTCTTTTCGCCGCGCAGACGCGCGTCGGCTGGATTCCTGTGACGAGCACAGGAATGAGGGAGTAAAAGACTTCACCCCGAACACACGTCCGGGGTGAAAGAACTGCAACAACCGATATCCACCGGCACAACGCCTCAGACGTAGCGGTTGACCACGTTTTCGAGATATTCCTGACGGCCGGACTTTGGCTGCGGGTTGATATTCTCCCGCTCCACCTTGGCCGCAATCTCTTCCAGCTTCATTTCGCCGCGCAGCATCTTCTGGGCTTCCGGCTGGTCCCACTTGGCGTAGCGTTCTGCGAGCGGCTTGGACAGCGCGCCGTCTTCCACCATCTTCGCCGCAGCCTTGAGGCCGCGCGCGCAGCAATCCATGCCGCCGATATGGCCGATCAGCAGGTCTTCCGGGTCGAGCGACTGGCGACGCAGCTTGGAATCGAAGTTCGTGCCACCGGTGGTAAAGCCGCCCGCCTGCAGGACCTGGTAATAGGCCAGCGCCATTTCAGGCACATTGTTGGGGAACTGGTCGGTATCCCAGCCGGACTGGTAGTCGTTGCGGTTCATGTCGATCGAGCCGAAGATGCCGAGCGTGTTGGCAAGCGCCAGCTCATGCTCGAAGGTATGGCCAGCCAGGATCGCATGGCCCTGCTCGATGTTCATCTTCACTTCGTTTTCGAGGCCGTACTTCTTCAGGAAGCCATAGACGGTTGCGACGTCGTAATCATACTGGTGCTTGGTCGGCTCCTGCGGCTTCGGCTCGACCAGTATCGTGCCCTTGAAGCCGATCTTGTACTTGTACTCCACCACCATATGCAGCATGCGCGCCATCTGGTCGAATTCGCGGCTGAGATCGGTGTTGAGCAGCGTCTCGTAACCTTCGCGACCACCCCACAGAACATAGTTCTCGCCGCCAAGCTTCATCGTGGCGTCCATGCAGGTCTTGATGGTGGCTGCCGAATAGGCAAACACATCCGGATCCGGATTGGTGGAAGCACCCGACATGAAGCGACGGTTGGAGAAGAGGTTCGCCGTGCCCCACAGCAGCTTGACGCCGGTCTCTTCCTGCTTCTTCTGCAGGTAATCGACGATCTCGTTGAGGTTCTTGGTGCTCTCGGCAAATGTCTGGCCTTCAGGACGCGCATCCGCATCGTGGAAGCAGTAGTATGGCGCGCCGAGCAGGCTGAACATTTCAAACGCCACATCGGCCTTCAGCTTGGCCTTCTGCATGTCATCGCCAAACCACGGACGATCGAAGGTACGACCGCCAAAGGGATCGCCACCCTCCCAGGCAAAGGAATGCCAGTAGGCGACAGCAAAGCGCAGATGGTCTTCCATGCGCTTGCCGAGAACGACTTCATCCGGGTTATAGTGGCGGAAGGCCAGCGGATTGGTGCTGTCAGGGCCTTCATATTTGACCTTGGCGATATTGCCGAAAAATCCAGTGCTCATGATTTCTTCTCCCTTGATGATCGAAAATGGTGTTCGAAAGGTTGTCAGTGCGACAGCGGCTTGATCGCCGGATAAAGCGCGCGGTACCGCGCATAAGCTTCCTCGTAGGAACCGCTGAGCGCTGCCACCGGCTCGATGGTTTCTTCCGTTTCCGGCTGGGTGCAGACCTCAAGCGGATCGGCCCCGGTCGCGGCAATCAGGCCGAGACGAGCCGCGCCAAAGGCCGCACCGAAATCGCCCTCCGCCGGAATATCCACCGGCACGCCAAGCGAGGTGGCAATCGAGGCCAGCCAATAGCGCGAGCGCGAGCCGCCACCGATGGCAGTGACGCGTGAGATCGAGGTGCCAGCCGATTTCAGCGCTTCCAGATTGTCGCGGATGGCGAAAGTCACGCCTTCCAGCACGGCCTGCGTCAGCGCCTTGCGGTCGCTTTCGTGGGAAAGGCCGATGAAGGAGCCGCGAATGGCCGCGTCATTGTGTGGGGTGCGTTCGCCGGAGAGATAGGGTGCGAAGGTCACGCCAGTCGGCGCTTGCAGGTTGTCGCCCAACTCGCTCGAAAGTTCAGACGCGGATTTACCGGCAATGCCCGAATACCAGTTGAGTGCGTCGGTGGCCGACAGGATGACGCCCATTTGGTGCCAGGTGTTGGGCAGCGCGTGGCAGAAGGCGTGAACGGCACTCTCCGGCTTCGGCAGATAGGAGGCGTTGGCGGCAAAGAGCACGCCGGAGGTGCCAAGCGACACGAAGGCATGGCCTTCGGCAACCGTGCCCATGCCGCAGGCCGACGCTGCATTGTCCCCAGCGCCACCGGCCACGACGATCTTGCCGGAGAGACCCCAGGCAGACGCCAGTTCGGAGCGCAGCACGCCCGCCTCATCCGTGCCTTCCACCAGCGAAGGCATATGGTCTACGCCAAGATCGGTTGCCGCAAGCAGCTCGGAAGACCACTTGCGCGCGCCCGTATCCAGCCAGGAGGTTCCGGCAGAGTCGGACATTTCGGAGATGTATTCGCCCGTCAGCCAAAGCCGCAGATAATCCTTCGGCAGCAGCACCTTGGCCACCTTGGCAAAAATCTCCGGCTCATTGTTCTTCACCCAGACGAGCTTTGGCGCGGTAAAGCCTGGAAAGACGATATTGCCGGTAATCTGGCGAAAGCGTGGGTCCGCATCGAGCTTGGCGGCTTCGGCGTAAGAGCGGGTGTCGTTCCACAGGATAGAAGGACGAAGAACGTTGCCGCCCGCATCGATCAGCGTGGCACCATGCATCTGGCCGGAGAGGCCGATGCCCTTGACTGCCGAAAGCTCGGCGGGAAACTTCGCCTTCAATCCGGCAATGGCTGTTTCAGTCGCCTTGATCCAGTGGGCCGGGTCCTGCTCCGACCAGCCGTGATGCGGGCGCGAGACATCCAGCGCGCCATTGGCCGAACCGACGACCGTCTGATCGCCATCGATCAGCAGCGCTTTCACGCCGGATGTTCCAAGATCAAGACCGAGATACATGTCGTCCTCCACGATTGGATGTGATTGTGCTGGAGCAGTTCCAGCCGGGCAGCGCCCGAATGAAGTTGAAGCGATGGGCGCTCAAGGGAGATTGTCCCTCAAGAATATGTCGATACGGATACGCTCCTGCGCCTCGATGACGGCAAGCCCATCGGCGCGGGCTTTCAACACGCGGATTGCGCTGCGCACCTCATGGCCGGAATCCTGGTTCAGCACGGCATCCAGCGTGCCATCGCGAAGGGCTGCGGCGGTCGTGTCGTTCAGCTCGTGCGCGATGACGCAGGGTCGCAGACCATCATGTGCCTTCAGCGCCCGGATCAGGCCGCGGTTCCCCGCACCGAGGCTATAGAGCCCAGCAAGCTTTGGATTGTCGCGCAGAGTGTCTGCGACGAGCGCTTCGACCCTCTCGGCATCGTCTCGCCCTTCCAGAACCGGACGGATGGAGAGATGCGCAAATTCCGCTTCGATCACGCTTTCAAAACCGGCAAGACGCTGGCGGTGATCCTGCACCAGCATGGAGCCCGCCAGAACCGCGATCTCTGCCTTTTGCTTCGGCAAGAAACGCCCCATCAGGCTCGCCGCCGTACGCCCCGCAGCATGATTGTCGATGCCGGCGAAATGATCGCGCTTCGAGCCTGTCAGATCCGACACCAGCGTTGCGACTGCAATCCCGCTATGGGTGAGCCGATCGGTCGCCTCCAACACATCCTCGGAATCGATGGCGACAAAGGCAACGCCGGATGGCTTTTCCAGCCGCGCCACATCGAGCGCCTGGGTCAGCGCTGCCGGATCGAAAGGCGGCACCTCGATGATGCGGATCGACGTGCGCTCCACATAGGAGCGCGAGGCCGCACACCGAACCTCGTTGCGAAGCCCGGCCATGAAGGAATTGTCGTTGTTGGGAAGAATGAAGACCAGCGCGTAGCTACGCCCCTTGGCAAGATTGGCGGCCGCGATATCGCGCACATAGCCAAGCTCGGAAATTGCGGCCTCCACCTTGGCGCGGGTCAACTGATGCACGCCCGGACGCAGGTTGATCACCCGGTCGACGGTCGCCAAACTGACCCCTGCCTTCGATGCGATATCGTGAACTGTCGGCTTCATGCTTCCTCCCGGCGCAACGTCATAGAGGAGTTTCTGAGGTACGTAAATCATAAAATGATGTACGTACCTCATTAAGAAGTTGGGACTGGTCGCTTGAGCGGCCGGCTTTCTTTGTTCTGCTGCGTTTCGGTTCGTTGCAGGCAGCTTGCCACACACTCTGCGTCATCCTCGGGCTTGACCCGAGGATCCATAAACCATTGACGCTGTTAGAAAATCGTGGATCCTCGGGTCAAGCCCGAGGATGACGGCAGAGTGTGGAGCGCTTGCAGGGACAGAGCCGCGGCAATATCTCAAGCGTGTCGCTGCCCCGAAGAAAACACCCACACGAAACCAAGAAGGGGCCACCGTTTCCGGTGACCCCTGCATGCGCTGCGGTGGATGGATGAAACTCAGTGCGCTGCGTCTGGCGGCGGCGCCGCTTTGGGCTTGTTGATCAACAGCGTGAGGAAAATCAGGCCGCTGAACAGGAAGGTCAGAAGCAGGAACACATCGGCAAACGCCAGTATCCACGCCTGCTGCGAAACGATGCCGACAAGCTTCTTGATCGCGACCGACGAGCCGTCGAGACCGTAGGAATCGTAGTTGCCGCCAACGCTGCTCAGCCAGTCCAGCGCTGCCGGATTGCCGTAGTTCACATGGTCGGCAATGCGGAAATAGTGGTCGTCGGTGCGCTGGCTGAGCACGGTGTTGATGATGGCAAGACCGACCGCACCGCCCAAGTTACGCGTGAGGTTGAAGAGACCGGATGCGTTCTTGATGCGGGCGGGCGGAAGGGTTCCAAGCGCGATATTGTTGATCGGCACCATGCACATCATAAGGCCGAAACCGCGCAGGATCTGCGGGATCAGGAGTTCGTTGAAATCCCAATCCGCCGTGACATGGGTCATGATCCAGGTGCCGGATGCAAAGCTGATGAAGCCGATCGCCATCATCACGCGCGGATCGAGCTTGGCCGAAAGCCGTCCTGCAATCGGCGCGGTGAAGAACATTGTGAGACCCGAGACGAACATCGTCTCGCCGATCATCAGCGCATCATAGCCGCGCACGCGCCCCAGATAGAGCGGGTAGAGATAGGTCAGTCCATAAAGACCGATGCCCATGACGAAGGAAAACAGCGAGCCGATGGAGAAATTCCGGTCTGCAAAGGCGCGCAGATCCACCACCGGGAAATCCACCTTGAAGGCCCGCCAGAAGAACACCACCGCGCCAATCGTCATGGCGATCGCGGCAATGACGATATTCTCGTCATTGAACCAGTCGTTATTGTTACCCTCTTCCAGCACATATTCCAGCGAGCCGAGGAAGACACCCATGGAGATCAGGCCCCACCAGTCGAACTTCTTCCAAAGCGAGGTTTCCGGCTTGTCGAAATCGATCAGGCTCCAGGTCAGGATGGTGACGATGATGCCGGGAATGATGTTGACGAGGAACAGCCAGTGCCAGGAAAAGGCGTTGGAAAGATAACCGCCGACCGTCGGACCGATGGTGGGCGCAAGCGTTGCGACAAGGCCGATAATGGGTGAAACGATCGGGCGCTTGGACGGCGGGAAGATGGTGAAGGCTGCAGCGAAAACCGAGGGGATCATGCCGCCGCCGATAAAGCCCTGAATGGCGCGGTAGACGATCATCTGGTCGATATTCGTAGCGGTGGCGCAAAGCGCACTGGAAATGGTGAAGCCAGCCGCACAGGTGGCAAACAGCACGCGGGTGGAGAGAATGCGCGCCAGCGTACCAGACAGCGGGATCATGATGACCTCGGCAATCAGGTAGGATGTCTGCACCCAGGCAATCTCATCAGACCCGGCACCCAGACCCGCCTGAATTTCGGCCAGCGAGGCCGAGACGATCTGAATGTCGAGGATCGACATGAACATGCCGAAGACCATGGCGAAGAACGCGATCAGGCGTCTGCGGTCCATCGGCGGATCGACGGCGGCTGTGGTGCCGCCGCTCATGCTGGCTGTAGCCGCCATCGTAGTGATCCTTACTTTGATCCGGGCCGCCGGTTACTTGGACTGGTTCTGCGCTGCTGCCGTATCGGTCGCCTTGGGCGCCGTGCGGGTGTCGACATCGACAACAACGCTCAAGCCCGCGCGCAGATGATGCTTGTCGATATCTTCCTTCGACAGAACGACACGCACCGGCACGCGCTGGATCACCTTCGTGAAGTTGCCCGTGGCGTTTTCCGGCGGCAGCATGGAGAAGACCGAGCCGGATGCTGGCGAGATCGACTGCACCGTGCCTTCGATGGCGTCATCGTCGAAGGCATCCACATGCACCGTCACCTTGGAACCGGGAACGATGCGCGCGAGCTGCGTTTCCTTGAAATTGGCATCGACATAAAGCTGGTTCATCGGCACCAGAGAGGCCAGGCGCTTGCCGGCCGAAACCAGATCGCCCGTCTGAACCGAGAGATTGCCGATCACACCATCATAAGGCGCACGCAGAACGGTGAAAGAGAGATCGCGGGCGGCCTTGTCGCGCGCCAGTTCCAGCGTGCGGATCGAGCCTTCGGCCTCTTTGCGCTGCGCCTTCAAAAGTTCGATATTGGCCTGAGCCGCAACCACATTCGCCTGACCGGCGGCAAGGTTGGCCTTGGCCTGCTCCAGCGCGATGCGGGCATTGTCGGCGGATGCGGCGGTGCCGACATCCTTTGACTGGAGCTCGGTAGCGCGCTTGTTGTTGATCTCGGCACCCTGAAGCGCTGCGTCAAGCGCGCCCTTCTGGGCCACGGCCTGGGCGAGAGCCGCCTCGCCGCCTGAAATCTGCGCGTCGATGCGGTTCAGGGACAGCTGCTGGGTGGCAAGCTGGGCCTCAGCCTGTTCCAGCGCATTGCGGTAATCGCCATCATCCAGCGTAACCAGCGGATCGCCAGCCTTGACTTGCTGGTTGGCGACGATATCCACCTTCGCGACATAGCCCGAAACCTTCGGCGAAATGACAGCGATATCGCCATGTATATAGGCGTCGTCGGTCGACACCATGAAGCGGCCCGTCGTCCAGTAGTCGTACCCATACCAGGCGGCACCGGCCAACAGCGCAAGTCCAATGATCGGAAGAAGGAAGGACTTGCCCTTTTTCTTCTGGACTGGCGGCTGCACCGGCGCTGCGGCCTTTGCGGCATCTGCCGGACGGTTTTCTTCAGTGCGGGCTTCAGCCTGAACTGTTGTCTGGGCTTCTGCTGCATCGGACGAATTGATCGCTCGCACTGCGCCACTCTTTTGAGACGACATGGTAGACACCTGGTTATACGAAATTTATTGAACTGAACCGTTCGGTTCGATTGACATAGTCCGTTTTAACGCACATATCAAGAGCCATCGAACCACCCGGTTCGATATGTTGAATTGAGTGTTAATCGCAACCGGACGGAAGACGATGACGGAGAGAGCTATCGAGGACGCATGTTCGACCGCTGCAGCGGGTGGGCGCTTTGCAGCGGGCGAGGACCCCTCCAAGCGCGAACAGATTCTCGACGGCGCGTGGCGCATGTTCCGGCAGAAGGGCTTCGATGCCGCCAGCATGAACGATATTACCCGGGAAGCAGGCGTTTCCAAGGGTACGATCTATGTCTACTTTTCCAACAAGGAAGAACTGTTCGAAGCGCTCATCGATCGCCACAGACGCGAATTTGCCGATTCCATGCGCGATATTCTCGCCGGCACCGAAGAGGTGCGCGAAGGCTTGAGGCAGTTCGGAACGGCCTTTGCCAATCGCCTGGTATGTACTGACATGATACCAGCCATGCGCTCACTGCTTGGCGTAATCGACCGCATGCCGAAACTTTCGCGCCGTTTCTTCAGCTCGGCGCCAAACAATGTCCGCATCGTTCTGGAAGAGTTCATCCGCCACCATATTTCCAATGGCAGTCTCGAGATCGATGATGTGGAACTGGCCGCACGCCAGTTTATCGAACTCTCCACCGGTACCTTTTTCAAATATCGCCTGTTCGGTGAGCTTGAAGGTCCGGTGCCCGACGAGGAACTGGAGCGCGTGATATCCAGCGCCATCCGCGTCTTCATGGCCGCCTATGGAACCAAAGCCGCCTGAGACCATTCATTCTTCCGCACTATTGTCATGAGCGCCGCCGGACCTTGGTTCCGACGGCGCTTTTGACATACCAGCATCGCAACTTTTTAGTTATAAATCGCCATTATCTGCGCTAATTACGTGGAAAAATAACCCTTAGTTGAAAAGGAAGTCCGGCCCGATGGAGTCCATCGTCCCTCTCTTGTCAGATCCCACCGCATGGGTGGCGCTCGTCACCCTCATCGTCATGGAGGTGGTGCTTGGTATCGACAACCTGATCTTCATCTCGATCCTGACCAACAAGTTGCCGGAGAACCAGCGTGAAAAGGCGCGTCGCATCGGAATTGGCCTGGCGCTGATCATGCGTCTTGGTCTGCTCGGAACCGTTGCCTGGATCGTACAGCTGACAGAGCCGGTCTTCGAAGTCTTCGGCCAGCCCTTCTCCTGGAAGGACATCATCCTCATCGTCGGCGGTCTCTTCCTCGTCTGGAAGGCCACCAAGGAAATTCACCACAATGTCGATCCGATCGACCACAAGGAAGACATGGTCGGCGGCAAGGCCGCGATCGGCAGCTTCTCGTCGGCCATCGTCCAGATTCTGCTGCTCGATCTGGTCTTCTCGGTGGATAGCATCATCACCGCCGTCGGCATGACCCCGCATGTGCCGATCATGGTGGTTGCCGTCATCGTCGCCGTTACAGTCATGCTGCTGGCAGCAACACCGCTTGCCAATTTCATCGAGCGCAACCCGACCGTCGTCATGCTGGCGCTCGCCTTCCTTTTGATGATCGGCACCACGCTGATTGCCGAAGGCATGGGCTTCCACGTGCCGAAGGGCTACGTCTATGCCGCCATGGCCTTCTCGGCGCTGGTGGAGGTGCTCAACATCGTTGCGCGCAACTCCAGGCGCAAGAAGACCGGTACCCTGCACTGACGCTTTGAAGACTGGCTGGAGCCCGCAATCGCTGCGGGCCCCGGCAAAGCCTGAAGCTCTCGCAAGGCGCTGCCTCGCGACAGCTGAAGGACAAGCAACCTCAACCACTTGCCCATGCCAGCCCCGGATGGCGTCTGAGCCACATGCCGTAAAACCCGTCGCGGCGGCAGGAACAAGTGTCATATCGCCAGCGTTCTTGATGCACCCCTTCCCGGGTCATCCCGTCATTGCGAAACAGCAATGCCCTCCTGAAAGTGCCCCGCATGACCACAGAGCAGATCCTCGCCTTCACCGTGATCGCAGGGATGATGGTGGCTTTCATGTGGGACAGGTTCCGCTACGATATCGTGGCGTGCAGCGCACTTCTTGTGGCTGTTGCCGTCGGCGTCGTTCCCTTCGACAAGGCCTTTTCCGGTTTCTCCGACGACATCGTCATCATTGTCGGCAGCGCGCTCATCGTCAGCTCCGCCGTGGCGCGCTCCGGCATCGTCGATTTCGTCATCAAGCGCTACCTGCCGGAAATGCGCTCCAAAGGTTTGCAGCTTGCCTTCCTGATGTTGACTGTTGCCGTCATGTCGGCCTTCATCAAGAATATCGGCGCGCTTGCCATCATGATGCCGGTGGCGTTTCAGTTCGCCCGCAAATCCGGCAGCCCCGTCTCCTACTATCTGATGCCGATGGCCTTCTCCGCCCTGCTCGGCGGGTTGATGACGCAGATCGGCACCTCTCCCAATATCGTCGTCTCGCGCCTTCGCGAGGAAATGACCGGGCAGAGCTTCTCCATGTTCGATTTCACCCCTGTCGGTCTCGCGCTGACCGTAGTCGGCATTCTCTTCCTCACCTTTGGCTATCGTCTTCTGCCGGTCCGGGCAAAGCAGCAGGCGTCTGTTGAAGACATTCTCGACCAGGCAAGCTACACCGCCGAAGCCACGCTGGCATCTGACAGCGTGCTCGTCGACAAGCCGCTGCGGGAACTCCTGAGACTTGGCGATGGCGACGTGATTGCCAGGACCATTCTGCGCGGTCCGCGCCGCATCTCACCCTTTCCCGATGTAAAGCTGAAGAGCGGCGATACGGTGATGCTGGAAGGGAGCCCGGAAGGGCTCGACCGCATGGTGTCTCAGGCAAAGCTCATCCTGTCCGGCAAACCGCTTACCGAAAGGGGCGAGAAGGTCGTCGATCTCGTCTCCATGGAAGCCGTCATCAGCAACGTCTCTCCGCTCAACGGCATGTCGGCGCGTGAACTGGCGCTGTCTTATACCCGCGGCGTCAACCTTATCGCCGTGTCGCGTCGCGGCCACCGCGTCAGCGAGCGCTTGAGCGATCTGACGCTCCAGACCGGAGATGTGCTTCTGTTGCAGGGCAACCGCAAGAACGTGCCCTTGATGCTGCAGGAATTCTCGCTGCTGCCCTTGGCGCAGCGCGAGATCCTGCTCGGCGTCCAGCGCCGGGCCTTCGTGCCGCTCCTCGTGCTTGCTGCGGCCATGGCGGCGGCCGGCAGCGGACTGATGCCGGTTTCCGTCGCCTTCTTCGCCGCTGCCTTCATGATGATCGTCGCGGGCGCCATTCCTCTGACGGAGGTTTACAAGTCCGTCGATGGGCCGATCCTCGTCATGCTGGCTGCCCTCATTCCCGTGAGCGATAGTCTCAGAACCAGTGGTGCGAGCGAGTTGATCTCCCACTGGCTCGGAGGCGTGGCGCAGGGCCTGCCGCCATTTGCAGCGCTCGGGCTGATCCTGTTGACGGCGATGGCCGTAACCCCCTTCCTCAACAACGCCGCGACCGTGCTGGTCATGGGGCCGATCGCAGCGGGCTTTGCCACCACGCTTGGCTTTCGACCGGAAGCCTTCCTCATGGCTGTGGCGATCGGCGCGGGTTGCGATTTCCTCACCCCCATCGGCCACCAGTGCAACACGCTGGTCATGGGACCGGGCGGCTATCGCTTCAGCGACTACCCGCGCCTTGGACTTCCGCTCTCCATCATGATCGTCATCGTCAGCATCCCCATGCTGCTTTACGTCTGGCCCGTTTCCTGACCGCTCGCTCGGCGGGAGAGGCCCGCCCATAGCGTATCATGTCCTAATTTCCTTGACGCCTGCGGTGGAATATGGCCTAAGCCATGCCCAATGGGATGGTGTGAAATGGCGCTTGAGCCTGCGTCTCTTTTCACCCTTTCTTTCGCATCCAACGTCAATTTCGCTGACAACAGGCTGATTTTGAGCCTTGCGTCGCTGCAACGTCACGACGAGTGAATTCCAATGACCACTTCCGGCGTCCGCGTCCGTATTGCCCCTTCCCCCACCGGCGAGCCGCATGTCGGCACAGCCTATATCGCCCTCTTCAACTATCTCTTCGCCCAGAAGCATGGCGGCGAGTTCATTTTGCGCATCGAAGATACCGATGCCACGCGCTCCACGCGCGAATATGAAGAGAAGGTTCTGGAAGCGCTGAAATGGACCGGCCTGAAATGGTCGGAAGGCCCGGATGTCGGTGGTCCTTACGGCCCCTACCGCCAGTCCGAGCGCAAGGACATGTACTGGCCCTATGCGCAGGAACTGCTCGACAAGGGCCACGCCTTCCGCTGTTTCTGCACGCCGCAGCGCCTGGAAGAAATGCGCGAAGCCCAGCGCGCTGCCGGCAAGCCGCCGGGCTATGACGGTCTCTGCCTGCATCTGAAGGCGGAAGAAGTCACCGCCAAGATGGAAGCGGGCGAGCCTTCCGTCGTGCGCATGAAGATCCCCACCGAGGGTTCGTGCGATTTCCATGACGGCGTCTATGGCGATGTCTCGATCCCATGGGAATCGGTCGACATGCAGGTGCTGATCAAGGCCGACGGCATGCCGACCTATCACATGGCTAACGTCATCGACGACCATCTGATGAAGATTACCCATGTGGCGCGCGGCGAAGAGTGGCTGGCATCGGTGCCCAAGCACATCCTGCTCTATCGCTACTTCGGCTGGCAGGAGCCGGTGTTCATGCATCTGTCCCTGATGCGCAACGCCGACAAGTCCAAGCTTTCCAAGCGCAAGAACCCGACCTCGATCTCCTATTATTCCGCGCTGGGCTATCTGCCGGAGGCGCTGATGAACTTCCTCGGCCTGTTCTTCATCCAGATCGCTGAAGGCGAAGAGCTGCTGTCGATGGACGAGCTCGCCGCCAAGTTCGACCCGGAAGCACTCTCCAAGGCGGGCGCGATCTTCGACATTCAGAAGCTCGACTGGCTGAACGGTCGCTGGCTGCGCGAAAAGCTTTCGCCGGAAGAATTTATTGCCCGCACGCTGGAATGGGCGATGGAGAACCAGCGCCTGACCGAAGGCCTGAAGCTCTCCCAGAGCCGCGTCTCCAAGCTCGGTGAATTGCCCAATCTCGCAGGCTTCCTGCTCTCCGGCGATGTCGGCCTGACACCGGCCTCCTTCGCCGGGCTGAAGAGCAAGCCGGAAGAGATCCTCGAGATCCTGACGACGGTCGCTACCGATCTGGAAAAGATGCCGGATTGGAACGTCGAAGCCATCGAAGCGGAGCTGCGCGATGTGGCCGAACGCACCGGCAAGAAGCTGCGCGTCGTCACCCCGCCGCTCTTCGTCGCCATGTCCGGCTCGTCGCGCTCGCTGCCGCTCTTCGATTCCATGGCGCTGCTTGGCCGCTCGGTCGTGCGCCAGCGTCTGAAGGCAGCCATTGCCGTCGTCACGACGATGGTCGGCGCTGCGGGCTGACAGGACAGTGCGGGCACAAGACGTGGCCGCCACAGACACAAGAACAACACGCCCGAAAAAGGCTTTGAGACCATGACCGACACCAAGACGACCGAAACCACTGCCCTGTCCTCCGACGCCACTGAAGTACGCCGCCAGAAGCTGGCGCTTCTGCGCGACAAGATCGGCGACGTCTATCCGGCGCATTTCCACCGCACGCTGACCAATGCCGAGCTTGCGGAAAAATACGCCGAGATTGAGCCGGATGTCGAAACGGGCGATACGGTCACCGTTGCCGGTCGCGTCTATTCCTCGCGCAATTCCGGCATGTTCATGGATATCCATGATGCGTCGGGCAAGGTGCAGATCTTCTCCCACAAGGATACGACGCCGGAAGCCGCGCGCGAGATGCTGCCGATGATCGACATTGGCGACATCATCGGCGTTACCGGTAAGGTGCGCCGCACCAAGCGTGGCGAGCTTACGATCAATGCCGAAGAGATCACCATGCTCACCAAGTCGCTTCTGCCGATGCCGGAGAAGTGGAACGGTATTTCCGACGTCGAAATCCGCTATCGCAAGCGCCATCTGGACATCCTCTCCAACGAGGAATCCAAGCTGCGCTTCCAGCAGCGCTCCAAGATCATTTCCGGCATCCGCCGCTTCATGGAGGCCGAAGGCTTCCTCGAAGTCGAAACGCCGATGCTGCAGACGGTCTATGGCGGCGCGACCGCCGATCCGTTCAAGACCTTCCACAACACGCTGAAGATGGACATGTATTTGCGCATCGCGCCGGAACTGTTCCTGAAGCGCACGCTGGTATCTGGTCTTTCCGACAAGGTCTTCGAGGTCAACCGCAACTTCCGCAATGAGGGCGTGTCGACACGGCACAATCCCGAATTCACCATGCTGGAATGCTACTGGGCCTATGCCGACTACGAGGACATCATGAGCCTCGTCGAGCGTATGTTCGAAACGCTGGCAATCGCTATCCACGGCACCACCGAGCTGGACTTCCAGGGCCAGACGATTTCCTTCAAGGGTCCGTTCAAGCGCGTGCCGATGCCCGATGCCGTCAAGGAAGCGACCGGCATCGACTTCCTGGCGATCAAGACCGACGAAGAAGCCCGCGCCGCCGCCAAGGCTGCCGGTTTCGAAGTCGAGAAGGACTGGACCTGGGGCGAATGCCTCGCCTTCATCTTCGAAGAAAAGGTCGAAGGCACACTGATCCAGCCAAGCCATGTGACGCATTTCCCAAAGGACATCTCGCCCTTTGCCAAGGAAGTGCCGGGCGAACCGCGCCTCGTGGAGCGTTTCGAGAGCTACTGCAATGCTTGGGAAGTGGGCAACGCCTTCTCCGAACTCAACGACCCGGAAGAACAGCGCCGCCGCATGGTGGAACAGCTGGAACAGGCCCACGCCCGCGGCGAAAAGGACAAGCAGCTGGACGACGAATTCCTCGATGCCATCGACCAGGGCATGCCGCCAGCAGGTGGCCTCGGCATCGGCGTCGACCGACTGGTGATGCTGCTCACCAACGCCCCTTCCATCCGCGACGTCATCCTCTTCCCGGCCCGTCGCCAGAAGGCTGACTAAGGTCTGAGATGCGCGAAAGACCGTCGCGGCGAGCGGCGGTCTAGGAACGGTGGTTTGTTTGGAGCCGCCTTCTTATTCCCCCTCATTCCTGTCCTCGAACGTGGACCGAGGACAGGAATGAGGGGATGATGGTGCCTGCCTTTCGTGGCAAGCTTCGATCTCGGTCTGAAGACCTATCTCGCTCGGACAAGCCAATCAGTGCTCAGGCTTTGGCGCCTCTGCCGCGTGCTCGCCACCAGAAGCAGCCTCATGTCCATCCGCGCTTGGTGCGGCATGCGTGTCATGTCCACCAGTCGCCTCGCTGGCAGGCTTGCCATGTGCGTCCGCAGGCTCTTCCGCCACGGCTGGCGCGCTGTTACCCGCTGCATCGCCGTGCCCATCCGATGACACTGGCGCGCCGTGGCCTGCTGCCGCAGGCTGTTCCGCAGCTTGGGCGTTGGTCTCACCCTTGCCGAACAGCAGCGACTTGATGTAGCCGAAGCTGAACATGCTTTCGCTCTTGCCTTCGGGCGTCGACGTCAGCAGAGGCTCGCTCGTACCGTGGCCCTCTCCCTGCGCGCTCGCAGGCGCGTCGTGGCCACCTTCGGCGGGCGTCTCGCCACCGCCATGCCCGTCGCTCACGCCACCTTCGGAACCGTTCCCGTCGGATGGCTTGGCATCGCCTCCATGTGCGTCCGACCCGTGCCCGCCCGAGGCCTCGGCTCCATGACCCGCAGGCGCATCATGACCCGCAGGCGCACCATGGCCACCGGCAGGCGCACCATGGCCGTCCGCAGGAACTGCCGCAACGGGATCGGCGCAATCGGTAAACTCAGTCAGCGATGCAGTCATTGCCTTGGCGTCTTCAGCCGGCAGATCGATCCGCAGCCCGTAGAACTGGCCATCATCGGCAGCATTGCTATCGTAATAATAGGCGGAATAATTCTCGCTCGCGGCACCTTCCGGCAGCTTTGCGAGATCGGCAATGTAGATCGCCTGAGCGGCAATCGAGCGACCGCGCATGTCGGCGCGCATCTGAGGACCCTTTTGGTCAAGCACCGAAACCTGAACGAGATCGGGATGCTCCTTGTCGTAGATAGCTTTGGCGACGCGAAGCGCCGTTTTTACCCGCTCCTGCCCGTCGCCGCCCTCTGTCCGGACGAATTTGCGAATCCAGACCGAGCCGTTCTTCTTGATCTTGACCGTTTGTGCCGTCTTGCACTCAAGACCATTCAGCACGACCTCGGAGGGCCCGAAGAGCTGATCTTTGCCGACAAGAATAGCCGCGACGCCGGAAGCACCTCCCAAGAGGAGAATACCACCGCCAATCAACACCAATTTGCGGGAAAACCGTATTCTTTTGAACACTGCTTTCACGTCAAACGTCCCGACATCGACAACCTCGTCAAACGCCTTTTCCTCCCGCTGCGCCTCGTCGCGCAACCGGAGCAAAAGGCCGGATGGCGATACGCCCCATCCATGCAGGGTCCAATTCTGGAGGTTTGTTATTGAGGAAGGTTTAATCGCCACCGGAAACGCCGGTCCGCACCTGGACCATTTTTGGGCTAACGCTCTTCCGCTCCCATCGAAAGGCTTCAAGCGTCGCAGCTTTGCGACACCTCTAAAAGAGAGGACGGGCGTTCAAGCTTGCGTCCTGCTTTCCTTTTAATGCGAACGATTTGCAATATCATTGACAATCAGGGCGAGGTCTCCCACATTGCTATTGCGAATTAATCGCAAAAAAGGTTTGATCATCGTCATGAAGTTGACCCGCTCGACGTTTCTCGCCCTTTGTGTCGCAGCCTTGCTGCCCTTCTCCGCTGTCGCGGCGCAAAAACCGAAGGTGATCACAACCTTCACCATCATTGCCGATATGGCCCGCAACGTGGCCGGGGACGCCGCCGACGTCGAGAGCATCACCAAGCCGGGTGCTGAAATCCACAATTACCAGCCCACCCCGCGCGATATTCTCAAAGCCCGCGATGCCAATCTGGTCTTGTGGAACGGGCTCAATCTCGAACTCTGGTTTCAGAAGTTTCTTGCCAACCTCTCCGGTGTTCCCAATGTCGTCGTCAGTGATGGCGTAACCCCGATCTCGATCAGCGGCGGCGCCTATAGCGGCAAGCCAAATCCACATGCCTGGATGTCGCCAGACAATGCGCTGATCTATGTGGAGAATATTCGCAAAGCACTCACCCAGATCGATCCCGATCATGCCGACGTTTACGCGGCCAATGCCAAGGCCTACTCCGACAAGATCAGAGAAGAAATCCAGCCAATGCGCGATGCCATCGCAGCACTGCCCGAGAACAAGCGCTGGCTGGTCACGAGCGAGGGCGCGTTCTCCTATCTCGCGCGCGATTTTGGCTTGAAGGAACTGTTCCTCTGGCCGGTCAATGCCGATAGCCAAGGTACACCGCAGCAGGTGCGTAGCGTGATCGACGCGATGCGTGCCAACGATGTCCGCGTGATCTTCAGCGAAAGCACCGTCTCTCCCGATCCGGCAAAGCAGGTGGCGAAGGAAACGGGCGCTGCCTATGGCGGCATCCTCTACGTAGATTCTCTGAGCGAGGCAGACGGTCCGGTGCCGACCTATCTCGATCTCCTGCGCACCACGACCAGTACGATCGTGAAAGGTCTGAGCCAATGATGATGGGCAGCAAGAGAAGCGCGGCGAAAGCGCGAACTGTCAGCCTGGGCTACCAAATGGATCGGACGCTCCCGAATGAAGAGAAGGGTCTGACCGTCAACGGTGTGACGGTCACCTACCGCAATGGCCACACAGCGCTTCGCAACGCCAGCTTCTCCATCCCCAAGGGCACGATCACGGCCCTTGTCGGCATCAATGGTGCGGGCAAATCCACCATCTTCAAAGCCATCATGGGCTTCGTGCCGCTTGCCGCCGGCACCGTCTCCATCTTCGGAGAACTCGCTTCCGCCGCGCTGAAAAGGAACCTCGTGGCCTATGTGCCGCAGGCAGAAGAAGTGGACTGGAGCTTTCCCGTTCTCGTCGAAGATGTGGTGATGATGGGCCGTTACGGCCACATGAACTTCTTTCGCATTCCGACCAAACACGACCACCGCATGGTGGAAGAGGCGCTTGCCCGCGTCAACATGCTGGATTATCGCAAGCGCCAGATCGGCGAGCTTTCCGGCGGGCAGAAGAAGCGCGTCTTTCTCGCTCGCGCGCTCGCCCAGGAAGGCAAGGTCATCCTGCTCGACGAACCCTTTACCGGCGTCGATGTAACGACCGAGGAGCAGATCATCTCACTCCTGAAGGCCTTGCGCGATGAAGGCCGCATCATGCTGGTCTCCACCCATAATCTCGGCAGCGTTCCGGATTTCTGCGATCGCGCCGTCTTCGTCAAGGGCACGGTCATTGCCTCGGGCAAGACGAAAGACACCTTCACCGAAGCCAATCTCCAGGCCGCCTTTGGCGGCAGCCTGCGCCACTTAATTCTGGGTGGGGCTGATCTGCATGACGATGCCGACCCACGGCATCTGAAAGTCATCACCGATGACGAGCGCCCCTTCGTCATCTACGGCCAGAATGGCGCAGATGCTCCCCATCAGGCCAAGGCTGGAGACGAGGAGCGATGATCTCCACCCTTCTCGAGCCCTTCACCTATTCCTACATGCTGAACGCCATCTGGGTCAGTGCCCTTGTCGGCGGCGTCTGCGGGTTTCTCTCCGCCTATCTTATGCTGAAGGGCTGGTCGCTGATCGGCGACGCGCTGTCCCACGCCATCGTTCCGGGTGTGGCCGGCGCCTATATGCTGGGTCTGCCCTTCGCACTCGGCGCATTCTTTTCCGGTGGCCTGGCAGCGGCATCGATGCTGTTTCTCAACCAGAAGACAAAGCTGAAGGAAGACGCCATTATCGGCCTGATCTTCACTTCCTTTTTCGGTCTCGGCCTCTTCATGGTGTCGCTTTCGCCCACCTCCATCAACATCCAGACCATCGTTCTCGGCAATATCCTTGCCATCACCACGGAGGACACGATCCAACTGGCGCTGATCGGCGGCATCAGCCTTCTGGTCCTTTCGCTGAAATGGCGGGACTTCATGGTCGTCTTCTTCGATGAGAACCACGCCCGCACCATCGGCCTGAAGCCGGATGTGCTGAAAGTAATCTTCTTCACCCTGCTTGCCGCCTCTACCGTCGCGGCGCTGCAAACCGTCGGCGCCTTTCTGGTCGTCGCCATGGTGGTGACGCCGGGCGCCACCGCCTATCTTCTGACCGACCGGTTCGAGCGGCTGATCGGCATGAGCTTCGGCATCGGCGCCATCACCAGCTTCGTTGGCGCGTATCTCAGCTACTTCCTGGACGGCGCAACCGGTGGCATCATCGTGGTGCTGCAAACCCTGATCTTCCTCGCCGCCTTCTTGCTTGCCCCGAAGCACGGCTATCTGGCGTCGCGCGCCAAGGCCCGCGCCGCACTCGAGGAGCCAGCATGAGCGCGTTTCTCGAACTGGCATTCCTACCTTTCCACGTGCCGTTCATGCAGTACGCCTTCATCATCACGCTGATGATTGCCGTGCCGATGGCGATGCTTTCCTGCCTGCTGGTGCTCAAAGGCTGGTCGCTGATGGGCGATGCCGTCTCCCATGCCGTGCTGCCCGGCGTCGTCGTCGCCTACATCGTCGGCATCCCCTTCTCCATCGGCGCTTTTATCGCCGGCATGATCTGCGCACTCGGCACCGGATTCTTAAAGGAGAACAGCCGCATCAAGGAGGACACGGTGCTCGGCATCGTCTTCTCCGGCATGTTCGGGCTGGGATTGGTGCTCTACGTCAAGGTGCAAAGCGACGTGCATCTCGATCATATTCTCTTCGGCGATATGCTCGGCGTTTCGGTGGCGGATATCATCGAGACGGGCGCAATCGCGCTTGCCGCAACGCTCTTTCTCGCCATCTTGCGAAAGGACTTGCTGGTGCATGCCTTCGATCCGCAGCACGCCAAGGCCATCGGCCTGCCGGTCCGCATCCTGCATTACGGCCTGCTTTCGGTCTTGTCGCTGACGGTCGTCGGCGCGCTTCAGGCGATCGGCATCATCCTGTCCGTCGCCATGCTCGTAGCCCCCGGTGCCATCGCTTTCCTCATCACGCGACGCTTCTCTGCGATGCTGGTCGCTGCAATCTCGGTAGCGCTTTTTTCCGCCACGCTCGGCATCTGGCTGAGTTTCATGATCGATAGCGCACCGGCACCCACCATCGTCCTGATCATGAGCGGCCTCTTCGTCCTCGCCTTCCTGCGCACGACGATGGCAGCGAGAAAGATCTCCGCCTCCACCGCGGCAGAAGGCTTAGGACCGTGAACCTCAAAAAGATTTTCGGTACCCTGGAACCTCTTCCCTCACTTTCGCGTCATTATTGCATGTCGCGCGAGCGTTAAAATCGCTCTTACGACAACGACCTGATGACAAACGAGTGAGTCCAGACCCTCAAGCGTTTGCCCGTTTCAAATCTGACGTAAGAGGAACGACCATGCTGAAGTGGGCCCTGATATTTTTCGTGATCTCGATCATCGCCGGTGTTTTCGGCTTCACCGGAATTTCCGCGGCAGCTTCAGGCATCGCCCGAATTCTGTTCTTCATCGCGGTCGTTGTCTTCGTCATCTTCCTGGTGCTGGCGCTGATGGCCGGCCAGGCTATCCTCTAAGGATCATGCGATCCCTTTAATGCAGAAACGGTCGGGCCGCCCCCGACCGTTTTTGTTTGGTGATATCGGTGACCAGTGGAGATTGGCAAAGATCGGCCTATCCGCTTTCACCGCCCTCCTCGACCTTTAAGTCGAGAAAGACGCAATATCCGGACTTAAGCCGTCCAGCCACCATCGATCACGTGAATCTGACCGGTGGTGAACCCTGCCTCGTCCGAAGCGAGATAAGTGACCAGCGCTGCGATCTCTTCCGGCTTGGCGATACGGCCCATAGGCTGGCGCGCGATGAAGTCGGAGAGCGCCTTCTCGTAATCGCCCGTGGCGCGCAGACGCTCATGCAGCGAGGGGCTGTCGACGGTACCCGGGCAGATCGCATTGCAGCGGATACCCTTGGTGACAAAATCAGAGGCAATCGACTTGGTCAGGCCGACGACTGCAGCCTTGGAAGCCGTATAGGCGAAGCGGTTCGGCACGCCTTTGACGCTGGACGCCACTGACGACATGTTGACAATCGCGCCCTTGCCCTTTTCCAGCATGGCGGGCAAGAAGGCGCGGCAAGTGCGATACATGGCCTTGGCATTGAGATCGAAGGAGAAATCCCAGTCCTTTTCCTCGCAGTCGAGGATGGTGCCGGCATGCACGAAGCCTGCGCAGTTGAAGAGCACATCCGCAGAGCCGATCTCGGCGGCAAAGGCTTGGACGGCAGCGCCATCGAGAACGTTGAGAACGCGGGTCTCGGCATTTTCAAGGGTTGCGAGCGCAGCTTCGTTGATATCGGTGGCGATAACGCGCGCACCGAGCGCGATGAAGCGTTCCGCCGTTGCCCGGCCGATACCCTGCGCCGCTGCGGTAATGACAACGGTCTGTCCTGAAAAATCCTGGGCCATGATGGCTCTCCTCCCGGCGCTCTATGCGCTATATCTCAAATATGCATCGACAATTCATATGTAAACGGTGTATTCACAGACCGTCAAGCCAGCATGCAATCGATAGAGGCCCTATGACGGACGACGATAGCGACAGATACCGCGCTCCCGCGCTCGACAAGGGTCTCGATATCCTTGAGCTTCTGGCCCGCACCGATGGCGGCCTGACGCAGGTGGAGATCGCCAAGGCGCTCGGCAAGAGCCCGAACGAGTTCTATCGGATGCTGGATCGCCTGGTGCGCCGCGGCTATGTGCAGCGTCAGGACGGCGATCGCTTTGCCCTGACCCTGAAGATGTTTGGTCTTGCCCACTTCCATCAGCCGATCAGGCGTCTCGTTTCCTTTGCCGCACCGATGATGCGCGATTTCTCCGCAAAGGCGCAGCAGGCCTGCCACCTGGCAGTCTATGACCGCGGCTCGGTCGTCGTCATTGCGCAGCAGGATTCATCCACCTATTGGGCGCTCTCCATTCGCGTCGGCGCCCAGATGAGCCTGTTCAACACCGGCTCCGGCCACGTCCTTCTGGCCTTCCAGAACGATACGCAACGGGAGTTGATGATTGCCGAACAGTTGCGCGGCAACGAGAGGGAACTGCCTAAAGGCCTGCGCGAACGACTCCAACAGGTAAAGGCCCAAGGCTATGAGAGCATGAACAGCCTGCAGACGGCAGGCGTACTCAACATTTCCGCGCCCATCCTGACGCTTGATGGTACGGCGCTCGCTGTCGTCACCTGCCCCTTCATCGGTTCACTCAACGAAGCGGCGCCAAAGGAAGACGACTGTTTGGACCTGATCCGTCAGACTGCAAAAGCGATTTCCGAGGTCGTGGCCGGACAGTAACGACAGACGATCTAGGAAAGGAAAAGCGCGACTGCCAGGGGGAGCAGCCGCGCTTCAAGACTGGAGATCTTATGAGAATAAAACGACCGGGCGCCCATTCAGTTCCCGGCTTTTTGCCGTTACGCGGCTGCCAGTTCCTTGCGGACGATTTCGCGTAGCGACACCAGATCCTTGGCAAACAGGCGGATGCCCTCGGAGAGCTTTTCCGTCGCCATGGCGTCTTCGTTGAGCTGCCAGCGGAAGCTCTTCTCGTCGAGCGACTGCAGCGGCTCTGCCTTGGCATGATCCGGAGAAAGCTTGCGCTCCAGCGTGCCCGTGTCCTTGTCCAGCTCTTCCAGAAGCGCGGGGCTGATCGTCAGGCGGTCGCAGCCAGCAAGCGCTTCGATTTCGCCGACATTGCGGAAGGATGCGCCCATAACGACGGTCGCAATGCCGTTCGCCTTGTAGTAATTGTAGATCTGGCGCACCGAGATGACGCCCGGATCGGTCTCAGCCGTGTAGGTCTCACCTGTCGACTTCTTGTACCAGTCGAGAATGCGGCCGACGAAGGGCGAGATGAGGAAGGCCTTCGCCTCGGCGCAGGCGATCGCCTGGGCCTGGGAGAAGAGAAGCGTCAGATTGCAGTCGATACCTTCAGCCTGCAGCACTTCCGCCGCCTTGATGCCTTCCCAAGTGGAGGCCAGCTTGATGAGAATACGCTCACGCTCGATGCCGCGCTCCTTATAGGCAGCAATGATGCTGTGCGCCTTGGCGATCGATGCCTGCCTATCGAAGGAGAGATCGGCATCCACTTCGGTCGAAACGCGACCGGGAACGAGATCGACAAGGGCTGCACCGACCGAAATCGCCAGACGATCGGCCACGGCGGCAATTACACCTTCGGAGCTTCCGCCCTGCTTGCGGCCCCAGGACACCGCTTCCTTCACCGTGTCGGCAAAGGCCGGCGTACCAAGCGCCTTGAGCACGATGGAAGGGTTGGTGGTGCAATCCACCGGCTTCAGACGGGCCACCGCTTCAATATCGCCGGTATCGGCAACCACAGTGGTGATGGCGCGAAGTTGATCAAGCTTGGAAGTCATGCCGTATAATCCTTGTGATTTTTTTCGGAAACCATCGCTATCGAATTTCGTTCCGCACGGGTGAGCATACAGACGGCGACAAGGGCGTTTGTTCACCCTGAGTATCGCGCAGGCGACGGACGAAAGTCAAGACATTTGCCCATCGCAATTGACATAAGTTTCAACCCTGCAATACTCGAACACCATGAGGCCGGGCAAAGTCATGACGCTGTCGTGCATCCGGCAAGCGACAAATGACCGTGAAGACGATCGTTCTGTAGACCTCTGACTGATGAGCCCAGCGCGGATGCAAAGACTAAGACCCAAAAGCCTGCTGCGGATTGCCGGGACGATGCTCGCCCTGGCGGTTTTCCATCAGGAAGCGCTGGCGGATGCGCAAAAACCTGTCGATCCTTCCGAGCTTCAGCGTGCAGTCGAGGCGTGTTTCGCCCCGCCCATGGGGGCAACCGGTCCGGTCGTCATTTCCGCAACGTTCCTTTCGGATGGATCGCTCGATCAAAGGCCAGCCGTCATCGAAAAAGGCGAAGGGGCGCTGAATGAAGCATTCGCCACTGCGGGAATAAGGGCAATACTTCGATGCCAGCCGCAACTTGCCGCCATGGGCATCAAAGGCGAGGTCCGGTTTAGATTTGCGCCGCCGCCGTCAGACGTGATGGACGACCCAGCATCGGTACCGTCTTCCGAGCGACTGGAGGATATGCACAACGCTGCACGAAGCTTGAAGGATTTTGCTGCGCGCAATGGTCGCTCGCAGGCAGCTATGAGGCCCTCCAAGCCAGAGATTTCGATCATGCTCGATATTCTCTGCCGCCCGAAGGAGGCGGAAAAGCTGGTAGAACTCTCCGCTGAAGACTATCGAGCACTCTCCAGCTACACACGCTCGGTCAGCGTTGTCATGGACGTCTATGACGCCATTTCTGCCGGAGGCACGCAGAAGGATATCAACGTCAACATGCGAGAACTCGGTGCTTGTCTGGACGCAGCGCTGTGGTCTACGCGCGCCGTCTTGACCAACATGCATAAAATCTTCTCTGCGACACCTGCGCTCTCCAACGATCCAGAGGCGACGGCAATACGTGTACGAACATATTCGAACGTCACCACGGTCATCGAGGGCGGCTTGGAGGCGATCGGCTTGGATGGCATGGAGCCGCGCTGGTGCGATGCTCGCTTAGCGCCGCTGACCTCGCTTATAGAGGTAGCATCTCCCGTGATATCCGATAAGGACAGACAAACCCTCCGCCTTGCCATGCGTAAGGCGGAAAAATGCAGCGATAAAACGCGCGCCTCTCTACAGGCTCTGCTTCAACCTAGAGAGCCTTGAGCGCCACACCCGTATTTCAAGCACACTCAGACCAGGACATGACATAAGACAGTGGTAAAACTGCGTAGAGAAACCCATACCGCCTATTCCGAAGCTGCCTCACTGCGGTTGCGCGCCGCATGGCTGTATTACAATCAGGGCATGACTCAGAAGGATGTGGCCGAGAAACTTGGGCTCAGCCGCTCCACCGTCATCCGCCTGCTCGACGAGGCGATGAAGCGCTCCGACGTGCAGATCTGGATCAATGAAGGCATCGAGGATTACGTCGAACTTTCGATCGCGCTCGAAAAAGCCTATGGCCTAGATGAGGCGGTGATCATTCCGACAGGCTCGAACAAAGCCGAGGATATCGCCAAGGGGGTGGGCCTGGCGCTCGGCCAGTTTCTCTCTGAGGTCGTGCCGGACAATGCCACCATCGGCGTCGGCTGGGGCCGCACCATGACCGCCTCTCTCTCCAGCTTTCGCCCGCCGCGGCGGGAAAACTGCAAGGTCGTCTCGCTACTCGGCGGGATTGTCGCCGTGCATCAGACCAACCCGCTTGATTACACATGGCGGCTGGCAAGCGCACTCGGTGCGGAATGTTACATGTTTCTCGCCCCGCTTCTGGTCGACTCCAGTGAAACCAAGCGAGCGCTGATTGAGAAATGCGGACTGAGCACACTCTACGCGCTCGCCGAAAACCTCGATCTGGCCATCGTCAGCTGCGGCGATATCGGCCCGCACTCCACCTCGCTATCGGAGGGCTTCATTTCCAAACAGACGCTGGAAGAGCTGGTGGCGGCAGGCTGCGTCTGCGACACCATGTTCAACTTCATCGATGCCGAAGGCCGCTCCGTCGATCATCCGATCAACAATCACGCCATGGCGATCGATCTCGACACGCTGAAAAAGGCCAAACACATCGTGCTGGCCTCCGGCGGCGCCCACCGCGCCACCGCCATCCGCGCCACGATCAAACGCATTGGCTGCAACACGCTGATTACTGACGAGGCAGCGGCACGGGCGTTGATGGACTTGGAGAGTGCACAGACTACTGCCAGACAGGACTGATCACACCCGCCCTGTCTCCCAACCCAGCATCGCACGCTTACGGGTAATCCCCCAATGGTAGCCGGTCAGCGCGCCACTTTTGCCAAGCGCGCGGTGGCAGGGCACGACAAAGGAAATGGGGTTGGCGCCGATAGCGGCACCCACCGCACGCGATGCCGTCGGCTGGCCGATATCTTGGGCCACATGCGAGTAGGTCACTGCCCGGCCCATCGGGATTTTCAACAGGCTCTGCCACACCCGCACCTGAAAATCCGTGCCAAGCAGCACGACGCGCAAGGGCTTATCGCTGGTCCAGCGGGCGGGATCAAAGATGCGCTCCGCATAGGGCGCAGTCGCCGCCTGGTCTTCCACATAGATGGCGTTCGGCCAGCGTCTCGCCATGTCCTCGAAGCAGGCGGTTTCTTCACCTGGATCGGCAAAGGCACAGCCTGCAAGTCCGCGATCGGTGATCATCACCAGCGCAAGACCAAAGGGTGATGGATGATACCCATAGCGGATCTGCAACCCGCGGCCCTTCATCTTCCATTCGCCGGGCGACATGGCTTCATGCGTCACGAACAGATCGTGCAGTCGGCTTGGTCCGGACATGCCCACTTCGATGGCAGTCTCCAGGAGAGGAAGGTTCTCTTCGCGCAGCAGCCGCTTGGCATGATCCAGTGTCACCGCTTGCAAAAAGGCTTTCGGTGAAAGTCCGGCCCAACGGGTAAAGGTCTTCTGCAACTGCGTGGGCGACTGGTCGAGGCGGGCAGCGATTTCTTCAAGCGATGGCTGGTCACGATAATCCAGCGTCAGAATCTCGATCACCTGTCGCACAGTGTCGTAATCGCTGCCGACCGGCGTGATATCTTCTTTCAGCATGATATTGGCAGTCATGGGCGTGTCTCCTTGGTGAGCACAAGACCATGACACGTCGCCCGTCTCCACCCGTTTCTTGCGCCAGTCCCTATCAGATTTTCAGCCGCACAGTGGCAAGTGCATTGCGAAAGGCTTTGGCGAAACTCTCGCGATCATCGGGATTGAGGAAGGAGCCGATATCGGTCACGCGTCCTTCCCCGGAAACATGCATGGACAATATGCCGAATTCCTCGTGCCGGCGCACACGAAAGCGCGCCCAGAACGGGTTGAATCGATGTTCCACCATATCGCCTTTGGGGGAAAATTTGCGGATCGACAGGCTGGTGCGCGACACAACGACCTGTTCCTTGACCTGCCCCGCACGGTAATTTGCCCGGAACGCCACGTAGAGCAGCAGAAAATCGAGCCCCAGGAAAAAGCCGATCGGCCAGGCGCCGGTCACGAGGAAAAAGCCACCATACAAGACCGCCACCAGCGCGCTGATCAGCAGCAACACACGAAAACCCTTGCGCCCCAACGAGCGATAGGGAATGAGTTCGGCAGAAAAAACCGGCTGATCGTTGAGCATTTCCATCTGCCTTCCTCGATACGGCTGATCAACGCGCATGTAGATTTGTTATGACAATCGACAAGAAACGATCCAGCACCCAAACGTTGAAAAAGTCAATTTCGACGGCGAAGCCAAGGCAAAAACGCGTGAAGACCGCCTATTCGCAAGAGGAACTGAACGAGATTTTTCGCCGCTTCTCCATCCAGCGGCCGGAGCCGAAGGGTGAGCTGGAACATACAAATCCCTTCACGTTGGTGGTGGCCGTAGCACTTTCCGCCCAGGCCACCGATGTCGGCGTCAACCGGGCGACACGAGCGCTGTTTGCCATTGCCGATACACCGCAAAAAATGCTGGCGCTCGGCGAAGAGCGGCTGATCGATCATATCAAGACCATCGGACTTTACCGAAACAAGGCCAAGAACGTCATCGCCTTGTCTCAGATGCTGATCGATAATTTCGGCGGTGAGGTTCCCAAAAGCCGCGAAGAGCTGATGATGCTGCCCGGTGTTGGCCGAAAGACTGCGAATGTGGTCATGTCCATGGCGTTTGGCATTCCCACGCTCGCCGTCGATACGCACGTCTTCCGCATCGCCAACCGCATTCTGCTCGCACCCGGCAAAACCCCGGACGAGGTCGAGGAGAGGCTGGTGCGTATCATTCCAGAGCCCTACCTCTTCCACGCCCACCATTGGCTGATCCTGCATGGGCGCTATTGCTGCAAAGCGCGAAAACCCGAATGCGAGCGATGCGTTATCGCCGATATCTGCAAATCACCCGAAAAGACCTGGGATGTACCGGCGCCTTTGGTGGAGCTACCGGCCCAGCTGATTGGTGCCTGAACGAGCCCCTGTAGACACCGCCGTAAATGACGGGTCTTTCCGGCTGATCGATTTATGCAGATGCACCATGAAGGATGCGGCAAACAGCGGTGTCAGCAGGTTGAGGAACGGAACCGCGAGAAAGGCCGCGATGACGAGCCCCGCCATGAAAACGGTGGACGCGTGCTTGGAGCGGAAAGCGCGCGCCTCGGCCGGCGAGCGAAAACGCATCGCCGCGAATTCGAAGAACTCTCGCCCCAGCAGATATCCATTGACCATGAAGAAGGCGATCAGGTTCACGCCCGGCACGAGAAGCAGAAGAAGCGCGATGGCATTGCCGAGAATGACGATGCCGAAGAACTTGACGGAGGACACCACCGCCTCCCCAAGCGGCATGGCGCGACCGGCAGGCTCGGTCGCATAGTCCCGTTGCTCGATAACCTCTGCCACATCGTCGAGAAACAATCCGGCGATGACCGCCGTGACGGGCGAGATCAACAGAGCAAGCGCCAGCGCCAGGCCGATGCCTGCCAGCACCGCCAGCACGACACTCATCCACCCTGCCCAATCCGGCATGCCCGGAACAAGAGAATCGAGCCACGGCAGGGCAAGCCAGAGGAAAAGCCCACGAATGGCAAACCACAGACCGATCAAAACAAGAATGGTAAGCCCCAGCACCTTCCAGAACACGGAGCGTGTCTGAGACGCGAACAGGTTTTCAAATGCGCGTCTAGCTGCGTTCAGGATCAAAAGACTCTCCATCCACTCCAATATGTTGGAGATGGAGACATAGGGCGACGATGCACCTTCCACAAGGACACCATTTTATGACATTTTTCTGAATAATGTGATTGCGGCCATCTTTACCTGACATAAAAGGCATGCCTAAACTATTAAAAAGAACGGGGGAGAAATAGTATTTTCCTCTCAAAAGCGATAAGGTGTGTCGCAAATCACTCTCTTGGCGTTCGAAGATAGAAGGCTTCGAAGCGTCACCCGATAGAAACGTGAAGAGGCATTGTTGGAAAAGCTACTGATCGATCTTTCTCGATTGATAAAGTCCGGTACGCCTGCGGAGCGGCGCATCGCCAAGTATCTCATGGAGCACTTGACCGAGTTGCCATTCGAGACAGCTGCGACGCTTGCGGAAAAACTGGGGCTGAGCCCGATGACGGTCGGCAGATTTCTGCGATCTCTCGGCTATCGGCAATTGAGCGATATTCGCGAACACCTGCGCGAAAGAAATCCCGCGCCTGCAGCGGCTGTACCTGAAAGCAGGGATACGCGCCAATCCCCGCTCTCGGCGCTGATGCTGCAACAGATACAGGCAGTCCAGGCGGTCTATGATCTGGCAGGCCAGGCGGTCTGGAAGACCGCACTGGATGCCATCGCCCAAAGCCGCAACGTCTTTGTTGCCTCCTCCGCCGAAACCTTCGGGCTCTGTCGCTACTTCTATATGAAGCTACTGGAGTGCCGCGAGCGCGTGCATTATCTCCAGAGCGACGGTTCGACCTATATCGAGCTGATGGATGAGGAGCCGGACAACACGCTGCTGATTTTGATCGATTGCGGCGGCGACCTTCCCGCTCTCCAGCGTCTTGCCAAGATGGCGAAACAGGGCCGCTACAAGACCCTGTTGATCACAACTCGCTTCTATGAATGGGGCCCGGAAAGCGCAGATATCTGCCTTACCATCCCGCTGAACCAGAACGGCGGCGAGAGTATGCTGCACCTGGTCGCCATGACCGAGTTCATGCTTCAGTCGCTGTCAGAAAATACCGGCTCCGCCCGCAGGCAACGGTTCAAGCGCATAGGCGAGCTGCAACGCGGTTTGACCGGGTAAGCTTCAGTCATGACGATCAGCGCTGCGTGCTGCTTCATGGAGCTACGCACTGTCCATGCGCTATATCGTGCCAAGACGTGACGCGGATCTACAATAGAACGCAGACCTGGGCGCTGTGAATGCGTCTTGCGGATATCGATGCGCTTGTCCTGTCTGCGCCTGGATCGTTGCGCCTAGTGAGCCGCGCTCAACCGGAATGTCTTTCACAGAGAGAAAGGACTGGTTCGAAGCGGTTCATCACAGCCCGAGAGCTAGCGCAACAGACCTTAAGACTGTCAGGGAAACGTGTTATTAGGTTGCGGGGAAACTGAGGACATCCGTCTTCATATCCCCAGAGCATTCGTGCCGATCACCGGACCGCCCGCAATGCTTCATGCCTTTGTTTTTTGACCCATTGTCTGAGCGCTAAAGCAATTACGCTTCATGCGATATGCTCTCGCTATGACCAGTCTCATCTATACGGATCGTTGAGGCATCGATGATAGAACTGTCGCTGTGCCAATACCGAACCATGAACGGCAGCCGATCGTCGTCGAACTGATCTTGAAGCGGAGCTTTCAGGGATGCTCATGATCTCCATCCTGTCCCTCGCGCTGATGCCGATAGACACGGCGAAGGCAACGCTCCGGATCGCTTCCCCTCCCCATATTCAGGCTGTGTCCAAAGGCGCTCGACTTCCGGCAAAGACGTTCGATGCAAGCCGCTGCCGGGGCATGTCGGACCTCTCCCAGAAAAATCCGCCGGTGTTTCAGGAGGGCGCGAACGGGGAGTGGGAGTGTACAAGCTTTCTTGAGTTCCCAGAGACCGGCCACGACCCATCGATCTTTATCCAGATACGCGGTGCCAAAGGAGAAAGCTGGAGCACGTTTCGCCTGAAACTCAACTTCGGTTCGCCGCTCTCGCGCCAGACGTTGAGCGAGAGAGCAGTTGCCATCATCGAGTCGCTCATAGGCGACAGGACGCAGTTGGAAGAGTTGAGGACAAGGCTTGCCGCCCGCGAGGAGTTCGAGTCCTCCATTGCAGGCATCGGACTTCGCTACCGGCAGGAAGGCATGGACCCCACACGCTTCAACCTTTTTGGTAACAACATTCCGCCTCTGCGAGGAACGTTACCTGCTCGGTCGTCGGCGAGACAGTGACGGTTCTCCCTGCCGATGCGCAACGTTAGGGGAGCCGTGGAAGTTTGCGGTCATGCCTTCAATGCGTCGAAGCGCGTTGACATCCGAGGATCCGCCAAAGCTTCTTTAGTTTCGCTTACCACGCTGCTTTTAAGCTTGGACCGATCCTACGCTTGAAGCCGCCATGTCTGACGACCATCGGACCGCAGAGAGCCATGCCCCAAATTTGAGGAGCAATGTCTGGACCGCGCCATCGTCTGACTTATCACCTGCGGCACAAGCTGCAGCGACGCATGGACTCTGAAAGAAGGAACTGATGGTTACCGCTGGCTACGGTCGTAGTCACCCTCACCACACACACGAAATTATGTTTGCGCAAACAGCAAAGCGACCCAAGAGCTAAGTCGCTTTTTCGCTTATAACTCGACGCTGGCGAAAAATGTTGATACCGATCGACATACGCCTGGGAACTATCAGCGTGAGGCCTCATTAAACGACCATGAAACTCAGAATCTTTCTCCCGATCATCGCTAGCGGATTGTTGGCAGCCTGCACCACGGTAGGCCCGGTCGGCAATGCATCCGTCCCCCAGCCGAGCAAAACGGTTCAGCTGAACCGGTATCTCGGCGATTGGTTCGAACTCGCCCGTTATGAAAACGCCTTCGAAACGGATTGCGAGGGCGTCACAGCGCGATACTCTCTTCGAGATGACGGGATGATCAAGGTCATCAACACGTGCCGGAAAGGCAGCCCTGAGGGCAGCAAGAAAGAAATTGAGGGCCGCGCAAAAATCGTTCCTGACAGCGGCAATGCCAAACTCAAAGTGTCGTTCTTCGGTCCATTCTATGGCGACTACTGGGTCCTCGACCACGCGAACGACTACTCATGGTCGATTGTAGGCGAACCTTCCGGCAGGTATCTCTGGATTCTCACCCGCACACCGAAGCCTTCCGAGCAAACGCGCAAGATGCTCGTCAACAAAGCAAAGGCTCTGGGCTACGACGTGGGCCTGCTCCGCTGGACCAAGCACTAGTAGCGCCGCAAAATCTTAGCCTCAGCCGAGATATATCAGGCTGAGGCTCATCCGTTCGGGGCCGATCGTGGCCCCGCCTCAGCCAAGCTATGACGACAAACATCCCGAGCATTGCTGACATAGGAACCCGTAGCCGTTCCTATGATGCCTCACGAACGCCCGTCTTTTTCAGCCACTCGGCGCGCGGACTGCTTTTCGAGCAATTACGAAGACGCGTCCATGGCCGCTACCCAAATTGCACTCCGCATCGGCCGCCTGCTCGGATTTAACGATCTCTGTGAATCGAAAGAGCCTATCAAGGCGCCATTTGTACAATTCAGCTTCTACAGCGCTCGGCGCAGGCCTAAATACAAAAAAGCCCCAAGGCTTACGCCGCGGGGCTTTGTTGCATATTGCTTTGGTTGCGGGGGCAGGATTTGAACCTGCGGCCTTCAGGTTATGAGCCTGACGAGCTACCGGGCTGCTCCACCCCGCGTTGATTATGAGCGATGTCCGAGGGATTGCCCGGATGTTTTTGTTTTGCCGGTCCTCGGAAGCTTTGCTTCCTGCGGTTCGGCAGGGGCTGCTCGAGCCCTCGTTGACTTTGATCGACTTTGATGTCGAGTAAGCTTTAGAGGTGCAAAAG
>NZ_CAJYTV010000023.1:0-31213 GCF_913777885.1 uncultured Agrobacterium sp. | reverse complement strand
CGGTCTTGCGGATATCAGGAACCAGACGGTTCAGCATCTCACCAGCTTCGGTTGCGACCTGAACGGTTTCACCGGAGAGGGAGGAGATTTCGGCTGCTGCCGCCTGGCTGCGTTCTGCAAGCTTACGAACTTCGGAGGCGACGACGGCAAAGCCCTTGCCGTGTTCACCGGCGCGCGCGGCTTCCACAGCGGCATTGAGTGCCAGAAGATCGGTCTGACGGGCGATTTCCTGAACGATGGATATCTTTTGCGCAATCGTGCGCATTGCAACGACGGCACGGCCCACAGCTTCGCCACTGGCTTCGGCATCCTTGGACGACTGACGCGCGATCTTCTCGGTCTGTGCAGCGTTATCTGCGTTCTGCTTGATGTTGGCGGCCATCTCTTCCATCGAGGCGGAGGCTTCTTCGGCGGAGGATGCCTGTTCAGTCGCGCCCTGCGAAAGCTGTTCGGAAGAGGATGACAGTTCCTGGCTACCGGACGACACATTGTCGGCTGCGGCCAAGGCATCGCCAACGACACCGCGCAAGCGCTCGACCATCGATTGAAGAGCAATTCCCAGCGTGTCCCGTTCTGACAGAGGCTTTGGTGTCACCGTCAGATCGCCGTTCGAAATTTTGTCCGCGACGCTCGCTGTCTCGCGCAGATTGGTCACCATTTCGAGCATTGCGATGCCAAGCGTGTCCTTTTCCGAAAGAGGCTTCACGTCCTTTGAAAGATCGCCAGCGGCAATCGTGCCAGCAACATCGGCCGTCGCGCGCAGATTACGTGTCATTGTGTTGACCCGATCGACAAGGTCCTTGATCTCGTCGTTGCTACGGATTTGGACATCCCGCTCAAGGTCGCCCACAGCAATTGCTTCTGCCACGGTCATAACCTTGCGCAACCCCGAACTGATACCCATCGCAATCCAAAAGGCAGTGAAGGCGGCGATGAGAATTGCTGCGATAGAGCACGAAATCAGCATAAATCGCGTCTGATCATAGTCGTCTGACGCTATCTGTTTGGACTCCTGCAGTCGTGTCCTATTCATCTGGACACCTTCATCGAGCTTCTTCGTAAGGGCATTCGCGGCGTTACGTCCTTCTCCGGCGGAGTAAGCCTCGGCCGCAGCGGTGTTTCCTTCGTCGAGTAGCGCGCGCACGCGATTGTCGCTGGCGTCGAAGGCTGTGGTGATCGACTGCAAGTCCGCCCAATAGGAACGCGTCTCAGGACTCGCCGTGGCAGCCATCTCATTCAACAGCTCCGTGAGATGCGCTTTGCTTTCATCTCCCACTTTCTTGTGCTGAAGCACTTCGGCAGGCGACTTCGCCAGGATCATGTTTTTTTGCGCCCGGATTGTCACAAGCGACAAGGCATTAATCTGATGCACCTTGTCGAGACGTGGAACAGTGCCTTCAACCACTTCGTTCATCGCGTCCCTGGCGATGCCGAGGCTATAGATGCCGTATCCAGAAGTGCCGGCTAACATAAAAATGAGAAGACCGAAGGTGAGAGCCAGCTTTGCTTTGATGGTGAACCGCATATCAAACGTCCCTGAACGCGAGGTAGTAATTGTCGAGAAGACATCAATGCCAAGCCATTGCTTGGACAGAGGATGATGAAAACTAAAATGGTGAGGATCGGCATAAAGAGTGGGTTATTGATAACCGCTTTGGGGGCGGGTCGTTGTGGGCTCCGCGCTCGTCAACCTGCATCCAGCGGCTAAGGCCAGAGGGACAGGTCAATCGAAGTGGAGTGGGGGTACTTACAAAACAGCCCTGAATGGCCGCTTGATTGGCATGTTGGCAGCATGAGCAACAGGCGCACACGTCGTGAGTCTGCCTGCGTCGGTCAGGTTGATTTTCTCATCGCATGAGACTTGGAAACTCCGCATCGACCATTCTTTATGGTCCGCGCTATCGGATCAGACGGCATCTTTAGACGAGACCCGGGCGCATCATGCGGGCGAGAAAGACAACCCCTGAAGAAATTCAAGGGTAGCGTTTGTCTGGCATCAATCTATCGGTCTATGGTAAAAATAACGTTACTACTTTTGGCAGATAACGATCGTTGACATGAGTCTCAGGATCGCTCCTCGAGTTTGGGAGCGATGATTTTTCCGACGAATTCCCTGTTTCAGAGCCCGAAGCTACTGTCCGGCGTTACGGCGTTTGCGCACCCGTCGTTGCGAGATAGACGGAGTACAGCGATTTGGTCGCCGTGATGAAGAGCCGGTTCTTCTTTGGACCGCCAAATGTCACGTTGGCCACCGTCTGCGGCACCTTGATCTTGCCCAGCAACGTGCCTTCAGGCGAAAAACAATGGACACCGTCACCGGCACTGGTCCAGAGGTTGCCAGCCGTGTCGAGGCGGAAGCCGTCGGGCAGGCCACTGTCAAGATTGCAGAACTCTCGTCCATTTGCCAGCCTTACGCCATCAATCACGTCAAACACTCTGATATGGCGCGGGCGCGAAACGTCGTGACTATAGGAGCTGTCGGCGACATAGAGCTTCGTTTCGTCAGGGGAGAATGCCAGGCCATTCGGCTGCATGAAGTCGTCGACGGCGATCTCGACCTGTCCGGACGTGGGATCAATCCTGTAGACATTCCGGGTCTTCTGCTCAGGTTGAGACTTGTAGCCCTCGTAATCGGAGAGAATTCCGTAGGTGGGATCGGTAAACCAGATGCTGCCATCGGATTTGACCACCACATCATTGGGTGAGTTCAATCGCTTGCCGTTATAGCTGTCGGCCAGCACTGTAATCGAGCCGTCGACTTCGGTTCTGGTCACGCGGCGACCCCCGTGTTCGCAGGAGATTAGCCGGCCCTGGCGGTCGCGAGTGTTGCCATTGGCGAAATTGGAGGGCTGGCGAAAAACGGAAATTCCGCCGTCCGGCACCCAGCGAAGAATGCGCTGGTTGGGGATGTCGCTGAACAGCAGGCAATTGAGATCCGCAAACCAGACTGGGCCTTCGCTCCAGCGGCAGCCGGAATAGAGTTCTTCAAGTTCGGCGTTGCCGACGATCAGGTGACGGAAGCGGTCGTCGCGAATGTCATAAACGGAGCTTTGATCTTTGGTCATGAGCGTCAATCGGCCTGAGAGGTGTTGGTTTCGTTTAGCGCGTGGCCTTTGGGCCGCTCGCCAGGAAAATCACGGAGATGATAATGAGGCCAGTGAGGATCAGTCGCGCACCGGCACCGAAGCCATAGGTGTTCAGCATCGACACCACGAGAAACATGAAGAGCGATGCGCCCCAGATTCCCGGCACGTTGGAGTCACCTCCAGCAACTGCCGTGCCGCCGATGACGACGACGGCGATCGACATCAAAAGATACTCCGACCCCATATTAAGGGCCGCACCGCCCGAAAAGCTTGCCAGAAGGTATCCGGCGATCGCTGCCAGAACGGAACAGAAGATGTAGGTTATGCAGCGCGCGCCATCGACGGGAATGCCGGTCATGCGGGCAGCGAAAGTGCTCTGACCGATGGCCGATATCCAGCGTCCGTAGAACGACCTGTCGAGCAGTACCCATGCGACGACCGAAAGGAGAAGCGCAACGAGCGCGACATTCGGTATGCCGAACGAGCTTGATATCGCGAAATTCGCCAGCGTTTCGGGCGGCTTGATTCGCAGCCCGCGATTGGACCAGATCGCGATCGATTGGACGATGAAGCTCATGGACAGCGTCGCGATGATTGGCGGGATGCGCAGGAGTTTGATCAATGTGTAGTTACCGATGCCTATCGCGATTCCGATCAGGACGGCCACCAGCAGACCCGGCAGGACGAGACTGTCGGAGACATCCATGAACTTCAGCGCAAGCGTGCCGGATAGCGTCATCGTGGCGGGGACGCAAAGATCGATATTGCCGGGACCGAGCGTGATGACAAACATCTGTCCAATGCCGACGATGACCGAAAAAGCGGCGAAGGTAAGAGCGGCGTGTGACAGCCCGAACGAGCTTGCGCCGCCAGTAAACATCACAGTGATGATCCAAACCGCAACGGTTGCGGCGAAGGACCAGATCCAAGGTCTTTTGGCTAAGGCAGCGAGGCGGCTCATTGGATTTTCTCCCGCTTTTCAAGACGGTTGAGCAAAAGACGCAAGGCGAGCACGATGATGAGGATCGCGCCCTGCGCACCGATCTGCCAGTCCGGCGAAATACGCATGAAGGACAGGAATGAGCCCGCAAGTGTCAGCGTCAAGGCACCGATCACCGCGCCGATGGGAGACACACGCCCGCCGACGAATTCGCCGCCGCCAAGAATGACGCCTGCAATCGATAGAAGCGTGTAGCGAAGCGCGATATTGGCATCGGCCGAGGTTGTCAGCCCGACGAGCGCAATGCCTGACAGCACGGCAAAGAAACCCGCCAGAGCAAAGGTTGCGGCACGAATGCCGACCACCGACCAGCCGGACCGCTCGACGGAGCGCAGATTGCCCCCAACGCCGCGCATCAGCACACCGAAGGAGGATCGCATGACGATGTAATGGGCGACGACCGCAATCACTATGCTGGCGATGATGGCGATTGGGACGAAGGGAGGCTTGGCGGTCATCAAGGCGCGCACGAAGGCAGGCGCGTGTCCGCCGGGGGAGGGCAGGATCAGAACCGCAAGGCCGCCCCAGGCAAAGCTCATTCCAAGTGTCACGACGATGGAGGGGAGGGCGCGCAGATGAATGATTGCCCCGAGCACGGCGTAGACGGCAATCGCCGCGGCAAAGATTGCGACGCCGATGATCGGGGAATCCTGAAGAAACGTTGCGGTCACGCAGGCACAAAAACTGACAAAGGTGCCCATCGATAGGTCGAGATCGTTGACGGACATGATCAGCATCTGCGCAATGGTTGCCAGCGCGATCGGTACCGCCAGATTGAACAGCAGGTTCATGCCTGTATAGCTCATGGCTCGCGGCTGCATGTAGAAGACGGCTATCAGCAGGAAGGCGAGCGACGCGGCGGGAATGACGAGGCGAAGTGTGTTGGCGGAAGTCTTCATGCGTGCGCCTCGTCTGAGAAGGATGCGGCCAGGACATTCTGTTCGGTAATCTCTTCGCCAACTAGTTCTGCTTGGATGGCGCCATCGCGGAAGACATAGACACGGTCGCACAAGCGAATTTCGTCCATTTCCGTCGAATACCAAATAAAGGTTCGGCCGTGTGCCGCTTCGGTTCTCAAGATGTCGTAAACCTCCTGTTTGGTGCCGATATCGACGCCGCGCATCGGATCGTCCATCAGCACGGTGCTGGCGGTCGTCGCCAATGCGCGGGCAAAGAGTACCTTCTGCTGGTTGCCGCCGGACAGGGAGAGGATCTTGTTGCCCATGTCGGGTGTGCGGATTTCAATCCGTTTCTTCCAATTGGCACCGAGTTCGCTTTCCTTGAATCTATCGACCAGTCCGGCAGATGAGATATCCCGAAGCGATGCGATCGAAAGGTTCTTGAGGATGCTCCAGAGCGAGAAGGTGCCGTTCAGGCTTCTGTCTCCCGCCACGAAGGCCAGGTCTGCCTTGCGACTTGGTAGCCAGCTACTGTTTTTCGCCAGATAAAGATCAAGCAGTGCTTCCGTCTGGCCGTGACCGCCAAGACCGGCAAGGCCGATGATTTCTCCGCGATAGGCCTCGAATGCGATCTCTGAGCCGCGGCGCGGCGCCATGGAGAGAACTTTTTCACTGGACCGAGCGCGGGCACTCCTGTGCGTATCCTGATCCTTCACGACGCTGCCCATGGCTTCGACCAGCGTCCGCGTGGTAAAGTCGCTTGCCGCGCGGTTTGCCACGACGCGTCCATCCTTCATGACCACGATGCGGGTCGCGGTCGAGAGGATCTCGCCGAGAATATGGGAGATCAGCAAGACCGAGCCGCCCTCGCGCACGAAGCGGCGTACATAAGCCATGAGTTGTTCGGCAAGACCCGCGTCGAGCGAGGAGGTCGGTTCATCGAGAATGACGAGCCGAGGCGCTTCCGGCGTGCGGCAAAAATTGATGGCGATTTCGACCATCTGGCGTTCGGCGATGGAGAGTTCTGAAATCGTCGCTTCGCAATCGATGCCGTGGCCCGGAAAGATGTCGTCGATGGTCTTCTGAATGGCTGACAAAGCACGACCGCGCCAATTGTGGCCCTTCATCGTGGGATGCATGATCCGCACGTTCTCGACAATTGTGAGATTAGGGCAGAGCGACAATTCTTGGAAAACGCAACGTACGCCACCGGCCCGCGCTGCCGCAATGCCCTGGCGACCGGGCGCACCGCCATAGGAAATCGTGCCGTCATGCGGGGATAGACCACCATTGATCACATTGACGATGGTGGATTTACCCGCGCCGTTATGGCCGACAAGGCCCAGACATTCCCCTGCGCGGATGATGAGATCGGCACCGTCAAGCGCCTTTACAGCGCCGAAGACGACCTTGACGCCGCGTGCGGCGACGACTTCTTCCGTCTCGATGATGTCATTCATGAGCAAAACGCCAACGATCTGAAAATGATGGAAATAAGAGATGGCCGCTGCGGCGACCAAGTCGACCGCAGCGGATGGGAGGTGAGGCCGGCCTTACTTGGCGGCAATCACCTTCTGCGCATCAGCCTGGGAGTAATCCACATTGGCAACGCCACCCTTCTGGGTGTTTTTCAGGTTCTCTTCGAGATTATCCTGATCGATGCGAAGGAAGGGAACGGTCAAGTCCTTCTTCACATCCTTGCCGTCGAGAATCTGCTGGGCCACCCAGAAGGCGAGTGTCGATACGCCGGGCGCAATCGAAACCGACATGGTCTTGTAGCCGCTGGCATCCTTCTGCTGCTTCCACCACTGCAACTCATCTTCACGGTTGCCCATGATGATGGTCGGGGTCGGACGCTTAGCGGCGGCAAACGCCTGAGCCGCACCGTAACCGTCACCGCCCTGCGTTACGACAGCGGCGATTTCCGGGAGGCTTGGCAAAATACCCGCGACGGCGCGCTGTGCGACGTCCTGCGCCCAATCGCCATTGACGGAACCGACGATCTTGAATTGTGGGTTCTTGGCAACGCCTGCTGCGATGCCTGCATGGATTTCGTCATCGACGGACACACCGGCGAGACCGCGGATTTCGAGAAGGTTGCCGCCCTTCGGCATGGCCTTTGCCAGATAGTCGATCTGGCTCTCACCCATGGCCTTGAAATCCACGGCGATGCGCCAGGCGCAAGGCTCGGTCACGATGCCATCGAAAGACACGACGATGATGCCGGCATCACAGGCTTCCTTGATCGCGCCGTTTAGTGCAGTCGGAGAAGCGGCGTTGATGACGATCGCATCATAACCCTGGAGGATGAGGTTCTGGATTTGCGCTGCCTGTTCCGTTGCCTGGTTTTCGGCAGTAGTGAAGGCGTCGGCTGCAGCGACCTGCTTGTCGGCAACGGCCTGCTTGGTGATCTTGTCCCAGCTCGTCAGCATCGCCTGACGCCAGGAGTTGCCGGCATAATTGTTGGAGAGCGCGATTTTCTTCGCCGAGGTATCGGCGTGAGCGGTGATTGGCATCGCGGCGCATAGGACAGCCGCCGACGCGAGAAGCATCTTTCTAAAAGCCATTGATTTTCCTCCCTGTGGCTTGCTCTTTCGGAGCCTGGAATATGTTTCGCCGCAAACCTTCCCCACGGCGGAAACGCAATTCCGTTGCACTGGAGCTCCTTTCCCCAGTAAGAACCAAAATGACCAAGAAGAGCCGGCTTGTACAGGCGCATCACGGCAATCTTCGTGCGGATCAACGCACAAAGCTTGCGGGTTCCCGCAAGACGAACGGCTCGGCTGGGCGCAGAATGGACCGTCGCAGGCTACCGACGTCTCGTCGCCTGCAACGGGAGATGCTTGGGAGGGCGTCGGCACATGCTGGATACACCAAAAAGCGCGCTGTTTCACCATTACATGGGCATCTCGCGGCTCTTGGCGGGGCAACTCGAGTTCAACGCCATCATCCAGGCGGTGGCGACCGAGATCAGCCACATCATTCCGCATGACCATATGGATGTCTGCATCAAGCAACTGGATGACAAATATCACATCGCCTACGAAAGCGGTCTTGCCAGCGCCTGGAGCCGTCAGCCGCCGGCGCTTCTGACCGGTAGCCCCATTCGCGCCGTCCTTTCAGGCAATGTCGATTATCTCTTGAGCGGTGACGCCTGCGCCGATCCACGCTTCCATTTCGAGGGCGCTTTTTCCAGCCCGATCCATGAGCTTGATCTGCATAGCCGTCTGCACGTGCCAATGAAGGTGCATGGCGATATTATCGGCGCGCTCAGCTGTTCTTCGCATCAGTCCAACGCCTATACGATGGACGATGTGGCGAATGCCCGCGCTGTCGCCGACCTTCTGGCTCCCTATTTCTATGCGATCCGCGCAGCGGAGCAGGCAAAGCGTTCCGCCATCGAAGAGGCACGGGCCAACGCCCGTGAGGAAGGCTTGCGTCTTGGGGCGCTCCAACTCACAGAGGCGTTGGAAGCCGAGCGTCAGCGGATCGGCATGGATCTACACGACCAGACCTTGGCGGATCTGACACGGCTGGTGCGACGGATCGAGCGCATGAGCCACGCGACGGAAGTGTCAGGAGAAATGCTGGAGCCGGTGATGCGAAGCCTGCAACAATGCATGCAGGATCTGCGCGGCATCATCGAAGAGGCCAAGCCCTCCATCCTGCAGCTCTTCGGCCTTGTGCAGGCGATTGAAACCTATCTCGACCGGTCGGTGCGCGATAGCGGCCTGCCGATCGATTGGTCCGTCTCCGATATGACCAACGGGCTTGTCGAGAAACTGGATAATTCGGTCGCGGTGTCGCTTTTGCGTATCGTGCAGGAAGCGGTCAACAATGCCATTCGCCATGCCCAGCCTTCGATGATCGACGTCGTGCTGTCAGCGGCCCAGGGTGCATTGCTGGTCAAGGTGTCAGACGATGGCTGTGGTTGTGGTGAAAAGACGACCGGCGGCGGCCTTGGCATCGGCAATATGAAGACACGCGCGCGCCTAATCTCGGCTCGCTTTCATCTTGGCCCCAACCCGCGGGGCAAAGGCACCTGCATCACTCTGACGCTGCCTGCCGCGATCACCGACAAGCCCGAGGAGGCATGACATGGATGTTTTGATCATCGAGGACGATGTTCTGCATCGCGCCTATCTCAATGAAGCGGTGAGGGCGGCGTTGCCGGAATGCGGCACCGTGCTGGAGGCCGAAAATGGTCGCGCGGGTGAAAAGCTCGCACGAGAGAATCGTGCCGCTCATATCGTCATGGACCTGCAAATGAACGAGCGGAACGGCATCGAAGCCGCCCGCACCATCTGGAAAGAAAGGCCGGATACCCGAATTCTCTTCTGGTCCAACTACTCAGACGAGGCCTATGTGCGCGGCGTGTCCCGCATCGTGCCGGAAGGGGCTGCCTATGGCTACGTGCTGAAATCCGCCTCGGATGATCGCCTACGACTGGCGCTGCGTAGCATTTTCATTGAAGCACAATGCGTGATTGACCGCGAAGTGCGTGGCCTGCAGGAAAAGAGCCTTGGCAAAGCCCATGGCTTCTCCGACACGGAGTACGAAATTCTGATCGACATGGCGCTGGGTCTGACTGACAAGGCCATCGCAAAACGCCGAAATCTCTCGCTGCGCAGCGTGCAGAACAGGCTTCAGAGCCTCTATGAGAAGCTGAACGTCCATCAATCGACGGGCGAGGACGACGCGGAAGGACGATACAATCTGCGCACCCGCGCCATCACCATCGCCTATCTGCGCAAGCTTTTGAATTACAGTGCGCTGGAAAGAGCCGAGCGCGAATTGGCGGAATGGCACGGCGGAAAATGAAACAGGCCCGGTTTCAATCCGGGCCTGTTGTGTGGATATCGATTAGTTCATCTGGCTGACGAAGCGGGTTTCGAGATAGGCCTCAACCGCTTCCGAACCGCCTTCCGTGCCGTAGCCGGAATCCTTGACGCCGCCGAAGGGCACTTCCGGGATCGCAAGACCGTTATGGTTGATCGTCAACATGCCTGCCTCGACGCGCTGGCCAAGCGCGTGCGCCGTCTTCACCGAACCGGTAAACGCGTAGGATGCCAAGCCGAATGGCAGGCGGTTTGCCTCTTCGATGGCGTCTTCCATGGTGGAAAAGCGATTGACGATCGCCACCGGTCCAAAGGGCTCTTCGTTCATGATCTTGGCGCTGGTCGGCACGTCGGTCAGAACGGTGGGCTCGAAGAAGTTGCCCTTGTTGCCGATGCGCTTGCCACCAGTCTTCAAGGTGGCGCCATGGGAAACGGCGTCCTGGATAAGGGCTTCCATCGCAGGAATGCGGCGTTCATTGGCCAGAGGTCCCATGCCGGTGTCGGCATCGAGACCGTTGCCGATCTTCAGGCCTTCGGCGTATTTCACGATGCCGTCGATGAATTTATCGGCAACACTGTCCTGAATGAGAAAGCGCGTCGGCGCGACACAGACCTGACCGGCGTTGCGGAACTTGGCGGCAGCGGAAACTTCGATTGCCTTGTCGAGATCGGCATCGCCGAAAACCAGAACCGGCGCATGACCGCCGAGCTCCATCGTGGCACGCTTCATGTGCTTACCGGCAAGAGCAGCAAGGTGCTTGCCGACCGGCGTGGAGCCGGTGAAGGAAATCTTGCGGATGACCGGATGCGGAATGAGATATTCCGAGATCTCGGCCGGGACGCCATAGACGAGGTTGACGACGCCAGCTGGAATGCCCGCATCGGCAAACGCGCGAATAAGCTCTGCCGGCGATGCTGGTGTCTCTTCCGGTGCCTTTACGATGATCGAACAGCCGGTTGCGACTGCAGCCGAAAGCTTGCGCACCACTTGGTTGATCGGGAAATTCCAGGGCGTGAAAGCCGCGACCGGGCCAACCGGGAACTTGATGGCCAGATTGGAGACGCCGCCGAAGCGAGCCGGAATGACTTGGCCATATGTGCGGCGCGCCTCTTCGGCGAACCAGTCGATGGTGTCGGCAGCATTATTGATTTCGCCTTTGGACTGGGCGATCGGTTTGCCCTGTTCGCGGGTCATCAGCCAGGCGATGTAATCGATGCGCTCGCGCAGAAGATCGGCGGCCTTGCGCATGATTTTGGAACGTTCAAAGGCTGATGTGTCGCGCCAGACCTTGAAGCCCTTGTCGGCGGCGGAAAGTGCAAGATCCAGATCTTCCTTTTCCGCATGTGCAAGCGAGCCAATGATTTCATCGGTCGCCGGGTCGGAGACGGCAATGGTTTTGCCGGAGAGCGCGTCGCGCCACTCGCCATTGATGAAGAGTTTAACGTCGGGATAGCTGTGCATGTAAAGACCTTCGCGTTTTTTTACCGACCGGCAGGACACCGGTGCATTTCGTTCAATCAGCAAGTCGGTTGCAGCATGAAGCGGAACGGGATGTCTTCGGTGAAACCAAAGACGGCGGTGAGCCTCTTATATTATTTCTCCGGTCGCTTGTTTCAACCAGCAATATCTAAAAGTATGACTTATTTCGCAATGCAAAAGACCCGGCCATTGGCCGGGTCCGGATGTTTGGTGATGTCGCTTAGAAGAATGCCTGAATCCCGGTCTGGGCCCGCCCAAGGATCAGCGCATGAACATCATGCGTGCCCTCGTAGGTGTTGACCGTCTCCAGGTTCTGGGCGTGGCGCATCACGTGATATTCGATCTGGATGCCGTTGCCGCCATGCATATCCCGCGCCTGGCGCGCAATCTCCAGTGCCTTGCCGCAATTGTTGCGCTTGATGATCGAAATCATTTCCGGCGCCATGCGGTGCTCGTCGAACAGACGACCAACACGCAGCGATGCCTGGAGGCCAAGCGCGATTTCAGTCTGCATGTCGGCGAGCTTCTTTTGATAGAGCTGCATGCCGGCGAGAGGCTTGCCAAATTGTTTGCGATCGAGACCATATTGCAGCGCACGGAACCAGCAATCTTCCGCCGCACCCATGACACCCCAGGAGATGCCGTAACGCGCCCGATTGAGGCAGCCAAACGGGCCCTTGAGCCCGGAGACGTTTGGCAGCAGCGCGTCTTCGCCCACTTCCACGCCATCCATGACGATCTCGCCAGTAATCGAAGCGCGCAGCGACAACTTCCCGCCGATCTTCGGTGCCGAGAGGCCTTTCATGCCCTTCTCCAAAACGAAGCCGCGAATTTCGTTGTTGTGCGCTTCCGACTTCGCCCAGACGACGAAGACATCGGCGATCGGCGCATTGGAAATCCACATTTTGGAGCCGCGAAGGCGGTATCCGCCTTCGATCTTTTCAGCGCGCGTCTTCATTCCGCCCGGATCGGAACCGGCATCGGGTTCTGTCAGGCCAAAGCAACCGATCAGTTCGCCGGAAACGAGCCCCGGCAGATACTTATCCTTTTGCTCTTCCGAGCCATAGGCAAAGATCGGGTAAATAACGAGCGAGGACTGGACGCTCATCATCGAGCGATAGCCGCTATCAATGCGCTCAACTTCACGTGCCACGAGACCGTAGGCGACATAGCTGGCATCGGCTGCGCCGTATTTTTCCGGCAGCGTAACGCCAAGAAGGCCCGCCTGGCCCATCAGGCGGAACAGTTCCGGTTCGGACGTTTCGGAGAGATAGGCTTCCTGGACGCGGGGGAGAAGCTCAGCTTTGGCGAAGGAGGCGGCAGAATCGCGGATCATCCGCTCGTCGTCGTTCAGTTGATCCTCAAGCAGAAACGGATCCTGCCAATTGAATGATGCGCGGTCGCTCACGATGAAATCTCCACTTTTGTTGCTGCGATTATTGGCAATTCATCATTGCTGGGCAAGCCATGTTTACTCATTCAGCTATTACCGATAGGAATGCACCATGACCTCACTCAGCCGTAAATTGCTGCCGTCCACCGGCGCGCTCGCTGCCTTCGATTCCGTCGCGCGGCTGGGCAGTTTTTCGCTGGCGGCAGACGAGCTTTCCCTGACGCAGGGCGCGATTAGCAGGCAGGTCATGTCACTTGAAGAGCAGCTTGGGGTGAAGCTGTTCGAGCGTGGGGCGCGGGGCGTTTCGCTAACGCGGGAGGGAGAGACTTACGCGAAAGCCATCGGTATCGCGCTTGGCGATATTCGCTCCGCCTCGCTGCAGGTCATGACCAAAACGCATGCCAATGCGCTGAACCTTGCCATGCTGCCGACCTTCGGCACACGCTGGCTGTTGCCGCGCATCCCGAAATTCGTTGCGGCCCACCCGGAAATCACCCTGAATTTTGCCACACGCATCGGGCAGTTCGATTTCGAGAAGGAAGGTCTCGATATGGCCATTCACATCGGCCAGCCGGATTGGCCAGCGGCAGAAAGCGTTTTTCTCATGAACGAGATGGTGGCGCCAGTCTGTAGCCCGGCATTTTTGACGAGCCATCCAATCAGCAATGGCGAAGATATCGTCGGGCTCCCTTTACTACACATGGCCTCCAGGCCGGGCGCATGGGACCACTGGTTCAAGAGCGCCGGCATTGTTGCGCATCAGGCGCCGGCCATGCGCTTCGAGCAATTCTCCAGTGTCGCCCAGGCCTGTATTGCGGGCCTCGGCATTGCCTTGATGCCGCTTTTTCTCATCGAAAGCGAGCTGAAATCGGGACAACTGATTCAGGCTTTCGATCATCCGATCAAAAGCCCGAGCTCTTACTATGCGGTCGCTCCACTCTCTCGCATCAATCATGGCCCCGTGGTGCTGTTTCGGCGCTGGCTGCTTGGTGAAAGTGAAATCTTTCGCGAGCAAAATACGCACTAGTTCGCGCTCAGTTTGTATAGTTTTGAGAATCCCACTTGGGCTGTGGCGATAATTTCATCTTGCACCAATTTTAAGCTTGCGAAGACCCGGAATATGGTCCTAGATCGCGTGCGACGACAATCTGCTGAATTGCGGCACGGCGTTTTGTCTTCTTGCGTCATGACCACTCAATCCATCTATAAGACTTTGTTTTAAAACGATAAAGTTCTGCTTCAATCCTGGAATAACTTGAAATGCAATTGGTTTTCGACGGTCATAATGATGTGCTTTTGCGCTTGTGGCACAATGACAAGAAGGGACAGGACCCAGTCCAGGAATTCATCGGCGGAACCTCGCAAGGCCACATCGATGCGCGGCGTGCCAAGGCCGGTGGACTGGCCGGTGGTTTTTGCGCCATATATATCCCCTCTGGCGATTTGATTTTGCAGGAGCCGGACGCAAATGGCCACTACGTCACGCCCTTGGCGGCCCCCCTTCAGCGCCAGCCCTCACTCGATATTGCCATGGAAAAAATGGCCATCGCATATCGCCTGGAGCGTGCAGGAGGCTGGAAAATCTGCCGCTCCACGGCCGATATAAGCAAGGCGATGGACGACAACATCTTTGCCGCAGTCCTTCATATGGAAGGCTGCGAGGCGATCGATGAAGATCTCGACGCGCTTGAAGTATTCTACGCTGCTGGTCTGCGCTCGCTCGGGCCCGTCTGGAGCCGCCACAATGCCTTCGGCCATGGCGTTCCATTCGCCTATCCCATGTCGCCGGATACCGCACCGGGTCTGACCGATGCCGGTTTCGAACTGGTCAAGCGCTGCAACGAACTCGGCATTTTGATCGACCTCGCGCACATCACTGAGAAGGGCTTCTGGGATGTGGCAAAGACGAGCGATCAGCCGCTGATCGCCAGTCATTCCAACGCTCACGGACTGACGGGTGTGGCGCGTAACCTGACCGACAGACAGATGGATGCGATCAAGGAAAGCCGCGGGCTTGCTGGCCTGAATTACGCCGTAACCATGCTTCGCCCCGACGCGCGCGACGATGCCGACACACCGCTCTCCGATATGGTCCGCCACATCGATTACATGGTCGAGCGCATGGGCATCGATTGCGTCGCGCTTGGCTCCGACTTTGATGGTGCAACGGTACCGGCGGAAATCGCCGATGCTGCAGGCAATCAGAATCTGGTTGCTGCGCTCAAAGCTGCTGGCTACTCTGAAGAAGAACTTGCTAAAATGTGCCGGGAAAACTGGCTACGCGTACTGGCTCAAGCCTGGCATGAGCCGACCTGAACAAGAGTGATATGAAACCTATAAAGGGGAGAACAATGACGAAGTCGCTCAACAAAATGGCCCGCATTCTGGCAACCAGCGCCGCGCTGTCGCTGATTGCGCTGTCCGCGCCCCAGGCTTTTGCCGCCACACCGGCTGATACGCTGGTGGAAGGCTTCGCCATCGATGACATCATCACGCTCGATCCGGGTGAGGCATTCGAGCTGTCGGCCGCGGAAGTCACCGGCAACACCTATTCCAAGCTGGTTTCCATCGACCTCAACGACACCTCCAAGGTTATCGGCGATCTGGCCGAGAGCTGGACGACGTCGGAAGACGGCATGACCTATACCTTCAAGCTGAAGCCCGGCCTCAAGTTCGCCTCCGGCAATCCGGTCACGGCGGACGATGTAGCCTTCTCCTTCGAGCGCGCCATCAAGCTCGACAAGTCCCCTGCCTTCCTTCTCACGCAGTTCGGCCTGAAGGGCGACAACGTCACAGAGAAGGCCAAGGCCACCGCACCTGATACTTTCACGCTGACAGTCGATAAGCCCTATGCGCCAAGCTTCGTCCTGAACGTTCTGACCGCGACTGTTGCCTCGGTCGTCGACAAGAAGCTTGTCATGGAAAAGGCCAAGGCGATGACGCCGACCGCTGATTACAAATACGACACCGATTTTGGCAATGAATTCCTGAAGACCGGCTACGCGGGCTCCGGCCCTTACAAGATCCTCGGCTGGAAGGCCAATGAAGCCGTCATCATGGAAGCCAACCCGAATTATTATGGTGAAAAGCCTAAGCTGAAGCGCGTCGTCTATCGCCACATGAAGGAAAGCTCCGGTCAGCGACTGGCGCTTGAAAACGGCGATATTGACGTGGCGCGTAACCTTGAGCCCGGCGATATGGAGGCCGTTTCCAAAAAGGAAGGTCTCTCCATCACTTCCGCACCCAAAGGCACAGTCTATTACTTCAGCCTCAATCAGAAGAATGAGAACCTGAAGAAGCCTGAAGTCGTGGAAGCTTTCAAATATCTCGTCGATTATGACGCGATTGGCGCGACGCTCATCAAGGGCATCGGCGAAATCCACCAGACCTTCCTGCCGAAGGGGCAGTTGGGTGCGCTGGATGAGAACCCCTACAAGCTGGATGTTGCCAAGGCGAAGGAATTGCTGGCCAAGGCTGGTCTGAAGGACGGCTTTACAGTCACTATGGACGTGCGCAACACGCAGCCTGTCACCGGCATTGCCGAAAATGTTCAGCAGACCTTGGCACAGGCCGGCATCAAGCTGGAAATCATTCCGGGCGATGGCAAGCAGACGCTGACCAAGTATCGTGCGCGCACGCATGACATCTATATCGGACAGTGGGGTTCGGACTATTTCGACCCGAACTCGAATGCCGAAACGTTTACCATCAACTACGACAACTCCGACGAAGGCAAGAACAAGACGCTTGCCTGGCGCAATGCCTGGGACGTTCCGGAGCTGACGAAGGAAACGCAGTCGGCGCTTTTGGAAAAAGACAGCGCCAAGCGCGCCAAGATCTATGAGGATCTGCAGAAGAAGGTTCTGGAAACCGGACCCTTCGTCATCGTATTCCAGCAGACAGAGGTGGCGGGTTACTCCAACAAGCTCAAGGGCCTGAAGCTCGGCCCAAGCTTCGATACCAACTACGTCTACACGATCTCCAAGGAATGATCCGGCAGGATTGGTCCATTGAGTATCGTTGAAACCCCCGCAAGCCTGAGGCACGGCAAACGCCGTGCCAACAGGCGCCTCATCGCCGTTCTTGGCTTCGTCGTTACCGTCGTTACCACCTTTTTGGGGTTGCTGGCGGTAACTTTCTTTATCGGCCGCGTCATCCCGATCGACCCGGCGCTGGCAATCGTCGGCGATCGCGCGCCTGCGCATGTGGTGGAGCGCGTTCGAGAAGAGCTCGGTCTTAACCTGCCGCTCTGGCAGCAGTTCTTCATCTACCTGAAGCAGGCTCTGACGGGCAATTTTGGCACGTCGGTGCTGACAACCAATCCGGTGATGGACGACATCAAGCGCGTCTTCCCGGCAACCATTGAGCTTGCCACGCTCGGTACGTTGATCGGTGCTATCTTCGGCGTTCCGCTTGGCGTGCTGGCGGCGGTCAAGCGCGGCAGCATTATAGACCAGATCGTGCGTGTCATTGGGCTTATCGGCTATTCCGTGCCAATCTTCTGGCTCGGCCTTCTGGCGCTTCTCTTGTTTTACGCCAAGTTGAACTGGGTCGCCTATCCGGGTCGTATCGATATTGTCTACGAGTTCACCTTCACGCCTACGACCGGATTTTATCTGTTCGACGCGCTGTGGCAGGGCCAATGGGACGTGTTCTGGGATCTGTTCCGCCACATCATACTGCCCGCTGGACTGCTCGGTTATTTCTCGCTCGCCTATATCAGCCGCATGACTCGCTCTTTCATGCTCAATGAACTGGCTCAGGAATATATCGTCGCTGCTCGCGCCAAGGGACTGTCAGAAACACGCATCATCTGGTTCCATGCGCTGCGCAATGCCGCAGTACCCCTGCTGACGGTCATCGTGTTGTCCTACGCCGGTCTACTCGAAGGCTCGGTTCTGACCGAAACGATCTTTTCGTGGCCGGGGCTCGGCCTTTACATCACCAATTCCCTGCAGAATGCGGATATGAATGCCGTGCTCGGCGGCACGATCGTGATCGGCGCCGTCTTCATCGGCATCAATCTCCTGTCCGATCTGCTCTACCGGACGCTCGATCCAAGGACGCGCAGCCGATGACGGATACAATGACCATCGTGAAACCCTATAGCCGCGAATGGCTTCTCTCCGACCGCCCGACCTCGCGAAAGCAGGCGCGGCTCGGACGGGCCTACGTCATCTGGCGGCGCTTTTCGGAAAACCGTCTGGCGCTCGCTGGCCTCGGCATCATTCTGGCGCTGATCCTGGTGGCGATCTTCGCAGATGTGCTCGCACCGCATTCCGCAGTCCAGGGGGATTTGCGCAACGCCCGCCTTCTTCCTCCAGGAACCGATGGATATTGGCTTGGCACAGACGATCAAGGGCGCGATATCCTGTCCCGTTTAATCCACGGCTCGCGTCTAACACTCTTCGTCGTCGTGCTGGTGGCAATTATCGCCGCACCGATCGGGCTGATCGTCGGCACCGTCGCAGGCTATGCCGGTGGATGGATCGACGCGGTGCTGATGCGCATCACCGATATCTTCCTAGCTTTCCCGAAGCTCGTTCTTGCGCTTGCGCTTGTCGCGGCTCTCGGTCCCGGCATCGAGAACGCTGTGCTGGCGATCGCCATTACCTCATGGCCGCCTTACGCCCGTATTGCGCGTGCCGAGACCATGACGTTTCGCAATTCCGATTTCATCGCTGCGGTGAAGCTGATGGGGGCATCTCCCTGGCGCATCGTGCTGAAACATGTCATCCCGCTGTGTTTCTCTTCGCTCATCGTGCGCGTGACGCTGGATATGGCAGGTATAATCCTGACTGCCGCCGGTCTCGGCTTCCTGGGGCTCGGCGCGCAACCACCACTCCCCGAATGGGGCGCGATGATTGCATCCGGCCGTCGCTTCATTCTCGACCAATGGTGGGTTGCCGCGATGCCGGGTACCGCCATCCTCATCGTCAGCCTTGGCTTTAACCTGTTGGGCGACGGGCTTCGCGATGCGCTCGATCCGAAGGAGGCTGGCCAGTGACCACATCTGCGATGACACCTCTTTTGACGGTCGACAATCTGCGGGTCAGTTTTCCGACCAGAACAGGCCTGGTTGAAGCCGTGCGGGGCGTTTCCTTTTCGCTCGGCAGGGAACGTCTCGGCATTGTCGGCGAATCCGGTTCAGGCAAATCACAGACCGGTCGCGCCATCATGGGGCTGACCCCTGGTCATGCAAAAATTGAGGCCGATGCACTTCGCTTCGGCGATATCGATCTTTTGAGAGCGCCTGCTAAGCAGCGCCGCGCCATTCGCGGCAAGCAGATTGCGATGATCTTGCAGGACCCGAAATATTCGCTGAACCCGGTCATGACTATCGGTCGCCAGATCGTCGAGACGCTGAAGACGCACGAGAGAATCGGCTTTGCCGAGGCGAAGAAGCGCGCGCTCGATATGCTTGAGGCGGTGCAGATCCGTGATCCCGAACGCGTCTTTGGCCTCTATCCGCACGAAGTGTCCGGCGGCATGGGGCAGCGGGTCATGATTGCCATGATGCTCGTCTGCGGGCCTGAGCTTCTGATCGCGGACGAGCCGACATCGGCGCTCGACGTGACGGTGCAGCTGGAAGTGCTCGATATTCTCGACAAGCTGGTCCGTGAGCGCGGCATGGGCCTGATTTTCGTCTCACACGATCTCAGGCTCGTCTCATCCTTCTGCGACCGTGTGCTCGTTATGTATGCGGGCCGCGTGGTGGAAGAGCTGCCATCTGCCAATCTGCAGAATGCGCAACACCCCTATACGCAGGGGCTCCTGAACTGTCTGCCGAAGATCGGCGAGCACCGGCATCCGCTGCCGGTCCTTCAACGTCAAGCGGAGTGGCGCCTATGACGGTCGCACTGTCTGCCAAGGATATCGTCGTCGACTTCGACGGTTATCTAGCGCTCGATCGGGTCAGCATCGAGGTCGCCAAAGGTGAATCCTTCGGGCTTGTTGGCGAATCCGGTTCCGGTAAGTCCACACTCCTGCGCGCCATTGCCGGTCTCAACCATTTTGAGGAAGGTACCCTCACTGTGGAGGGACGGACCTATAACAAGAAGTCGCGCGACAAGAGCTTCTACCGCGATGTCCAGATGGTATTCCAGGACCCCTATGGTTCGCTCCATCCGCGCCAGACGGTGGATGCCATTCTGCTGGAGCCGCTCGCCATTCATGGCATGGACGATAAGGAAGTGCGCATCACTCGCGCTCTGGACGAGGTGGGGCTCGGCACCGGCTTCCGGTTCCGCTATTCACACCAGCTTTCGGGTGGCCAGCGCCAGCGCATCGCGATTGCTCGCGCTCTGATCCTGGAGCCGAAAATCCTCCTTCTCGATGAACCGACGTCTGCGCTCGATGCGTCGATCCAGGCGGAAATTCTCAATCTGCTTGAACAGGCGCGCAAGGACAGGAACCTCACCTTCGTCATGGTCAGCCACGATCTCGGCGTCATCAGCCACATGTGCGACAGGTTGGCGGTGATGAAAAGCGGCAAGATCGTCGAGTCGATGGATGTACATCAGCTGGAGACCAGAGAGTTTTCCGCCGATTATACCCGTCAGCTGATGGTGGCGAGCGAAGGTTTCCGGCGAGATTGAGACCGGCTCACGCCTGGAGTATGACCGCAACAGCGGAGGACGCTGGTTAAGTCTGTCCAGCAGCCTTGATCGAAAACTGGGGATGATCGCTCCATGCAATTGCGCGCATTGATGTATTTCGATGAACTGGTCCGCACCAATTCCATGCGCGCGGCGGCCGAGAACCTGAATGTTGCACCCACCGCGGTCAGTCGTCAGATCGAAAATCTCGAATATTATTTTGGCACACCGCTGGTCGAGCGCTCCAGCCGTGGGGTGAAGCTGACGGCGGCAGGCGAACTCCTTGCCGCACGCGCCGGAAAGACGCTGCGGGAGCTGGACCATGTCAACCAGCTGATCGATGACCTGAAAGGGCTGCAACGCGGGCGCGTCACGATCTATGCCAATGGCGCGACCGTCGCCAATCTGCTGGCCCCCGTCCTTGCACAGTTCAGCCTGAAATATCCAAAGCTGCGTTTTGAGGTCAATATCACCAGCGCGCGCCAAGCCATAGAGGCGTTGGGAACGGCGGAAGCCGACCTCGTCGTCAGCCTCTTTGCGCCGAGGCTTTCCGGCGTTAAGGTGCGCTCACGCACGCGCATCAGCTATGATGCGATCTTCCCGGCGGGGCATGCCCTTGCCGGCCAGCCCGAAGTGACGTTGAAGGAACTTGCCGGGCTTCCACTTGCTTTGCCGGACAAAACCTTTGCCGCACGACAGGCGTTTGACGCCCTCTTTGCTGAGGCAGGGATCGAACTTGATCCGGTCTTTATCACCAGCTCGCTGGAAATGCTGAAAGAACTGGTGCAGGGTCACGCTGCGGCGACGCTTCTGCCCGCTCTTTCGGTGGCGCGCGAGTTGCGCAGCGGCCAGATGGTTGCCGTCCCTCTGGCTGCCAAGAAGGGCATCCACACACAGATCGACCTCTGCGTCGCGCCGGACCGGCAACTCTCCTTTGCAGCCTCCAAACTCGCCGACTTTATCGAACGTTTCATGCGTGAGGCAACAACGTCTCCGTAAGGAGCATCGCGATCCTTCAAGTTCGTTCTCGATGCTTTACGTTTTTCCTCTATCGAACTTTGTCCATTCGATCACCGTCTGTCGGTTGATTTTCCTCCCCAAGACCGTGTAGCGTTTTCCGCTACGCGGAGCACACAAAAATGCAGATTGTGTGTGCGCCGTCTCCGTGCCACTCTTTTTGCAACAGATGGTCTTTCAAAGGGCAAAAAGCCCGGGCCGTCCGACAGGGGATAATGATGCCACGCACTTATTTTTCGCAGGCGGCGAAGCTTTCTCGCCGGACCGCCCTGACCCTTGCCTTGGGTACGGCACTCTGGCTGCCGTTCTCGGCTGTCGAAGCTGAGGCCGCACCCAAGACGGCGCTGACGCTTGGTATGGCGATCGAGCCGACGGGCCTGGACCCGACGATCGCAGCCCCTGTCGCCATCGGTCAGGTCACGTGGCAGAACATTTTCGAAGGCCTTGTCACCATTGACAGCAAGGGGCAAGTCAAGCCGCAGCTCGCCGAGAGCTGGCAGATTTCTCCGGACGGCAAGACCTATACGTTCAAGCTGCGCAGGGGCGTGACCTTCCATGACGGTGAAGCCTTTGATTCTTCCGTTGCTAAGTTTTCGCTGGATCGTGCCCGTGGCGAGAGCTCGGTCAATCCGCAGAAACGCTTCTTTGCTTCCATCGATACCATCGAGACGCCGGACCCTGAAACGCTGGTGTTGAAACTGAAGCAGCCCGCTGGCAGCCTCATTTATTGGTTGGGCTGGCCAGCCTCGGTCATGGTCGCGCCGAAGACTGCGGAAACCAACCGCACGACGCCGATCGGCACCGGCCCATTCAAATTTGTGAGCTGGGCAAAGGGTGACAAGGTCGAGCTTGAAAAGAATCCGTCCTATTGGGACAAGAACGTCGGGGTAAAGCTGGAGAAAGCCACCTTCCGCTTCGTCTCCGATGCGCAGGCTCAGGCAGCGGCTCTGAAAGCCGGCGATATCGACGCATTTCCGGAATTTGGCGCGCCGGAGCTTATGTCCTCCTTTGATGGCGACGCACGCCTCGGTACCTTCGTTGGCAATACCGAACTCAAGGTCGTGGCGGGCATGAACAATGCCCGCAAGCCCTTCGACGACAAGCGTGTGCGCCAGGCGCTGATGATGGCGGTCGACCGTCCGACCGTTATCGAAGGCGCGTGGTCCGGTCTCGGCACCGCCATCGGTAGTCACTACACCCCTAATGACCGCGGTTACATCGATACAACGGGCGTCTACCCATATGATGTCGAGGAGGCCAAGGCCTTGCTCGCCGAAGCCGGGTTCCCGAATGGCTTCAGCTTCACCATCAAGGCCCCTCAGATGGCCTATGCGCAGCGCACATCGCAGGTTCTCCAGGCCATGCTCGCCGAAATCGGCGTGACGATGACGATCGAGACGACCGAGTTTCCGGCCAAGTGGGTCGCGGATGTGTTCAAGGGTAGTAATTACGACATGACCATCGTCGCCCATGCCGAGCCGATGGACATCGATATCTATTCCCGTAACCCCTACTACTTCAATTACAAGAACCCGGCCTTCAACGAGGTCATTGCCAATGTCGAGAAGACCGCCGACGCCGGTGAGCAGGAAAAGCTCTACGGAGAGGCGCAGAAGATCCTCGCTGAGGACGTGCCGGCGCTCTTTCTCTTTGTGATGCCCAAGCTTGGTGTCTGGGACAAGAAGGTCAAGGGACTTTGGCAGGATGAACCTATACCGTCGAACGTGCTGACGGACGTTCGCTGGGAAGAGTAAGTCTTCGCAGGGACAGCACGTTCCGTCTCGCCGGGCATGATCCGGTGAGACGGAGCGATTGCAATCAACCGATCTTGGTGCACAAGGAGTAGGTGCCAGATGTTAGCCGTCCTCATCCGGCGTCTCGTAAGCCTCGTCGTCACCTTGTTTGCGGTGTCGCTCATCATCTATTTCGTCATGGGCCTGCTGCCGGGAGATCCGGCGGCCATCATGCTCGGCACCTCTGCCAGTCCCGATACGCTCGCCGCACTGCAGAAACAAATGGGCCTCGATCAGCCGCTGCCGCTTCGTTATGTTCACTGGCTGACGGGCGTTCTGCATGGCGATCTCGGGCAGTCCTATACTTACGGTGTGCCGGTGGCAGGTCTGATTGTCGAGCGGCTGGCCGTTACCCTACCGCTTGCGCTTCTCGCTGTCTGCCTGTCCGTTGCCATCGCCATCCCGCTCGGTGTGGCGGCGGCACGAAACCGCAATGGCGCACTCGATTTCGCGGCGGGTCTGTTTTCCCACGTGGGTATCGCCGTGCCTGGCTTCTGGGTCGGGTTGCTGCTCATCATTCTTTTTTCCACCACGCTCGGCTGGATGCCTGCTGGCGGTTTTCCCGGCTGGACGCCGAGCCTTTTCGCCGGTCTTCTTTCGCTCCTTCTGCCGGCCATAGCGCTTGCCCTTTCGCAAGCGGGTGTTCTGACCCGCGTCTGCCGCTCCGCTGTACTCGAAGTAATGAATGAGGATTTCGTTCGCACCGCCCGGGCAAAGGGCCTGAGCGAGCGTGTCGCATTGTGGCGGCACGCGGTGCCAAATGCGATGATCCCGGTCGTTACCATGATCGGTCTGCAATTCACCTTTCTGATTGCCGGCGCGGTGCTGGTGGAGAATGTCTTCAACTTGCCAGGCCTCGGACGGCTTGCCTATCAAGCGCTGACCCAGCGGGATATCGTCGTCATGCAGTCTGTCGTGCTGTTCTTCTCCGCACTCGTCATCACCATGAATTTCCTGGTCGATATCGCCTATCTCTTCATCGATCCAAGATTGCGGACAGGTGCGCGATGATTCACTTGCTCCGGCGCCGCCCGGCATTCGTCATCGGCATTGCCGTCACAAGCTTTCTGATTGCGGTCGCATTGTTGTCCCTGGTCTGGACGCCGCTGTCTCCCACAAAAATGCAGATCGTTCAAAAGCTGAAGTCGCCCTTCGTCTATGGTGGGCTCGGCACCGACCACTTCGGTCGCGATGTGCTCTCCATGCTGATGGCGGGAGCCTGGAACTCATTGTCGACGGCGATCGCTGCGGTCGCCATCGGTGCCTTCATCGGCACTGGAATCGGCGTTACGGTCGCCGCTCTGCGCGGATTTACCGAGACCGTGGTGATGCGCATCTGCGATATCATCTTCGCCGTGCCACCCATTCTGTCGGCGATGATGCTCGGTGCGTTCATCGGTACCGGTCGCTTTACTGCCATCATCGCTATCGCCACCTTCATGGTGCCTGTCTTTGCCCGGCTGACGCTAGGTGCCGCACTGCAGATATGGGCAAGAGAGTATATTACCGCAGCGACCAGCATCGGTCAGAACCGCGCCAAGATCACGCTCTTTCACATCGTCCCTAATATCTCCAACCAGATCATCGTGCAGGTGACGATCCAGCTCGGCCTTGCCATCCTCACGGAAGCCGGCCTCTCCTTCCTGGGTCTCGGAATGCCCCCGCCTGCCGCCACCTGGGGACGGATGCTCGCCGATGCCCAAACCTATCTCGGCGTCGCTCCATGGCTTGCCATCATGCCGGGGCTTGCCATCGCACTTGCGGTCTTCGGTCTCAATCTGCTCGGCGATGGCCTTCGCGATCTCCTCGATCCGCGCGATACGACGTGATCGCCCGGAGCCGATATCACCCTCACAACCTGTAATTTACGACGAGACGATTCCATGGCCGATCTCATAGACCTCAACACGCTCGAAATTCTGGCGCTTTACCGCGACAAGGCACTGTCCCCGTCAGAATATTGGCAGGCAGTGGAGGCACGCATCGAGGCATTCGAGCCAATCGTGAACGCGCTTTACGCCTATGATCCCGAAGATGCACGCAGGCAGGCGGCAGCCTCGACGCAGCGCTGGCTCAGGGGAGAAACGCTCGGGCCCCTCGATGGCCTTCCGGTCTCGCTCAAGGAACTCATCGCCACGAAGGGACAGCCTGTACCGCTCGGCACAAAGGCGGTCGAGCTTGTTCCGGCCCTGGAGGATGCACCGGTGGCTGCCCGTTGCCGTGAAGATGGGGCGATCCTCTATGCCAAGACGACCTGCCCGGATTACGGCATGCTTTCGTCGGGCCTTTCCAGTTTTCACAATCTGAGCCGCAACCCGTGGGACCCAACGCAAAACCCTGGTGGCTCTAGTGCAGGAGCAGCGTCGGCAGGGGCTGCGGGCTATGGCACGCTCCATGTCGGCACGGATATCGGCGGCTCCGTGCGTCTTCCCGCCGGATGGACCGGGCTCTTTGGTTTCAAGCCCAGCCAAGGCCGTATTCCGGTCGATCCCTTTTACACCGGTCGCTGCGCCGGGCCGATGACGCGCACCGTCACCGATGCTGCTTACGCCATGTCGACATTGAGCCGTCCGGATTGGCGCGATGGTACGTCGCTGCCACCCAACACCATCGATTGGCTGGATCTGGAGATCGACGTAAGGGGCCTGAAGATCGGCCTGATGCTGGATGCGGGCTGCGGCCTGCCTCTGGATGACGAGGTCCGTGATGCCGTCACGTCTGCTGCAAGACTTTTCGAGGCGGCAGGCGCCATCATCGTTCCAGTCGAGCCGGTGCTGACGCGCGAGATGCTGGACGGTCTGGACGATTTCTGGCGGGCCAGATTCTGGGGCGATATGGTGGCCTTGAGCGACGAACGCCGGGCAACGATTTTGCCCTATATTCTGGACTGGGCGAGCAAGGGTGCCGAGGTGTCAGGGTCGCGCGCAGTTTTCGGCTTCAACCAGACCATGGAGATGCGCAAAAGCTGCGGGCGGCTGATGCAGAAGGTGGATGCCGTCATTTCGCCGACCAATCCGATCGTATCCTATCCGGCAGACTGGGCCTCTCCTACCAATGACCCAGAGCTGCCCTTCGAACACATTGCCTTTACTGTCCCCTGGAACATGTCCGAGCAACCGGCCTCCTCGATCAATTGCGGCTTCTCGAAATCCGGCATGCCTATTGGCCTGCAGATCGTCGGCCCGCGCTACGAGGATCTCTTTGTCTTGAAGTTATCCAAGGCGTTCGAGGACTGGGGCGGGGGTGTGAAACAGTGGCCGAAGCCACAACCGCAAGGCTGATCACGCGGGTGCCGAGGTTGCAAGCGTTAGCGCGCTGGGCGATGCTTCAAGCCGAGCTGTGGCGCCCGAAACGAGAAATACCATGATGCCGACATGCGATTGTGCGGTCAAACTTTAAGGAGATCAGCATGCTTTTGGCCGGAACGTCCATGGAAGCAACCGGCGGGTCTGTGACCCCCGTCCTGTCGGTTCAAAATCTCACCACATCCTTTCGCACTCCTGACGGATGGAAGTCCGTGGTTCGAAATATGAGTTTCCAGATCGCGCCGCGCGAAACGGTGGCAATTGTCGGGGAAAGTGGCTCGGGCAAGAGTGTCACGTCGCTTTCCATCATGCGTCTTCTGGATAAGAGGATGAGCCGCATCGAAGGGGAAGTCATGCTCGGCGGGCGCAATCTTTTGAGCTTGCCGGAAGAGGAAATGCAAAAGGTTCGTGGCAAGGAGATCTCGATGATCTTTCAGGAGCCGATGACGAGCCTCAATCCGATCTTTCCGATCGGCAAGCAGATCGCCGAAGCGCTCACCGTCCATCAGCCTATGTCTTCGTCAGCTGCGAAGGCTGAAGTCATCCGGCTTCTGGAAAAGGTGCGCATTCCCAATGCGACGAGCCGCTTTAACGATTATCCGCATCAGTTTTCCGGCGGGATGCGCCAGCGCGTGATGATCGCCATGGCCCTTGCGTCCAAACCGAAGCTCCTGATCGCCGATGAGCCGACAACGGCGCTCGATGTGACGATCCAGGGCCAGATACTCGACCTCATCAAGCAGCTGCAGGAAGAGGAGGGCATGTCCGTCCTCTTCATCACCCATGATATGGGTGTCGTGGCTGAAGTCGCGGACCGCACCATCGTCATGTTTCGCGGTGATGTGGTGGAGACCGGCACCACGGATGATATCTTCCACCGTGGCCAGCACCCCTATACGCGTGCGCTTCTTTCTGCGGTGCCCAAGCTTGGTTCGATGAAGGAGCGCGTGCTTCCCGCCCGCTTCCCGATCGTCGATATCAAGACGGGAGAAAGCCAGCCCGCAGCGGAGGTGAAGGACACGGTTTCGGGTAGCAAGACGCCCATTCTGTCGGTCAAAGATCTGACGACCCGCTTCGATATCCGCTCCGGTCTTCTTGGTCGTAAATCCGGTGCCGTCCACGCGGTGGAAAAGGTCTCCTTCGATCTTTCCGAAGGAGAAACACTTTCGCTCGTTGGCGAGTCGGGTTGCGGTAAATCCACCACCGGTCGCTCGATCACGCGACTGATCGAGCCGACGTCCGGCAATGTGATGCTCGATGGCTATGAGGTGATGCAACTCGACAAGGTCACGTTGCGCGCCATGCGGCGCAGTGTGCAGATGATTTTCCAGGACCCTTTCGCAAGCCTTGACCCGCGCATGAGCGTGGGTGCCGCAATCATGGAGCCCTTCCTCGAGCATCGCCTCGGCAACAAGCAGCAGGCGCGTGAAAAGGCTGCGGATCTGCTGGAGAAAGTTGGCCTTCACGCCGATATCATGGGGCGTTTCCCGCATGAATTTTCAGGCGGTCAGCGCCAGCGCGTCGCCATTGCCCGCTCTTTGATGCTCGACCCCAAGGTCATCGTCGCCGACGAGGCGGTCTCGGCGCTTGATGTCTCGATCAAGGCGCAGGTGTGCAACCTTCTGCTTGATCTGCAACAGAGCCTCAATCTGGCTTTCCTGTTCATCTCACACGATATGGCCGTGGTGGAGCGGGTCAGTCATCGTGTAGCGGTGATGTATCTCGGTGAGATCGTGGAGATTGGCCCGCGCGCCGCCGTTTTCGATAATCCCCAGCATCCTTACACGAAGAAGCTGATGTCTGCCGTTCCAGTGCCGGACCCCTCGCGACGGCATATTCGGCGCAACATGGCGACCGACGAAATCAAAAGCCCAATCCGCCCCGCAGGTTACGTGCCGCCGCCACGTCATTATCGAGAGGTTTCGGCTGGTCATCTCGTGCAGGAAGCAAGCTGAAAAGGTTAGGAACTACGGATCGTGATTCGCCTGCCGTGTCTCATAATTTGACATTTTGCCGCAAAAAATGTCAGCACTTGGTGACGAAGAGCTTAGGGCAAAGACATGGCCAGACGATCCGATAGCGGTGGGCGGTTAGACGATGCGGCACGTGCCGGCTGGCTCTATTATGTGGCTGGCCGTACCCAGGATGAGATCGCCGCCGCCATGGGAATTTCACGCCAGTCGGCGCAAAGGCTGGTCTCGCTGGCGGTGGCCGAACGCCTGATCAAGGTCAGGCTCGATCATCCAATTGCTGCCTGCCTGGAAAAGGCCGAAGCTCTGCGCGAGCGCTTTTTTCTGAAGCATGTCGAAGTCGTTCCGAGCGATCCGGCAGGAACGTCGTCGACGGTTGGGATTGCCGAGGCGGGTGCTGCGGAAATCGAACGTTGGCTGCGTCAGCCGGACCCGATCGTCCTTGCGATCGGAACAGGACGGACACTCAAAGCGGCGGTTGATCAGCTGCCGCCGATGGAGTGTCCGCAGCATCGCATCGTCTCGCTAACCGGCAACATCGGGCCGGACGGTTCGGCGGCCTATTACAACGTCATTTTCTCTATGGCAGATGCAATCAAGGCACGGCATTTTCCGATGCCTTTGCCAGTTCTCTGCTCATCTGCCGAAGAGCGAGAACTTCTGCACGACCAGGCGATGGTGCGCTCTACTCTGTCGCTTGGAGCCGCGGCGAACGTAACCTTCGTGGGAGTGGGTGAACTCGGGGAGAACGCACCGCTGTGCGTCGATGGATTTCTGGCTGTCGAAGACATGAAGCGTCTGATCGCCGAAGGGGCTGCGGGGGAAATCTGCGGCTGGTTCTTTGACGGCGATGGAAAGATCATAACCAATCCCATCAATGACCGTGTGGCATCTGTCCCCGTTCCGTCACGCGAGACTTGCACGGTCATCGGCATTGCTCAGGGCCGGAAAAAATCCCCCGCCATGCTGGCCGCCTTACGAGGGGGTTTGTTGAACGGGATCATCACGGACGAGCAATCTGCCGAATATATGCTCACACACTGAGCAGAAATATTATTTTCAAATCAGCATATTAGCCGTCACTTGTGCGCTGCAGCGCAGGATGGTGCTTGACATTTTGTGTTTCAAAGTGAGTAATTGCCCTCGAGCAAAGCGAATGCTCATTTTTCTTCTGGGAGGAAGATCATGACATTGAAGACACTTCTGCTGGGCGCATGCTCGGCTCTCGCCTTTTCCGGCCTCGCGTCTGCAGAAACACTGACCATTGCCACCGTCAACAACGGTGACATGATCCGCATGCAGGGACTGACAAAGGAATTCACCGACAAGAACCCGGACATTCAGATCGAATGGGTCACTCTGGAAGAAAACGTCCTGCGCGAACGCGTAACGACGGATATCGCCACCAATGGTGGCCAGTATGACATCATGACGATCGGTAACTACGAGGTTCCGATCTGGGCAAAGCAGGGCTGGCTTCTGCCGCTCGAAAAGCTTGGCGACAAGTATGACGTCAACGACATGCTGCCCTCCATCCGTGGCGGTCTCACGGTCGAAGGCAAGCTTTACGCGGCGCCCTTCTATGGCGAATCCGCCATGATCATGTACCGCAAGGACCTGTTCGAAAAAGCTGGTCTGAAGATGCCGGAAAACCCGACGTGGGAATTCATCGGTGACGCGGCCCGAAAGATCACCGACCGCAAGGCTGACGTCAACGGCATCTGCCTGCGTGGCAAGGCCGGTTGGGGCGAGAACATGGCCTTCATCACCGCGCTCACCAACTCTTTCGGTGGCCGCTGGTTCGATGAAAACTGGAAGCCGCAATTCGATCAGCCCGAGTGGAAGAATTCGCTGCAGTTTTACGTCGATCTGATGAAGGATGCCGGCCCGTCGGGTGCAGCCTCCAACGGCTTCAATGAAAACCTGACGCTCTTCCAGCAGGGCAAGTGCGGCATGTGGATTGACGCTACCGTTGCTGCATCCTTCGTGTCGAATCCGAAGGACTCAACGGTTGCGGACAAGGTTGGCTATGCGTTGTTCCCGACGCATGGCGAGTTGAAGAACCACGGCAACTGGCTGTGGTCTTGGAACCTTGCCATCCCGAAGAGCTCGCAAAAGGCTGAATCAGCAGAGAAGTTCATCGCCTGGGCAACCAGCAAGGACTACTCCGATCTCGTCGCTTCCAAGGAAGGCTGGGCCAACGTTCCTCCGGGCACGCGCACCTCGCTCTACAAGAATGCTGATTACGAGAAGGCGGCACCTTTCGCCAAGATGACGCTTGCGGCCATGAACGCAGCCGATATCACCAAGCCGACCGTCAAGCCTGTGCCTTATACGGGCGGTCAGTTCGTGGCGATCCCTGAGTTCCAGTCGCTCGGCACCACTGTCGGACAGCTTTTCTCCGCGGTCGTTGCAGGTCAGTCTTCGGTCGATGATGCGCTTTCGGGTGCTCAGTCCACCGCGACACGCGAAATGACCCGCGCCGGTTACATCAAGTAATCCTCCCAAAGCCCATCGTCCGGCAAAAGCCGGGCGGCGGGCATTCTTAATCGTCTTTATAATCAAAAAAATGCACCTGCATGCGGTCTTGACGCTGCGCGCGATACTGGGAGGACAGCGAATGGCAACGCAAAACACCAGGAGCCTGGCGCGTGTGATGATGGCGCCCTCGGTTTTCCTGCTTCTGATCTGGATGATCGTGCCACTTGCGATGACGCTGTGGTTTTCTTTCCAGAACTACAATCTGCTGAACCCGGCCAATGTCAGCTTTGCTGGCCTGTTCAACTACAAGTTCTTCTACACCGATCCGGCCTTCCTTCAGTCCATCTGGAATA
>NZ_CAJYTV010000022.1:0-96516 GCF_913777885.1 uncultured Agrobacterium sp. | reverse complement strand
GGAGCGGGCGAAGGGATTTGAACCCTCGACCCCAACCTTGGCAAGGTTGTGCTCTACCCCTGAGCTACACCCGCTCAAATATCCGACGGTTCGGGGTAGATCGCTGAACCGCGGGCGCCGTCTTGCGGCGACGGGCGCTATATCGCTCAACAAATTTTCAAATGCAACAGGGAAATGACAAAAACCGGCACGAATTTTCTCGAAATGCTGCAAGCATCGGTAAAAGCTCGTCTTTTCGGTGCTTTGTAGCGCAGTGGATTGCAAAAGAGCACCGGCGGGCCTATGCATTTTCGTCAAGAGCAGGAAAAACCAACAGAGGCACTGAGTGATGGTTGCAGAGAATTCTCCAAAGACGGCGCAGGATCTTTTCAGCTTTCTCGATGGCCTTGGCATTAAACATAGCACCACGCAGCATGCGCCGGTCTTCACCGTCGCTGAATCGGAGTCGCTGCGCGATCTTATTCCAGGCGGCCATACCAAGAACCTCTTCGTCAAAGACAAGAAGGATCAGTATTTCGTGCTCACCGTCGAAGAGAACGCGGCGGTAGACCTCAAAACTGTTCACAAGACTATCGGGGCAGCAAGCAAGGTCTCCTTCGGCAAGCCGGAAAAGATGCTGGAGTATCTCGGCGTCATTCCAGGTTCGGTTACCGTGTTCGGCGCCATCAACGACACCGGGCAGCAGGTGACCTTCGTGCTCGACAGCGAATTGATGAAGCATGACCTTATCAACGGTCACCCACTCAGCAACGATGCAACGACGACCATTGGTCGCGACGATCTTGTGCGCTTTCTGGAGGCGACCAGGCACACGCCGCTGATCTTGAAAGTCACGGAATAAACCACGATCTGTGCGGTATGATCGCACCGGAACGAGATGATATTGGAGACGAGATATGAGCGGAACGGATAACCCTTACGGAGCCTCTCTTGGAGGACATATGACCGCTTCGGCAAATTTCGGCGGTGGCTCATCCGGCTCTCAAGGCTCCCATGTCAAAGATACGACGACGGCGAATTTCTCCAAAGATGTGATGGACGAATCGCGACGGCAGCCAGTCCTGGTGGATTTCTGGGCGCCGTGGTGCGGACCGTGCAAGCAATTGACCCCCGTGCTTGAAAAAGTGGTCAATGAGGCTGGTGGGCGCGTCAAGCTGGTGAAGCTCAACATAGACGACCATCCGACCATTCCAGGTCAATTGGGCATTCAGTCGATTCCAGCCATTGTCGCCTTCGTCGATGGAAGACCCGTCGATGGCTTCATGGGTGCAGTGCCTGAAAGCCAGATCCTGCAATTCATCGAGAAGCTCGCAGGCCCTGCGGGTGAGGATCAGAAGGCCGAGATCGAAGCAGCGCTCGCAGAGGCGAGGGAATTGCTGGAAGCCCAGGATTACCAGAATGCGGCGCAGTTGTTCGGCGCCGTGATGCAGGCCGACCCCGAGAACGCCGCCGCTGTCGCAGGCATTGCCGAATGCATGATCGCCGTCGGTCAGTACGAGCGCGCGGGCGAACTTTTGTCCTCGTTACCGGAAGAACTCGCCAAGGATGCTGCGGTGCAGGCTGCTTCGAAAAAGCTGGCGCAGTTCGACGAAGCTCGCAAACTTGGTGATCCCAACGCTTTGCAACAGGCACTCCAGCTGAACCCGGATGACCATGCATCGCGATTGAAGCTTGCCAAGATTTTGAATGCCCAGGGTAAGCGTGAAGAGGCCGTCGAGGAACTGCTGACCATTATGCGCAAGGATCGTACATTTGAGGACGATGCGGCACGCAAGCAGCTTGTCGAATTTTTCGAGATCTGGGGGTTCAAGGACCCGGCGAGCATTTCCGGCCGCAGGAAACTGTCCTCGATACTCTTTTCCTAACCACGTCTTGCGCTTTAACCAACCGCTCCTCATCTACAGGGGAGCGGGAACGATAAGACATAAGGAAGCCTCCGATGCATGTCGGAAATGCGAGATATCTGAAAGCCAGCGACCTACCTGATACTATTCCTGTTTTTCCCCTGTCCGGTGTTCTGTTATTGCCGGAAGGACATCTGCCGCTGAACATTTTCGAGCCGCGCTATCTGGCGATGTTCGACGCTGCCATTGCGAGCCATAGGCTGATCGGAATGGTTCAACCAGCCCTTCAGTCGCAGGACCCGGGAGCAGACGGCAGCGCATTGAGCCCCATCGGCTGTATCGGGCGCATCACCTCCTTCTCCGAAACCGGCGACGGGCGCTATATCGTTTCGCTTACCGGCGTCTGCCGCTTCAGGCTTATTGATGAGGTGGATAAGGGTTTGCCCTACCGTGTTTTCAAGCAGGCTCCCTTCATTGCAGACCTGTCCGGTGAGGATGGCGAGGGAGACATCGATCGCGCCAATCTCTTACGTGTCTTCCGCAATTTTCTGGAATCGAACCAATTGGAAGCGGATTGGGACAGTGTCGAACGCGCCGGAAATCAGGTGCTGGTCAACTCCCTTTCGATGATGTCTCCATTTGGACCGGCGGAAAAGCAAGCGCTGCTCGAAGCGCCCGATCTTAAATCGCGCGCAGATGCGCTGATCGCAATTATGGAAATCGTTCTCGCTCAAGGCGGCATGGACGGCGGGACCGTTTTGCAATGAGCCCTGCGCATGGATGAGAAGCTGAGTAAGGTCGATCCGAAACTCCTTGATCTGCTGGTCTGCCCGCTCACCAAAGGCAGACTGGCCTATGACCGCGAGCACCACGAACTGATCTCCGAAAGCGCCAAGCTTGCATACCCAATTCGCGACGGCGTGCCGATCATGTTGATTTCAGAAGCCCGCAAGATCGAGGACTGACGCTTCCTGCCCGCAGGCGCGGCGTCAGATGACTCATGTCGTCGTTCTCCTTGTTTTAACGGCTTATACGCATGGCTCCTTCCTGCACTATTTCGGTTTCGGATATCCCGCCAGACACGTGAACGAATAGCGGCTAAGAGGCTGTTTTGGCAGGCGTTTTCATTAGAGGCCACATTCCGAGTGCCCTGCTCTGAGGCCTTTTCGTCTTTTCCGTATTGAATAGTCGCGGCCTGGCGGAGGCGAAGATCGCGGCAGGCGACAGCGACTGAGCTGGCGCGAGCGGCAAAGCGATAGACGAGCCGCGGCAGATTATCGGACTTCATCGGGATGTGGCGGAAGGAACTCTCATATTCCCCACGCGTTCGATCGAGGACACATGGCGCTGCCCAAAGATGAGGAGCCTCTAAAATGGACGACAAAAAAGCACGCGAGACAATTGAAGAAAAAGACACACCGAGCGAAAAGAACAATGATCTCCCGACCGCGGGTCCACACGCCAAAAAGCACCTGACGGATAAAAGCAAGACACCGGGCGCGGGGTCTTTGCCGGAAGAAGACGATAGCGTCGATCCCGGTTCCGGTTGACCGCGCCTCTACCTAAAAAAGAGTGCATCAAGCAGAAGTGCTCTTTTTTCCCAATCACTACACCGCAATAGTCCGACCTCGTATCGGGCATCATTCTGACGACTAGCAGCTCACGACTCATGCATGAGTGGTGAGAAATATGTCGCTTTATTTAACCTTTTTTCAGAACTTGCTTGCAAAAGTCGTAACTGAGGAAAACCGAAGTGAAACAAATACATAATTCGAGAAAAGGTTTCATAAACACATGTTCATCGATAGAGTTCTGGCGCGATTCAAAATCCAGACTAAAGTTATCGTCTTCATCGCGCCGTTTATTCTAAGTATTCTCGCAGTCGGTCTTTCAGGTCTTTACACATCCAAGCTGCTTCAAGGGCGCATGGATATCTCAAATACGACCCTGCAATCCTTGACGGGTTTCAAGAACGTTTATGAAAGCATGACCTCTTTTCTTCACAACACAACGGAAGAAACGCGGAAAGGGCTTCACCGCCAAGTTGATGAACAGATTGCCTTTCTCAAAATGACCGGTGATGGCAACGATCCGGCCATCCTCGATGCAATTAGCAGAACCTCTTTTGTCGGTGTCCAGGTGGACGAACTCTGGACCTTTCACCAGAAGGAAGAGGCGCTCCGATCGCAAATGAACGCCGATATGGCAGCCGTAACGAAGGAGCTTTCCGGGCTTCTGGCCAATGCGACCAATATGCGCAGCACACTGGAAACGGACGAAACCAAAGCGAAAAACATGTTGCGAGAGGCGGACAAGCTCGTTCGCGGCGCGACTTTCATTGCCGCGATGGTCACCGAGTTCAACAAGCGGACCGTACCGGAGGAAAAGATTGCCGTCATACGCGACGCAATCGACCAGCTGGAAGCGACGGCAAAGGCCCTGTCCACAATCGCGGTCGCAGATCAGAAGCTCGTCATCGATCAGATCGCCGACAATGTGAAACAGATCCGCCAGCAAGTGGATATCGGTGTCGTGAATGACGCGACGCTTGGAACGATCGATCAGGCCATCAACATGATGCGCCCCTCAACGATCCGTCTCCAGGGCTTTGCAACCGTCAAGTCTCGTCAGGCAACCGAAATGTTCGGCCAGTTGGATGGCAAGATGGAAGCTGCCGCCAAATTTCTGGATGCAGCGCGCCAGATCGGCGAAGACGCGAAGAACATGCAGCTTGATGTGGCAGGCTTTACCGCAGCGCCCACAAAGGATGGGTTGGAACGGGTCCGCGATATGGCGTTTCGCCTCAGCGTGTCCGCGGGTACCATGATTTCTGATATGACTATGTCGGAAAGCTCACGCAAAAGCGCGACACTGATCGACACGCTCTCAGGACAGCTCGACAAAAATGCCGGCGAGCTGTTGACCATGGTCGACAAGCGCAAAGCTGCTTTTGCCAAGGCAAGCGGTGAGATTGGCCATATCTGGCAACAACTGACTGGATTTGCCGAGTCCCAGCGTCTAGCCGCTGACACCGAGCGCAACAAGGCAAATGGCATTTCGATCTCGGCCATGGTGACTGGCATTCTGGTTGCCATTTTCGCAGGCATCGGTCTGGTGCTGACTTTCAAGGGGCCGATCCTGACTATTGTCAGCGCCATGAAGCGTCTTGCCACCGGCGACGTGAATGTCGCTGTCAACGGCAATAATCGCCATGACGAAATCGGCGAGATGGCTCGCGCCCTGGAAGTCTTCAAGGAAAATGCGACGCAACGTATGCGGCTTGAAGCCCAGACAGAAGAACAACGAGCTGCTGCAGAGGCGGAGCGGCAGATGAACGATGCCGAGCGTAAAGAGCTCGACCGTCAGATCCAGGTCGCGGTGTCTGCACTCGCAGAGGGACTAAAGCGGCTTTCGGGTGGCGACATCTCCACCATGATCGACACGCCCTTTTCCGGCCATCTGGAGCAATTGCGTCTCGACTTCAACCAGTCCATGCAAAGGCTGCGCCAGACCATTGGCGGCATCCAGGACAATGTCGGAACCATCCAGATCAACGTACAGCAGATGTCGGCCTCAACGCTCGACCTTTCTAGGCGTACCGAACGCCAGGCCGCCTCGCTAGAAGAAACCGCTGCAGCAGTGGATGAGCTCAACTCCAATATGCGTAACGCGGTGGAACGCGCCCGCCAGGCAAACGGTATCGTGGACGACACCCGCCGCCATACGGATGATTCTCTGACAATCGTCCAAAGTGCGGTGGCCGCGATGGAGCGGATCGAGGCAGCGTCGCAGACGATCGGCAACATCATCGAGGTCATCGATTCCATCTCCTTCCAGACCAATCTGCTGGCGCTGAATGCAGGCGTGGAAGCCGCGCGCGCCGGAGAGGCCGGTAAGGGCTTTGCCGTCGTGGCACATGAGGTGCGTGAACTGGCGCAACGCTCGGCCTCTGCTGCGAAAGAAATTCGCCAGCTAGTGGCCGTTTCGACGCAGGAAGTCTCGGCGGGCTCGAACCTTGTCAATCAGACGGGTGAAGCCCTGGCAAAAATCGGCGTCCGGATTTCGGAAGTCGCCGATCAGATGCATCAGATCACCCAGTCCACTCAGGACCAGGCCGTGGTGCTCCAGCAAATCAACGGCTCTGTTGGAGAGGTGGATGTCCTCACCCAGCAGAATGCGGCCATGGTGGAAGAAACGAGCGCCGCGACGCAGCAACTCAATACCGAGACTGACCAGTTGCTGCAATTGCTGCAGCAGTTCCGCCTGACGAAGGACAGTGCTGCAACCCGTTACGCAGCCTGATTCCAACAGGGCAGGCCTTCTACAACAGGTCCGGTCATTCGGCCGGACCTATGCGTTTGTAGAAGAAGGTTGTGTCGCAGTAACGCCCATCGGGGAAGAGTGCGAAATCGGGGATGCCGCCGGCGCGTTGCCAGCCGAAGCGCGGATAGATGGCTTCGGCCTCGCTGCCTGTTGCCGTATCCAGCACGAGAAGCGTCCGACCAAGGCCTGCCGCCTCCGCTTCCGCATGCGCCATCAATTGGCGTGACAGACCAAGACCACGGGCTGTTCGATGGATCAGCAGCTTCATCACGTCACCCCGGTGAGGCTGGTTGGGCTTGGTGGCAAGACCCACCTGAACCGTGCCAACCACTTTCCCACCGCGTTCTGCCACCGCATGGAGTGTCGTGCCACGGCCCACCGCTTCTGCAACATCCTGCCAGAAGCTGCACGCGTCGTCCGGCTCGAATGGCAGCATGAAGCCGACAGAGGCTCCGCCATTGACGCAGTCCGACAGGACTTCGCAAAGATCCGGCAGGGCATCGAGTGTCTCCTGGCGGTCTAAAAGCCGGATGTTTATAATATTCTCTTCCATCATATGCGCTTTCTCTGGTCCAGCACGACGGCATAGCGAGCGGGACTATCGGACGGATTGTGAAAAATGTGGCCCTCCCCAACGGGCATGAAGAGGCAGTCACCCGGCTCTAGCCGGTAGGTCTGATCTCCAAGCGTCATGTGGAGTGCGCCCTCGAACAGCCAGACATATTGGGTCATACCCTTGCTGGCCGGGTGGGGTGGGAAGCTGACGCGCGCGGATGCGGGCAACGAAACTTCGACGATATCGACATCCGAGCCAGTACGGGGCGGCGAGATGGCGCGGCGGACATAACCGGTTTCCGGATCTTTCCACGTCGGCTGATCGCTTCTTTTTACCAGCGGTGATGGCGGCGCCTCGCCTTCGGCGAAAAACTGCGACAGAGACAGGCCGAGTGCGGCGCAGATGCGCGCAAGCAATGATGCCGTAGGGCTCGCCTCGCCTCTTTCGATGCGGGATATCATGGCGCGGCTCACGCCGGACGCCGTCGCAAGTCCATCGAGCGTCAGTCCACTTTGCTCTCGCAGAAGCTTGAGCCTTGCGGCAATAACCGGTTCAAGCGGGTCACGTTCATTTTCCATGATAAGAGAATATTCGATCTTATAATGGAGTCAATGGACAAAAAGGAAGCCGGGACGTGTCGCGCGCTCCGACTTCCTTACGTTGATCAGACGCCTGCCCGTTCGACTTGCGGCTGCGCACTCTGCTCATCGAGCCTGACATCGATTCGCTTTCCCGTCTCGTTGTCGAAGAAATGCAGCCTTCCGGGATTGATGGTGAGCGCGAAGATTTCCGGAAGCTGCAGTTCGGCGGAAAGCGCCACCGTGAGCGGCTGATCGCCAACTACGCCATGCACCAGACGCTGCGAGCCGAGTTCCTCGACATAATCGAGACGGAACGGCAAGGCTGGCTCATCACCATTTGCGATGTGCAAATCTTCCGCCCGAATTCCGACCGTCACCGGGCCGGAGGTCGGCGCAACACCATTCAATGACAAGACAGCAGGACCGATCGCCAGACGATCACCATGCAGTTCGCCAGACAGGAGGTTCATGGCTGGCGAGCCAATGAAGCTTGCGACAAAGGTGGAGGCAGGCGTGTGGTAGACATCGAGCGGCGCGCCGATCTGTTCGATGCGTCCCGCATTCAGAACCACGAGACGATCCGCCAGCGTCATGGCTTCCAACTGGTCATGCGTGACATAGATGGAGGTGGTGCCAAGGCGGCGTTGCAGCCGCTTGATCTCGCCGCGCATCGAGACGCGCAGCTTGGCATCGAGGTTCGAGAGCGGTTCATCGAAGAGAAAGGCCGCAGGCTTGCGCACAATGGCACGACCCATGGCAACACGTTGACGCTGCCCGCCGGAGAGAGCCCGCGGTTTGCGCTCCAGATAAGGCTCCAGTTGCAGCATCCGCGCTGCTTCCGCCACGCGAGCATCGATCTCCGCCTTCGGCGTCTTCCGGTTCTTCAGACCGTATTCGAGATTTTCGCGCACCGACATATGCGGGTAGAGCGCGTAGTTCTGGAACACCATGGCGATGTCACGATCGGCAGGCTCCACATCGTTGACGACACGGCTTCCGATGCTAACCGTCCCCTCGGAGATTTCTTCCAAGCCCGCTACCATGCGCAGAAGTGTGGATTTGCCACAGCCGGACGGGCCGACCAGCACAATGAACTCCCCATCCTTGATTGCGATATCCACATCGTGGACGGCGCGCATGCCGTTTGAATAATCCTTGCAGACCTGACGGATGTCGATCTCGGCCATTGTCGGTATCCTTTATTTGTCGCTTTCGGTGAGGCCCTTGATGAACCAGCTCTGGAAGATGACGACGATCATCACCGGAGGCAGCATGGCGAGAACTGCGAGCGCGAAAGCCTCGTTGTAATCGGGAATTTGCGAACCGACCCAGACTTGCAGGATCGACTTGATGCCACGCATCAGCGTGAAGAACCTCTCATCATTGGTCATCAGCATGGGCCAGAGATACTGGTTCCAGCCATAAACGAACATGATGATGAAGATGGCCGCCACCATCGTGCGCGACAGAGGGATCAACACGTCGATGAAGAACTTGATCGGCCCGGCACCATCGATGCGGGCAGCCTCCAGCAACTCGTCGGGCACCGACTTGAAGAACTGGCGGAAGTAGAAAGTACCGGTGGCAGAGGCCAGAAGAGGCACGATCAGGCCAGTGTAGGAATTGAGCAGCCCCAGTTTGCTCATCACCTCGTAGGACGGCATAATGCGGACCTCGAGCGGCAAGAGCAGCGTGGTGAAGATGATCCAGAAGGCGAGCGTTGCAAAGCGGAAGCGGAAGTAGACGATAGCATAGGCCGCCATCATCGACAGAACGATCTTGCCGACTGCAAAGCCTATACCGAGGATCAACGAGTTCATCACCATGTTGAACCCGGTCACCTGGCCGGTGAAGCCGCCTTTCTGTGTCAGCACCTTTTCATAAGTACCGACGAAATTATCGCCAGGCGTTAGCGCCAATCCGTTCATGTGGATTTCGGCTGCGGTATGGGTGGATGTCATGAAGGCAACGATGACCGGCAGAACCAGAAACAGCGAGCCGAGGATCAGCACCAGATGGTCGAGAGGCTTGGTCTTATACATGGGTCAACACCTCAACCGTAATGAATGCGTTTTTCGAGGAAGCGGAATTGCAGGACGGTCAGAACGAAAACGACGACCATCAGGATAACGGACTGCGCAGATGATCCGCCGATATCGTTGCCGCGGAAACCATCGAGAAACACCTTGTAGACAAGGGTGATCGGGTTATTGGCCGCCTTGTCCTTCACCATCACGTCGATCACGCCGAAGGTGTCGAACAGGGCATAGGTGACGTTGATGATCAGCAGGAAGAAGGCCGTGGGCGCAAGAAGAGGCATGATCACGGTCCAGAAGCGGCGAAAGCCGGAGCGGCAATCGAGATAGGCCGCTTCGCGCACGGAGACTGGAACACTCTGGAGACCAGACAGAAAGAAGATGAAGTTATACGGGATCTGCTTCCACACGGAGACGAACACCATAGCGAAGGCCGTGTCGAAATAGTTGACGCCCACCTGCATGTGCCAGCCGAAGAAGGATGCAATTTTGACGAAGGGGCCGATATGCTGATCGAAGAACATCATGCCGATCAGGCCCGCGACCGGAGGCGCGATGGCGTATACCGAAATCAGCAGCGTCTTGTAGGCCGACGCCCCGCGGATCACCGTATCCGCCTTGACCGCGAGCAACAGTCCAATGGCGAGTGAGAACACAGTGACGAGTATGGTAAAGATGCCGGTGAATTTGGCGATGTTCAGATACTCCGCGCTGAACAGCGCGTCGGAGTAGTTCGAAAGCCCGACGAATGTCGATCCGAAACCGAACGGGTCCTCGATGTAAAAAGAGGACTGCACCGCCTGCGCGGACGGCCAATAGAAGAAAACGAAAATGACCAGGAGTTGCGGCGCCAAAAAGAGGTAAGGCAGTAGCGACGAGGAAAACTGGACGCGCTTGGCCGTCTCGGTCGCTACGACCGGCTTTTTTGCTTTTGCAATAGGACCGGGGAGCGCCTGTGTAGCGCTCGGTTGGATGGGAGCGTAGGTCACGTTCGCAAACCTTCTTTGGTTATGGCCGGACTTCAACAAACAGGTCGGCCCGCGAATTTGGCAAAAAGCGCTGTAGTCTCGGGTTTCTGTCACCTCCATCCCACCCGCGATAACGAGTGTGCCGGTCGGTGCTCGGGTCAGGTCCCCGAATAACTGAGGTTTTGACGCTTTCTAAAACACTGGAACGGGCCTCTCCTCGCGATGAGGAAAGGCCCATCCAGCGCATGGCTTGAGTGATCAGCCAGCAGTTTTGGCGAAACGGGCCAGAAGGTCGTTGCCTTCCTTCTCAATGATGTTGAAGGCGTCCTTCACGGAAACTTCGCCGGAGAAGATACGGCCATATTCACGTTCCATGATGGCGCGGATCTGCGGGTAAAAGCCGAGGCGATAACCCTTGGACCACTCGCCGCCTGGAAGCGACAGCTGCTTGATGCCGACTTCGGCAACAGGCTGCTTCTCGTAATAGCCTTCCTTCTTTGCCAGCTCATAAGCTGCCTTGGTGATGGCCACGTAGCCGGTTGCTTCATGGTAGAACTTCTGAATTTCAGGCGAAGTCAGGAACTGGAAGAAGTCGGCCACGCACTTATTTTCAGCTTCAGGCTTACCGGACATGGCAAACAGGGCTGCGCCGCCGATGAAGGAGTTGGTGCCAGCGCCCTTGATTGCGCCCCAGTAGGGCAAGAACGTTGCCGAGAAAGGCATCTGCGCCGTCTTCTGCAGACCGCCAAAGGAACCGGACGAACCGATCCAGAGAGCGACCTTGTTTTCTTCGAACGGCTTCTGGTTGTCGTTCCAGCCGGCACCGTAATAAGCGAAGTAACCCTGATCCTTCCAGGACTTCAGCTTTTCGAACATCATGATCAGGTTCGGGTCGGTGACCTTGAGCTTGGTATCGACGACGCTGTCATAGCCATTGTTGTTGGTGGCGAACTGTATGTTGTTGCGCGAGAAGAAGTTTTCGGTGAACTCCCAGGTCAGCTGCGACTGGACGAGCGGGATGAAGCCGGCTTCCTTGAGCTTTGGCGCGATCGCTTCGAACTCCTCCCAGGTCTTTGGCGCTTCGACACCGGCCTTCTTCAGGGCGTCGGTGTTGATGTACATGATCGGAGCGGAAGAGTTGAACGGCATGCCGACGAACTTTCCGTCGGTTGCTGCATAGAAATAGCGAACGCCAGGGATGAAGGCTTCGCGATCAAACGTGTAGCCTGCCTTGGTGATGATGTCTTCCGCCGGGACTACAGCGCCCTTGGCGTTGATGATGGTTGCAGCACCGGCATCGAAAACCTGAAGAATGTTCGGCTGTTCGCCGGAGCGGAAGGCAGCGATACCGCTGGCCAGCGCTTCTTCGTAAGATCCTTTGGAAACGGGCGTCAACGAGCAGGCGCTCTGTGCGGCATTGAACTTCTGCGCGACCTCATTGATGACTTCGCCATTACGGCCGCCCATGCCATGCCAGAAGGTGATGTTGGTTGCCGCCATGGAAGACGTTGCGGAAACGCTGAAGGCCATAACGGCCATTGAAATTTTCTTGATCATCTTTTCGATCCTCTACCGCCCTTGCTGGGTGAGGATGCGAATAGGGGCCTTCCATGACGCGAATTTTACAGTTTCATTTCAGATTTGTTACGAAAAGCCGATGATGATTGTGCTTCAGCAACCAGCAGCCACCTGTGGTAGATCATTGCCGGCCTGTCGGGCGAGCGGGGTTGCCGACAACGATGTCACCGGCTGCCACGCTCTTCGTCACGACCGCGCCCGCCCCGACAATCGCACCCTCGCCAATGGTTATACCGGGCAGAATGATGGCGCCGCCGCCGATCCAGACATCCTTGCCGATCGTGACCGGCCTTGCTCTCTCGATACCCTGCCCGCGCAGAGTGACATCGCGGTGGTGATCCGCGCAGTAGATGTGGACGCCGGGACCGAGCATCGAGCCGGTGCCGATGTCGACGAAAGCGGAATCTAGGATTGTACAGCCTGCGTTGAGATAGACCCTCTCCCCGAGGCTGATATTGAAACCGTAGCTGCAATGAAATGGCGCTTCGATGAAGGCACTTCCGCCAGCGGACTGCAAAAGCGCAAGCAGCATGGGCGCTATTGCCCCGCGCTCGTCGGGTGGCAGTGTGTTGTGCTGATGAACGGCGACGCGGGCTTTCATGCGCAAGTTCCCTAATGCACTGTCGAGACAGCTGTACCAATCACCAGCCGCCATCTTTTCGCGTTCACTCGACATGGACTTATCCTCTAAAAGGCATCGATGAAATGAACCGGTAGCCGCCGTGGAAGAACAGCAACAATATCGAAGCGAAGAGAAAGACGATGGGAATCGCGGCGTCGGCTCAGCCAAAGATCCGCGGCGGCCCGAATCCGCCTCTGCGAGTTCGCACCGACAGCATCCACCGCACCCTTTTCGAGCTTGCGGGCCTTCACCTCGATGAAGGCGATCACATCCTTTCGCCGGGCGATCAGATCGATCTCGCCGAGCGGGGTGCGATATCGAAGCGCCAGAATGCGATAGCCTTTCAGCATGAGATAGAGTGCTGCCCAATACTCGGCGGCATGACCGCGCTTTTCGGCCCGGCGTCGTTTCACATGCCGCGCATCAGCCGCCATTGCTGTCCTTCATGTCCAGAAGCCGCTGATAGAGTTCCTTGCGCGGCAAGCCGGTCAGCTTCGACGCCTCGGCTGCAGCCCTGGCCGCCGGCATGGTGGACACCAGATCCTTCAACAGTTTTTCGACATCCTCAATATCGGGTATCTCGTCATAGGATGGCGGCTCGACGAGGAGCACGATCTCACCCTTCACGGTGCGGTCTTCGTCATAATATTCCGCAAGCTCGCCCAAAGTCCCGCGACGAAACTCCTCGAATGTCTTGGTCAGTTCGCGACAAACGACTGCGCGACGCTCGCGACCAAGCACCTCCGCCGCGACACGAACGGATGCGCCGATGCGGTGCGGAGATTCGAAGAAGATCAAGGTTGCCGGAATTTTTGAAAGCTCGGCCAAGCGGTCGCGCTTGCCGCGATCCTTGACCGGCAGGAAGCCAGCGAACAAGAAGGAATCGCTCGGCATGCCCGATCCGACGAGAGCAGCAAGCGGCGCAGACGCGCCAGGGATCGGCACGACGCGATAACCGGCTTCGAGCGCCAACTGTCCAAGCCGATATCCGGGATCTGAAACGAGCGGCGTTCCAGCATCCGACACCAGCGCCACCGACTTTCCGGCCTCCAGAGCCGCGATCAGCTTCGGCCCCGCCTCTTGCGCATTATGCTCATGATAGGCATAGGGCCGATTGCGGATTCCATACCGTTCCAGAAGAATGCGGGTGACGCGCGTGTCTTCGCAGGCGAGAACGTCGGCCGCACTCAGGGTTTCCAGCGCACGCAGAGTTATGTCACCCAAATTGCCAATAGGCGTGGCAACAAGATAGAGGGCATTCTCCAAAGGCCGCGCCGGAACCGAAACGCCGGCGATACGGAAGCTCTTGCCCGAAGGCATGTCCGTCTGGTCATCTATCGTTTCGTCTGCCACGGCCAGTTCCAATCCATTCCGGTATTCTCTTGAAGCACTTATGGGCAATAGGCGGCGGCGGAACAAGCTCAAGATGTCACTCTTATCTGTGGATCACGAGCGATAGCGCTGAATTGGAACTGCGCGCGCATCCTCGCCTCTTGCATTTTGCACGATAACTCTGCCATTTTGCCTGTCCCATTGTCCGGCATCAGACCGGGAAAGACTATCTTGCCGATCCGGCGCCGCCGGATCGCAACGGTTGAAAGCGGTAGCGTCCATGCGTATTACTCTCGAGCGGTCAAACCTTTTGAAGTCGCTGAACCACGTGCATCGTGTGGTTGAACGGCGCAACACCATCCCGATCCTGTCAAACGTTCTGCTGCGCGCATCCGGCGCCAATCTGGACATGAAGGCGACCGACCTTGATCTCGAAGTCACGGAGGCAACGCCCGCCATGGTGGAGCAGGCGGGTGCCACAACGGTCCCGGCGCATCTGCTTTATGAGATCGTCCGCAAACTTCCGGACGGTTCGGAGGTGCTTTTGGCTACCAACCCAGATGGCTCGTCGATGACGGTGGCGTCAGGACGCTCGAAGTTCTCGCTTCAGTGCCTGCCGGAGGCGGATTTCCCAGACCTGACCGCCGGTACGTTCACACATAGCTTCAAGCTGAAGGCGACCGATCTCAAGATGCTGATCGATCGCACACAGTTTGCCATTTCGACCGAAGAAACACGCTACTATCTCAACGGCATCTTCTTTCACACGATCGAAAGCGGCGGCGATCTGAAGCTGCGCGCAGTCGCGACGGACGGCCACCGCCTGGCGCGTGCAGACGTGGATGCGCCTTCGGGTTCTGAAGGCATGCCGGGCATCATCATTCCGCGCAAGACTGTGGGCGAATTGCAAAAGCTCGTCGACAATCCTGAGCTTGAAGTCGCAGTCGAAGTGTCCGACGCCAAAATCCGTCTGACCATCGGCGATATCGTCATGACCTCGAAGCTCATCGACGGCACCTTCCCGGACTACCAGCGCGTGATCCCGACCGGAAACGACAAGGAAATGCGCGTCGATTGCAGCAGTTTTGCCAAGGCCGTAGACCGCGTCTCGACCATTTCATCGGAACGTGGACGTGCGGTCAAGCTCGCCTTGAATGACGGGCAGTTGACGTTAACCGTCAACAATCCAGACTCCGGCAGCGCTACGGAAGAAGTGGCAGTGGGTTACGAAAACGACCCGATGGAAATTGGCTTCAACGCCAAATACCTCCTTGATATCACAGCGCAATTATCCGGCGAAGATGCGATCTTCCTGCTGGCGGATGCGGGCTCTCCCACATTGGTGCGAGACACTGCGGGAGACGACGCGCTCTATGTTTTGATGCCGATGCGCGTCTAAGACGACAATCCTGAGTGAAGCCGGCGGAACTTTCCTCCGGCTTTTTTTGGCTCTATCGATACGAAGTATTTTTCCATAAGCGACATTTCCGTTTTGATCTGCGTCATGCGAGACAAGATGTCGCCATAGTTTCAACAAATGGTGTTTGACGACAAATAAGGGGACAAGACATGGGACTGAGCCTGAAAGAACGCTTCGGCCGGAAATTCGAGGAAGAAATCCGCTTCTTCAAGGGGATGGTCAATCAACCAAAAAAAGTCGGCGCGATCGTTCCGACCTCCGGTATCACCGCACGGAGGATGGCAAGTGTCGTCAATCCTCACTCAGGCCTACCCGTTCTTGAACTTGGACCCGGAACCGGCGTCATCACCAAAGCCATCCTCGGTCGTGGTCTCAGGCCCGATCAGGTGACGGCGATCGAATATTCGACGGATTTTTATCAGCAGCTTCTGCGCAGCTATCCCGGTGTGAACTTCATCAATGGTGATGCCTTTGATCTGGATAAGACGCTTGGCGAGCAGAAGGACCAGATGTTCGACTGCGTGATTTCCGCCGTTCCCATGTTGAACTTTCCCATGGCCGCCAGAATCAAGCTTCTGGACGAGCTTCTGAACCGCATTCCACCCGGTCGCCCCGTCGTGCAAATCTCCTACGGCCCGGTTTCGCCGATCGTCGCACAGCCACACCTCTACCATATCCGCCATTTTGACTTCGTCGTGCGTAACATTCCGCCAGCGCAATTGTGGACCTACACTCGCACCTAGTCTAACGTCGGTGGGATGTACGCACTTTACATCACCCATCCGCAGGTCCGCATCGATCCGAAAGTTCCCGTTCCGGAATGGGGACTATCGGACATAGGAGCAGAGCGAGCTCGAAGAGCTTTCTCGCAGCCTTGGGCCCGAGACTTGCGCCGGATTGTCAGCAGCACCGAAACCAAAGCGATCGAGACCGCACACTATCTTGGCCGCGCCAGCGGTCTTGACGTTGAACACGTTGAGGCGATGCACGAAAACGATCGCAGCGCGACCGGTTTTCTTCCGCCCGACCTCTTCGAGAAGGCCGCCGATTGGTTCTTCGCCCACCCGCATGCTAGCTACAAAGGCTGGGAAACCGCGGCTGACGCGCAGGCCCGCATCGTAAAAGCTGTCGAGACGGTGCTGGCCGATCACGACCCCAGCCAGCCCATCGCCTTTATCGGCCATGGCGCGGTCGGAACACTGCTGAAAAGTCACCTTAGCCATGACGTCATCCGACGCAACGGCGACCAGCCGCCCGGCGGCGGCAATCTTTTCAGATTCGATCTTGCGGACCGGAAAGTGACATGCGACTGGACGCCCATCGAAAACTGGCAGGGGTAAAGATGATGACCACGAACGAGCGCCTGATCGTTGGCCTGGATGTTCCAACCGTCAAGGAGGCTGAATCGATCGTCACCGCCATCGGCGACGACGTCATTTTCTACAAGATTGGCTATCAGCTGGTCTTTGCCGGTGGACTGGATTTTGCCCGCGAACTTGCCCAAAGCGGCAAGAAAATCTTCCTCGACATGAAGCTCCTGGATATCGACAACACGGTCGCCTCCGGCGTCGAAAACATTGCCAAGATGGGCATGTCCATGTTGACCCTGCACGCCTATCCGAAGGCCATGCGCGCGGCGGTCGCTGCCGCCAAGGGCTCGGATCTCACGCTTCTCGGCGTTACGGTTCTGACATCCATGGACGATGCCGATCTGACGGAGGCAGGTTATCAGGGTGACGCCCGGTCGCTCGTTCTCACACGTGCCAAACAGGCAAGAGAAGCCGGCATGGGCGGCATCGTCTGCTCCGCCGAGGAATCGTCAGCCGTTCGCGACATCCTTGGGCCTGACATGGCGGTCGTAACGCCAGGCATTCGCCCAAGCGGTGCAGACGCCGGAGACCAGAAGCGTGTCGTCACGCCGTTCGACGCCATCCAGGGCGGATCGAGCCACTTGGTCGTTGGACGTCCTATCGTCAAGGCGGCCGATCCGAAGGCTGCCGCACGGGCCATTCTGGACGAAATGCTGCGAGCCAGCTTTCCGGCCAATCGATAAAGCCAACCAGCAGCGTTTGAAGGATTGAGTCATGACCAAAGCCTACTGGATCGCCCGTGTGGATGTTCGCGACGCCGAACGCTATAAGGATTATGTTTCGACAGCCAAGCCCGCCTTCGAACGTTACGGTGCAAAGTTCATTGCTCGTGGCGGCGCATTCACGGAACTTGAAGGACAGGCTCGCGCCCGCAATGTGGTGATAGAATTTCCGTCCATGCAGCACGCGGTCGATTGCTACAACTCCGAGGAATACCAAGCCGCAGCCAAAATTCGCCAGGAAGTGGCGGATGCGGAAATGGTCGTCGTCGAGGGAATTTGACGTATTCCACGATCGCACGCAGGTCCCTTTCTGCTCGACGCTGTTCTCTCTTCCCGTACGCCCGGCTTTCGGCTAAGACACCAGAATATATCCATTCACGCTTCGCAGGAGCCGTCCCATGCCCTTGGCCAACCTTCCTCCACTCGTCACCGTTTTTGGCGGCTCGGGCTTTGTCGGGCGGCATGTGGTTCGCACGCTGGCAAAGCGGGGTTATCGGATCCGCGTTGCCGTTCGCCGTCCGGATCTCGCAGGGTTTTTGCAGCCGCTTGGTAATGTCGGTCAGATTTCCTTTGCCCAGGCGAACCTGCGCTACAAGGACTCCATCGTTCGCGCCGTCGAAGATGCCGATCACGTCGTCAATTGCGTTGGTCTGTTGTTCGAAAGCGGTCGCAATACATTTGATGCCGTTCAGGAATTCGGTGCGCGCGCCGTTGCAGAAGCGGCAAAGGCCGCAGGTGCGACGCTCACTCATATCTCGGCGATCGGCGCCGACGCGGAGTCCTCTATTGGCTACGCCCGCACCAAAGGCCGCGCGGAAGCCGCAATCCGCTCTGTTCTTCCGGATGCCATCGTTCTGCGCCCATCCATCGTCTTCGGTCCCGAAGACGACTTTTTCAACAAGTTCGCCGGTATGGCGCGCACTCTACCCTTCCTGCCCCTGATCGGTGGTGGCAAGACAAGGTTCCAGCCGGTCTATGTCGAGGACGTGGCCGAAGCCGTGGCCCGCAGCGTCGATGGTCAATTGAAGCCCGGCGCTACTTACGAGCTTGGCGGCCAGGACGTATTGACCTTCCGTCAATGTCTTGAGGCAGTGCTGCAAGCAACTTACCGTGAACGCCCGATGATCAACCTGCCCTTTAGCATTGCTTCCATGATGGGCTCGGTGGCCTCCCTCATTCCGCTCATTAAGCCTCCCTTCACCTCCGATCAGATTGCTCTGTTGAAGAACGACAATGTCGTGTCCGCTGAGGCGGAAAAAGCCGGGCTCACTCTGGAAGGAATGGGCATCACGCCTGTTCGCATCACGTCGGTGCTCTCTACCTATCTGGTCAGCTACCGCCCTCACGGCCAATTCAGCAATGCCGGAAAGGCTGCCTGAGGTCTTTTTTCGGCGTACTGCAACCAAAGATTACCCTGACCGTTATGATCCCAATGGCGCGGCGGCGTGACAACCGCAGTCGCGTTTAATGATTGGGGGAATGTCGCGACAACGCGTGGGGAACGCCGCAAGCGTGGCACAAGGGCAACGGTGAAAAACTCTTCACATTAACCCGGTGTTCAGCAAGCTGAGTTATTGGTACACGCCACACTCACGACACATCCTCCATCGAACAACCAAACGGCGGCACGACCGCTCGTATTTTAATTTTGAAAGGCAATGAGAAATGGGCAGGTCTATCGCACTCTTTTTTGCGTGTGCGGCATTGGTTGTTCTGGCAGGTTCATTCATGGCGCCGGGCACGGTGGCCGCAGGCAAGACCGGTTGCTCGCCGGCCTATGGGGTTGACCCATGCGCAACGAGCTCCATCTCGGCCCAGTGATATTTGATGGCCCCAAGGCCATACGACAAAAATGACCAAGCGCCCGGAGGCGAATCCAGGGCGCTTTTTTATTGCAGTCGCTCAAAAACGCTCGAAAGTTATCCCTGCAATGCAGCATTAAAGTTCCGTTAAAATGGCTGCGACTATTATTTCAAGCAGGGGCCGCACTTTGAGCTTTTTTCGGCCACAAACAAGCAACCACAAGAAACACAAACCCTGAGCGCAAATGCCAACTCTTTATCACTCTTCCATGTCGACGGCATCACGCTTCGTCCGGCTGATCCTCGCAGAATATGGCTTTCAGATCGATCTTGTCGAGGAACAACCTTGGGAGAAGAGGAGGGAGTTTCTGGCGCTCAACCCGGCTGGCACTTTACCAGTTTACCTAGACGACAATATGCGCTCGCTTTGTGGCCCTTACGTGCTGGCGGAGTTCCTGGATGAAGCCCATGGAGTGCTCAAGCGCGATAGACGACTGCTTGCGGAAGAGCCTTTTCAGCGCGCCGAAATTCGACGGCTAACGGAATGGTTTCTACAGAAGATGGAAAACGACGTGACGAAGCCTCTGGTGCGGGAGCGCGTTTATAAACTGCAGATGACAGCGGCCCAAGGCGGCGGGCCGCCAGACTCGAAACTGCTGCGTACTGCGCGCTCGAACATTCGCCAGCACATGAAATATCTTGAGTGGCTTGCCGGTTCGCGCACATGGATCGCCGGTGATCGGCTGAGCTACGGCGATCTCGCCGCCGCCGCATCGGTTTCCATTCTCGACTATCTCGGCGAGATCAACTGGCTCGAAGCGCCGATAGCCAAGGAATGGTACCAGCGGGTGAAGTCGCGCCCATCCTTCCGTCCTCTGCTGGCAGAGCGGGTACCGCGTCTTGCACCCTCTTCCCATTATGCCGATCTCGATTTCTAATCTTGCCACCACACATTATATATGACGTGGACGCTGGCGCTGCGCCGGCATCTTTCGCAGGAGAGAAGCAATCGACACGGTCTTGCAGAAGCAGGAACTGCGCGCCCGCAAGCTGACGGATTTCGTTCGCGCGGAAGCGACGGCGCTCGGCTTCGATCTCTGTCGGATAACCTCGCCAGATGCCATTCCGCTCGCCCCTGAACGGCTGCGCGAATTTCTGGAAAGCGGTTTCCACGGCACGATGGGCTGGATGGCCGAGACGGAAGAGCGCCGTGCTTCTCCCAGGACGCTTTGGGGCGATGTCCGCTCCGTTGTCATGTTCGGTTTGAATTATGGACCGGATGAAGACCCGCGCGGCATCCTCGAAAAGCCGGACAAGGCCGCAATCTCCGTCTACGCCCGCAATCGCGATTATCACGATGTGATCAAAGGCCGGTTAAAGGAGATCGCCACGCGCTTTGCGGCCCGCGCTGGCGAGGATGTTAAGGTGTTCGTCGATACCGCACCGGTGATGGAAAAGCCGTTGGCGGCTGCGGCCGGGCTTGGCTGGCAGGGTAAGCACACCAATCTCGTCAGCCGCGCATTCGGCTCCTGGTTGTTTCTCGGTAGCATGTTCACCACGGCACGGCTCTGTCTGGATGATCCTGAAAAGGATCACTGCGGCTCCTGCTGTGCCTGTCTCGACTCCTGCCCGACAAACGCCTTTCCGGCGCCCTACAAACTGGATGCGCGGCGCTGTATCTCCTATCTGACCATCGAACATAAGGGGCCGATCGCTCACGAATTCAGACCGATGATCGGAAATCGCATCTACGGCTGCGACGACTGTCTGGCCGCCTGTCCCTGGAACAAATTTGCCGCCAGTGCCTCCGAAATGAAGCTGCAGGCCCGGGACGATCTGAAAGAACCGTCGATTGGCTTTCTCCTGGAATTGGACGACGCCGCGTTTCGGACCTTTTTCAGCGGATCGCCGGTCAAGCGTATCGGCCGCAACCGCTTCATCCGCAACGTTCTGATCGCCGCTGGAAATTCAAAAGATCCACGCTTCATCGAGCAATGCCAGAGGCTGAGCGCAGATGCGTCGCCCGAGGTACGAGGTATGGCAGTATGGGCGCTCTCGCAGTTGATGGACACGCAAAGTTTCCACGCTTACGCTGCGGCGCGCGCAACCGAAGACGATTCGGACGTGCGAGATGAATGGCGCATGGCAGGAGCATAGATGTCGCAGCTGATGATTTTCGGAGCCGGATATTCCGGCAAAGCCATCGCGAAAAGTCTTCAGGATACCATTGGCCGTATTTGCGGCACCACCCGTAGCGCAGAGCACGCCCAGAAGCTTCTGTCCCTTGGCATCTCGCCATTCATTTTCGACGGCGACACACTGAGCGAGACTTTGCGCAGGGAACTCGCGACAGTTACCCACCTTATCCAATCCATTGCTCCTGGCAAGACGGGTGATCCGCTCCTGCGGATCTGTTCCGGTGACCTGAAATCCCTCATGCCGCAACTCCAATGGGTGGCCTATCTTTCAACCGTTGGGGTTTACGGCAACCACGATGGCGCCTGGGTCGATGAGGAAACGCCGTGCAAGCCGGTGTCGGCACGGTCGCTGGAGCGCGTGCAGGCAGAGCAGGCGTGGCAAATGGCAAGCGATGGTGCAGACGCGCCTCTCAGCATTCTTCGCCTGTCTGGCATCTACGGCCCAGGTCGCAACGGCTTTATCAATCTGGAGAAAGGCACTGCCCGACGTCTGATCAAGCCTGGACAGGTCTTCAATCGCATCCGCGTCGAGGATATCGGCGCAGCGACGGCATTCCTCATTTCGCAAAATGTGGGTGGCATCTTTAACGTGACGGACGACGAACCGGCTCCGCCGCAGGATGTCGTGACCTTTGCCGCCAAGATGATGGGGCTTGCCCTGCCGCCCGAGCAAGCCTTCGAAACTGCTGAACTGAGCGCCATGGCGCGCTCTTTCTACGGTGAGAACAAGCGGGTATCGAACAGGAAACTTCGCGACATGGGTTACGTGTTTCACTACCCCGATTACCGTATTGCGCTTCGCCAATTATGGGAAAGCGGCGGCTGGAAAGATGAATAAACGTTCATCTTTGATAAGGTGAAAAATTCATCCTGAAGCCCTTTCGGGGAAGTTTATCATCACCGAATTCATATTTAACCTTTTATTAATCTGCAAATTTAGGAGAATTTTTCAGCTTTTAGAAAATTATTTCACACGTCTTTTGTGAACTGTGCAGTAAATCCCCGTTTTCGCAAAGGCGTTCTGCTTGCGAGTTGATTCTAAAGAAATTTTTTCGGAATCATAGACGGCTATCTAAAATCGTCAAACAGCCCAATTATCACAAATGTTACAGTCTGTAACACTTCGTGATTGGCAGAAGGCAAGTTTTTGCCATTTTTGCGCGGCCCTACACTCCTCGCAATTCATTCGGCGCGGGGCCGAGTATCAGGGAAGCACAGTTTGACGACTATCCGACGCATGACTATCGCGGCAGCAACTATTGCCGCCTGCTGTTTTATCGCTCCTCTTCAAGCCAATGCCGGTAATGGTTGCGGCGGCGCATCTTGGTATGCTCTGACCTCCAAGACTGCTTCCGGCGAGAGGATGAATCCTTCCAATTTGACGGCAGCGCATCGCTCCTTGCGGTTCGGCACCAAGGTCAAGGTCACCAATGCACGCAATGGCAAGGCTGTCGTAGTTCGCATCAATGACCGAGGCCCCTTCATCAAGGGTCGCGTTCTCGACCTGTCCAAGGCGGCAGCCAAAAACCTCGGCATGGTAAGCTCCGGCACCGCCAAGGTTTGCTACGAAGTCATGGCCTCCAATTAAGGTTTGTGTTTTCGCAAGACCGCGTTACGGTTTTAACGTGGACCAAGCTCTGACTTTCCGAAGAGGTTTTTCGGGAATTCCTGCCTAAGCCTTGCCCTCGCCGCCATTCGCGTCTACCAACCTGGCAATCCATGAAAAGAGGTAGACAATGCGTTTGGGCGGGCGTTTGGCCGGAGCAATCGAAGTGTTGGCGGATATTGAGGCGCGTAGACGCCCGGTTGCCGACGCACTGAAAGACTGGGGACTGGCGCATCGTTTCGCTGGTTCCGGCGACAGGGCCGCCATCGGCAATATTGTCTACGATGCCCTTCGCATGAAACTCTCCCACGCATGGTTGATGGATGACGACAGCGCCACGGCGCTCGGTTATGCCGTCATGCTGCGCCAGTGGCGAAAAACGCCGGAGCAACTGGCGCAGGAATTCGACGGCGACAAATTCGCGCCCCCATCTCTTTCGGAAACGTCCCTAAAGGCTCTGACCTCGCGTTCACTCTCCGATGCGCCCTTGCACATCCAGGGCGATATTCCCGAGTGGGTCCAGCCTTCATTTGAAGCCGCATTCCCGAACGACTGGCTTCGACAGGCCCAGGCGCTGAATGAGCGCCCAACACTCGATCTTCGTGCCAACACGCTGAAGGCAGGCCGCGACAAGGTCTTGAGGGCTCTGGAAGAGTCAGGCGCCATCGCGACGAGGATTGCTCGCCAAGGCGTGCGTATTCCGGCAGGGGAAGGTCCATCGCGTCTGCCCAACGTAACAGCCGAGCTTTCATTCCAGAAGGGCTGGTTCGAGGTGCAAGACGAAGGATCGCAGATCGTCGCCGATCTGGCAGGGGCCGTCGAGGGCGAGCAGATCCTCGATTATTGCGCTGGCGGCGGTGGTAAGACGCTGGCGATGGCGGCCAGCATGAACAACAAGGGGCAGGTTCACGCTTTCGACGCCGATCGCAAGCGGCTGGCGCCGATCATCGAGCGCTTGAAACGCGCTGGCACCCGAAACGTTCAGGTGCATGATAGACCCGCCGAACTGAATGCATTCCGAGAGAAGTTCGACCGCGTTCTCGTCGATGCTCCCTGCACGGGCACCGGAACATGGCGCAGACGCCCCGATACCAAATGGCGTCTCACACAGCGCAATCTTGAAGAGCGCGTCGGCCAGCAGGCAGATGCGTTGGATCAGGCAAAGACCTTCGTCCGCCCCGGCGGTGAACTGCTCTATGTCACCTGCTCCGTGCTTCCGGAAGAAAACGAGCGTCAGGTCCGTCGATTCTGTACTGAAAACCCGGAATTCTCCATTACGTCCGCACTGGACAGATGGACGAAAACCTTTGGACAGACCGCTGTCAAGCCTCACTCGGCAGATGGCGAGACCGTCACGCTGACGCCTGCGACGACCGATACTGACGGTTTCTTCTTCTGCGCCATGACCCGTCGGGCATAACCTGCTGGCACGCAACATGCTGGTGGCAACTTGCTAGTTGGAAAGCTTCTAAACTAGAATATTTGACACAAGTTTATGATTGGTTCAGAACTCGCCTTCACAGCCTCGTTACCGCAGTGCTGGACAGGAGAGAGCATGTTCCGCAAAACCATTCTGAGCGCCAGCATGGCGCTTTTTGCTGCATCGTCAGCCTTCACCGCGGCTCCCGCGAGAGCCGCAACCGATCCAGCCGCCGTCGTCAAGCATTATGCCGAACTGGCGCAGGCGAAATATCAGGATTCGCTGACGACAGCGCAAACGCTGGACAAGGCGATCGACGCGTTGATCGCCACGCCGAGCGAAGCAACGCTGAAGGCAGCACGTGAGGCCTGGATCAAGGCCCGCGTTCCCTATCAGCAGTCGGAAGTCTACCGCTTCGGCAATCCGATCGTCGATGAGTGGGAAGGCAAGGTCAATGCATGGCCGCTGGATGAAGGCCTCGTCGACTATGTCGACAGCTCCTACGGTACGGAAAGCGATGAGAACGAGCTCTACACCGCCAACATCATTGCCAATAAAAAGCTGACCATCGGTGGCGAAACGGTTGACGCAACGAAAATCACGCCTGAGCTGATCCGCAGCCTTGCGGAAGCTGGCGAGGTGGAAGCCAACGTCACCACCGGCTATCATGCCATCGAGTTTCTGCTGTGGGGCCAGGACCTTAACGGCACAGGCCCAGGTGCAGGCAATCGCCCTTACACGGATTATGACACAAAGAACTGCACGGGCGGAAATTGCGACCGCCGCGCCGAATATCTCAAGGCTGCCTCCACGCTTCTGGTTTCCGACCTAAAGGAAATGGCCGCAAACTGGGCACCCGACGGTGAGGCAACGAAGAATGTCAAAGCAGACGCCAAGAAGGGTCTCACTGCCATCCTGACCGGCATGGGCTCCCTGTCCTATGGCGAGCTCGCCGGCGAGCGCATGAAACTTGGCCTTCTGCTGCACGATCCGGAAGAGGAGCACGACTGCTTCTCCGACAACACCTACAACTCGCACCTCAATGACGCGATCGGTATCGCCTCGGCCTATACGGGCGAATACATCCGGGCCGACGGCACCAAGATGACAGGCCCTTCGCTATCCGAACTCGTTGCCGCTAGCGAAAAGGCGCTGGATGACGAGATGAAGGCGAAGCTGAACAAGACGCTCGATGCCATGCACGCCATGGAGAAGCGCGCCCAGACGGTGGAGGCCTATGACCAGATGATCGGCGAAGGCAATAAGGAAGGCAACGCCGTGGTTCAGGCAGCCATCGATGGTTTGCTGGACCAGACCAAGACCGTCGAGCGCGTCATTGCTGCTCTCGATCTCGGCAAGATCGAGCTGGAAGGTTCCGAAAGCCTCGACAATCCCAACGCCGTCTTCAAGTAAGATCGTGCTACACCATATCGAATGCGGCCGTTCCTACGGACGGCCTCATTCAACGCTTTATCAACTGTCAAAGCCGGATCACCGTGAGCCGAGGACATGAAGCACACTGATCCGATCCGGTTTTTATCACCAGCCTTGGCGATCGCTTTATGCGGCATCCCATCATTGGCTGCCGACCAGAAACGCTCCGATATCTCCGGAAGCGATCTCGCCCGCGTTCTTGCCGTTACCAGACCCGCCAGCGATTTCTCCAAGGCCGAGGCCTTCGAGGCCATGTCTGCCGGTGCCACAACAACGACAGCCGCTTCAGACACAACCTCTTTCTCCCAGCCATCCGCCAACATCACCTTGGACCAGGGCCAGACCTTCAAACTCGGTCATGCGCTGTTCCAGAAGCTGTGGGTTTCCGCACCCTCTTCGACACAAGCCTCCGATGGCTTGGGCCCGCTTTACAATGCCCGCTCCTGTCAGACTTGCCATATCAATGACGGGCGCGGACGCCCGCCGCGCAATGGGGAGGATGCCGTCTCGATGATTGCGCGTCTTGCCCGATCGGCACGCACACATGCGGAAGAGAACCTGGTCCAAGATCATCAGGCCTTGAACTTCCCGGATGTGACCTATGGGGCTCAAGTGCAAAATCTCGCCGTGCCGGGTCTTAAGGCCGAAGGCAAGCTGGCGGTTTCCTATGAGGACAATCACGTCACACTGAGTGACGGCGAGGTCGTATCATTGCGCAGGCCTAGCTACAGCATAAACGGGCTGACTGAGGGACCACTTGAAACCGCAACCACCGTTTCACCACGGATCGCGCAGCCGACGCTCGGGCTTGGCCTGATCGAGGCTATTGCCGCGGAAGACATTCTGGCCAATGCCGATCCCGATGATAAAAACGGCGATGGTATTTCCGGCAAAGCCGTCTGGGTACGCGACCATCGGACAGGTAAAATCTCTCTCGGTCGTTTCGGCTGGAAAGCACAGAATGCCACCGTGCGGGATCAGGCCGCCATGGCGTTCTCTCACGATCTCGGCATATCGACACATGATGCCCCTAATGCTTATGGGGACTGCACAGAGAGACAGACGGACTGTCTAGCCATGCCGACGGGCGTGCAAACACGGCTGGGTGACACCGAAGCACCCTCGCCGGTTCTCGATCTTGTGACCTTTTACACCGCAAACTTAGGCGTTCCCGCTAGACGCAATGTCGATGCTCCTAGTGTCCTGCGCGGCAAGCAAATGTTTTATGAGAGCGGCTGTGCCACCTGTCATACGCCGAAATTCGTCACGACACGAAATGCGGGCGATCCGCTTCATTCCTTTCAACTGATATGGCCCTATTCGGATTTTCTGCTGCACGATATGGGCGATGCTCTGGCGGACGGGCAGCAGGTGGGGGACGCGACGGGCAAGGAATGGCGCACGCCGCCGCTCTGGGGTATCGGCCTGACAGGCGCCGTCAATGGCAACGAATTCTACATGCATGACGGGCGGGCGCGCAGCCTGACCGAAGCCGTTCTCTGGCACGGAGGCGAAGCGCAAAAAGCGCGTGACGCTTTTGCCGCCTTGCAAAAATCCGACAGGCAGGCATTGCTGACATTTCTGGAGTCTCTTTGATGGACATTTCGATGCGCAAACTTCTCGCCATCCTGCCGCTGACAATCTTTCTCGGGTTAAACGTGGCCAAGGCTCAGGACGTCGAACTGATGCCTCCGCCACCGCTTGACCCAGTCAAGGTGCGCGCGACGATGGAGAAGGCCGTGGATGGTTTCATTCGCCCCGGCTACGAGAACTTTCGCGACAAGGCCCGCATGCTGGAAAGCCGCATGCAGGCGCTTTGTACCGAGCCTTCAGACCGGAAAATGCAGGATGCCAAAGACGGCTTTGCCGCCACGGTCGATGCATGGTCCCATATCGAAATCGTTCGCGTCGGGCCGGTCATCGAGCAGAACCGGTTCGAGCGCATTCTCTATTATCCTGACAAGAAGGGGTTGGGCTTGAAGCAGGTCCAGCGCTACCTTGCAGAAAAGGACGAAAGCGTAACGACGGCGGAGGGTCTGAAAGGTAAAAGTGTTGCCGCGCAGGGCCTCGGTGCTCTGGAGTTCGTTCTTTATGGCACGGGTGCCGAGACGCTGACGTCGCAGAAGAAAGATTTCCGCTGCCGCTATGGAGCGGCAATCGCCGGAAATCTCGCCAAAATCGGAGACGAGTTGGTGACGAGCTGGACCGAACCGAATGGAACGGCGAAAAACTGGAAAGAGCCCGGGGCGGACAATCCCGTCTTTCGCGATGAACGAGAGGCATTGGTAGCGCTGCTCGGCATTCTCGTCCACGCCTCCGAAGCGGTCCGCGATCAGCGAGTAGAGACCTTCTACAAGGGGCCGGACAATGCCAAATTTCCGCGCACAGCCATCTATTGGCGCTCCGATCTTACCTGGAAGAGCATTGGCGACAATATCGCCGCTATTCAAGATCTGCTCCACACAGCGCATATGGGCGACCTCCTGCCGCCCGATCAGCGTTCGATCATCGGCTCTATAGATTTCATCGCTAAATCCATGGTGCGCGTCACCGGTACCATCGGTCCTGATATCGAAAGAGCCCTTGCAGACGACAAGGAACGCGCCAAGGTCGATTACCTGCTGTTGAACGGTAAGGACCTGATCTACCGCATCAACGATCAATATGGCGGCGCCATTGGCTTAAGCTCCGGCTTCTCCTTCTCGGACGGAGACTGACGTGGCGACAGATCGGCGGCTTCTGATCGACCGGCGCAGCTTCATCAAGGCTGCGGGCGCTCCGTTTCTGGCCTCACTTGCGCCGCGGTCCCTTTTTGCCCTGCAGCGAACCGACGCTGTCTTTGCATCCGCTTTTCGTAGTCGCGATGGTGCCTACGGTGTTGCGACTTTGAGCGAGGCGGGCGAGATCATCGACAGGGTGGCCTTGCCCGCAAGGGCACACGGCATGGCCTCCAGTCCCGCAACCGGGGTGACCGTCGCTTTCGCTCGGAGGCCCGGCACATTCTTCGTCGCCTTCGACCCTCAAGGTCACAAAGCGCCCGTCGCCATCAGCACCCCGGAAGGCCGACACTTTTACGGGCACGGGCAATTTTCTCCTGATGGCACGATCCTCTACGCCAGCGAGAACGATTTCGACGGGAATCGCGGCGTGATCGGTCTCTACGATGTGCGCAACGGATTTCGCCGCCTCGGCGAATATGACGCGCACGGCATCGGCACCCACGACATGACGGTGAGCGCCGATGGCACGATGATCGTAATCACCAATGGCGGCATCGAAACCCATCCGGATTTCGGCCGGACCAAGCTCAACATAGACCGGATGGAGCCATCGCTCGTCCTTCTGGATGCCACCACAGGGGACCTTATCCAGAAGCACAGTGTGCCGGAACGGCTGAGACAGCTTTCTACCCGCCATGTCGACCTGGGAAATGACGGGCGTATCTGGTTTGCCTGTCAATATGAAGGCCCGCGTAACAACCTTCCCCCGCTTGCCGGCTATTTCTCCAAAGGGGACGATGTTCGTTTTATCGCGCTACCCGATGAAACGACCAGCAGACTGGCAAATTACGTTGGAGCGATTGCCGTCAACCGGAAGGCGGGCGTCGTAGGATTGACGTCCCCCAATGGCAACGCCTTCGTCACGCTGGATGAGAGGAGTGGCGCGGTGCTGAGCGAAACGACCGTGCGAGAGGCAGCAGGAGTTGCCGCATCAGCGAAAGGCACCATTGCATCCTCCTATGACGGTCACTTTGCAGGGAAGGTTTCCGACGTCGCCTGGGACCAGCACATCGTTCGGATTTTGCGCTAAAGCGCTCTTCTTCCATTGAACGCTTTACCTCTTTGGGCTCACGCATCGCGATTTTGCAAATATCGATTTCGATTTGCGTGCCAATGCTGTCTTTCGTGAAAAAGATGGAGGAACCAAAGCATCGTGCCGTCATTCTTTCGGGCATGAAGAACGCGCTGATCTATCTCATCTTTATTGCTGTCGTGGTAACCTGTGGCGCGTTGATCGGAATCAACAATGTGCCCGGTGAATGGTACCAGTCGCTCACCAAGCCGCCATTCAATCCGCCAAACTGGATTTTCGGCCCGGTCTGGACCACACTTTATGTCATGATCGCCATCGCCGGAGCCCGTACCTGGTTGCAAAGTCGCATGGGTGGTCGGATGCAGCTCTGGGGCAGCCAGATGCTGCTCAACTTCCTCTGGTCGCCAATGTTCTTCGGCATGGAGAGCCTCGCAGCTGGTCTAATCGTCATCGTGCCTATGCTAATCTGCATCATCGCATTCATCTTCATGACGTTCAGCCGTGACCGCCTGTCCATGTGGCTTTTCGTGCCTTATGCAGCGTGGGTAAGCTTCGCGACTCTGCTGAATGCGAGCCTTCTTTATCTGAATTAGTCGCAAAAGCGCTTCAGACTTCGCGCGGCTCTGGAAATCATAAGTAGATAACACCGCGCAAAACCGGTTATGATCGCTGCAAAATTGCGGGAGGCGGCGATCCACGGCCGGTGGACCATGAACATTTCGGATCACATCAAGGAAATTGAACATGTCGGCGTCGGTCGCAATACCGGGCGAGATGCCGTGGTGGTAGCATCCTGGCGGCGCTGCCTCGACACCTACCAAATGGATCCGACCAAGGCCCGCAAGGCTGTGATCGTGTCCGAAAGTCGCCTGCGTGAGCATCGCCAGCGGGCTGAAGATTTGATCCACATTGCCCGTTCTGCACTGGAGAATCTTTATCGCCAAGTGGCCGAGCAGAACTATGTGCTTCTGCTGTCAGACCGGCAGGGCGTTACGGTGGATTTTCTGGGTGATCCTTCATTTAACAACAATCTTCGAAAGGCGGGGCTCTATCTCGGTTCGGAATGGTCAGAACCCCGCGCGGGCACTTGTGCGGTGGGTGCCTGTATAGCGACCGGTGAAGCGCTGACCATTCACCAGACAGACCATTTCGATGTCACCCATACCCCGCTTTCCTGCACCGCAGCGCCGATCTACGACACGCAGGGATCGTTGGCTGCTGTTCTGGATATTTCACTATTAAGCTCTCCCATCCTGAAGGCCAGCCAGAACATGGCACGGCATCTGGTGTCCTCAACCGTGCGCCGGATCGAACTGGCAAATCTGATGGCCAGCAGCCGTCATGATCTCGTGCTACGATTTGCGGCTGCACCGGAATTTCTGGATGTCGACCCCGAAGCTGCGCTTTCCGTCGATGGGGCTGGCCGGATCACGGGAATGACCCATGGTGCCGCGCGCATTCTCGCGGCGTCGCGTGGGTTGGATTGGCACGCCCCCGAAGAGCTCCTCGGACAGCGCCTGGAAGAATTCTTCGAGGCCGATTTTGACGAGCTTTCCTCCCTCACACGCTCCAGTCTCCCGCAGGATCGGCGGATTGTTTCAAAAAACGGCTCAGTCCTTTACGGCCACGCAATCGAACCACAACAGCGTCGCTTGTCTGGCTTGAAAGGACGTTTGAAACACCAGCGAGCCATCGACGGGATCGGCGGCGATAATCCATCCGTCCTCAATCTTCGGCGCAAAATCGAAAAACTGGCACCCGCCAGATTGCCGATCTTGCTGCAGGGCCAGACAGGGACCGGCAAGGAGCATCTCGCCCGCATCATTCACGAGACCAGCGGCGTTCGCGGTCGCTTCGTTCCCGTCAACTGCGCGGCCATTCCGGAGCAGCTGATCGAAAGCGAATTGTTTGGGCATTTGCCGGGAGCCTTTACTGGCGCCTTGCCGAAAGGACGCAAAGGGCTGGTAGAGGAGGCGCATGAAGGTACGCTTTTCCTCGACGAAATTGGCGACATGCCGTTTGCAGCGCAAAGCCGGCTCCTGCGCGTCCTGGCGGAAGGAGAAGTTCTCCCCGTTGGTGGCTCCACACCGCAAAAGGTCAGTTTCAGAGTAATCTCTGCATCTCATCGTCCGCTGGGTGAGATGGTGCGTAGCGGGGCATTCCGGGAGGATCTGTACTACCGGCTGAACGCTGCTGTGCTCACCCTGCCCGCATTGAAGGACCGCGATGATTTTATCTGGCTTCTCGACAGGATTCTCGAAAGACACGCGGTAGCCGGTCGGCCTCTCATACTGTCCGACGCGGCGCGTCTGGCACTTCTGCGCCACACATGGCCGGGCAATATCCGGGAGCTAGACAACACCATCGCCTATGCTACCGCGCTGTGCGACGGTGGAACGATTATGCTCGACGACCTTCCAGAGCTCCTCGGCACCACAGCCACGACAGCGACAGACGGCCGCGACGGCCGCGACGGCCGCGACGGCGATCTTCACGCCATCCTCGCAGCATGCAACGGCAATATATCCGAAGCGGCTCGCAAGCTGGGCGTCGATCGCACCACGCTCCACCGCCGCTTACGCCGCCTTGGCGCACGGAAACCGCACTGAGTGTGAGGACGTGCCACAGCTGTTGCGCCACACCTGTTGCGATTGCGACAGTCCTGCTTCAAGCGACTCCCGCATTTTCAGGCATTGAGCAAACAAGATCGACTGGCACGCTCATTGCACCTCGTCTGGCATCACAAGCCACTGAGGACAAAATATGCGCGCGCTCAGATTTCATGCAGCCAAGGATTTGCGGATCGATACTGTTCCAGAGCCAAGGCAACCGGGACCCGGACAGGTTCTCGTGCGGAACCGCTTTGTCGGCATTTGCGGCACCGACCTGCACGAGTACAGCTACGGCCCGATCTTTATTCCCACCGAGCCCCACCCATTTACTGGCGCTCACGGACCGCAAATTCTGGGACACGAGTTCGGCGGTATGGTTGAAGCCATCGGACAAGGTGTGACCTCGGTCAGTGTCGGCGACCGGGTGTCGATTCAACCGCTCGTCATGCCACGGTCAGGCGATTATTTTTCGGATCGAGGCCTTTTCCATCTCAGCACCCAGCTGGCACTTGTCGGTTTGAGCTGGGAAGGCGGCGGCATGGCGGAAGCAGCGCTTGTCAATGAATACAACGTGCAGAAAATTCCGGACGAGATGACCGACGAGGAGGCGGCTCTGGTCGAACCATCGGCAGTTGCCGTCTATGCCTGCGATCGCGGCGGCGTGACCGCAGGCAACAGCGTCCTGGTGACAGGGGCCGGACCGATCGGCATGTTGACGCTCCTGGCGGCGCGCGCAGCAGGTGCCGCGCAGCTCTTCGTGTCAGACCTCAACGATGCCCGTCTTGAGCTCGCCCGAAACGTCATCCCGGATGTGATCACCATCAATCCGAAGCGTGACCATCCGGGCGATGTCGTTCGTTCGGCCACCGAGGGCCAGGTCGGATGCGATGTTGCAATCGAGTGCGTTGGCAACGAACACGCCCTCAAGGCCTGCGTCGATGCGGTGCGCAAACAAGGCGTCGTCGTCCAGACCGGGCTGCACCCGCATGAAAATCCGATCGACTGGTTCCAGGTCACCTTCAAGGACCTGGAGATCAAGGGCTCATGGGCATATCCGACGCATTATTGGCCTCGGGTCATACGGCTCATTGCGTCGGGCCAATTGCCGGCAACGAAGATTGTCACGAAGCGCATAGCGCTGGATGAGGCCGTGTCGGAGGGTTTCGATGCTCTGCTCGATCCTGCCGGCACACATCTGAAGATCCTGATCGATCTTTTCCGATAGATGCCCTCATCCGCGTGAGGGAGAGGAGCCCGATACGCGAATTCGAATGAACTCCACGAAGCAGCGGGCCGCTGCTTCGTCATCAGACCCAAGCAAAACCATGGAGGAGATGAATATGCTTGATGTCAGTCCCACAACCAAAATCGACACGGTCCTAGCCAAATTCGGCAAGGCGCTCGCAGCCCAAGACATAGATGCCGCCGTCAACCTGTTCCAGGCAGATTGCTACTGGCGAGATCTCGTAACCTTCACCTGGAATCTCAACACCATGGAGGGCCATCACGCCATCCGCGACATGTTGACGAACCAGCTCTCGGCCATCAAGCCGTCCGGCTTCAGGCAGGATGTGAACGAGCAGGCCTCTGAAAGTGGCGGCGTAACCGAGGGCTGGTTCGAATTCGAGACCGCTACCGCTCGCGGCTATGGTCACGTCCGGCTGAAGGATGGCCTGATCTGGACGCTCCTCACCACCATGAGTGAACTGAAAGGACATGAGGAGCCTAAAGGTGCAAGACGCCCAATGGGAGCCGAACATGGGCATGACCGCAACCGCAGAACCTGGAAGGAAAAACGTGAAGCAGAGGCCGTCGAGCTCGGCTACACGGAGCAACCCTATGTCGTCATCATCGGCGGTGGACAGGGTGGCATTGCGCTTGGTGCAAGACTGCGCCAGCTCGGAGTTCCGACAATCATCATCGAAAAGAACGAGCGGCCGGGCGACAGTTGGCGCAAGCGCTACAAATCGCTCTGCCTGCACGACCCCGTCTGGTACGATCATCTGCCCTACATTCCCTTCCCGGAAAACTGGCCGGTCTTTACCCCCAAAGACAAGGTGGGCGACTGGCTGGAGATGTACACCAAGGTCATGGAGCTGAACTACTGGGGTTCCACCACCTGTAAATCGGCCCAATATGACGAGACGTCCGGAGAGTGGACCGTAATTGTCGACCGCGCCGGGAAAGAGGTCGTCTTGCGGCCCAAGCAACTGGTGTTGGCAACCGGCATGTCAGGCAAACCCAACATTCCGAAATTCCCAGGCCAGGATATCTTCAAGGGAGAGCAGCAGCACTCCTCGCAGCATCCGGGCCCGGACGCCTATTCCGGAAAAAAGGTCGTCGTCGTCGGCTCAAACAATTCGGCCCATGATATTTGCGCTGCGCTGTGGGAGGCAGGCGCCGATGTGACCATGCTGCAGCGTTCCTCGACCCATATCGTCAAGTCGGATTCCTTGATGGAAATCGGGCTGGGCGATCTCTATTCGGAACGCGCCGTCGCCAGTGGGATGACCACGCGAAAAGCCGATCTCATCTTCGCCTCGCTCCCCTACAGGATCATGCATGAATTCCAGGTTCCGATTTACAACCGTATCCGGGAGAAAGATGCTGACTTCTACGCAGCCCTTAAGAAAGCCGGCTTCATGCTGGACTTCGGCGATGACGAGTCCGGTCTCTTCATGAAGTATCTGCGTCGCGGCTCCGGTTACTACATCGACGTCGGCGCCTGCGATCTGGTGATTGACGGCTCGATCAGGCTGAAATCCGGGGTGGATGTGTCTCACCTGACAGAGGATGCCGTTGTGCTGAAAGATGGCACGCAGTTACCCGCCGATCTGGTGGTCTATGCGACCGGCTATGGTTCGATGAACGGCTGGGCAGCGGATCTGATCTCGCGCGAGGTGGCGGACAAGGTCGGCAAATGCTGGGGACTAGGCTCCAATACGACCAAGGACCCGGGTCCTTGGGAGGGAGAACAACGCAACATGTGGAAGCCGACGCAGCAGCAAGCCCTCTGGTTCCATGGCGGCAATCTGCATCAATCCCGTCATTACTCGCAATATCTCTCGCTGCAATTAAAAGCGCGGCAGGTCGGACTGGAAACACCGGTCTATGGTCTCCAAAAGCCGCATCATCTCGCATGAGGCGAAAATGACGTTGATCCGCCGGTTGGACAGAACCGGCGGATCAACCACCCTTGTCTTGCGCCTGGACCGAGGCCATGTCATTTTTCAATAAAAATGAAAGGCAGGGGAATGACATTCACCGATCCTGGCGATTTTCGCCAGCGTATTGAAAAGAGCTTCGCGCGCCAGGGTGTGGTCCAGGCAATCAAGGCGGAGCTGACGCGTATCGAGCACCGGCTGGTCGAAATAGAGCTGCCTTTTCATCCCAAGCTGACGCAGCAGCATGGCATTCTTCATGCCGGCGTCATAGCCGCCGCGCTCGACACCGCCTGCACCTATGCAGCCTATACGATCGTCGAGCCGGAAGCGTCTCTGCTGACAATCGAGTTCAAGGTCAACCTCATGTCGCCCGGGCGAGGCGAGCGCTTTTTGTTTCGTGGCGAGATCACCAAACCCGGCAGCAACATCATCGTGGCCGACGGTCGCGCCTATGCCATTTCCGACGGCCCTGCGAAGCTGATCGCTTCGATGACGGGAACGATGATGGTTCTGAAAGGACGCGAAGGGTTCAGCGAAAATGAGCTATGAGCTGGTCGAGATCGACGGCAAGCGCCTTCTCTTCGTCATGGCAGCCGAGGCGGAATACGGTCCGCATCTGAAAGCCCGTTTTCGACCGCTGATGACGGGCGTCGGTCCCGTTGAAGCTGCTGTTTCCCTGACTGCCACATTGAGCGATCTCAACGCTCAGGCGCGCCTGCCCCATCTCGTGGTTTCGCTAGGGTCCGCCGGCTCGCGCCTGTTGGAACAGACCAAAGTTTATCAGGCTGTCAGTGTATCCTACCGGGATATGGATGCCTCAGCCTTTGGCTTTGAAAAAGGACGCACGCCATTTCTGGATCTGCCCGCAGAGGTTCCGCTTCCATATTCCATACCAGGCGTTGCGACCGCGCGTCTTTCCACCGGCGCCAATGTGGTGTCCGGCAGCGCCTATGACAGTATCGACGCAGACATGGTGGAGATGGAGACCTTCGCAATCCTGCGCGCCTGCCACCGCTTCGGCATTCCGCTGATCGCCTTGCGTGGCATTTCCGATGGTAAGGCGGATGTTCACCATATCGATGACTGGACGGAGTATCTCCACATTATCGACGAGAAACTGGCAGAGGCCGTCGACAGGCTGAAAGACGCGATAAAGGTCGGGGCGATTACACTCTGATGCTTGCAAGGCGGCACATTTTCTGGCTTCTCAGGGCATGCGCCGGGTTGCCTTACGCCCGGCAATTCTTTAAAGGCTCGCCATGACCCAGATAGCCCATCCCGACAGCATCCTCATCATCGATTTCGGCAGCCAGGTGACGCAGCTGATTGCGCGCCGCATCCGCGAAGCCGGGGTTTATTGTGAAATCCACCCGTTCCAGAGCGCTGCAGAGGCGTTTGAGAAACTGCAGCCGAAGGGCGTCATCTTCTCCGGTGGCCCAGCATCTGTCACGGCCGAGGGAAGCCCGCGCGCACCACAGGCAGTGTTTGATGCAGGTATCCCGATCCTCGGCATTTGCTATGGCCAGCAAACGCTCTGCACCCAGCTCGGCGGTACCGTAGAAGGCGGCCATGCAGCGGAATTTGGCAGAGCCGATATCGAAATCAAAAAGGCGAGCCCGCTCTTTGATGGCTTCTGGGAACTTGGTGGCCGTTATCCGGTCTGGATGAGCCATGGCGACCGCGTCACGCAATTGCCGGCCGGTTTCGAAGTGGCAGCGACGTCGGAGAACGCACCTTTCGCCATCGCAGTCAATGAAGAGCGCCGCTACTACACCACGATGTTCCACCCGGAAGTTGTCCACACGCCCGATGGCGCGAAGCTGCTTTCCAACTTCGTCCACAAGATCGTCGGCCTGAAATCCGATTGGACGATGGCGGCCTATCGCGCGGAGATGATCCGCAAGATCCGCGAGCAGGTCGGCGATGGCCGTGTGCTCTGTGCGCTCTCAGGCGGCGTCGATTCCTCGGTTGCGGCGATCCTCATCCATGAAGCGATCGGCGACCAGCTGACCTGCGTCTATGTCGACCACGGTCTGATGCGTCTGGCTGAAAGCGAGCAGGTCGTCGGCATGTTCCGCGACCATTACAACATCCCGCTCGTCCATGTAGATGCCTCAGACTTGTTCCTGACGGAACTGGCCGGCGTTTCCGATCCTGAGGTCAAGCGGAAGACTATCGGCCGTCTTTTCATCGAGACCTTTGAAGCCGAAGCTGCCAAGATTGCAGCGGATGGCAAGGGTGCGCCAGCTTTCCTGGCACAGGGTACGCTCTATCCGGACGTCATCGAAAGCGTATCCTTCTCGGGCGGCCCGTCCGTCACGATCAAGAGCCACCACAATGTTGGCGGTCTGCCTGAACGCATGAACATGAAGCTGGTCGAACCGCTTCGTGAACTCTTCAAGGACGAAGTCCGCGCTCTTGGCCGCGAACTCGGCCTGCCGGAAAGCTTCATCGGCCGTCACCCCTTCCCCGGTCCCGGCCTTGCGATCCGTTGCCCCGGCGTCGTCACCCGCGAGAAGCTGGATATTCTGCGCAAGGCAGATGCGATCTATCTCGACGAAATCCGCAAGGCTGGCCTCTACGACACCATCTGGCAGGCTTTTGCGGTACTGCTTCCGGTTCAGACCGTCGGCGTCATGGGCGACTATCGCACCTATGATTTCGTCTGCGCACTGCGCGCGGTCACTTCGGTGGATGGCATGACGGCGGACTTCTACCCCTACGACATGAACTTCCTCGGTCGTGCGGCTACCCGCATCATCAACGAAGTCAAGGGCATCAACCGGGTGGTCTACGACGTGACGTCGAAGCCGCCGGGCACCATCGAGTGGGAATGATCTCGCAACCGGTTTAGACTCGAGCAAGCTTTGAAAGAATACCAAAAGCCCGCATATTGCGGGCTTTTGGCTTTGCAGATCTGGCCGATTGAGGAGACATCGTGGGATATAGCGGATATCCTGCGCTCTCTTTGCGCTCATGATCATTGCCTTGCAATCGACCGTCGTTATGATCGCAGTCCAGTCGTAGACAGGTTGGCGATCCGCCTCAGACTGTCTTGATCGTACCGCCATCGATGACGAACTCGGCCCCGTGGATTGCGCCAGCGCGGTCGGAGGCGAGGTAGGCGATAAGATCCGCGACCTCTTCCGGCTCGGCTCCGCGCCCAATCGATATCCCGCCCAAGGCATCGAGAACGAACTGGCGCGCATCCTCGATCGTACCGCCATTGGCGCTCCGCAGCATTTCGAGAAAGTCTCCGGCGCCCTGCGTCATGATCCAGCCTGGCGAAACGGAATTGACCCGCATGCCTTTGGGACCGAGCTCCTTCGAGATCGACTTGCTGTAAGTCCTCAGCGCAGCTTTCGCGGCGGCATAGCCTGTCGTGGATTCCGGCAGCGGCAACACCGACTGAATGGAGGTGACATGCACGACGATGCCTTGACTGCGCTCGAGCATCTGCGGAATCAACAGCCGGTCAAGCCGGACCGTTGCCAACAGGTTGAGGTTCAGCTCGGCAAGCCAGTGCTCGTCCGTCAAGGCCACAAAGCCGCCTGCCGGTGAATTGGAACCGCCGATGACATGAGCAAGAATGTCGATACCGCCAAGCCGCTCGATTGCCGCCTTGGCGACCGTTTCGCTGCCTTTGGCGGTCGTCAGGTCTGCCTGAACATAGTCCACACCCTCAATGGGATCCTGGATTGTGCGCGCGGTTGTGACAACGCGAGCGCCGCCGGCGAGAAAGCGTTTTACCGTGGCGCGGCCGAGACCCTTCGTACCGCCGCTGACGAGCACGCGCTTGCCCGCAAATTCATCGGGGTTTGCCTGGATGATCATATCCTGGTCTCCAACGTCTTGATGGCATCCTGCGCCATCGTGAAACGATAGGTGAAGCGAAGCGGGCTGCCGGGGAAGTCACCGTGAGCGGGGCCTTCTAGGATGAAGTCGCCATTTTCTTCCCGAGCGGTATCGGGCTCGAAGATCGCCTTCACCGCGATCGCTTCTTCCTCAAGGAGCTGGCGGATTTTGGAAAGCCCGACATAGTGTTTGCCGTTATCGATGAAGACGGCATCTTTGGCGAAATGCTTCATCATGCCCTCAAGATCGAGGCGGGCATTTGCCTCGATATACTCGGCGATCGGTTTGAGTATGTTCAGTGACATGGCCATCTCCTTGCTGGTGATGACGCTAATTTAGCCATGGACTTTTCTCCCGATAAGCGAGATAGATCGGCATTGGGCGTAACGAAAATCGGGACAATGACGCGACACTCTCTCATTGAACTCGAGGCAGTCTTAGCCATCGTCCGGTGCGGCTCGTTCCGAGCCGCGGCCTTGGAGCTCGGCATGTCGACCACTGCTATCAGCAGCGCCGTGGGCAAGCTTGAGCGAGAGCTCGCCGTGCGTCTCTTCAATCGCACCACACGCAGTGTCTCGCTCACCTATGCGGGGCGCATCTTTGTCGCGCAAATCAAGCCCGCGCTGGAAAATATTCAAAATGCGATGAACACGGCACGGGCTCAACAGGAAACGCCGTCAGGCACCTTGCGTATCAACGCGTTTGCCACTGCGGCGCGCGAGATCATGGTGCCGCTGGTGTTGAGCTATCTTCAGCGCTTTCCCCAAGTCCACATCGACCTTGTGACCGAGGGTCGGCTTGTCGACGTCGTGGCGGCGGGCTTCGATCTGGGATTGCGCAGCGCGGACCTTGTGCCAAATGACGCGATCGCCATACCGCTGGGGAAAACGCGACGCATGGCGGTTGTCGCCTCACCCGCCTTTTTCGAAGAACGAAATGTTCCCCAAGTGCCGCAGGATCTGCTGGCCTACCCATGCATTCGCGGACGCCTCCCAGATGGAGCCCTGCTGCGATGGCGATTTGAGAAGGGCGGAGAAGAGCTGCATCTTGATGTCGAAGGACCAATCACGCTGGATGAAGCCTCATTGGCCCGGATCGCGGCAATCAACAGTGTTGGGATCGGCTATTTTATGGAGGCCGATGTCCGCGAAGACATAACCGCAGGACGGCTTGTTCGCATCCTCGAAGACTGGACTCCACCGCTCGTGCCGCTCTGCCTTTATTATTATAATCGGCGCAATTCCTCAGCAGCCTTCCAAGCCTTCATCGCACTGGCACGAGACTACGCGGCAGGACGACTAGCACAGCGCTCGAGCGGTTAGCCGTCGATCCTTGTTGAAACCAGTCGTGAAGCGTGCATCGACGCGAAGTGGCAACGATGCCGTCGACACTTTTTCTCACCCACAGCTCAACCTTTCAACCGCACGGCGCGTTAGGGACCCATAGTTCCCAGCACCGCGGACCCGCCATGCCTTCAACCTTCCGATTCGATCTACTCGCCAAGAGCGGTTACGCCGCACGCGGCATCGTCTTCATGCTCGTTGGCGGGCTGGCACTCCTGTCCGGCGTGGCAGGCGAGAAAACCGAAACGAAATCGGCGATCTCGACACTGTTGAGCCAGCCGTTCGGACGCATCTGGGTGGGCGCGATCGGCATCGGCCTTCTCGGCTTCGTCTGCTGGCGTCTGGCGCAAGCCATTGCCGATACGGACGATCATGGCACCAGTGCCAAAGGCCTGGTCATTCGAACGGCGCTAGTGGGAAGTGCTGTGACATACCTTGGTCTTGCCGGCTTCGCGCTCGGCCACAGCTTCCTTGCCGGTGGCGGCGATGAAGGCTCGGGTGAGAAAGATCTCGCCCAATGGATCATGTCGCAGCCCTTCGGATCCTATCTTCTGATTGCGGTCGGCGCTGGATTCGTCATCGGCGGCGGTGTCACTGCAGCCAAGGGACTGACGCGAAAGTTCGAGCGCTATCTGCGCATCCCGGACAAGAATGCGGTCGCTACCTGGATTTGCATCTACGGGCTCGTAGCACGCGGTCTGGTGTTTGCGATCATCGGCATCCTTTTCATCACGGCCGGAATGAAGGTCGATCCACAGGAGGCCGGCAGCATGGGCGACGCGATGCAATGGCTAAGACAGATGCCGTTCGGCAGCGCACTCTACATCTGCGTAGCCGCGGGGCTCGCGGCCTTTGGCATCTACAATCTCATCGAAGCCCGCTACCGCACGATTCCAAGCCCGTCCTTGAGCGCGGTCACTCGGTCAGTACGATCTGCGCTACCTGGCCGGTGACAAGAAACGTACCACTTTCCGGCGGTTCAATGTTTAAAAAGGAAGCCCTCCATGAAAAGTAAAAAAATCGAAGACATCGCCTCAACGATGAAGAAGATCGACTTCTGCATGATGGCGACACACGGCTCCTCCGGTGCAATCACCAACCGCCCCATGAGCAACAATGGCGATGTAGACTATGATGGCGATTCCTGGTTCTTCTCGCTGAAGGACACGCACAAGGTCTCCCATATCAACCGCAATCCTCAGGTGACGCTTTCCTTCACTGAGCCGCCAAGCCTGCTTGGCAAGCCCGGCATGTTCATCTCGATCGAAGGCGCAGCAGAACTCATCGAGGATAAGTCCGCTTTCGAGCGCCATTGGGTTTCAGATCTGGATCGTTGGTTCACCGAAGGCGTCGATACCCCTGGCTTGGTCCTGATCAAGGTTCGCGGCGTGCGCGTACAATACTGGGACGGTAAGGAGAACGGAACAATCGAATTGTAAGTGATATGGTGGGGGCCGAGAGCGGATTGCAGATGTTACCTGAAAACTCCCCGCCCGTGCAGGTATGGACGGGCATCAGCCTCCCCCCAATCCCTCCGACATTCCTTGTGCGATCGCCTGCAACTGCGCTCCCAGTTCCGCTATTTTATCATCGCTCCCTTCGCTGCGTAAAATACTGATTGCGATCCCGGCAACGGCCGCGCCGGAATGGTCACGAAGTGGGGCCCCGATACAAATCATTCCTTCGCGGATCTGCCCGTCATCAATGGAAAAGCCTCGTTTTCGTGTGACCTCAAGCTCACGCTTAAGCTCCTCAACGCTGCCTACACTGCGCGGTGTCAGCGGCTTGGGAAAATCGGTCAGCAGACGATCGAGTTCAGCAGGCTTGAGATCCGATAGAAGTATCTTGCCCGTTGCCGTAAACGGCGCTGGCAATCTCATGCCGATACGGAAGGTCTGCCCCAGCGGCTGATCCGAATTGCGACAGCCGACATACACCACTTCCGCTCCCTCGCGAACCGTGAGCGTTACGGTGTAAGGGTCGAGCTCACGGTCCCGCGCAAGCACCTCCTGAAATGTGGTGACGATATCGAGCTGCGACAGAAAGGCGTTGGCCCATCGAAGCGGGTGAGGCCCGATCTTCAACGTGCCATCGGGCGACTTGCCTACAAGGTCCAACTCGCCCATCACCGCCAGCAGCCCATGTGCCGTGCTCTTCGGAAGGCTGAGAGTTCGCGCAATTTCAGCAGCTGTCAGATTTTTACCCGATGCGAGAATATCGAGAATTGCGACCGCTCGACGTAGCGCCGGCACGGTTTGAGTGGACGATGAGTCGGGCTCGTCATTTTGCATATCATCTCCTTGACAGGGTCGGCGGCAGTCGGCATAGTTCAATACATGGATCGCGGTTCAATTAGCTGAACTTAACAGGAGATCGTACGGTGCTCAAGTTGAGGAATCCTCGCCTTCTTACAGATGCATGTCTGATCAACGGAAAGTGGATTCAATCGGATAGTTCTGAAACGATCAAGGTTGAAAATCCGGCAACCGGTGAGGTTATCGCTGAAGTCCCCTCCCTGACGCCAATTCAGGTGGAGCATGCGGTCGAAGCAGCGGAGAAAGCCTTCGTCGGCTGGCGAAGCCGTTCTGCAAAGGAGCGCGCGTCTGTCTTGAGACGCTGGTTCGAGCTGATGGTCGCACATGCCGACGATCTCGCAGCGTTGATGACGGCAGAACAGGGTAAGCCGCTCGCCGAAGCCAAGGGCGAAGCGCTCTATGCTGCTTCCTTCGTGGAGTGGTTTTCCGAGGAGGCGAAGCGGGTCTATGGCGACACTATCCCCGCACCGACGACCGACAAACGCATCACCATTCTCAAGCAGCCGATCGGTGTCTGCGCAGCCATCACGCCGTGGAATTTCCCGGCTGCGATGATCACTCGCAAGGCCGGGCCGGCACTTGCCGCAGGCTGCACGATGATCGTCAAACCTGCCGAGCAAACACCGCTTACAGCGCTCGCTCTCGGCGTGCTTGCCGAAGAGGCTGGCATTCCCGCTGGCGTGCTGCAGGTGGTGACCGGCAAGGCACGGGAGATCGGCAAGGTGTTCACCGAGAGTGACACGGTGCGCAAGATTTCCTTCACCGGGTCGACAGAAGTCGGGCGCGTGCTGATGGCGCAATCAGCCCCGACAATAAAAAAGCTTTCGCTTGAACTCGGCGGCAATGCACCCTTCATCGTCTTTGACGATGCCAATATCGACGCCGCAGTCGAGGGCGCTGTCGCATCGAAGTATCGCAATGCCGGACAGACATGTGTCTGCAGCAATCGAATTTACGTTCAGGCTGGAATTTTTGATGCCTTTGCGGAGAAACTTGCCGCGAAGGTGAAGGCGATGAAGGTCGGAGCCGGCGTCGAGGAGGGCGTCACCATCGGTCCATTGATCGATGAGGACGCCGTCAAGAAGGTCGAGGAGCACGTCGCCGACGCTGTGGCGAAAGGCGCCAGCATCCTTACCGGCGGTGGACGACACGCACTTGGCGGTACCTTTTTCGAGCCGACTGTCATTACCGGTGCGACACAGACGATGAAGGTGGCGCGCGAGGAAACCTTTGGGCCCGTCGCCCCTCTCTTTCGTTTCGAGACGGAAGACGAGGTGATTGCCATGGCCAACGACACAGAGTTCGGCTTGGCTGCTTATTTTTACACCGAGAACTTCAGCCGTACGTGGCGCGTCGCGGAGGCTCTGGAATATGGAATGGTTGGCCACAACACCGGCATGATCTCCAATGAGGTTGCCCCATTCGGTGGCGTCAAGCAATCCGGTCTTGGCCGCGAGGGCTCCCACTTCGGCATCGATGAATATCTTGAAATCAAATATCTCTGCTCGGCTCTCAGCTGAGACATGATCGGGAGGACACTATGACGATCAATCCCTTCGAGTTTCGAACCGTTCCCTCCATGCAAATCGCGTGGGGCGGAGCTGCAAAGCTTGGTGAAATACTGGCTGTCCGGTTCGCGCAGCGCAAGGCGCTCCTGATTACCGACAGCGGCCTCGTGAAAGCAGGGCTTATTCAACCGATCGCCGACACGCTGTCTTCCAGCGGCTTTTCCGTCGAGATATTCGACAAGGTGGTCGCCGATCCGCCGGAACATGTAGTGGCTGAATGCGTCACATCCGCAAAAGCCTTTGGTGCGGATATCGTGATCGGTCTGGGCGGCGGATCGTCGCTCGACATCGCAAAGCTCGTGGCCGTGCTCCTCGTCTCGGATCAGTCGCTTGCCGAGATGTACGGCATAGGCAACGTCAAGGGATCGCGCGCACCTTTGGTGCTGATCCCGACGACTGCCGGCACGGGCTCGGAAGTCACCAACATCTCGATCATCACGACCGGCGAAACCACGAAAATGGGCGTCGTTTCGCCCCAGCTTTATGCGGACTTCGTGCTCCTCGACGCTGAGTTGACTGTCGGCCTGCCGCAGGTACACACCGCCGCAACCGGGATCGATGCGATGGTTCACGCGATCGAAGCCTATACCAGCAAACACAAGAAGAACCCGCTCTCCGACTGCCTGGCACGCGAAGCCTTGCGTCTTCTCGGAGACAATCTGGTGGCCGCCTGTAAGGATGGGACGAACCGGCAGGCGCGAGAGGCCATGCTTCTGGGAGCCACGCTGGCAGGCCAAGCCTTTGCCAACTCGCCGGTTGCGGCAGTGCATGCCCTCGCCTACCCGCTCGGAGGCCATTACCACATTCCGCACGGGCTTTCCAACGCGCTGATGCTCGGCCCGATCCTCCGTTTCAACGCCGCCGCTGCCGCGCCGCTTTACGCCGAGCTCGCCGACGTCTTGAAGGTTCCGGGAACCGGTGACGCCGCCACGCGCTCGACAGCCTTCGTTCAGCACATGGAAAAGCTGATGGATGGGAGCGGGGCGCCTCGGCGCCTGCGCGATGTAGGCGTGACCGACAACAGCCTCGCGATGCTGGCGTCCGACGCAATGAAGCAGACGCGTCTACTCGTCAACAACCCCGTCGAGGTCCGCGAAGAGGATGCGCTGGCGCTTTATCGGGAAGCATTCTGACTACCGAACCCATCCAGAAATCTATTGTCAGGGAGGAAACCTTTATGACTGATATCAGGCTCTATATGCTTCAATCCGGAACCTTGAAATGCAAGGTCCACAACATCAAGATGAACCAGGGAGACGGCGCAGATTACGAAATCCCCGTTCCATTCTTCCTGATTACCCACCCGGACGGGCATACCGTCATCGACGGCGGCAATGCAATTGAGGTAGCCACCGATCCACGCGGCCATTGGGGTGGCGTCTGCGATGTCTACTGGCCGGTTCTGGATAAGGATCAGGGCTGCGTCGACCAGATCAAGGCGCTTGGCTTTGACCCCGCGGATGTCAAATACGTGGTCCAGTCCCACTTGCATCTCGACCACACCGGCGCCATCGGACGTTTCCCGAATGCGACCCACATCGTCCAGCGCCGGGAATATGAGTACGCCTTTACGCCGGACTGGTTTGCGGCAGGCGGTTACATCCGCAAGGATTTCGACAAGCCGGGCTTGAAATGGCAGTTCCTCAACGGAGCGGACGACGATCTTTATGACATCTACGGCGATGGCACTCTGACGACGATCTTCACTCCTGGTCACGCGCCGGGCCACCAGTCCTTCCTGGTGCGAGTGCCGGACAGCAAGCCGCTACTGCTCACCATCGACGCCGCCTACACACTGGATCACTGGGAAGAAAAGGCGCTGCCAGGCTTCCTCGCTTCCACGGTGGATACAGTGCGCTCCGTGCAAAAGCTCAGAACCATTGCAGAGAAGGCAGATGCGATCGTGGTGACAGGACATGATCCCGACGCTTGGTCGACTTTCAAGAAAGCTCCAGAATATTATGGCTGAGCCACTCTATCAGCGGAGATAATTGCCCGCGACAACGGTCACAAGCAAAAGCCGGGCGCTGCAACAGCGCCCGGCTCTTTGACATTACACTTTGCGCAGACCAGCGATGCGCGCAGCCAGCTGTTACAGCTGAACCTTATCGAAAGCCTTGGGATCGATACCAAGCGCATCGAGATCGGAACCGGCAGGCTTGCGGTGGGCACGCACAGCGGCGGAGACCGAAACGGCGGCGCCGAAAACGGCAAGGGTTTCACTGAAAAACTTACGCGATGTCTTTGCAACCGAACGCATTTCTTTCTCCTTTTGAACTGCCCAGAATATGGGCAAAACCACGCGGATCTACAACTCATGATATAGAGAGGGAGCCATGCGACGGAGCTCGAACTCCTTTGGATGTCAGCCGAAGCAAATTTGCATGGCTACATCAATGGCCCGAAAATCGGAATCAATTTTCGCAGAGCGTGATGCGTAAGTTCAAGACGTTAGAACGTCCGTTTTGGGTCCTAAAGGATGGCACAGCGCGCCAAGACACGATGCTTTGCCTACTCTCCAATTTTTGTTAAGTCAGACATCACAACGGAGACGGACACCATGGCGACCGCGATTTACGGCATCAAGAACTGCGACACGATGAAGAAGGCGCGTAGTTGGCTGGACGAGAACGGTATCGAAACTGCATTTCACGATTACAAGGTGAAGGGCATCGATCGCGAGCATCTGGAGGCATGGTGCGATGCGGCGGGATGGGAGACGGTGCTGAACCGCGCTGGCACGACTTTCAAGAAGCTCGATGACGAACAGAAAGCTGACCTGACACGTGAAAAGGCCATAGCGCTGATGTTGCAACAGCCTTCGATGATCAAGCGGCCGGTGCTGGAAGCAGAGGATAAGATCGTCGTCGGTTTCAAGCCCGACATCTATGCCAACCTCTTCGGCCAGTAATCCATGTCCAAGACAACGCGTGCAACCCAGATGCTGACGAAAGCGGGCGTGGCTTTCACCACCGTATCCTACGAATACGACCCCAATGCCGAGCGTATCGGTCTTCAGGCAGCCGAATCCATTGGCGAGCCGCCGCATCTGGTGTTGAAGACACTGATGGCCGAAGTGGATGGCAGAGCTGTGTGCGTCGTCGTACCGTCGGACCGCGAAGTCAGCATGAAGAAGCTGGCGGCAGCCTTTGGCGGCAAATCCGCCAATATGATGAAGCCTGCCGATGCCGAGCGAGCGACGGGCTTCCATGTCGGCGGCATCAGTCCTTTCGGGCAGAAAAAGCTGGTGCCAACAGCCATCGAGGTCCAGTCCATGGACCACGCCTATGTTTACATGAATGGCGGGCAACGCGGACTTCAAATCCGCCTTTCGCCAAAAGATGCGCTGACAGCTTTAAAGGCCTCAGCTGTGCCGCTCATCGCCGAGTGAGCCACGCCAGCCGGAAGGTGGTTGGCTTTCCCGATGGATGGTCTATTGTCCACCCGTTCAAGCAGACATGTGAAGGCAGATCATGAGCGTTTCCCCTATCGATCCCGTTAAACTCGAAAAACTGGCCGAAGTCGCCGTCAAGGTCGGACTTCAGCTTCAGAAGGATCAGGATCTGGTGATCACGGCGCCGCTTGCGGCCTTGCCGCTGGTGCGCCAGTTGACCAAGCACGCCTACATGGCAGGCAGCGGTCTGGTGACGACCTTCTATTCCGATGAAGAGACGACGCTGGCGCGTTACCGCCATGCAAGCGACGCCAATTTCGACAAGGCGTCCAGCTGGCTTTATGAAGGCATGGCCAAGGCATACGCGAATGGCGCAGCACGACTGGCCATTTCCGGGGACAACCCCATGCTGCTGTCCGAGCAAGATCCGTCAAAAGTGGCACGTGCCAACAAAGCCAACTCCACGGCCTACAAACCAGCGCTTGAGAAGATTTCCAACTTCGATATCAACTGGAATATCATCTCCTATCCAAACCCATCCTGGGCAAAACAGGTTTTCCCCGGTGTGAGAGAGGAAGAGGCAGTCCGCAAGCTGGCCGACGCGATCTTCGCCGCCTCGCGTGTCGATGTCGCCGATCCGGTGGCTGCCTGGGCAGAGCACAATGCTAATCTTGCCAAGCGGTCCAAGTGGTTGAATGGCGAGCGCTTCGCGTCGCTACACTTCAAAGGTCCAGGCACCGACGTTACAATCGGTCTGGCCGACGGCCATGAATGGCACGGCGGTGCGTCGATGGCAAAGAATGGCGTGACCTGCAATCCGAATATCCCCACCGAGGAAGTCTTCACCACTCCGCATGCCCTGCGTGTCGATGGCTATGTCTCCAGCACCAAGCCCTTGTCGCACCAGGGCACGCTGATCGACGACATACAGGTGAAGTTTGAGGCGGGCCGCATCGTCGAGGCCAAGGCTTCGAAGGGTGAATCCGTCCTGAACAAGGTGCTCGATACCGACGAGGGCGCGCGCCGTCTCGGCGAAGTGGCGCTTGTGCCGCATTCCTCGCCGATCTCGGCAAGCGGCATCCTCTTCTACAACACACTCTTCGACGAAAACGCCTCCTGCCATATCGCGCTCGGCCAGTGCTACTCCAAGTGCTTTATCGATGGCGCCTCGCTCAGCCAGGATCAGATCAAGTCTCAGGGCGGCAATTCGAGCCTCATCCATATCGACTGGATGATCGGCTCCGACAAGGTCGATATCGACGGCATCAAACCGGATGGCTCCGTCGTGCCAGTCATGCGCAAAGGTGAATGGGCTTAGGAATTTTTCAGGCCTTCGCGTCAACCCGGGAGAGAACCCCGGCAAAGTCCGCCGGCTCCTGCAAAGGGGCCGGCATTTTTTCGCGATGTCTGTCATTTGAGGACCTGTGCTCGTCAAAGAAGAGGCGCTTCTTAGACTAAAGTCATAAGTCGAAAGGATCGCTCTTCCTTTCGTTAAATTTCTGTCACTTTGCAGTCAGGTGCATCGCGCCCCAAAAGGGAAGTTCGAGGGGAGTCGAACTGGTGCGATGCGTCTTCTTGATTTCTGTGGAGGACAGACAATGGCACATGTAGCAGCGACGGGCGCAGAAAAAGCGCGCCCCATGACAGCGGAGGAGAAGAAGGTCATTTTCGCCTCTTCTCTCGGCACGGTTTTCGAGTGGTACGACTTTTATCTTTATGGCTCGCTCGCCATCTATATCGGCGCGAACTTTTTCAGCCAGTATCCCGAAACGACGCGCAACATCTTCGCGCTCCTGGCCTTTGCGGCAGGCTTCCTCGTTCGACCATTCGGCGCTCTGGTCTTTGGCCGTCTTGGCGATATCGTCGGACGTAAATACACCTTCCTCGTGACCATTCTGATCATGGGTTTCTCGACCTTCGTGGTCGGCATTCTGCCAGGTGCCGCGCAGATCGGCATTGCGGCTCCCATCATCCTTATCCTCCTGCGCATGCTTCAGGGTCTGGCACTCGGTGGCGAGTATGGCGGGGCGGCCACCTATGTGGCTGAGCATGCACCGAATGGCCGTCGCGGCTATTATACGTCGTGGATTCAGACCACGGCGACGCTCGGACTTTTTCTGTCGCTGGTCGTCATTCTCGGTGTTCAGTTTAGCGTCGGCAAGGAAGCCTTTGCTGCCTGGGGCTGGCGCATTCCCTTCATGCTGTCCGTTATCCTTCTTGGTGTCTCGGTCTGGATTCGTCTGAAAATGAACGAATCTCCCGCCTTCAAGAAGATGAAGGCAGAAGGCAAGACCTCCAAGGCGCCGCTCAGCGAAGCCTTCGGCCAGTGGAAGAACGCCAAGATCGCAATCATTGCGCTCCTCGGCGCTGTCGTTGGCCAGGCAGTTGTGTGGTACACGGGTCAGTTCTACGCGCTCTTCTTCCTCCAGAGCATTCTGAAGGTTGATGGCCAATCGGCAAACATCATGGTCGCCTGCGCCCTGCTACTCGGCACCGGCTTCTTCGTTCTCTTCGGTTGGCTTTCCGACAAGGTCGGTCGCAAACCGATCATCATGGCGGGCCTCGTTCTGGCGATGCTTACCTATTTCCCGCTGTTTAAAGCGCTGACTTGGGCAGGCAACCCTGCGCTTGCACAGGCCCAAGCGTCGGTTCGCGCAACGGTGACCGCAGCACCCGGTGACTGCAAATTCCAGTTCAACCCCACGGGTACGGCGAAGTTTACGACATCCTGCGATATCGCGACCGCGTTCCTCACCCGCAACTCAGTGCCTTATGATGTGGTCGAAGGTCCAGCCGGACAGCCAGCAGTGGTGAAAATCGCTGACGCTACTGTCACCAGCTATGATGCCGTCTCCGCAGGTGCCGATGCAGCCGCGAAGGATCGCGCTTTCCAGAAGCAGATCAACATTGCTCTGCATGACGGCGGTTATCCGCTGGTCCGTGGTGCCGCTCAAGTTCCTGCAGCAAAGCTCGATGCATTCGTCGCTGCAAATCCGGAACTGGCGCTCAACGCAGATGCAGTGCGCGCCACACCTGCCAAAACCGTTCCAGTCGACAAGCTGGTTGCCGACAAGCTGCTGACAGCGGCTGAAGCCAATGGTGCAACCGAGATGGCCGTCTATACGGTGCCAGGCGGCGGCGCATTCACCATGGTTGCCGATCCAGCTGCGGTGAACTGGGTAGTGATTATCGCGGTCCTGACCGTCCTCGTCATCTATGTGACGATGGTCTACGGCCCGATTGCAGCTTTGCTGGTCGAACTCTTCCCCACCCGCATCCGCTACTCTGGCATGTCCCTGCCCTACCATATCGGTAACGGCTGGTTCGGCGGTCTTCTCCCGGCAACGGCTTTTGCGATGAGTGCGGCCAAGGGCGATATCTACTATGGTCTCTGGTACCCGATCGTCTTTGCCGGCATCACGCTCGTGATCGGCCTGCTCTTCCTGCCGGAAACAAAGGATCGCGACATCCATAAGATGGATTGAGCATCCCTCTCACACCCAAAAGAAAACCCGGCGAGACGACCGCCGGGTTTTTTATTGAGGAAAATTTGGAAACTTAGGCCTTGAGGTCCTTCAGTTCTGCGTTGACGCGATCGCGCCAGGCTCTGTTCTGGACCAATGCCGGCGGAAACAGTCCGTCGATAGCGAAGAAGGAGGCCGAGGGATCGCTCGGATCGACGGCGCGGGCAGCGGCAAGGATTTCCTCGCGACGCGGATCGTCGAGAGTTCCACGCTTGTGGATCGAAGCAATCCAGAGTGCGATCACATAGGCAAATTCTGCCGCATCACGGCCCGCCTCCAGCGTCTCCACCGTTGCTGCGAGAGCGCGCTGTGGCAGCTTCTGGCTGGTGTCCATGGCAATCTGGACATTCTTGTGCGCAATGGTCGGATTGGCGAAACGCTCGAGAAGCTCGTCCATATAGGCCGGAAGATCGATGCCCGGCACTGGATCAAGCGTCTTGACCGCTGCCTGCATGTGCCGTCTGACCTTCTCGACGAATTCAGGAACGGCCATCACGTCACGCACGAACTCCAGATCATTCAGGATGCCGAGATGAGCAATCATGGTGTGCGGGCCGTTGAGAAGACGAAGCTTCATCTTCTCATAGGGCTCGACGGCCTTTGCGAAGACGGCGCCGCCCGCCTCCCAGGCGGGGCGACCTGAAACGAAATTCTCTTCGATGACCCATTGCATGAATGGCTCGGTCTCGATCGAAAGCTTGTCTTCAACACCGAGAAGAGCTTGCGCACGCGCACGGCTCTCGCCCGTCGCCGCAGGCACGATACGATCGACCATGCTGCAGGGGAACGCACCGTTCTCAGCAATCCAACGCGCCAGTTCCGGGTCGCGTCGCTCTGCCATTTCCAGCACGAGGCGACGAACCACATGGCCGTTGGAGGGCAGGTTATCACAGCAAAGCACAGTGTAAGGAGCGATCCCCTTTTCGCGGCGCTTGGCGAGACCTTCGACGAGGAAACCGATCGCACCGATCGGTTCATGAGGATTGGTTAGATCGGCGGCAATGGATGGATGTTTCAGATCAAGGCCCCCTGACACAGGATCAAGACCGTAGGCCTTCTCACTGACCGTCAGGGTAACGATTTTAATGGTTTCGCTGGCGAGATAACCGAGCACATCCGCGCCGCGTTCTGCAGCACAAAGCCAATCCACCGTCGCACCGATGACTTCCGCCGTATCGCCCTTGGCATTGCGCACGATGACGGAGTAGAGACCATCCTGTTCGGCAAGCGCCTCCACCGGATCGGGTGAACGAAGGTTGACGGCAACGATGCCCCAGGGGCCGAACTGCTCTGACAGAGCGCGTTGTGTATAGACGGCCTGGTGGGCGCGGTGAAAGGCGCCAAGACCCATGTGTATGATGCCGGGCTGCAAATCTGCTCTGTCGTAGGAAGGCAAAGCAACACCGTCAGGCATTATCGTTGAAGAAGACAATCTGCTCATGATCAAATAATTCCGTGAATGGGATGAGAAAGAGTACGCTCGATGCCGCGCAGCTCTGCAAGGCCCTTAAGACGGCCGATAGCCGGATAACCGGGCTGTGCGCCACGGGTCGCGTCATCCAGAATTTCCTGTCCGTGATCCGGTCGCATGGGGATTTGATGGTCGGAAAGACCGGCATCGAGGCGACGCTTCTCTTCGGCGAGAAGGGCAGCGATGACGGCAACCATATCCGTGCCACCTTCCAGATGCTCGTCCTCGAAGAAGGAGCACGGCACAGTGTCCGTATCACGCTTGACATTGCGCAGATGAACAAAGTGGATGCGATCGGCAAAGCGCTTGGCGATGAAAGGAAGATCGTTATCCTGTCGCGCCCCCAATGAGCCGGTGCAGAGTGTAACACCATTCGCACGGCTATCGACCGCCTTCAGCATATGCGCGTAATCGTCTTGCGTCGAAAGGATGCGCGGCAGACCGAGCAGCGGCCATGGCGGATCATCGCCATGAGCGCAAAGATTGATGCCGACATCTTCGGCCACCGGCACGACCTCGGAAAGGAAATCGACGAGGTTTTGCTGCAACCTTGCCCGGTCGATCCCGTGATAGCTGCGCAGCTTTTCCAGAAGTTGATCGAGCGTGTATCCGTCGGCTGAGCCGGGAAGCCCTGCGCCGATATTTCTGCCAAGCGCGGTAATCTTCGCGTCCGCCATCCCCGCGAAGCGGCGTGCTGCCTCGTCCACCAGCCAATCAGGATAATCGGCAGTGGCATTCGGGCGCTTGAGAATATGGACATCGAAGGCGGCAAAATCGGTCAGGTCAAAGCGCATTGCCTTGGCACCATGACGGGTCTCCCATCTGAGATCCGTCCGGGTCCAATCCAGCACCGGCATGAAGTTATAGCAGACCGTGCGAATACCGCTGGCGGAGAGCCGGCGAAGTGTTTCCTGCCAGTTGGTAATATGCTGCTTCCAGTCGCCGGTCTGTGTCTTGATGTCTTCCGACATCCACACACTTTCCACCACGTCCCAGTAAAGTCCGCCCGCCTTGATTTCGGCATGACGCTTCTCGATTTCCTCGACGGGCCAGACGTCGCCGGTCGGAATGTGGTGCAACGCGCTGACAATGCCGACAGCACCGGCCTGTGCGGCATCCTGAACCGTTACCCTGTCCACTGGTCCGAACCAGCGCCATGTATGTCTCATGATATTATCCTCTGAATTTAGTGCTGGTCGCTGAAGGTGATCTGCACCTTGCAGGCCACCTGGCGGTCACCGGCCTGTTCAAAGGCCTCGACCGCCCGTTCAAGCGGAAAATGATGCGAAATGATCGGCCGCACATCGATGGCGCGAGAGGAGATCAGCGAGACGGCCTCGGCAAATTCCGCGTGGAAACGTTGTGATCCACGCCAGACGATCTCCTTGCCTACCAAGAGGTTGAGCGGGATCGCGATGTCTCCCGTGACCCCGACCTGTACCAGCGTGCCGCGCGGCTTGATGGCGCTGAAGGCTGAGCGAAGCGCAGGTGCTGCCGCCGAACAATCGAAAACGACGTCGAAGCTTCCCTTGTTCTCCTGATAAGGCGCAAGCGCCTGCGGGTTTGTTGCGACGTTGATCGTTCCTGTTGCGCCCATAGCGGGTGCGCGGGCGACCGCCGCGTCCGTAAGATCCGTCACAATGATCTCGGCCGCGCCGGCATGTCTTGCGGCGGCAACCGTCAAGAGCCCGATCGGCCCTGCTCCGGTGACGAGCACGCGCTTGCCGGAAAGATCACCGGCCTGAGCGACGGCGTGCAGGCAAACGGCAAGCGGTTCGGCGCAAGCTGCCTCATGCGGGGTTACGCCTTCGGTAAAGGCGAAGCACTGTTTGGCGGGTACGACAAGATGGTCGCGAAACATGCCCTGTTCGTGCGGCAGCCGCATGGCGCTTCCCATGAAACGCATGTCGAGGCAATGAATAGGCATACCCTTGAGGCAATAATCGCAAGCACCGCAGGGCTGCGATGGATTGACCGCGACCAGCGCGCCGATCGCAAGATGACTGACACCGGCACCGAGTTGCTCGACATAGCCCGAAGCTTCATGTCCGGAAATGATCGGCTCGCGCACCTGTACCGGCCCAAAACCGCCATCCTGATAATAATGGAGGTCCGATCCACAGATACCGCCGGATGCCATGCGGAGAAGGACTTCGCCTTTCCCTGGCTGCGAGTAGTCCTGCGTTTCGACCTTGAGGTCTCTTTTGCCGTAAAGACGCGCCACGCGTGTCAGCATTTCCAGTCGACTTTCTTTGTGGTGTTAGACGAGGCCCGCGCGGCAAGTGCCGCGCGGACCGAAGAGTGTGACCTATCGGATCAGCCCCATTTCCTGCGGCAACCAAAGTGTGATCGCCGGAATGAAGGTGATCAGTATCAGCGCCACAAAAAGCGGAACCAGCCACGGCAGAATTGCTATGGTCGTTCGCTCCACCGAGAGCTTCGCAACGCGTGAGAGAACGAAGAGCACCATGCCAAGCGGCGGATGAAGCAGGCCGATCATAAGGTTCAGCGTCATGATGATCCCGAAATGCACCGGATCGATGTGGAACTGCAAGACCAGCGGCAACAGGATCGGCACCAGAATGGTGATAGCGGCAATCGTATCCAGGAAGCAGCCGACAAACAGCATCAGTAGGTTGACCAGCACGAGGAAAATCCACTTGCTGTCCGTCAGCGTCAGAATTGCCGACGACAGAACCTGCGCTGCCTGACTGACAGTCAGAAGCCATGCGAACACCGAAGCTGCCGCCACGATGAACAGAACCGATGCCGTGGTTTCGATCGTGTCGAAGGTTGCTTTCGCCAGTGTCTTGAGGGTCATCGTGCGGTAACGAACGAGACCGAGGAAGAGCGACCATAGAACCGCAGCAACTGCCGCTTCCGTGGGCGTGAACCAGCCCATCGTCATGCCACCGATCAGAATGACAGGCGTCATCAGCGCCATCACCGCGGAGAAATCGAAGTACCAGTCGCAGAAGACCAGCACCACGAGAGCAATCAGAATGGCGAGGTTCAGCGACAGACCAAACATCGTCATGACATAGATACTGGCCGGAACCAGCATGACGACGAAGACTTCGAAAGACGCGCCGAAGATCGTGCGCAGGCTAAAGGGCGTGTCCGACCCCCACTGTTTGACATAGGCGAAGACAGCAACCGTGATCATCATCAACAGCGTCATGACGACGCCTGGAACGATACCCGCCATGAACAGCGCACCGATCGAGACGTTGGCCATCATCCCATAGATGACAAAAGGCAAGGATGGCGGAAAGATAGGACCAAGCGTTGCCGAAGCGGCGGTGACCCCGACCGCAGCTTCAACCGGGTAGCCGTGATCCTTCATGGCCTTGATTTCGATTGTGCCGATGCCGGCTGCGTCTGCCAGGGCTGTGCCGGACATGCCGGAGAAGATCACCGAGCCAATGATGTTGACCTGAGCGAGACCACCCTTCATCCAGCCGACAAGCGCCACGGCAAAGGAATAGATGCGGCCCGTAACACCAGCCGAGTTCATCAGGTTGCCAGCCAGAATGAAGAAGGGCACCGCAAGAAGCGGAAAGCTTTCGACGCCCGCGATCATGCGTTGGGCTGCGATGATATCCGGCGCGACATTGTAAGAGACAATATAGAGCAGTGACGACACTGCCATGGAGATGGCGACAGGAAGGCCGACGACCATCAAAACGAGGAAAGAACCGATCAGCAGCAGCATCTCAAATCTCCTCGCTCGTCTGGAATTCTTCCGGCCGCTCCAGAACGGAGTAGCCGCGACGCTGATTGGCCACGAAAACCTGGACCGAGCGCAGGAACATCAGCACGAATGCGCCGAAGACGGTGTAAAAGACAATGTTGCGTGGCAGCGCCACGGTGACCATTTCCTCGTCCGCTACGATCTCCAGATAACGCCACATCAGCCAAGAGCCGTAGGCGAAAAAACCGATGCGGATGACATCGACTAGGATCGCCATGATGCGCGTCAGATTTGGCGGCAGATAGTGATAAAGCACGTCGACCTGGATGTGGCGCGACATGCGAACGCACATGACCGAGCCGAGGAAGACGACGCCGATCAGGCAGTTGACGGCGATTTCTTCCGTCCACGCGTAGCTGTCGTTGAGAACATAGCGCGTGAAGAACTGGAGGAACACGCAACCCGTCATCATCCAGAAAAGGGCGAGCGTCAGCCAGTCTTCAAAGGCGTAAACGGAAAGGTCGGCATCCGGCGGGGCCTCGTCGAACGTATGGGCAAGTTCCTCGGGCGTGACCTGAGTATGAATTTCCTGCGTCATTGAAATGATCCGGTTGGAGCATCGGCGCAAGCAGCAGGTTCAAGATGCGCTCATCTGCCGGTGCTGAAAACGAGAAGGATGGCGCGGAGCAAGCCCCGCGCCATGCGCGATTTACTGGATGGCGCGGATCGCTTCCCAATCGGCCTTGTTGTATCCGAAGTCTTCGAACTTCACCTTGTCGAGCACGTTCTTTTCGAAGTCGGCCTTGTCGACTTCCGTCACGGTCAAGCCACGCTTCTTGAAGTCGTCAACAAGCGCCACTTCCCTTTCCTCGATGATTTTCGTCGTCTTGGTGGCGGCTTCCTGCATCACGTCGACGAAGATTTTCTTGTCTTCGTCAGAGAGACTTGCCCAGCGCGACTTGGAGATGACCGTGTTGAGGTGGTCAACAATGTGGCCGGTCAGAACGATGTTCTTCTGCACTTCAAAGAACTTCTTCGCCTCGATGGTCGTCAGCGGGTTTTCCTGCGCATCGACGGTGCCGTTCTGCAGCGCGAGGTAGACCTCGGCGAAAGCAATTGGCGTGGTGTTGGCGCCGCATGCGCGTGGCATGGCGAGATAGGCAGGCACGTCGGGAACGCGCATCTTAACCCCGTTCAGGTCGCTGCACTTTTCGATAGGCTTGTTGGATGTCGTGTGACGCGTTCCGTAATAGCTGACCGCCGCAATCACGTTGCCAGTCTTGTCCTCATAGCCCTTGGCCAGGCGCTTGAAGACGTCGCTCTTGGTGTATGCGATCAGGTGTTCTGGATTGCGGAAAATGTAAGGGAAATAGGTCACGCCGATCGGCTTGGAATCGCGTGCGGCAAAGCTAGAGCCGGAAATGATGATATCGACCGTGCCGAGTTTCAGGCCCTGGTTGATATCGGCCTCCTTGCCGAGCTGAGAAGCTGGGAACACATCGATTTTGTAACGACCTTCGGTGCGCTTTTCGATTTCCTTGGCAGCCCAGACAGACTCGGTGTGGAATGGCTCCGTCGTTTCATAGACGTGAGCCCATTTCAGCACGGTCTGCGCCTGCGCAGATAGTGCGGAAGCCATGATGATCGCTGTGGCACCCAGCAAGGTTTTCAATCTGAACGTCATTTCTTGTCTCCTCCCGAAACAGTGTCAGATGTCTCATTCTCTACCGCGCGGATAAACCAAGCGGCATCGTCCCTCCCTCAAGCCTCCTCTCCGAAGCTTTGAGAAAATCTTTTTTGCGATTGGCTGAGATGGCGCTGCATTGCAGCCTTGGCAGCGTCCGGATCATTGGCTGCAATAGCATCGCGGATCACAACATGCTCTTCGAGCGCCAGACGCCATGTGCGCGGCCCCTCGAAATGGCTGGCAAGACGCTCAAAATAGGGCGTCATTCTTCGATCGAAAATGTGGCCGGTGAAGCGATGCAGTGTTCCATTCCCGATGATGTCGGCAATGGCGAGATGAAATGCCCGGTCATTGACCAGCATCTTTACGGCATCGCCAATGGCATCTTCCATGCGCTTAAGATTGTCGTCGAGAAGCGCGACGTGCGATGGCGTCGCCTGCCTCGCCGCCTCTTCGGCGATAGCGCCTTCGATGATGCTGCGTGCCTGAAGGATCTCGAAAGGACCATCGCCTTCATCCGCTGGAAGAGCTGAAGTCGATTTCGGGCGCTGGCTGACATAGACCCCGGACCCCATTCTGATCTGAATATAGCCCTCCACCTCGAGAACGATCAGCGCCTCTCGAACGGTGGGTCGCGAAACGGAAAAGCGTTCGGCGAGATCGCGCTCTGCAGGAAGCTTGGCGCCCTCGGAAATTTCACCCGTCTCGATCAATGTCCTGATCTGATCTGCCACCTGCCTGTAGAGGCGACGCGGCTCCAGCGCCACAAACATGCTGTCTCCTCCCCCAAGGATCAATATTGGTCAAGTGGTCTTACCAATCATCTTCATTAAGGCGGAACCGTGACAAAAGTCAACAGGCAAAGCTTTGCCCGAAGCCGTCCGAACATGCCGCCTTAGGCAAAGGGCCACTCGACACCAAAGCGATTGGACAACTCAGCGAAGGACTTGCGGGTCGCAGGATCGAGAGCAACGCCTTCACGAACTCTTTGCGCTGCCACCTGCCATTCACGATCTCCCGGCACCATGACACGCGCACCATCGCGGGCAGCCGATCCCCGCAACGTATCGACGTAACGCTTCATCGCATCATCGAAGATGGCTCGCTCCAGAAATGCCTCGGGCTTCAGCGCCAGAACGAAAGCTCCCATGCCGCGCGGCGTGGAGAAATCCGGTCCTCCCATGGACGCGATATCGAAACTCAGTTTCATGCCGGTCAAAACGGCACTGAATATTTCCGCGACGCCAGCAAGCGCTGCGCCTTTGAATCCGAACTCGCCGCCGAGCGGCGCAAGCATCGCCGCGGCATCGGCATCTCTGGTATCGAGACCCTTTTCGTCCGATGCTGTCGCACGCGGCAAAGGCTGGCCGAGGCTTCGGTACAGGAGCACGCGGTTATAGGGGATGGAACTCGTTGCCATGTCGAGCAGCCAGGGATCAGACCCGCCAGACGGAACCCCGACTGCTATCGGATTGGTGCCGTGGAAGCGCTGGGCGCCATCGTGCAGGCGAACGAAGCTATCGGAATTGCAGAACGTTATTCCGATGAACCCTCGCCGCGCCGCCTCTAACGAATAGGCTCCAGCCGGACCGAAGTGCGACGTATTGCGAATGGCCACAGCGCCAATCCCGAACCTCGACGACAGCTCGATAGCGCGGTTCATCGCAGTGTATGCGGCAAGCGCACCGTGCGCGTCGTCCGCATCCAGCGTCTCCACCGCACCAAAACTTGTCGCCGTCTTCAACTGCGGAGCGCGGTTGATGCGTCCTCCCTGGAGGGCCGTAACATAATGATCAAGCAGACGGACGCCATGGCTGTCCACGCCGTATCGCGTACCGTGCATCATGGCGCGGGTAGCGGCATCCGCAGTCGCCACATCGGCGCCACAGGCGCCAAAGACCGCCCTACAAAACTGGTCGAGCAGCGTCAAAGGAACATGAGCCTGCGCCTCGTCCTGCAGCATTGCGGTTCCCTTTCTAAAAATGTCTTATGCATACACTAGACATCAAATAAGAGACATGCAATCCCTGTGACGGCAAAATCCTGACTGTCGATCAGGACAAGCTAAGGGATGGCATTAATCAAATGAAACGTGTGACGACCGGCATTGCGCCTCGCCTTTACCGGCGGGCCTGCGAGATTCTGGCAGCTGATATTGCCAACGGCGTCATATCGCACGGCTCCCGCGTGACGGAAACCATGGTCGCCAATCGCTTTGGTATTAGCCGCGCTCCCGCACGCCAGGCGCTTGCAGAACTTGAGCGACTGCATCTTGTGCGAAAATCGGAGAGCCGCGGCTATGATGTCGTGGCAAAAAGCCGAGTCTCAGTCGCAATGGGGGCAACGGATGGTGATTCCCCAATTCTTGCCGATACGACGCGCATTCAGGCGCGATCCAGCTGGGAACTCATCTACGATAATATCGAAATTGAAATCGTGTCGCGCACATCGCTTGCCGACTGGCGGATCAACGAGGCGGTTCTGGCTAAACATTATGGCGTCAGCCGGACGGTGGCACGCGATGTGGTCGCTCGCCTGCAAGAACGCGGCATCGTCCGCAAGGATGACAGTGGGCGATGGTATGCCCCGGCACTGACCGCCAAACATATCGGCGAGCTTTATGAGCTGCGCTGGCTTCTCGAACCGATCGCATTGGAAAAGGCAGCGGCAAATCTCCCCGACGGGCTGTTGCTTTCACTGCGCAAGAACGTCGCGGACACTATCCAGTCGGTCGACAAGATCGATGGCGAAACGCTGGACGCGCTGGAACAGCAACTCCATGTCGAGCTTCTGGGTTACTGTGGAAATACGTCGCTGATGCGCGCGATCAGTCTGCCGCAGGCGCTGCTTGTCGCACATCATTTCCTCTATCACTGGACAATGGGGCTTTTCGATAGCGAACCCTTCTTGCCCGAACATCTGGCGATTTTCGATAGCCTTCTTGAAGGAGATATCGATGGTGCCAAAGCCGGGCTGGTGCGCCACCTACAAATTTCCAGAAGCCGCGCGATGATGCGCATCAAGGCTGTCGCTGAAGTCATATCACCCGACGAATTGCCGTATCTCGAAAAGCTGGAGAGCGATTGAGGGCAGCGCATTTCGACAAAACACATACTACCCGATAACCGGAGGAGGGTTATCCATCATGAAAATAGCATCTGTCCACCCGTTCATTCTGCACCTGCCACTCACCTCAGATTCCATTTCGGACTCGACCCATTCCATCACCCATTGGGGCGTCGTTGGCGCCAAGATCATGACAACAGACGGACTGGAAGGCTACGGCTTCACAGGCACGCATGCCCACCTCGCATCGGATCGACTGATCACATCTTGCATTCGTGATTGCTACGCGCCGCTGCTGATCGGCGAGGATGCCGACGACCATTCAAGGCTGTGGATCAAACTTGCACGTTATCCATCGCTTCAATGGGTCGGTCGCGCCGGGATCACCCATCTGGCGCTCGCCGCCGTCGATGTCGCACTCTGGGATTTGAAGGCGAAGAAGGCAGGTGTACCGCTCTGGAGCTATCTCGGTGGCGCGCGCACCGACAAGCTCGAAGCCTATAATACCGACATTGGATGGCTGTCTTTCTCAAAGGACGCTCTTCTGGAAGGATCCGCACAGGCTGTGGAGCAGGATGGATTTACCCGGCTAAAGATCAAGGTCGGCCACGACGATCCGAATGTAGATATCGAAAGGCTGACGGCAGTTCGCGCGCGTCTGGGCGGTTCGGTGAGAATTGCCATTGATGGAAACGGCAAATGGGATCTGCCTACATGCCAGCGCTTTTGTGCTCTTGCCCGCGATCTCGACTTATACTGGTTTGAAGAACCGCTCTGGTATGACGATGTCGGCAGTCATGCCACACTTGCTCGTAACACCGCAATTCCGATCGCGCTCGGTGAACAGCTCTACACCGTCGATGCCTTCCGTTCCTTCATAGCGGCAGGTGCGGTTGCCTATGTTCAGCCCGACGTAACCCGCCTCGGCGGTATTACCGAATATATTCAGGTGGCGGATTTGGCACTTGCTCACCGACTGCCGGTGGTGCCGCATGCCGGCGAGATGAGCCAGGTGCATGTCCACTTGAGCTACTGGCACCCCGCCTCGACGATCCTCGAATATATCCCATGGATCAAGGACCATTTCGAGGAGCCGGCAGATGTTCAGGGCGGAATCTACAACCTGCCGCAGCGCCCCGGTGCGGGTACGACCGTGCTGGAAGAAAGCTTCGCCCGCTTTGGCAAAAGCATAGGGTGAGCCGCGTTGCGCGGGATCAGAGCGAGCGATACCCGCGCTTGAAGTAGATCAACGCCTCTTCGCCGTCACCAATGGCAGTATCGACGACATCGCAAATGATGATGTCGTGCGTGCTGCCATCGTGGATGGCGCGGACGCGACAATCGAAGGACGCAAGCGCGCCCTTCAGAACCGGCGCGCCGGTTTGAAGAGAAGTCCACTCACCGCCTGCAAATCGTTCGTCGCTCGGGGTCTTGCCGCCGAAGAGACGGCTCAAATGTTCCTGATCGGCAGACAGCGTGTTGACGCAGACCACGGCATTTTCAAACAACATCCTGTGAGCGGACGAGCTGCGATTGATGCAGACAAGGAGGGTCGGGGGATTGTCGGAGACGCTGCAGACAGCGGTGGCGGAAAAACCCGCCCTGCCCGCAGGCCCATCCGTCGTGACGATATTGACTGCGCCGGCAAGCTGCGCCATCGCGTTTCTGTAGTCCAGGCTGCGCTCTTCCGCAGTCTTAATCCCCATTGCGGCTTCCTTCTCACCATCTGACATACGCATCTCAAGCGACTGTTCCTAAAAAGTCGTCAAATACCGGACGTCTGTTCCGCTCCACATTAACGTCTCGAGGCCGCAAGGGAATCGAAAATTCTCCCCGCAGCGAATAAATGCGGACCGGCCTCAATTCGCTATCCCCCAGAGCGCCTTACGTCGTCTTGTTGGATGCACAAACAACGCCTTGCCTTCTTGAAGACGCGCATCGTGATTTTTGCGAGATTCCGAGCCTGATTTTTGTACCTCTAGTGGTGACGGAAAAAGCCCCGGACGACAGCCGGGGCCTTTCATCAGCGATGCTGATCGCGCAGTTTCAGAACTCTTCCCAGCTGTTTGCCTTCAGCGCAGCGTTCCCGTTGAAGGAAGACGCAACGCGATTGACGAGGTTACGGACTGGAGAGCGCTGAGGTGCCGCAGAAGGAACGACGGGACGTGCCGAGGCCGCCGTTTGAGCGCTGCGCTGCGAACCCGTTTCGAACGCGCCCACAAGGGAAAACAGCGAATCGGCCTCTCTGGCGAGCGAGTGGCTGGCTGCCGTCGACTCTTCCACCATGGCAGCGTTCTGCTGCGTGCCCTGATCCATTTGGGAAACCGCGTTATTGATTTCCTTGATACCGGTGGACTGCTCACGCGATGCCTCAACGATTGACAACACGTTGACGCTGATATCCTTCACCTGCGCGACGATGTGGGTGAGAGCCTCACCCGTCTCACCGACAAGGCCAACACCGTTTTTGACATAATCGCCTGACTTGGCAATCAGTGCCTTGATGTCCTTTGCAGCACTGGCCGATCGTTGGGCAAGCTCGCGCACTTCCTGAGCGACGACAGCAAATCCCTTGCCGGCCTCGCCGGCGCGTGCGGCTTCGACGCCAGCATTGAGTGCTAGCAGATTGGTCTGAAACGCAATCTCGTCGATGACTCCAATGATATTGGAAATCTCTCTTGAAGACGCTTCGATCTCGTTCATGGCGCCGATGGCCTTTGTCACGACAACGCCGGAGCGTTCGGCGTTTTCACGCGTTTCGTTCACGAGGCGGCCGGCCTCCTCTGCCCGGCGCGTCGTATCCGCCACCGTGGTCGTGATCTGCTCCAGCGCCGCGGCGGTCTCTTCGACCGACGCTGCCTGCTGTTCTGTGCGTCGTGCCAAATCGTCGGCAGATGCTCTGATCTGGTTGGAACCGGCCGCGATACCCTGGGCGTTTCCGCTGACCTTTATGATCGTATCCTCAAGCCGCTCTATCGCACCATTGAAGTCCACGCGGATCTTGTCGAGACGGTCAGCGAAGCTGTCTTGGATGCGGTAGTTCAGCTTGCCGTTTGCAAGAGCGCCGAGACCCGCACCGAGCGTATCGACCACGTGCTGCACTTCCGCCGCGTCCTGGGCCTGCCGCGCTTCGCGCTCCAGACGTTCACGTTCTGTGAGCGATCGGTTGGCCTCGGCTTCGGCCTCGAGCTTGAGACGCTCCTGGGCGTTGGTTTTGAAGACTGCAACGGAACGAACCATTTCGCCGATCTCGCTGCGGTCCGGTTCAACATCCAATGCCGCATCGGCGCGACCTGCTGCAAGCTCACGCATGGTGCCGACTACGCTGCCGATAGGGCCCGTGATCGAGCGGGTAATGATTGCTGCAAGAACAGCCACGACGGCAAGGACAGCTAAGGATGTTAGAATTGATACCGTAAGGCCACGTTGTTCAGACGTCGCAACGCCAGTGGCATAGTCACTCAGTTCCGCACCGACCTTGTCTTCGACCGTCTTGAGAACGTTGATGCGGTCCGTGGTCGCTTTGTACCAAGCCTCTCCGCTGATGCCACTCAACTGGCCACCAAACGGCGCCTGGAGAAGGACAGAGCGCTGCGTATCGACAAGCTTGGCGGCATCGCTGCCAAGTGCAGCCTCCAGCGCTGATTTTTCAGCAGCACCCGCATAGGAATCGAAGATCGAGAAATAGACGCCCTGCATGGCACCGAGGCGAACGAATTTCTGATAGCTTTCGGGAGTGATGCTTCCGGTGGTAAAGGCCGCGGTTCCCACGGTTCGTTCCTGGCCCGCCCGTTCCTTCCCTTGCAGGAGTGCAGAATAGGCGATGATCCGATTGGAAATGCGGCTGTCCGACGTCAGAGAACTCATCGATTCGATGAGCTTGATCTGGCTGCCGATCGTATCGGCGAAATAAGCACCGATATCGGCAACGGATGCCTTTAGCGAGTTGATGTCCTGCCGCATGGCGTCAAGCTTGTCGAGCTTTGTTTGCGCGGTGATGGCGAGCTGCATGAAAGCAGGAGAGCCGGCGGCTTCTTCAGTCGTCAGATTAAGCTTTCGAAATCTCGCAATCGCGGCATCGGTCACGAGGCGCTGTTTTTCGAGAAGAGGTCCGAACTCGCCCTGCCCCTTCGCACCCACAAAGCCGGCAGAAGCACCGCGCTCCTTCTGAATTTCGTGGACCATACCACCGATCAGAGGTGCCATGGCTGAGATCTCAGAGACGGAACTGGCTTGAGAGGCAACGTCCAGCCTTCGGAAATTATCTTGGACCACAGCGCCTAGGAGGGCGATTGTTGGGATAGCGGCAACCACGACGATGCGGGTGCTGATTTTCAAGTTCCTGAAAAAATTCACTTTTGCCTCGATCCATCTGAAGACTCTTCGACGGCGCTTAAACGCCTGCGACGACTTTCGTCATGGATGAAGGTAATAGGATAAAATAATTTATTATCGGTTTAATTGCCTAAATGATGATCAGGTGTAACAGCAGTTGATCACATTTTTCATGGCTTAACCAACAGGTAAGGATTGGAGGTGCCTTCCCCTGCGGAGATACTGGGGAAGACGATCCATCGCGAGGCTGTACTGGCCTTAGTCCATCTGAACGTTGGCTTCCTTCACCACTGGACCCCATTTGGCAATCTCTTCGGACACGTGGGTCTTCAGCTCCTCCGGCGACGAACCGACGATTTTAGCGCTGAAATCCGCCATGCGCTTTGCCACATCCGGATCGGACAGTGCCGTTTTGGCAGCCTCATTCAGCTTGGCGATTGCCTCAGGCGGCGTCCCCGCCGGTGCGAAAAGTGCGTTCCAAGTATAGGTTTCGTAACCAGGCACGGTTTCGGCAATTGTCGGCACATCTGGGAATGAGGAAGCTCGCTCCGCCGTCGTCACACCCAGCGCCTTCAAGGTTCCAGATTTGATATGTGCAGAAGAGGACGGCAAATTGTCGAACATGATTGAGATCTGGTTACCGAGAAGGTCATTCAAGGCCGGACCGGAACCCTTGTAAGGCACGTGCTGCATCTCAACGCCGGCCATGCTCTTGAACAGTTCGCCGGAAAGGTGAAGCGGCGTGCCGTTGCCGGAAGAGGCATAAGCGTGTTTATCTGGCTCCTTTTTCAGAAGCGCGATTAGTTCGGCCACGTTGTCGACGGGCAGCTGCGGATTGACCACGAGCACGTTAGGCACGATAACCAGAAGAGAAATCGGCGCGAAATCTTTTTCGGGATCATATGGCTTTGTCTTGAGGATCAACGGGTTGAGCGCATGTGTCGCAACCGTGCCCATCAGGATCGTATAGCCATCCGGCTCGGCACGGGCGACGCGGTCGGCACCGAGATTTCCACCTGCCCCACCGACATTTTCCACGACGATCTGCTGACCAAGAGCATCGCCCATTTTCTGCGCAATCACACGTGCAACGACATCGGTAGAGCCGCCTGCCGCAAAAGGCACGACGAGCGTGATCGCGCGCTCAGGAAAGCCTTCGGCATAAGCAGCCGTGTTAAACGTCAACAAAGCTGCCGCAGATGCAGCAAGCATCAAAGCTGCACGTCGTTTCAAAAATCCAATTGCCATAAAATCTCCTCCACACGGCCAACTGGCTGGTACGCATAGTACTAAAAGCAACGTCCGCATCAACCTGTACATGCGTTGGGCGAAGAGTCTCGCTTCAAATTGTTACAGAATACACGTATTGCGCGTCTTTGAAGTCTTGAGTGACCGTGCCCGGAAACAAAAAACCCGCCGTGAAGCGGGTTTTCAGTGCCACAATATCGAGGGCGGGTTATGCGCGAAGCACGCCGCCCGTTGTCTTTTCGACATTCCCGACGATCTTCGCGGTCAAGGCCTCGAAGTCCTCGTCGGTCAATGTCTTGTCCACCGGCTGGATCTGAACTTCGATCGCGATCGACTTCTTGTTATCACCAAGCGACGCGCCTTCGAAGACGTCAAAGACATTGACTCCGGTGACGAGCTTGCGATCAGCGCTGGTAGCTGCCTTGATGATGGCTCCCGCTTCGACAGACTTGTCGACCACGAAGGCGAAATCGCGCTTCACGACCTGGAACGGTGAAAGATCCAAGGCTGGCTTCGTACGTGTCGCCTTCTTCTTCGGTTCGGCCATGGCGTCGAGATAAATCTCGAAGCCGCAATAGGCACCGGAGACATCAAGAGCGCCGAGCGTCTTCGGATGGAACTCGCCGAAGTAACCAAGAACGACCTTCGGGCCCATCTTGATCGTGCCGGAACGGCCGGGATGATACCAGGAAGGGGCACCAGCCTCTATCTGAACATTGGCCATTGGCAGACCGCACGCCTCGATCACTGCCAGCGCATCTGCCTTGGCATCATAGACGTCGACAGCCTTGCCGCCGCCCTTTGTGGCGTTCGACCACATGCGGCCTGCACCGGCAAGCGAGGCCGTGCCGCGGCGAACACCACCGGCAACGCGACGCTGTCCTTCCGGCGTATCGCTTTCATAGGTGCCGGACACTTCGAAGATGGCGACATCGCCATAGCCCTTGTCGGAATTACGCTGTGCAGCAGTCAAAAGGCCGGGAAGCAAAGATGGCCGCATGTCCGACATGTCGGCCGCGATCGGGTTGGCGAGCTTCAACGCGGGCGAACCGCCACCGAAGAGCTTGGCCTGCGCTTCCGGAATGAAGGACCATGTGACAGCCTCCAGCATACCGCGGCTGGCAAGCGCGCGGCGTGCGGTGCGCGTGCGGATTTGCAACGTCGTTAGAATGCGACCGTTGACGGCACCAAGGTTCTCAAGCGGTTCCGGCTTGATGTTATCCACGCCATGGATACGCATGACCTCTTCCACCAGATCCGCCTTGCCATCGACGTCCGGACGCCATGATGGCACCGACACGGAAACACGCTCGCCGGAGCCTTCGATGCCGAAACCGAGACCTTTGAGGATAGCAAGACTTTCTTCCGCCGAAACCTCGAGACCCGTCAGGCGCTTTACCTCGGAGAGTGGGAAATCAATCCACTTCGGCTCGAAGCCCTTGTAGCCGACGACCTTTGCTTCTCCAGCCGAACCACCGCAAAGCTCGAGCACCAGCTCCGTCGTGCGCTCGAGGCCCGGCACCATATATTCCGGATCGACGCCGCGTTCGAAACGATAGCGCGCATCGGTGATGATGCCGAGAGAACGGCCCGTCTTGGCAATATTGATCGGATCCCAGAGCGCCGACTCGATCAGCACGTCCACAGTGTTCTCGTCGCAGCCGGAATGCTCGCCGCCCATGATGCCACCGATGGATTCAAGCCCATTGTCGTCAGCAATCACCACATTGTTCGGACCAAGCTTATATTCGCGCTGGTCGAGAGCGAGAATGGTTTCGCCTTCCTTTGCGCGACGCACGACCAGATCACCCTTCACCTTGGCGGCGTCGAAGACATGCATCGGACGGCCCTGATCGAAAGTCATGTAGTTGGTGATATCCACCAGCGCATTGATGGGGCGAAGACCGATGGCAAGCAAACGCTGCTGCATCCATTTTGGGCTCGGACCATTCTTCGCGCCGCGCACGATACGAAGCGAAAAGCCAGGGCAAAGTGCTGCATCATCCAGCTCGAGTTTGACGTCGACCGGCGTCGAACCCTCGACCTTGAAGCTCGGCGCAGGCCGTGTCTTCAGCGTGCCGAGACCGGATGCCGCCAGATCGCGAGCGATGCCGTAAATCGAGGTGCAGTCCGGGCGGTTCGGCGTGAGATTGATCTCGATGACCGGATCATCCAGCCCCGCATAGGAGGCGAAGGATGTGCCGACCGGCGCATCGTCCGGCAGGTCGATAATGCCGTCGTGATTGTCGGACATGTTGAGCTCCTTCTCGGAGCACATCATGCCGTGACTTTCGACACCACGGATCTTTCCGACAGACAACGTTACATCGATTCCCGGAACATAGGTGCCAGGACGCGCCAGAGCGCCGACGAGACCGGCCCGCGCATTCGGCGCGCCGCAGACGATCTGCACAGGCTTGCCGTCACCGGCATCCACCGACAACACCTTCAGGCGATCTGCCTCGGGATGCTTTTCCGCCGACAGGATCTTGGCGATGACAAAAGGCTTGTAAGCGGCCTTGTCGTCAACGTCTTCGACTTCAAGACCGATGGCCGTCAGGCGTTCGCAGATCTGCTCCAGAGAGGCATCGGTATCGAGATGCTCTTTCAGCCAGGAGAGTGTGAATTTCATAATCTATTACTCCTCGACTTGGCCGATCAGACGCTCAGACCGCCGAACAGCGTCGGCATGTCGAGCGGGCGGAAGCCGTAATGGTTCATCCAGCGAACATCGGCGTTGAAGAAATCGCGCAGGTCCGGCATGCCGTATTTCAGCATGGCGATGCGATCCAGACCCATGCCCCAGGCAAAGCCCTGATACTCATCCGGATCGAGACCGCCGGCGCGCAGCACATTCGGGTGCACCATGCCGCAGCCAAGGATTTCCATCCAGTCCTTGCCTTCGCCGAACTTGACGATCGGCCCGGAACGGTCGCACTGGATATCGACCTCGAAGCTCGGCTCGGTGAAGGGGAAGAAGGACGGACGGAAGCGCATGACGACGCTGTCGACCTCGAAGAAGGTCTTGCAGAACTCCTCGAGGATCCAACGCAGGTTTCCGACATGCGCCTTCTTGTCGACCACCAGGCCTTCGACCTGATGGAACATCGGCGAGTGGGTCGCGTCCGAATCCTGGCGGTAGGTCTTGCCGGGAATGACGATGCGGATCGGCGGCTTCTGCGCTTCCATTGTGCGCACCTGCACCGGCGAGGTGTGCGTGCGCAGTACCTTGCGTTCACCCTTTTCATCCGGTTGGAAGAAGAACGTGTCGTGCATTTCGCGCGCCGGATGGCCTTCCGGGAAATTCAGGGCCGTGAAGTTATAGTAGTCGGTTTCGATATCCGGACCTTCGGCAATGGAAAATCCCATATCTGCAAAGATTGCGGTAATCTCATCGACGATCTGGCTGATCGGATGGATGCGACCGCGCTCGGCCGGAGACTGACGGACTGGCAAGCTCACGTCGAGCGTTTCGGCTTTCAACCGCGCTTCGATCGCTGCGTCCTTCAACTCGCTCTTGCGGGCGGTCAGGAAATCCGTCACTTCCGTCTTCAACTGATTGATGGCGGCACCACGCGTCTGGCGTTCCTCCGGCGTCATGGTGCCCAGTGTCTTCAGCAGCTCGGAGACCGAACCTTTCTTGCCAAGTGCTGACAGGCGCACAGCCTCGATGGCCGCCTCGTCTGCGGCCGAGGCGATGTCCGACATCAGTTGCGATTTCAAAGTGTCCAGTTCAGTCATCTTTTCCTGCCTTGCCAAAGGTCTTAGCCTCGGCATCGGTTTCAACAGCATTCTTTAGAAAGTCGGTCGCCACGATAAAGCGTCGCAGATCACTACCCATCTGGACGCGCCCGATCAACCGGGCGAGAGGCAAAAATCGGCTGAGCACACGCACCAGACGGCGCAATTCATCGATCGTGGCCTGCGGCGCATTGGCTGCCCATCCGCGATAGGCTGCACCAAGCGTTTCTTCGCGCTTTTCGGCAAAGGCGCTAAGCGGCAAAAACAACAGCCAAAGATCGCGTGCCTGGGCGCTGGCAAGTGGCATGACGGCCTGCGGCTCTTCTTCGAAATCCATAAAGCCGATACGGCCCTCTTTGAGGAAAAAGTCACGAATATGCGGCCGCCCATGACACAGGCCGGCAGCATGGAGTTGTCCGAGCGTCTTGGCCGATTGAACCAGAAGCTGATCGGGATCGCCCGCTACTGCCTTGTGCGCGATGATGCCCTGTATCGTCTCTCCCACATCTTCCAGAACGATTGCCGTGTCGGAGGAGTAGATGATGGCAGGAACGGTAAAGCCTGCGTCGCGGAACTCGATCATCCGGCGCTTCTCGCGCCCCATCATCTCGACGGGTGACAGGATCGGCGACGGCCTCAGGAAAGCATAGGGCAGAAGGCGACCGGCCAAACCCTGTAACTTGCCCCACCATCGCGGTTCTTCCGTGCCTTGGCGCTTGATCCAGACGGCGCCAGAACTCAGCTCCAGTCTCTGGATGCGTCTTTCGCTCATTAACAGGGTCTGCATAAGCGCAGCAATATCGGCGTCCTCCAAGTGAACGTGGAAGCCCTGTTCTCTCTCGCTGGCAGTGGCAGCCTGAAGCATGATGTTCCCGTTGGCGCATCGCGGCGCCCCAGAGCGCTCCCTATGGACGGAAGCCATTCCAAAAGTAAAACCCGCCCCGGTTGCCCGGCGCGGGTTTCGAATGAACAACAATTTGTCCGCGCCGTAATTACTTTACAGCGGATTCAAACTCGTTGGCCGTACCGGCATCCTTGAGGTACTCAAGAGCCTTCTTCGCAGCGTCGACGAGCGCGCCGAAAGCGGCCGGCTCATGGATAGCCATGTCGGACAGAACCTTACGGTCGACTTCGATGCCAGCCTTGTTCAGGCCGTCGATGAAGCGGCCGTAGGTCAGGCCGAATTCGCGAACAGCAGCATTGATACGCTGGATCCACAGAGCGCGGAAGTTGCGCTTGTTGACCTTGCGGTCGCGGTAAGCGTACTGCTTGGAACGATCAACCGCCGCCTTTGCTGCGCGGATGGTGTTCTTGCGACGGCCGTAGAAGCCCTTCGCAGCCTTGAGTGTCTTGGTGTGCTTGGCGCGGGAAGTTACGCCACGTTTTACGCGTGCCATGTCATGATCTCCTTAAAGTGTCCAAAAATGCGGAAAAGTCTTAGAGACCGTTCGGCAGGTAGTTCTTGACGACCTTTTTGCCGTCAGCTTCGGCCAGAACCATGGTTCCGCGCGCGTCGCGAATGAACTTGTTGGAACGCTTGATCATGCCGTGGCGCTTACCGGCGGCGGCTGCGAGAACCTTGCCGGTGCCAGTGATCTTGAACCGCTTCTTAGCAGCGGATTTCGTCTTCATCTTGGGCATTTTGCTACTCCGTTATTTTGTATCGAAACAGGCAGACGAAGCCCGCTTCAAGCTATTCAGGAACGGCCACGGCATGCCCTGCCGGACCGTTCGGACGCGCGCTTATAACCGCAGTTATGAAAAAGCGCAACGGGGAAGCAGAACTTCCCCTGCAAGGGTGGAAAACGCCAGCTTCGATACCAGCGCGCCCAGGCATTACTTCGGTGCAAGCACCATCATCATCTGGCGGCCTTCGAGCTTCGGCTCAGCTTCCACCTTGGCAATTGCCACGGTGTCTTCCTTGACCTGCTGAAGCAGCTTCATGCCGAGTTCTTGGTGGGCCATTTCGCGGCCACGGAATTTCAGCGTTACCTTAACCTTGTCGCCTTCTTCAAAGAAACGGCTGATCGCCTTCATCTTCACCTCATAGTCATGGGTGTCGATGTTCGGACGCATCTTGATTTCCTTGACCTCGACGATCTTTTGCTTCTTACGCGCTTCGGCCGCTTTCTTCTGGGTCGAATATTTCAGCTTACCGAGATCGAGAATCTTGCATACAGGCGGTTCGGCGTTCGGCGAAATCTCGACAAGATCAAGACCGGCCTCTTCCGCCATCTTCAACGCCTGATCCGTCGGCATCACGCCGAGGTTCTGGCCTTCTTCATCAATCAGCTGAATTTTGGGAATTCGAATTTCCCTGTTTGAGCGCGGGCCTTCCTTGACGGGGGCATCGGCTTTGAACGGTCTGCGAATGGTCGTATTCTCCTGATCTGTTTCGGGATCGCGTCGGCAAAAACAGCTTGTCGGTGCAAATGGCGGAAATGTCGTGAATGCCGCCGCGAAGTCAATAGCATGCCTTTGCAAAAAAATCACCTCCTCTCGTGGTTTTTACGAATCTGTTCTACAGGGGAGAAAGAAACGACAGGAGATTGAGATGACCGACGCACACCAAGCCCCACACTATATTGTCGTTGGCCATGGCGACGCCGCACGCGAAATTGCGATCGTGTCCCGGTCGGCGTCAAAGTCGGATCACCGCCCTGCCCTCGTCTGGCTGGGTGGCTATCGCTCCGACATGACCGGTACAAAAGCCGTCGAGCTCGATCGCTTTGCCGAGCAGGAGCAGCTTGCCTGTATCCGCTTCGATTATTCGGGCCACGGTGTTTCGAAGGGCGACTTCAAAAAGGGCACTATTTCCCGTTGGCTGGAGGAATCGCTTGCCGTTCTCAATGATAAGGCACCCGAAAGCGTCATTCTCATCGGCTCGTCCATGGGCGGATGGATTGCGCTGCGCCTGATCGAAGAGTTGCGCAAGCGCCAGGATGGACCGAAGGTGGCAGGCCTCGTCCTCATCGCTCCCGCACCGGATTTCACCGCTGAACTGATAGAGCCAAACTTGACCGAGGCTGAAAAGGCATCGCTTATCGAAAACGGTTACTTCGAGGAGCCATCGGAATACAGCTCCGAGCCCAACATCTTCACGCGCGATCTGATGACGGATGGTCGCAACAATCTGGTTTTGAAGGGCGTGATCGATACGGGTTGCCCAGTCCACATTCTTCAAGGCATGCGCGACGAAGACGTGCCGTATCAACATGCGCTGCGGCTGATGGAGCACCTTCCCGCAGATGATGTTGTGCTCAGCCTTATCCGCGACGGCGACCACAGGCTGTCTCGGCCTCAGGATATCGAGCGGATGCTCGCGGCGGTCAAAAGCCTTGTAGCCTAGGGCGCCGAGCGCCCCAAAGGCCCACAGCCGCTCCACGGGTTTGGACCGACGCCCGCTCTTTCCGAAGAGCGATGTCGGTTCTCGGGACTGCGCCGTGAGCATTTCGGCAACGCTCTTAACCATATTATTCATCTTGCATTCATGGAAGCCCTGCTCCCAATTGACACTTACCCCTGATCTCTCTTAACACTTTATTAAGACTTCAAGGGACGGGTTTGATGATGAATGCATCGCAGGCACGGGCGCTGCTTTTTGCAGTTGCGGCCGGACTACTTTCTGCTGCCTCGGTGCAGGCCGAGAACAAGGGCAGCCCTGCCATGGTAACGGGTGGCATTACGTCCCAGCCCATTGGTCATTATGAGTTCTGCCAGAGATACGCAGCGGAGTGCGACATTCGCAGCAAACTCACACCGCCACCGCGCGTCACCGAATATGGCTGGACCGTCATTCGTGATATCAATACCGAGGTGAACACCACCATCGTCGCCATGACCGACCAGGAAGTCTATGGCAAGGACGAGTATTGGGAATATCCCAAGACCGCGGGCGACTGCGAAGATTTTGTACTTCTCAAGCGCAAGAAGCTGATCGAAAAGGGCTTTGCCGTTTCCGACCTTCTGATCACCGTGGTTCGCAAGCCGGATGGTGAAGGTCATGCAGTGTTGACCGTTCGAACCAACAATGGCGACTTCATTCTCGACAATCTGTCGAATGAGGTGAAGCTTTGGACGGACACCAATTACACCTATCTGAAGCGCCAGGCCTCCTTCAACACGGGTCGCTGGGTTTCGATCGAAGATGGGCGCGATGTTCTTGTCGGCGCACTGCGCTAAAGAGATCGCATCGACAAAAACCTGAAAGCACGATCATTGACGCATAGAACGCGATGTCTTCTCTGAGGCGTCGCGTTTTGCTTTGAGATGCGGCACGGCTGACCAGCCCAATGTCGAACCAGCAGCGGCCACAAGAATGGCGACCACACCGACGATCTGTAATAGCTGCAGATGATGCCCAAAGGCGATACGATCGATGATGATCGCCGCCACCGGGTATATGAAGGACAGGGAGCCGGTCAGGTTGGTCGGCAATTTCTGGATTGCGCCGTAGAGCAGAATATACATCAGCCCGGTATGAACGACGCCCAGCGTCAGCAAAATTGTCCATGCTTGCGCCTCGATGCGAGGCCCATGTGCCGAAAATGGCAGGAGGAGAAAAATACCGGTTGCCACCTGAATGAGCGCGATCAATTGCGGCGGAACGCCTTTCAGCGTCTTGGCGATGATGGCGGCCACGGCGTAGAAGAACGCCGCTGCAAGGGCAAGCGCGATTCCCGCGACATAGTTTTCGCCGGAATATCCCGCACCGGGCTTCGCATAGATAATCGCAAGTGTGCCGAGAAACGAAATGACGAGCCACAGCAGTTTATTGAGCGTCAACTTCTCAGAGAGAACGAGTGCGCCCAAGGCAACCAGCATAAAGGGCTGAGTGTTGTAGACCGCGGTCGCGATCGAAATCGATGCGCGTGGATAGGCGGCGAACAAAAGCAGCCAGTTCGTGACAATCGCGACACCACCGAGCACTGCCAGACCAGCTTGCCGACGTGATATGAGGCCAAGCCGAAGAAATCCCATCCCCGCACAAATCGGCAGCAGGACCGCCGCGCCGAACACGCAGCGCCAAAACACGACGCTTGTAACGGGCTGACCGGACAAGACCACGAATAACCCGATCGTTCCCGAAATCACCATCGCGCTTGCCATCTCAAGAACGCCGCGCATCTTTTCAGTCATTGTGAGCCCCTCATTGCCATGCGAGGATTTTAATGGACCCGATCAGATATTGCCTCTATTCTTAAGAGGCAAAACCTGGATATGTCCTATCAAAAGAAGGTTTTTGGCGACCCGAGCTTTGAAAGGAAAATCCAGTGCTCGATGATGTCGATAAGCGCATTCTTGAGCTTCTGTCACGCGACGGGAGAATGTCGGTCAAGGATCTCGCGCAGAATGTGGGGCTATCTGCGCCGAGCACGTCGGACCGGATCAGACGCCTGGAAGAGCGGGGCGTTATTCGGGGCTTTACCGTGGAAGTCGACCCGGAGAGTATCGGGTTCACGCTTCAAGCCATCATTCGTGTCCGCCCGTTACCCGGAAAGCTGCATGTTGTTCAGCAACTCATCGAGCAAATCCCTGAGATTTCCGAATGTGACAAGGTGACGGGCGATGATTGCTTTATTGCGCGTCTGCACGTCCGGTCTATCGAAGAGTTGGACACGATCCTCGACCGGATCGCCGATAAGGCGGAGACCAACACGTCGATCGTAAAGTTGCAGCCGGTCAAACGCCGGCTGCTTCCTCTCGGATGAACGTCACCCGTGGCCGATGATAATGCCAGCCGCCAAGACCAGAGAGCCACCAAGGACCACCTGAAACACGGCGCGCAAGAAAGGGGTTTCCATGAACCTGTTCTGGATGAAGGCGATTGCCCACAATTCAATGAACACAACGACGGCGGCAATCGCGGTTGCGGTCCAAAAATGCGGAATGAGGTAGGGAAGCGCGTGACCGAGACCGCCGACAGCGGTCATGATGCCGGATGCGAGGCCGCGCTTTAACGGCGATCCGCGCCCCGAAAGCTTGCCATCATCATGCGCCGCCTCCGTAAAGCCCATGGAGATGCCAGCACCGACGGACGCGGACAGGCCGATCAGAAACGTCTGCCATGTATCCTGCGTGGCAAAAGCTGCGGCGAAGATTGGCGCAAGCGTCGAAACCGAACCGTCCATCAGGCCCGCAAGACCCGGTTGCACATAGGTCAGCAGGAACTGTCGCTTGGCGGTTTCCTCTTCGTCCGCACGTGCATCTTCCGGCAGATGCTTTTCTCCGAGCATACTGGCAATGTCCTCATGCCCCCGCTCAGCCTCGGCCAGATCGCCAAGGAGCTTTCGCGTCTGCGCGTCCGTGACGTGACGGATAGCCTCGTCGTAGAAACGGATAGCCTGCTGCTCCATCTCTTCGGCCTGCTCGCGGACATGCTCAACCGTCAAAGTCTTCACCAGCCAGTCCGGTTTACGTTCGTAAAAACCACGGACATGTTCACGCCGGATAAGCGGAATGACATCGCCAAAGCGTTGCTTGTGCATGTCGATCAGGACATTGCGATGCGCATGCTCCACCTCGGCCATATCGTCGAAAATCTTGGCGGATTGCGGATATTGGGCCCGCAGATGGTCCGCATAAGAGCGGTAGATTCTTGAATCGTCCTCCTCGGAAGAAATGGCGAGTGCTAGGATTTCCTGCTCGTTGAGGGATGAAAAAGGGCGCTTGGAGGAGGAGAAGAGGCTACGAAACATGGGACCATCCTTTTAGAATGGTTCTAATTACTGCGATTGAAAACTTTCTTCAAGGGGTTTTAGAATAATTCTAAATGTGGTTTTCGCTCAGACAGGAGCGGGCTTGATCAATGCCTGTCGTAACACGGCATCCACTTTCATGACCTTTTGAAATGACAACGGATCCGCAATCGGCAACGGAAACATCACGCCGACTGAGCGACCATCGACACGCCCCGCGATTTTAAGTCGAGCATCCGGGTTAGGCCAACGATGTCCCGTGAAGGCGAGCCCAGCGTAACATCAATGACGATCGGTCGGAACATTGCTCACGTTCCGGCATTCCCTGTTAATCAATGCCGTATTCAGCTGTGTTGAGCCTCCATCATAAAATTCCGAGAGTGCAATGCCGACATCAGAACAGAAAATCCGTTACGCAGTGGTCGCGGGAGGCCAGATATCGCAACAAGCATTCATGCCCGGCATCAAGCAGACCGATAATTCAGAGCTCGTAGCGCTCGTCACCGGCGATCCGGTGAAAGCAGACAAGCTTGCAGGGCTCTACGGCATAAAGGCGTGGTCCTATGAGCAATATGACGAATTGTTGAGATCCGGAGATATCGACGCGGTTTACGTGGCGACCCCGAACTTCCTCCACGCCCCATTCGCTGTTGCCGCTCTTGAGGCCGGCATTCACGTCCTGCTGGAAAAGCCGATGGCGTCGAGCATAGAAGAGGCAGAGCAAATTCTGGCGGCACAGAAGAAAAGTGGTGCCAAGCTCATGATCGCATACCGTCTTCATCATGAACCCGGAAACGTCGAGCTCTTCACACGGGCCGGTCGGGGCGATTTCGGTGAGCTACGCAGCTTTTCCTCGACCTTCGCGCAGAATGTTGCCGAAGAGAATTCCCGTGGTCACAATGGTTACTGGTGTGGGCCGGTGCCGGATATGGGCGCCTATCCGCTTAATGCCGTGCGCAACCTTTTTGGTGACGAACCAATCGCAGTTCACGCGGTCGGGACAAAGACTCGCGATCGCGGCTTCAACTTCCATGATACTGTCGCACTCACATTGCTCTTTCCGCAGGAGCGCACTGCCCAGTTTACCGTGAGCTATGCCACTGCTTCGGCCGAGAATTTTACCCTGGTAGGAACGAAATCTACCATAGAAGCCTCACCCTGCTATATGTTCGGTCCTTCTATTGGCATCGCCTATCGGGAAATCACCGAGGATGGCGAGCAGGAACACACTTTCGAGCCCGTAGACCAATTCGGTAATGAGACGCAGTATTTCTCCTATTGCATTCTCAACGACACAAACCCTGAAGCCGACGGTGAAGAAGGTCTGATGGATATGCGTGTTCTGGCCGCTGTCGAGAAATCGCTCGAAACTGGCGAGACGATAACCTTGCCCGCCGCTTCACGATCGCGACGCGTCGCGGCAGACCAAGCTCTTCATCTCGCTCCTGCTGAACAGCCATCGGAAGACGAGATGATCAACATCGTTCCACAGTCGAAATGATCGCAGTTTTGGCGCCTCGCGACGGTATCGCAAGGCGCCAGACACAATGGTAAATTAGCCGGCTAAATCATGTATCGCGGATAAATGCCCAGAGCGTCTTGCCATGACGGTCTGACATAAAAAATAACCTGAAACTCAGAGATCCAGGCCAAGCAATTGCTGTATGCCATTATGGAACTGTTACGGAAAAGGTGTCAGAAGCTTGGTGGCGTACACGCACTGATCACCTCACATGGCACAGGCCCGACGCACCGAAAAATATGCGGCCGTCTACTCTCGAAATAATAGGCATCACCCGGCCCAAGAATACGACGCTCGTCATCCACAGTGACCTCGAGTCGGCCTGAAAGCACGATGCCACCCTCCTCCCCATCATGCGCCAGAGGCACACGGCCGGTACTGGCGCCAGGCTGGTAGCACTCTTTGAGTATCTGCAGGCTCCTTCCAAACAGGTTGTCGCCAATCTGCCGATAGGAAATCGGACCTTTGCCAATCTCAACTAGTTCCTCGGCAGCATAAAAGGCCTTCCGCGGCTTGTCTGGCTCGAAGGCGAAGAACTCCGCCAGACCGATCGGGATACCGTCCAGTATCCGTTTCAAGGCGCCCACCGACGGGTTGGCCGAATTGGACTCGATGAGAGAAATCGTCGAGTTCGTCACCCCTGCTCGTCGCGCCAATTCCCGCTGCGACAACTTGTGCATTGACCGAAGATGACGCAATCTGTTGCCAATATCGACGCTCATTGAAATCTCCGCGTTTCACATGTTCGGTATAGCGCAAACATAGTCCCTTCCTGCCTGCGAAAACAATAGTTTAGAGACAATCAGAAAAGGACTTGTTTGCAGCCATAAAGTCGCGGATGGATGCATCATCCAAGTCAAGGGGACCCTTATGGACCATCAAAGCAAATCCAACATGCCAAACCTTTCCAATTTCTGGATGCCATTCACGGCGAACCGCCAGTTCAAGGCGTCACCTCGTCTGCTGGCAAGCGCTGAAGGCATGTACTACACCGATATTGACGGCAATCGGATTCTCGATGGAACCGCAGGTTTGTGGTGCGTCAATGCAGGACACGGACGCAAGCGGATTTCAACAGCCGTCGAACGTCAGCTCTCAACGATGGACTTTGCGCCCACCTTCCAGATGGGTCATCCGATTGCCTTTGAGTTTGCCGAAAAACTCGCAGCCCATGCGCCAGGCGGTGCCGCAGCGGAACTGGATCGCGTTTTCTTCACCGGTTCCGGATCGGAATCCGTCGATACAGCGCTGAAAATTGCCATCGCCTATCAGCGTGCCATCGGACAGGGTACTCGGACACGGATCATCGGTCGCGAAAAGGGCTATCACGGCGTGGGCTTCGGCGGTATTTCCGTGGGCGGTCTTGTCAACAACCGCCGGGTCTTTCCGCAAATTCCGGCAGATCATATGCGTCATACGCTCGATGTCGAGCGCAATGCCTTCAGCAAGGGACTTCCCCAGCACGGCCTGGAACTTGCCGAAGATCTGGAGCGTCTTGTCGCTCTGCATGGGGCCGAAACCATTGCCGCAGTGATCGTCGAACCTATGTCCGGTTCGGCTGGTGTGGTCCTTCCCCCGAAGGGATATCTCGAGCGATTGCGCGCCATTGCCGACAAGCATGGCATACTGGTGATCTTTGACGAAGTCATTACCGGATTTGGCCGTCTCGGGCAGCCATTTGCCACGGATTACTTCGGCGTCGTCCCTGACCTGGTAACGACTGCCAAGGGCATTACCAACGGCTCGATCCCCATGGGTGCGGTCTTTGCCAAGCGTTATGTCTATGACGCGCTGATGCATGGCCCCGAAAACCAGATCGAACTTTTCCACGGCTATACCTATTCGGGCCATCCTGTCGCTTGCGCTGCGGGCATTGCGACGCTCGAAATTTACGAGGAGGAAGGTCTTCTCACTCGCGCGGCATCCCTGGCTCAGAAATGGGAAGACACACTGCATGGATTGAAGGGCACGCGGCATGTCATGGATATCCGCAACCTCGGTCTGGTCGGAGCAATCGAGCTTACCCCGCGCGATGGCGCTCCTGGAACCCGCGCCTACGACGTCTTCGTCGACTGCTTCAAGAAAGGCCTCCTCGTTCGTGTCACGGGAGATATCATCGCACTATCTCCGCCTTTGATCATTGAGGAAGAACAGATCGACACAATCGTCTCGACAATCGCCGACGCATTGCAGCGCGCTGCATAATATAAGCTAATGGCTGCCATCCGGGGCGACATCGCGTCCCGGATGGTCAAAAGATCCATTTTTTATCTAAATTTTAATAAATTCATCCCGTTGTTTTTTAACGAGAAAAATCTCGATACCAAAGCTAAATCACGCTTTGCTTTCCACACTTCGTATAGCCGGGTTGGATGAATATGCAGCGCTATTTCGCCGCTTATCCTGAACAATATCTACGATCTTCTCAGACACCTTGAGGGTCTGCACTCGTATGTCAGGCACAGCAGTAATTTCCCAAAACTGCCCCGCTGTCAAGGCACCGACGGCAAAGAGGCCGCGCCGTTCCTGCTTGGAAGGCGCCAGCACAACCGAATCGGTATCAACCTTAATTCCCAGCCCGAGCGGGTCTTTTTCAATCATATCCAGTTCGAGCATTCTCTGCAGCAGTGGAGAATGAGCGATACCGGCGCGCTCCATTCCGGTGCAGTTAACCAGCCAGTCGAATGGCCACAAAACCTCTTTGCTATGTCCTCGCATGCGGTAGGTCAGCGAAGTACCATCGTCGGTTCTGGCTATCGTTCGAACGAACCCCGCGTGAACCTCGACGACACCTTCAGACAGCAGGCCTGCAAAAACCTCATGAACCTGAGGCGCGACGCGGTGGCGATGGACATTCCACCAAGCCAGCGCATGCCTTAGAAAGCGTGATCTTTTCTCTTCATCCATGGACTGCCACAGCTTTTGTGTATGCGGTCGCAAGCCATCCATGACGCCACGCCAATTGGCACCTGCCCTTATCTGTCGGCGCAGGCCGGCAAGCATCTGGCTGATTTCGCCGTCCGAATCCAATTCCGGCTCAATCGGTGCAACCGGGGAAATGCTGTGGCCATGAGGAACCAGGCCTCGGCGAGAAACGACATGGATTTTCCCTCTGTGTCCTTTATTGCGCAAGGATAAGACCTGGTCGATCATGGTGAGCCCGGAGCCAAGGATGCAAACCGTATCATCGACTCCAACCTTGGAAAGCCAGTTGAGACGCCAGGGATTTCTGACCACTCGTCGCAGGAGCGCCATATCGGCCTCTTTTGTTAGTCGCGGTAAACTGGCTGTGCCCACACCAAGACACAGAACCGCGCTTGATGCGGGAAGCACTTTGCCGTCATTGAGATGGAATGCGATCTCGTCGCCTTTCAGCCCAACGCAGGACATCGCCTTTGCCTTGATGAAATCTATGCGCACGCGCTGGCGATGATCGCGCAAGAGAGCCGCCAGCGTATCTCGCAGGTAAAGCCCATAATCGTTACGGCTTGCGAAGGTAAGATTGTCGACATCCCGTCCTCGACTTTTCAGCCAAGCCAGGAAGTCGTCTGGCCGGTCGGGAAATGCACTCATGCGCGCCGCAGGCACATTCAGTCGATGGAGATGCAACTCAGTTCGATATGCGGTCCCGCGACCGAAACTGGAATCCTCGCCAATGACAGCAACAGACGCGCCATCCGGCAAAGCTTGCAACAGATTAGTCACGAGGCTGATCGCTGAAAACCCGGAACCAACAACCGCTACATCATAGATCATAATGGACTCCTCTGCTTACCTAAGACAGAAGAACCTATACGACTTCAGAAATCAAATTAAGACTCATATCCTTTCTGAGTGAAGGACTGCTCCCTCCTTCTACAGATTAGAGTTAGCCGCGGCTAACGACCCAAGGTATCCAGCAGAACGGCAGCGGCGAGCGCACGCAAACATGCAGACTGGCACGGAATTAGCGCCGCGCTTTGCGACCTGATACCCATACGTAGATGGAGGACCGTTGCGAAGTGACTCCCAATCACCGGCCGCATGGGAAGAAACATTGGTTTTTTGATTCAAAAGACCCGCCTACCCCGCTGAAAAGATTCATGTTTGACGAGACAAAAGCCTATTGCGTCCAAAAGAGAATCGGCGCTTATATCCCAGTTGCGGAAAAATTCGATTTCAACGGAAAAAACCGCAACTGAACAAACGAGCGGAAAAGAGAGAAATGACACCTGGTGCCGACCCAAATACTGCTGAAAGAGCGCCCGATCTCACGAGCCTCATCTTACAGCATTCGGCAGCTTTGTCTGCCCAGCTTCAGGCGCATAATGCTCACACTTTCGCGCCGCTGTCTGAAAAGACGATGCGCACCTTTTCTCCCTCCGAAACCGCCAAGCTCATAGGCATCGGCGAAGCCTATCTTCGTCAGATCGCCGCAGAGATGCCTGACCTCAGCGCTTCACAGAGCGGCGGTCGTCGCAGCTACTCGGTCGATGACATTCATGCAATCCGCAAACATCTCGATCAGGGCGCGCGCGGCACGCGACGCTATCTCCCGCACCGTCGTGACAATGAGGCGCTGCAAGTCGTCGCCGTCATGAATTTCAAAGGCGGCTCCGGCAAGACCACGACATCGGCGCATCTGGCTCAGTACTTGGCGCTGCGCGGTTACCGCGTTCTGGCAATCGACCTCGATCCGCAAGCAAGTCTGTCTGCTCTGTTCGGTCACCAGCCGGAACTGGATGTCGGTCCTAACGAAACTCTATACGGTGCTATCCGCTATGATGACGAGCAGCGCCCTGTCGCAGAGATCGTCAGAGGAACCTATATTCCGGATCTGCATATCATTCCCGGCAATCTGGAACTGATGGAGTTCGAGCACGATACGCCGCGCGCCTTGATGCGTCGTGCGCCAGGCGACACCTTGTTTTTCGCCCGTATCGGTCAAGCAATCGCGCAGGTGCAGAACTTCTATGACGTCGTGGTGATCGACTGCCCGCCGCAGCTCGGCTATCTCACTTTGTCGGCGCTTACTGCTGCAACATCCGTGCTGGTGACGGTTCATCCTCAGATGCTGGACGTCATGTCCATGAATCAGTTCCTTGCCATGACCGGCGATCTCCTGTCCGAAATCGGTCGTGCCGGCGCGCGCTCCGATTATCATTGGATGCGTTATCTCGTGACCCGGTTCGAACCGAGCGACGGACCACAGAACCAGATGGTAGCGTTTCTCCGTTCCATATTCGGTGAAAACGTTCTGAACCACCCGATGCTCAAGAGTACGGCTATCTCCGACGCCGGTTTGACCAATCAAACCCTGTTCGAAGTTGAACGTACCCTCTTTACCCGATCAACCTACGATCGGGCACTGGAAGCAATGACCAATGTGAACGCTGAAATTGAAGGCCTGATAAAAAAAGCGTGGGGTAGAACCGCATGAGCAGAAAGCAAATCTTCGCCAATCTCGGCGGCAATAATGCCGATAACAACGAAGCCGCCGCCGAACGTCCGCGTCCGCGCATTCGGCCTATTCTCGGTTCACCTGACCTCGTAAAGGACACCGTCAATTCTCCGGTGGGAATGATCGGGCAGTCTCTGAGCGAGGTTTCCGAACGCAGCAAGCGTGCCGAAGAAATTGAGAAGAAGCTGGCTGAAGGCCTGGCAATCGTAGCGCTCGATCCAGCCGATATCGATCCTTCCTTCATACCAGATCGCATGCCTGCCTCTCGGGAAGCCGATGTGGGGTTAGTCGAGGCGATCCGAGAGCAGGGGCAACAGGTTCCTATCCTCGTTCGTCCCCACCCTGAAACGCCTGGTCGCTACCAAGTTGCTTTCGGACACCGCCGTCTTCGCGCCGTCGCCGAGATCGGCATTCCGGTTCGCGCTGTCGTGCGTGAGTTGACAGATGAACAACTCGTCGTCGCGCAGGGTCAGGAAAACAACGAACGGCGCGATCTAAGCTACATCGAAAAAGCACGTTTCGCACAAAAACTGCAGCTGCGATTTTCGCGCGATACGATCATGGCGGCGATGTCTCTTTACAAGAGCGACCTTTCCAACATGTTGTCCGTCGTTGGACGGATCCCCGATGACATTGTCGACAAGATCGGCCCAGCCCCCGGTGTCGGCCGGAGAAACTGGATGGATCTTGCCGATCAGTTGACGTCCTCGCACGTGAATGAGACCGCACGGTCGTTCCTTGATGACAGTCGCGTCGAAAATCTCGCTTCGGAAGAACGTTTCAAAGCTCTGTTGGAGCATCTCAAACCAAAGGTCGAACCCAAGCGTAGCGGCGTCATGGCATCGAGAAGCGGACAAAAGCTTGCCAAGATCGTCGAAACGGACCGAAAGATCGATATTTCGATTGACCGGAGGGAAGCGCCTGAATTCGCGTCCTTCGTTCTAGAGCATTTGCAGTCTCTGTATGAGGAGTATCGCTCCAAGCAGTGACACCAGCTTTATCGCAGGGTCTAGTGAAGGCTCTGCGGCACGGCCTGTGAAACCACTAACTAAGGCGTGGAGGCAATCTTAAAGGATTCCGCTGCGCTTCAACGAAACCAACAACCGAAACACGAACAGGAGCATCTGGCCCAAAAGAAAAAAGCCCCCGAACGTTGCCGCGCGGAAGCCTTTCTTTGATTTAAGCACCCGAAGAATCTCATTTCCGCGAATCATAGTCAAGAGTCTTGGCATCGAAATCTTTTCGGTGAGCGATTTTCTTTTGCCTTTTTGAAGGTGAAAGACATGAATAGCGCCAATATAGCGACGCCTTTCGGGCGGCGAGGGGTGACTTATGCCCAACTCGCACGTCAGTTTGCGTCTGAAAACATCAATACGGAGCAGTCCATCGACAAGTGGAAGCTGTTTCGTCGAATCTGTGAAGCACGAACAGTTCTGGGTATCTCGGACAGGTCGCTGGCTGTCCTCAATGCATTGCTGAGCTTCTATCCAAAAACCGAGCTCTGCGAAGACAACGGTCTAATCGTCTTTCCTTCCAATGAGCAGCTGTCTTTGCGCGCACATGGAATGTCGGAACAGACCTTAAGACGGCATCTTGCCGCTTTAGTCGACGCAGGACTTATTCTGCGCAAGGACAGTCCAAACGGAAAACGCTACGCTCGAAAGAGCCGCTCCGGCAGCATCAGCGATGCCTTCGGATTCTCGCTATCTCCTCTCATCACCCGTGCCGACGAATTCGAGCAAATCGCCGAAACTCTTGCCGAAGAGCGTCTGCAACTCCAGCGCCTTCGTGAGAAGGTCAGCCTATGCCGGCGAGACATCGTAAAACTTATCGAACTTCTGTCCGAAAATGTGGATTTTGAACGGCTTGAAATCCTGCAAGGACGCTACCGTGTCATCACATCAACCATCGACCGGAAAACGAAGGCGCCACAACTCTCCCTTATTCTCGAGAATTTGAGCGAAATACGCTCTGATATCGCTAAGCTTTTGGAAAACCAGCTAGAAATCGAAAAAACAAGCGTCAATGCCTATCAAAATGAGCGGCTTATACAGAGTTCAGAATCCGAATCCTATTTTGAAAACGGTGACGCTGTGGAAAAACCCAATGCTCAAACCTCAGCCGTTTCGCCAAGCAGAGAGCAAAGGCAGGCATCATCCCCAACTTCCACAACAGCAAACCCTGCCGAAGACCGATATGATCTCCAGACGGTACTGAAGGCATGCCCGGAGATAGCCCTCTACGGCCCCAATGGTGCAGTGAGGAGCTGGATCGACCTCAAAACTGCAGCAAATGTGGTGAAAACTATGCTTTCCATTAGCCAATCTGCCTTTGAGGAAGCGGAAATAGAGATTGGTCCACATGCTACCTATACAATCATAGCGTGCATACTGGAAAGATCGGAGCATATCAGTTCGGCAGGCGGATATCTGCGAAGCCTGATCAAAAAGAAGAATAGCCGCAATTTCTCAGTCCGACCGATGCTGATGGCTCTTCTGCGATCAAGAATGGCTGGAAAATCCTCAACAGTGCCATTCCTGTGCTGAGGATAATCATGATCGAGGACGTCTCTCGCAAGGAAGAACAGACAGCCAACTTCACGCACCAGATGGCCTAACCTTATCGCTTGGTGTTCGAAAGACGATGGCTGGTTCCTATATGGAGGATTAAGCAAACCATGCAGCGGGAGTAGTTCGATGAGCGAACGGAGCCTTTCCATGAAGCCAATGGCACCGGTGACCATAACACCAACGGTAAAAGCCTTGTTGGCACTGATCCGCAATCCATTGGATGCACTGCCTCCCTCGATCTTTTCGGAGCCTTTTGTGTTTTCGAAAACGGCTGGAAGCGTTAAGATTTATCTATCTGATCCCGCGTTGATCCATGAGACACTGGTAACGAATGCCGATGCGTTGGGGAAAGGCGATCAGGTGCGCCGCGCTTTGGGTCCTGCACTCGGCACGGGCCTGCTGACGGCAGATGGCGCACACTGGAAATGGCAGCGCCAATCGGTCGCGAGCGCTTTCCGACCTTCCTCATTGAAGGAACTTCAGCCTGCCATGCTTTGTGCCGCACGCAACGCGCGCGATCGTCTACTCGAACACACACATCAGCCGGTGGATATCGGGCATGAGATGATGAAAACTACCTTCGACATCATTGTAGAGACGATGATGTCCGGGGGACATGGCATCGATGTGGGGCGCGTGGAGCGTAGCATCACCGACTATCTTAGCCCAAGCGGATGGAACTTTGCCCTGAGTGTTGTCGGCGCTCCTCAATGGACGCCTTATCCAGGCCGACGGCGCGCTATGAAGGCTGTCGAGTTTCTGCGTTCGAGCCTGACGACAGTTCTGGAGAAACGCAGGCTCAACAATTCCGGATCAGAGGATCTTGTCTCAATGCTGATCTCCGCAGCTGACCCGGAGACGGGGCGAGAGATGACAGACGTCGAAATCATCGACAATCTTATGACCTTCATCACGGCAGGGCACGAAACGACTGCCCTCGGCCTTGCCTGGACTTTCGATCTGCTGGCCAGACACCCGGAATGTGAAGCCCGCGTCATCGACGAAATTGAAGAGGTCACGCAGGGCAGTGACGTTATGGCACATCATGTTCCAGACCTTCACTACACAAAACAGGTGTTTTCCGAGGCCATGAGGTTGTATCCGCCAGCTCCCGTCATCACAAGAACCGCGCTGAAGGACTTCACGATGGGTGATTTCCTCGTACCGGAGGGAACTGTCATATTCGTTCCAATATACGCCGTGCATCATCACGCGTCGATCTGGAACGAGCCTGAGACATTCGATCCCGACCGGTTTTTGCCGGAAGCAGCCAAGAGCCGCCACCGTTATGCTTATATGCCTTTTGGCGCAGGTCCACGAGTTTGTATCGGTAATGCCTTCGCCATGACGGAAGCCGTCATCATACTCGCCGTCATTCTCCAGAAGCTGCGGTTTCGGACAATAGATAAGACGCCGCAACCGATCATGCGAGTGACGCTACGACCGCGAACCAGTCTTCAAATGCAGGTCGTGCCAGCGTGAGAGTGTATTCAGACCTGAATACGAAAATGGCCAGCCGTTGAGCTGGCCACAGTATCTGTTACATTTTGACCTTGGCGTTCTCGCCCATATCAGGCCGAGTGTTGCTGACCGCCGCCGCGGCCATCTTGATGTAGCTGATTACTGTACCTGGGCTATCCCAGTATTCGGCAGCGGAGGGAGAGACCTTCAAGATTCGGATCGACGGGTCTTCGGCGCTGTCCCACCAGGCTTTGGCCGGTGTGGAAAACAGGTCTCGAATACGTTCTCGGTCGTTCTGAACCTCTGCGGTGCCGGATACTGAAACGTACTTTTGACCCTTCGAGTCGGCAAAGGCAAGGCACACGTTCGGGTAACGCGCGATCTCATCATCCTTGTGACTTGCGACATCGGTGAGGAAATAAAATGCGTTTTCCAGGCGCTCGACCTGAGCCGCCATTGGGCGGGCGCGCAGATCTGAACCTGTCTGGGTGGTCAGCATGCAAAAGCCAATTTTCTCGGCCAGATCCCAAACCTTGGTGGTGTCGTCTTCGATATGTGCCATTCGGCCCTCCTCTAATCGATGATCCAACAACGAGCTTGAGCGAGACATCGTTCCTCACACGGGAACCCCAAAGCGGATCATTTGTTCTGCTGACGAATGGTATAAGTCAACGAGGTATGTTCGATGCGAAGCAAGGAACTTGGCAGGAGCGATCCCTGGAGCGAGCGAAACTTCGTTCTGGTCCTAGATGACGGAGAGGAGGCTTTCGCATCGATCACGCGGTTCTGCGAGGAGAACAACATCACAGGTGCGTCGCTCACCGCAATTGGTGCATTTCGGCAGGCAAATCTCGGCTTTTTCGATTTCAGTCGAAAAAGTTACATCGACATTCCAGTTGAGACACAGTCGGAAGTTTTGAGCGCTATCGGAGATGTAGCCATTGATGATGAAGGACAAGCAAGTGTTCATATGCACGCGGTTCTCGGCTTCTCAGATGGTTCAACCAAGGGCGGCCATTTCATCAGCGGCATCGTTCATCCCACGATGGAAGTCATAATTCGAGAAAGCGCGGTGGCGCTGCGCCGACGGAAGAAGCCAGATCTCGGCATTGCGCTAATCGATGTCTGACAAAAGGTGGTAGGCGCAAACTTGCAAGCGTCTTACAAGAAAGCATCAATCGGGTTGTGAAAATAAGGTCTGCGACAACCACAAAAAACCGCTTAAATCAATGGTCGATCTACGCCTTCTTTGGGGGTTACTGCAACCGGGGATCGAAGCTAACGAAACATATATTTCGACTTAGAGGCGAAACCAGATTAACTTCTTAATCTATTGTCTTTCCTACTTTATTAACTTCGACATGAGAGGATGATCCAAACCGCATTTTGGGAAATCACCTCATGTCATTCTTCTTCAATTCTTATGCTGCCAAAGTCATGGATGCGCTGGATCTCTCCTTTGCGGTCATCGAGTTTGACGTAGAAGGAAATATTCTCAAGGCCAACAAGAATTTCTGCGACTTGATGGGATACTCCGAGGCAGAACTTCTCGGAAAGCACCACCGATTGTTTCTCGACGAGGATTATGCACGGTCCGCAGATTACGCCGAGTTCTGGAATAAACTCAAAGGCGGAGAATTCGTGTGCAGCGAATTCACCCGGCTCGCTAAGAATGGCGCCGAAATCTTTATTCGCGGCAACTACAACCCGGTCAAGAACAGCGCGGGTAAGGTATTGAAAATCATCAAATTCGCGAATGATATCACTCAAACCAAGATGCAGGCGATCGATACCGGAGCAAAGATCGACGCCATATCCAGAGCCCAGGCGGTCATCGAGTTCGACATGAACGGTACGATCCTTGCTGCCAACCAGAATTTTCTGCAGGCGTTGGGCTACACAGCTTCGGAAATCATCGGCAGAAAACACAGTATGTTCGTCGACGCTGCTTTTGCCGCGACCCCGGAATATGCCGATATGTGGCGCAGGCTGAACGCGGGAGAATTTGTCGCCGGCGAGTTCATGAGAGTGGGCAAGGGCGGTCGTACGGTCCATATCCAGGCCTCCTACAATCCTGTCTTCGATTTTAAGGGCCGGGTTCTCAAGGTCGTCAAATTTGCAACGGATGTGACCGATCGCGTCGAAAACGTTGAACGACTGGCCAATTCGCTGACAAGCCTCGCAGAAGGCGATCTGTCCCAGACCATCGACAAACCCTTCATCACAGCGCTCGATAGGCTGCGCTGCGACTTCAATGCTGCTTCGGCAAAGCTGCGCGATGCCATGGCAACCGTGCGCAACAATGCCGAGACTATCGCTGCGGGAGCCCATCAGATACGTACATCCGCCGACGAACTGGCGAAACGCACAGAGCAGCAGGCGGCTTCCGTCGAGGAGACCGCCGCTGCGCTTGAAGAGATTACAACGACGGTGAAGGATTCCAGCCATAGAGCCGAAGAATCCGGTCAATTGGTCGGACGCGCGAAAAACCAGGCCGACCGTTCGGGCGAGATCGTAAACGAGGCCATCGTGGCGATGGACAAGATCAATCAGTCCTCGAGTGAAATCTCCAACATAATCGGGGTGATCGATGAGATCGCCTTCCAGACCAATTTGCTGGCGCTGAATGCGGGTGTGGAAGCGGCACGTGCTGGCGAAGCCGGAAAAGGCTTTGCCGTCGTCGCCCAGGAAGTCAGAGAACTGGCCCAACGTTCGGCCTCTGCGGCAAAAGAAATCAAGACGCTGATCACCGCGTCCGGAGGACAGGTTGCCAATGGCGTGACGCTGGTCAGCAAGGCGGGCGAAGCGCTTCAGCATATTGCGGGTGATGTTCAGCACATCAACGAGGATATCGGCGCCATTATCGAGTCCGCCCGCGAGCAGTCGACGGCACTCAATGATATAAACCGCGCCATCAATCTCGTTGACCAAAGCACGCAGCAGAATGCCGCCATGGTGGAAGAGCAGACAGCCGCCAGCCACGGACTGGCTGAAGAGGCGAAGGCACTCTTCGCATTGCTCGGGCAGTTTCGTTTCGACTACCGCCCGGCTGCAAGTCACTCCTATTCAAGGTCCGTCGCGTCAAAGCCATCTGCTGCCCGCACGGCGCCGAAGTTCGCCACCCAAGGCAACGCCGCGCTGAAAGCTGAATGGACCGAATTCTGATATTGCGCCTTTGGATGCTCTCGACCACCATGATGTGGTAAAAGCGCGTATTCTGGTGGTCTTTTGCTGAAGAAGTATCTTCTTGGAAGGTGTCCGGTTGCAGTGTCGGAAAGAGGCCATTCCAGTGGAGCGTAAGGCTCTAGACGGACGATTCGACACCTGTTCAGCTCGCTATGGTGAGCCTCCAACTTGACTTTGCACGAGCTGGCGTTCCTGATCTCTTCAACAAGCTGAGATCCAAGAGCATTTTTTGCCCATGAATCTACGACATTTAAATTTGACCTTGAGAGGAAAGATTTTTATGTGATGGCGCACTGATGAACGCACAAGCCGATAGACAGGACGACCTGAGACAATGAATAGCGCGAGCCCCGCCATGCATGGCACTGAGATCGAAGCCAGCCGTACGAAGCGTTTGAAGGCTGCAACCCGGGATGCACATGGCGCGCTGGACAGCTTTATCATGACGGCAAAGCCATTCGAGAGCCGCGAGAATTTCGGAAAATTCGTCAAGACACAGTATCTCTTTCACAAGGATCTCGATGCGCTGTTCTTCAATCGGACGCTTGATGAACTGTTGCCGGACCTAAGGGGTCGCCGCCGCATCGGACTGATCGAGCAGGACTTGCAGGATCTGGGGCTTGAGGTTCCTGGCAAAGGCAGCGACCGTTTTCGTCTCGATGACGATATGTTTGATCTGCCGGAAGCGATGGGATGGCTGTATGTGGTTGAGGGATCCAATCTCGGTGCCGCTTTCCTGTTGAAGGATGCGGCCAAACTTGGTCTTGGCGAGGCGTTCGGCGCGCGCCATCTTGCCGGTGCCCCCGAAGGCAGAGGGCTCCACTGGCGCACATTCACCGCAGCGCTCGATGATATCTCGTTGACGGGAGATGAGGAACGTCGCGTCGTTTCTGGCGCTGAGGCTGCGTTCGTCGCGGTCCATAATTACGCCCGACAGATGATGGACTGATACTTGAGGCGAGCAGGCTATGTTAGCCTCTCCTTGCCCGCTGAGGCATGTGAATAAAACTCGCAGATCGCTCTCAACGCGCTGGTTGCCTTTGAAGGAGCTCTGTCCTACATCAGACTGGCTTTTGAAAAGGAACGGCTTATGGCGAAGATCAAGAATGTTGCGATCCAGATGGATCATGTTTCCGGCATCAATATTGCTGGGGATTCGACTTTCGCGATCAGCCTTGAAGCCCAAGCCCGTGGATATCGTCTGTTCCATTATACGCCTGATCGCCTCTCAATGCGGGATGGAAAGATCTACGCGACAGTCGAGCAGATGGAGCTGCGTGACATCAACGGCGACCACTATTCGCTCTCCGAGCCAGAGCGGGTGGATCTGTCGACCATGGATGTCATTCACCTGCGCCAGGACCCGCCATTCGACATGGCCTATATTACCTCCACGCATCTCTTGGAGCGCATCCACCCCAAGACGCTGGTGGTGAACGATCCGGCCTGGGTGCGCAATTCGCCTGAAAAGATCTTCGTGACGGAATTTGCGGATCTGATGCCGGCAACGCTGATCACCAAGGACATTGGCGAAATTGCTCGCTTCCGTCAGGAAATGGGCGATATCATCCTCAAGCCTCTGTATGGAAACGGTGGGGCAGGGGTGTTTCATTCCACACGTGACGACCGCAACTTCTCATCGCTTCTGGAAATGTTCGGCCAGATGTTCCGTGAGCCCTATATCGCCCAGCAATATCTGCCGGATGTGCGCAAGGGCGACAAGCGCATTCTGCTGGTGGATGGCGAACCGGTGGGGGCGATCAATCGAGTGCCTGCAGAAAACGACGCACGCTCCAACATGCATGCCGGCGGACGCCCGGAGCCGACGGAACTGACGGCCCGCGAAAAGGAAATCTGCGAGCGTATTGGCCCAGCGCTGCGCGAACGCGGCTTCCTCTTCGTTGGCATCGATGTCATTGGCACTTACATGACGGAAATCAACGTCACGTCTCCCACCGGCATTCGCGAAGTTAAGAAGTTCGGCGGCGCCGATGTCGCGAGCTTGCTGTGGGACGCAATCGAGCGCAAGCGCGACGCTCAGGGATGATACACCCGTTGCGACCGTCTTCGCCTTGACGTCATCGCATCAGGCTCTAACGCCCAATTTCAGCGGCGAAGTCCCACAATGATGAGAAGGGACGCGACCGCGAGCGGCAGCCATAGGTGCAGGAGGCCGATTGCGCTGAAGACGGGAAACTGTTCTTTACAACCTGTCGGGTTCATACCGCACCCAAGCGGGACAAAAAAGAAGAACCAGACGAAGGTCAGGCACAAAAGCAGCGCCCCCGCGATCAGCAAGATTGTCTTCAACTTAACCTCCGTCATGAGTGACTTCGCCTGCAAAAGCGAAACCCCCTGCCTTCCGCGCTAAAGGTCTGATCGGCATTGTCACTGCCTCGATGAAAGACCGCCAGCGCATCTCGATCATCCGGATCGGCCCCTCACGCTCTTTCTGTTCGTTGCACTTGATTATTGCGGAACCTCTGTACGGTTTTACGTGATACGCTTTACCTGCAAATAAACGAGCCGCCGTTAGACTGATCGCCTCATTCCCATGACGCCGCCGTGAGTCCGGAGAGCTGCAGTCTCTATCGCCCTCTTGGCGTGCGTCCCATCACGCGCTTGAACGCATGGGTGAAAGCGCTTTGCGACGTATAGCCAACAGAAAGCGCGACATCTGAGATGCTGCTTCCCCTCGCCAGTTGCCGCTCTGCCAAGATCATCCGCCATCGTGTTAGATAGTCCATCGGAGCGCGTCCGACGCGTTGTGAAAAGCGAAGCGTGAGAGACGAGCGAGACATGCCGATTTCCCTTGCTAGGGAGTCGATCGTCCATCGGCGGGCGACATCATTATGCATAAGCCTCATCGCCCTTGCTATTCGGGCATCGGCAAGCGCGGCTATCCAGCCGATATTCTCATTGGGGTCGGTGGAAATGTAGGAGCGGATGGCCTCCACGATGAGGATTTCCGCCAACCTCTCCGCTACCAAGCTCCCGCCAACTTTGTCAGCATCCGATTCCTCTTTGAGAGCGGAGAGGGTCCGCGCGATCGAGTGAGCGCTCGCTGAACACGGATCGACCCGCAGAAACGTTGGCAGCGCATCGAGGAGGAATGAAGCGTTAACACTGGCAAACCCGCTGCCGCCACCCATCAGCATTGTCTCAATACGATCTCCCAAACGCACCGTGTTGTGGCCGGAAGGAGCATAGAGCGTCATGCCATCGCAAGGTTCAATATTTGGATGGCTTGCCACCGTGTAGGAGGTGTTGCTGAGCAGGATCACATCTCCTTCAATCAGAGGTTCAGGATCACGATCAGCCAAGATGAGCCAGCATTGCCCGGTCAGGACGGCGATGAATTTTAAGCGCAGCCTTCCATCAAACGATAAGGACCAAGTGCCACCTGCCTCTAGACTGGTGCCGCGCACGCTCTGTGTTTCCAAAACCGATAGGACTTCAGAAAAAGGATCTTTCATTTCGATTTTGGCCGATTGCGACAAAGTACAGGCCTATCAAGCATAGATAGACCGTAAGTGCCACTTTATTCTCGCGGTATTGAAACCAGAGGAGAAGCTTATGACTATCAAAGGCAAAGTCGTCGCCATTACCGGCGCTGGACGCGGCATAGGACGTGCAACGGCGCTTCATCTTGCTTTATGCGGCGCCCGCGTGGTGATCGGGGCGCGCAATGAGACAGAACTGGTGCAGGTTGCTCAGGAGATCGAAAAAGGTGGGGGTGAAGTGGCCCTGTGCGTCACAGATGTGACGAGGCGGTCTGATCTTCAGTCACTCATCAGTCTCGGTTGCAAGCGTTTCGACAGGGTCGACGTACTCGTCAACAATGCCGGTATTGGCCCGATCTCGCGCTTCGATGCGTTGCGCGTGGAGGATTGGGACGCGATGATCGACGTAAATCTCAGAGGTGCTCTCTATGGCATTGCTGCTGCGCTTCCGGTGTTCGCACAGCAAGGAACAGGCCACGTGATCAACGTGATATCCACCGCAGGCCTGAAGATCGTGCCGACCATGGGCGTTTATGCCGCGACCAAAAACGCACTGCGCACCGCGACCGAAGCGCTAAGGCAAGAGTCCGGCGCTAGACTGAGGGTTACAGAAGTATCTCCTGGGTTCATCGATACGAGCTTCACCGATTCATCGATTACCGATCCGGACGTAAAAGCAATGATCAACCAACAGAAGAAACGGTTGGCGATCTCACCGGATGCTATCGCGCGGGCCATTGCCTTCGCCATCGACCAGCCTAAGGATGTCGAAATCGGCAGTATCGTCGTTCGCCCAACCGCGCAGGATTAAAGCATTTTCCAAGCAAGTGTGTGCAGCGGTTTTTCAAAAAACGACATTCAGCAGAACACCGATATAAAGTGTGCCGAACGGGCTTGAAAGATCGCGACACGCTTTTGTGTCAGATGAGGCTCTGTCGCGTCGTGACCTACTGTTCGCGAACTTGGTTCTGGTCGGAAATTACTGTGCCCGCATCCGGAACTGTCGGATGCGGGCACCATAGTGTCGGTCTATCTCAAGAAACGGATTTCCCGCAAAGATCGCCGATGTCTGGATCGTTTTCGATTAGACGGCCTGCCGGAATTCCTCATCCTCTCCGTCCGGTCCTCCCATCGACATGTCAATGGCAAAGCCCTTGGCGCGAGACTGTTGAGCTTGGATGCTGCCGTTTGCAGAAGACTGGCGCGCAGGGACTGCGGGCTTAGCCGTAGGACGTTTCGCTGCGGCTGGCTGACGAACCGCTACTTGTCGAGAGTAGCTATCCGCACGCTCGACCTTGAAGAAGGCAATGCTCGCCTGAAGCTCTTCGGCCTGTGCAGCCAGTTCTTCGGAAGTGGCAGACATTTCCTCGGACGCGCCGGAGTTCTGCTGCGTTACCTTGTCGAGCTGCTGGATCGCTTCGTTGATCTGACTTGCACCGATGTCCTGCTCACGGCAGGCAGCAGAGATTTCCGCGACCAGTTCGGCGGTCTTGC
>NZ_CAJYTV010000021.1:0-143558 GCF_913777885.1 uncultured Agrobacterium sp. | reverse complement strand
CGAAGTTGATCTGTCTTGAGATATTTACTCGATACAAACGTTATCTTCGAACTTCGAAAGGTCGGCGACGGTAAAGCCGATCCGAATGTAACGGCTTGGATAGGTGCGCACGATGCCCGGGATTTGTACATTTCTGCGATAACAATTCTGGAGCTTGAGCGCGGGATACTTAGCATGCAGCGCCGCGACATTGCGCAGGGCTCTCGTTTACGCGCATGGACGGATGGCTGGGTTCGCCCGGAGTTTGCTAAGCGCACAATTGTAATTGATGATGCGGTTGCTACTCGTTGCGCCCATTTGCATGTACCATATCGCCGTAATGAAGCTGATGCAATCATTGCCGCCACGGCGCTTGTCCACGGGCTTGCGGTGGTGACGCGGAACATTCAGGATTTCCAGGGAACAGGGGTAGTCCTTGTGGACCCGTGGAACGTATGAGACCAGGACCGCAGGGGCCCGGATCGTCGCGGCGAGGTGGGCAGTAACTGGCGTGTCGCCGGTTCATATCCCTTCAAGGCGGCTCATAGTCTACTCGCGCTAACTCCCGTGTGGGGATTAGATTTCTTCACTGTAGACGCGACCAGAAGGGTTGTCGCTGCAGAAGAATAACTAGCGCTAGCTAGCTAGTTCCAATTGATGGAGAGTGTCATCATTCACGTTTTAGCACACTGAGGATTAACGGCCCGCCGATACAAAGGACTACGCCAGCAACACACATCGCCGATCCGGCGCTTGAAAGGTCAGCCATAGCACCCCAAACCATGCCTCCAACAGCGTTCGTGGTAAAAAGAATAAATAAGTAGATTGCCATGATTCTCGCTCTAAACTCCTTAGGCGCTAGATGCTGGACGTCAGAGTTGACGATCGAAGCAGCCGAGGTCCAGGTAGCTCCAACGAGGAATGACAGCACCAGTAATACGGGGTGGTTAACGGTTGTACTGATCAATATGATCGTGAAGCTCGTTAAGAGGCAGCAGATAAACAAAATTTTGAAATCGGAATCCTTATGGCGGAATTTGATTACGACAGTAGTTCCAACGGCCGCGCCGCAGCCATACGCTGCTAACAAGAGTCCGTACAAAATGGCTCCGGATCCCCACGTCTCATTGGATAGTATAGGGAGCAAGGTGAAGAATGAGCTCGAGGCAGTTGCCAGTATGAGAAGAAGGGTTAGCCTAGTTCTTAAACGTAGATCACGCGCGGCCACCCGCATGCCATCTAAGATGTCTTTAAGAAGCGAGTTGCGTAGCTCTGCCGTTCCAGCCCCTCTCTGGAAGACTGGAAGCTTGGTTGCTGCATACAGGAGGGGCAGAGCAAATAGCGCGTACGTAAAAAAGACCGGTGCAGTTCCGTACCTGCTGATGATGAAGCCGCCAATAGCGGGGCCTATCGCTCTGGCAATTTGAAACGACAGTCCGTTCAACGTGACGACTGCCTCGAGGTCCTTTGCTGGAACCAGATCCGGCAGCGATGCATGCCAGCTTGGGGAAGAGAACGAATCCAGAGCGCTAATGCAAAAAACGGAGAAAAGCAGTAGCCCTACCGACGCCGCTCCGAACGAAACGAAAACTCCTAAAGCTATACCGGCGACCGCTTGAGCCGCTATGCAGACCATGACGATGTGGCGACGGCTGATGCGATCAGCTATTGCCCCCGACGGAAGCAAGAACATTGCCGGTGGGATATTTGGGACAACAAAAGCGAGAGCAATTACCAACTTTGAATCGGTAAGTTGAACAAGCAGCCACCCGACCGCTACGATCTGCATCCAGGTTCCAATATGCTGTAGTAAAGTTGCAAACCACAGGTGGCACCAGCGTCGATGTCTCAATGACCACCAGATCGTCTGACCAAATATTCTTTCGATCCTGCGCGCGTGACTTTTCATACGTTCAGCAGGCCTTTAAGGGTCTGTCTGGGTCGCTAGCTATATCGAACACGAGCAAAAGGAAATTATCCCAAAGCTGTCCAATGTCGGAGCCGGAGAAGATGTCTTCCCTAAAGAAGATGTCAAAAACAAACGTGTCGCCCGTATCCTCGACGTCGAGAAATAAAGCCCCCCTCATAGGAATTTTAGGCTTGGGAAAAGATCGAATTGAAACGCCGGGAGGCTGGATAATTCGGAAGTCAAAGTTGTTGAAAGTCAACATGGCATGGGTGCTAGGGGCCGACTGCATCGCTCTAACCTCTGTTACACTATCTGCTATGAGGGTAAATGGCACGTCCTGCCGCTGAAGGCCCTGAACCGCTACCTCTCGGGTCGCATCCACTAGCTGTTTGAGCGTCATTCGGTCATCCACCATGGTTCGTAAAAGAAGGACGTTATCAAATAAACCAACAGTTCGGCGAAAGCGGGCATGTGACCGACCGGCAGCAGCGCATCCTACAGTCACTCCGGCGTCCACAGGGCGACGTAAGAAAAGCAACCCGTTAAATGCTGCCAGAAATAGCATGAAGATCGAGCATTTTCTGTGCTTCGAACCGAGCCGCACCAACTCTGAATCGTCACCTGAAATTATGAAACGACACTTTGCTGAGCTGTAAGGGGGCACCTCCGGCTTGGCTTGCAATGGCCCGCACGCCCCTCGTAGCTGCTCCTTCCAGTACCTCAAGTCCGCTTCGTAATCTCGATACAACTCGATCCCGCGCCGCCAAGCTTCAAATTCGGCATATCCTGCGGGTGGTGCAGGGAGGGCTTTGCCACCAACTATACATGTATAGAGCTGAAACAGCTCTGACTTCACCAGAGCTGCAGACCAGCCATCGCACACCATGTGATTGATTGTGATGATCAGCGCCGCACGATGTTGAGATAATTGGACGAGGATTGCCCGGAATGGGGCCTCGTCGCACAAGTTAAAGGCTCTACCGGCTTCGCTTTCCATCAGAGCGCTTATAAACTCGTCCTCTTCAGCTTTATCCGGTTTTCCATTGTACGCTGGTCGCTCCACGAAGACCGACACATCGCCAGAGATCTCGAATCTAGGCACGGAGTCAGGCCTGATCCTTGTATTTAGAATTGGATGCCGCTCAAGTACGAGATGGATCGCTCTTTCCAACGCCTCGTCATTTAAAGTCCCGACTATCGTCAAACCAAAGCAAATGTTTTGGTTGCTGGCACGCACGTTAAAATCAGGTCTCCTCAGTAGTCTCAGTTGTGGAGGAGCAAGGTCCCAAAAACGTGGATTATGAGCGATGATTGGATGCGGCGGCGTCGCTAAAGATGAGGATGACACCTCGCTGACCGCTCGAACAGTCAATCCGCCGAAGAATTTGCTGAGCGATATAGATACACCCAGTTCCTCTTCTTGCCGCAAAGAGATTTGCAAAGCAGAAAGCGAGTCACCCCCCAGATCTAAGAAATCGGTATCGTAATTAGTGACTGGGACATCTAAAAATTCCTGCCATATGGCCGCTACACGATCCGCGGCGTTGTTCACCTCGCCGTCGCCTCGAGCAATATCTGTCTCTTGAGAACGTCGGAGCGCGGCTAGGTCGACTTTCCCATTTGGCCGCAAGGGAATGCTGTCAAGTTGGAAAAAAGCGTTTGGAATTATACTGGAAGGAATGCTCTGGGCTAAATATTCGCGCAGCAGTGAAGCATGCAAAGGTTTGTCTGCGAGGAAAAAAGCTATAAGTTGTTCCGCGATTGAAGTCTTTTGCACGACGACAATAGCGCGTGAGACTCCCGGATACCGTTGAAGCGCGAGTTCAATTTCTGCAGGTTCAACCCTTATCCCCCTAAACTTAATCTGATGGTCTAACCTGCCGAGGAAAACTATGGTTCCGTCACTGAGTCTCTCCCCCAGGTCGCCAGTATGATACTGACGATGACCAGCTTCGTCTTTCTTAAATTTTGCCGACGTCAAAGCAGGGTCGTTCCAATATCCAATAGCTAATTTCGAGCTCTGGATAACGATTTCGCCGCGCTCCGCTTCAGCACCTCCCTCGTTTTTGATCAACACGTGAAAGCCACTTAGCGGACGACCCACCGGGATATTCTCCCCAATTGGATGGCTTAAGGGCATGTGATGTTGTAGCGCTACTGTGCATTCGGTAGGGCCGAAGCCGTTTACCACTGTGCATCCGGATGGAAGTCTTTTTTGCGCGAGTCGAAAGTGCCTCGGTGTCAATTCCTCTCCTCCAAAAACGGCAAGTCGAAGTGCGTTTACTGGGCTGTGAGAGATGCTAAAAACAGCATCAAAAAGAGTAGGAGTTGAATGCCAGATAGTGCAACCAAAATTCGCGCATTGCTCTAAAATCTTTTTAAATCCAAGTCTTCTCACCGGAAGAATGCAGAGAGAAGCGCCGCTGAGCAAAGATGCAAATATGTCCATCACTGCGGCATCAAAAGCGTACGAAGGCAAAAGAGTAAGCCGATCAGATGACTCTATACGAAGCGCGTCAACATAAGAGCCAATAATCCCGACAACATTTCGGTTTGCTTGCATGACTCCCTTTGGTGCTCCAGTAGTACCCGAAGTATACAATATATAAGCAAGTGAATCCCCGTCCCCAGAAGGCGCTAAGGGCGGCGAATTCTCCAAGATTTTTTCGATTACAATGACTGGTAACGAGAGTGCCGCCTCTGTGACCAACTGTAGACACTGGTTGTCACATAAGACAAGGTCGACGCTGCTGTCAGTTGCGATGAAGCGCAATCGCTCCGCCGGAGACGTTGGATCTACAGGCACGTATGCGGCTCCCACCAGCAATGTTCCGACCAGCGACGCAATCATGCGCTCATTCTGTTCAAATACGAGAAGCACTCTCTTTGGTGAGGGCTGTGTAATTTTGATCTGATGTGCGACGTAATAAACTGCATCCATGAACTGCCTGTAATTCCATTCACCGTCACTCCATCGTATCGCTGATGCGTTGGGGTGGTGAGAAGCAGTAAGGAGTATATTATGGGCGAGCAGATGTGATGGCGAACTCATTGCAGCACCTCACCAACATGGGAACTTCCTGTGCGTTTATGCAGATCTATCCATCCGACATTAGTCGCGATTGTCGAGAGTTCACGCGATGCCTCGGAAAATGTCGTCAGACCCATCGCTTCCACCGCTTTCGATAAGGGGAATGGCTTCGAGCGCATAAGTGTCATAGCTTCAATGGGATCATAAGATCGATCTACTAGGTCCATCCCGAATCCGTGAAGTGGCGGAACTGCAAGCTGCTCGTTGACGTCATCGAATCCTAGCACTTCGCGCACCACATCTGCGATGATTTTGTGGAAAAGCGGATAATATCCGATTTGCCACGTACCACCGAGGGCTCGGATATGCGGCAGAATTGAGAGAGCGGCGAACGTGAGAAACAAGCCAGGCAAAAGAAGCCCTTTTGCAAGACCATTGTAAACTTCGGATGGACACAGTGCTATGGAATTCGCGTTGTTGCCCTCTTCAACAAGATGGTGATCTTTCAAAACCATCCTTCTCACGCGCTGATTTCTGGTAGTCCAAAAAAAGCTGGTACTGTCCCGCAACATATTGCCATACGGCGCAGACTTATGGTCGCGCTGTATCCAGATAAATTTTTCCCTGACAACGGGGTCAAACAACAAGCGGAATATCAGACTTTGATCATCGACCACGTGGAGAGCGATCAGGCGTGCGACAAACCGGTCATCAATGAAAATTGGTTGAGGTGAGCTGTGTGGCGTCCATCGATCAAAGAACATAGTATTTGCGTTTGTAATGAGGTCTGCGGCCGACGATCCCGCAGCTTTGCTTAACGTGTCAAAGATATCTGCTCGAAGACGCTTATCAATGCCACTGTTTCGAAGCACATTGCTCAACTCGTCTGCGCTGAATCCATGCACACTCTGCAAACAAACAGTGCTAGTGGCCGCCAACACCTCGCGCCGTAGCTCAAAGATTTTGACCGGGTGACCTTCAACTGGCATCCAGCCTGGGCCACGTTTAGCAGAGGTTTCAAGCTTGACGGTTGAACAATTGTACACAAGAAAACGAGATTTTCCCGCCATGTTCGCGCCGTGCCAAGTTAAGCCCCAAGCCCAGAAGGTCTGAGGATCAAGCAGTAATTGGCAGTGAGGTCCCGTTTGGATGGCTGGAAATTGGTCAAAGTCCAATTCATCGAACGTGCAGTCTTTTCCGGACCGCTCCAAATGCAAACGAATAGCGTGGTAAAGCTTTTGTTTTGATCGTTTTCCCTCTTCCGAGAGGGGGGTATCGCTCTGCTTGAACATGCTAAGGACATATTCAGAGAGTGGCCGTCTCCAAAACTGCTTAAACATGCCCAACAGTTTAGGATCAACTTGATCGAGTACTTGTAGATAAGGAGGAGTGAACACGAGAATCACCTCCGTCGCGCCAACTTTTCCAGCACAAATCACATCAAAAGGCCGCAACTTTATTTTAAGTACAACCCATGGGAGAGCATCATAAGAAGCTGCTGGTGATTGTCAACGTGGGCATGTATATTGTCGGTGTGGAGATGAAGATGATCGATACGTTTTCTCCTGTTGTGTTCTTTGATTTCGGCGGTGTCATCGTCCGAACAGGATCGCGCGAACTACGGAATTTTTGGGAGCTACGGCTCGGTATCGCTCCAGGGGAAATGGTTGAAGAACTGTTTGGATCGTTAATTTCTACAGAAGCTGCGTTGGGCCGAGTCTCAGCCGAACGGGCTTGGCTGGATTTTGGTTTGTGCAGGGGTCTTTCCGCATCCGAAGTACTGGATCTGCGGCGAGATTTCTGGGCGGAAGAAGTGATTGACGAAGCCGTCTTAGACTTTCTGCGCGTCATCGCCAGATGCTACCCTACTGCAATTTTGAGCAACATTTGGTCAGACGGTAGGGAGATTATGCAGCAGCGTTTCGCGCTACACCTCGAAGTGCGTCAGTTGATCTTGTCGTCAGAGTTGGGGGCAAAGAAGCCCGATCCTTCAGTGTTCAAGGCCGCAGCAGCTATTATGCACTGTCAGCCCCAAGATGCGATCCTCATCGATGACGCCGAGTATAATGTTGCCGCAGCTCGTAAAGCTGGATGGACAGCAATCCAATTCGTTGATCTGCAATCGGCGCGAACGGAGTTCGAAAAAAAGCTGACCGAAGCTTGATTTTTTCTATTTCACGTATACCTTAACGCCTCGTGGTATGGATATCTCGCGCATAGATTGCCCCGCGAACTGAGTTGAGTTCGCGGTCTATCCTTCGGCTTTTAGACTAAGGCAACCTATCCGTTCGGGGACTCGTCATTCATTCCCTTTTGCTCTGGTGAGCAACGTAGATGTGAAGTGATGAATTAGGAGGAGGCTTCTCCATGCTGATGAGATCAGGCATCGAAATTTCACCCGCCCCCGCGCACTGCAATATCGATGTGCCACGTCTGAGCTCTGCTGACATCACAGCGCTGGCGGATAGGCCTGCACAGGATGATTTCGTAGCTGTAGCTGCAGACATACTCAATACTGACTGTGTCGTTAGGTTTAAACTTGGCGAGCATTTTTCGGATAGTGATGCGGCTTTTACTGCGGCAAAGGCTATTCTGGATGCTCTATCAATTGAGTTGAAAGGTCGAGGTGCTCCGGACGACATGTATGTTGAGGTAGACAACCCTCAGGAGACTTTTGTCCCGGACGGCCATTCTTCGCGAACTCTTTTGCCTCACCACGACGCAGCACACGTCTCGTACTTGACGCCAAGCAGACTGGACGATCCAGATTTTAGCGTGGAGCACAGACAGTTTTCGCGTGAGGGATACACGACAGGCAGAGCACATAAAATGTTCCAGGGAATTTTTATCGCTAAAGCCGGCGAGGTCGACAGCGTGACCGCTTATTATCCTCTCGTACCATTAATCCGCCAAGCATTGACGATGGGAGGTGATAAAATGGCTGTCGATGTCCCTGCTTGCGCGAAGTTCCTCTCGCAGAACATTGCTTCTGCGCAAAAAACAAGAATGGACTATAACGCGAAGTATCTCACTTTGCCCGCGGCTCTGGGCAGTACGTCAAGAATTGCGTGCGTATTGGCTCCCCACGCCGGTGAAGCTGATTTTTCGCAATCGGACTACGAAAAGTTTCCAAGTTTGTCGAAATTTGCAGCTTCCTGCGCGTGCGGCAGATGCATCGGAGCACAAGGGAAATTTTTCTGCAAATCACTATCCGAACGAATAGGCTTAGGCTGGTTTCCTTTCAACAAAGCTTGTGGTGTTGCGGTTCAGAGCGAAAGTTACGATCTGGTCATCGCCAATAACCTCAATCTGATTCACGCTGGTCTTGGTGGGGGTAGAGGCCGGATTTTAGTTCCGATGTGTCTAGTAATTGACGAGCCCAGCAGTGATCAATACGAAAAATGGCTCCAAAACATTTGGCGCCAAACTCCGTTACGAGACCAGGTCAAGCTTCCTGAATTTGCACGGGCCGCAGCTAATGCCGGTTGATCCCATTGGACTAGGCGGAAGCGCAGATACGGACGTTCGACAAACCCTGCAAACGTCGCTCTCAAGATTCGATCCTGCCCTCTCGAAAGGCGAATTAACTTATTTAGGAAGTGGCATCGAGTCCCGTCTGTTCAAGCTATCCCTTTCTGATCGGGAGATTGCGATCAAGGTCCCAATGGTCCGCTTCATTGAAAATGACAACGACCAGGGATTGGACGCTTTCGACCTGCTGCGTCAAGAGTACGCTATAGCTGAATATCTGAGCCATCAGGGGTTCCCTGTTGCAGCTCCTTACAGCCTACATCTCCCAGACCATCCAGACGGTCTCGGATTTTTGGCAATGCAGTTCATCGAATGTGATCGCTCAGTGCCATCGTTGCACGATCTTGGTGCGATGGTTGCTTCGTTGCATGCGGTTAGGCCTCCTGAGATCGTACCTGTAGCACAGCGTCTTGACACTTGGCAAAAAACAGTGTCGCACCTGATTAAACAGCGAACTGAAGTGGTTCAAAAACTCACGGCACAGCCTATTTGGTCGCCCTCACAAGAAATTTTGGCCGAGGTCCTGTCGGAGGATCGTGACGCCGTTGCGTTGCTTCACATGGACGTTCGTCTCGACAATATCCTTTGCAAGGAAAAAGAAATACTTGCGTTGGTGGATTGGTCGAATGCGCTTATCGGGCCACCGAGGTTGGAATTATATCGCATCGCGGAATATGGGCTTTTCGGACCTGAGTTCGCGGCTGGATATGGACGTAAAATCTTAGATGACGACGCGACCGAAGCGCTCTCTTTGGCATATCGATTGTATACGGCAACGATGCTTGCTGTTGTCTTCTTGTCGGAAGCTCCTGACCCAGTCAAAGCGGAAAACTGGGTAGCACGAGTTACTGTGCTTTATCAGTATCTTCGTGAAAGCATCGGTCAGCGCTGACGCGATTGAAGAAACGGTTTCGTTCTTAGTGTTTTTCCGTTGTGAAGAACACACTCGGATGGGGTTTGTTGGCGAAAGGAAGTGCTATGCGTGACGCTCAAGTTGCCCGGCAGCGCGATTTCACGGGGACCGTGTTTGATAAGGTCGCCCTTGTGCAGTTACCTTTTCCGTCTCAAGCAGATCCCGCGCCAGAGATTGTGTCCTATTACGAAAATTATTCCAAGCTATACCGTACCGTATTTCCAAGCTATTTCATTCCTGACGGTGAGTTGTGGGAGGCACCACTTTGGGTCGCTCATCTAGACGGCGCTATTGGGCGATCCGACACGACGTTCCACGACCTGAGTAGGTTGCCAGCAGATGCCAAGAACTTAAGTGTCAGCTTATTAGATAGCATTACAGGAGCGACCGGCGTTTTTTTATCACCTCTTGCTCAAAACTTCGATCTTGCGCGAGACGTCTCGAAGCTTCTTCTGGCAGAAGGTGTAACTACCGTCATTGGCGGTAATATGGCCGATCTCGCCGAGCCGGCTGACTTCACCACTATTTTTAGAGGCTTGGCTCGCGGGGGGATGCTTGATGAGATCCGTCAATCCGCTGGCTTTGCAGGAACCAAGCCCGTTCTTGGACGCCAATTATCACCAATAAGCTACAGACCTGATTATCGATATCTCAAACCATTCGCTGACAAAGTTCCCCTTATCAGGCTGAACTCGTCCCATGGCTGCCTGTTTGGCTGTACATTTTGTGGAGATGCGTGGTCTAAGCAACTTCATTTGGTCGCGCGTGATGACTTGCGCAGTGAATTTCAAGATATCAAATCAACATTTCCCAATCTTCGTACAATCTATGTTGGGGACAAAACTTTTGGTCAATCAAAAGAGGCTGTGTCCAATCTTCTGGATGTAGCCTGCGGCGCGGGATACGACTTTATAGTCCAGACGCACATTGAGTTAATCTCGGACGATTTGATCGATCAGATGGTGGAGCTGGGTGTGAAGGTAGTAGAGATGGGCTTCGAGACGGCCGATTCAGATCTACTTCGAAAAATGAAGAAGGTCAGCAGGTCGGATCGATATCTTCAAGCGTTCGAGAAGATGAACTCACACGGGCTTAAAGTGATACTAAATGTGCTCGGCGGACTTCCTCACAGCACCCAAGATAGCCACAAGAAGACGATGGATTTTCTGTGGAAGACCCAAGATTTTATATTTCTTTATAATATATATAACTTCGTCCCCTATCCCAAGACGCCAATCTTTCCATTGATCAAGAATCGCATTCGAGACTGGAATTTTGCGCACTGGCGTGAGGATATGCCGGTTGTCTTCGAGCCATTCAATCAAAGCGCGGAAGATTCGTGGGTCCAGTTCCGCGAAATTGTCGCCCTGTGTACGGCTATCACGGGTAGGAAGGTTGCAGCAGGGGAGACAGCGAGTGAAAACTGATGATCTCATTAAGGAGTGGCAGACCTATTCTAAATATCCATTACCAGGTTGGTGCAATCGGCACACTACGCTTTTCGACGTCGCCGGTTGCGAGATTGGTAGCTTGCCAAATCACATAGATACCGCCGTATGTTCGATATCTTTTGACTCTACCGCCTCCAGTCGCATTGGGGCGCGTCATGGTCCTGACGCCATCCGACGCGCTAGTCATGGGTTTGCAAACCAGTTTGGCTCGCGCGATATCGGGCGTTTTCGCAGTATGCAGGATGGTGAATTATATGAACTTAAAAAGAGCAATGCTGCTGATGTAGGCGATCTGCACGTATTTCCTACAAACCCTATCAAACAGGTACAAGCCACTGCGTCTGAAATTTTTCATTTAGCAAAAACCGCAAAAAGGATCGTCACTCTCGGCGGTGAGCATATGCTGACTTATCCGATATTTGTTGGTGTATTTGCTGCATCCCGTGCGAACCGGGAGAACTCCCGACTGGGTTATGTTCACATCGACAACCACTTTGATTTCGGATCGAGCTCCGCCTTGCACGGCGAGTATTACCACGGTTCTAACTCACGCCGAATCTCCGAGATTTCAGGTTTCGACCCTTCCGCAATGTCTTTTGTGGGGGTTGGGGACTTCACGTCTGCTACCCAGTACGACGCTTTACTGGAAGCAGGCATGACTATCGAGCCGATGTGGAAAATCAGGCGTGTCGGCTTCGCGCAATCTCTCAGATCGGCGCTGAACACTACCATGGAGAAGTGCGATTCCCTTTATGTCTCCGTTGATATTGACGTTTGCGACGTCGCGACGACGTGCGGGACTGGGCACACTACTGTCGGAGGGATTACGTCAGCAGAATTCATGTCAATTCCCTCAATCCTTCAAGAGTATCCTGTTGTCGCACTCGATATCATGGAGGTGAACCCCACCCTAGAGTCTTCCGATACTGCAGCCCACCTGTCGGCGCGCTTTCTGTTTGAATGGTTGATGATGCGTAAGGTAGACACGCCTTCCGGTTCACAACGAGAAGAACGAAAGCTCAAGCATACTTAACGCAAATCAAATTTTAAGGCAGCTCTATGGTAAAGTTAACGAAGATTTACACTCGAGGCGGAGATACAGGTGACACGAGCCTTGGCAACGGAGATAGAGTACCTAAACATGATCCGCGTGTGGAGGCATATGGCTCGGTTGATGAAGTCAATTCCGCAATCGGCCTTGCGAGACTATATGCCTCGGAAATCGCTGATGATATCCTTCGTCGCATCCAAAATGACCTGTTTGATTTAGGAGCAGACCTCTGCACGCCCGTCCAGGAGGACGAAAGGCAATCACTACGGATCACACAGTCGCAAGTAGATTGGCTGGAGCACACGATTGATGGTTTAAATGCCGAGCTTCAACCGCTTAACTCGTTTGTATTGCCAGGCGGATCGTCTGCGTCAGCGTTTTTACACCTAGCTCGAACAGTGACGAGGCGGGCTGAGAGAGAGATAGTCAGACTCGGTGGAAAAGAGGAGCTTGGGAATCTGTCTGTTCAATATATCAATCGTCTCTCCGACCTTCTGTTTGTTCTTGCTCGCAGTGAGAATCAGGGCGGATTGGCGGACGTGTTATGGGTACCAGGGGCGGGGAGGTAACGCGAGGGGCAAATCTACTGCACGCCGACGTTTGCCTGAGTTGTTCGAAATTATCGTCATCTTGTCGAAATGGGCGTAATTTTCTCACGCTGACGCAAACAACTGTGCCGATGGTCGACTTGAGCGCCGGTTTCAAGCTAGGTCGCGACGCCCCCATCTGTCGAGCACCGGCTGGCTAAGCGGGAAGATCTAAAATAGACAAATCCGTTGAGTGCCCTGGAGTCCGGTTCGAATCCCTTTAAGGCCTAGACTACCGGATATCTGCGCGACGGTCGGCTATCGACCCCCCCGATGCCAAAGCATTGGGGATGACGAGACCGGATTAGGACCGTTCAAAACCGCAAAATGCTCTTTAGGCCGGCCTTTGGGCACAAGCAGCCGCCGACCATCGCAACAACTAGGGCTGCTTATTCTTTAGGGGCGTGAGAGATGTAATCTCTTTCCCAATCAAGGGCAGGCAGGTGATATTTCATGTTCGTCATGGCTGCGCAAATTCACTTTGGATCCGGACCGATATAGCGGGATTGTGGGCGAATTAGGCGTCCCGTGCGCTCCTGTTCCAAAACATGGGCTGTCCAGCCCGCCATACGCCCGGCCGCGAAGACATTGGTGAAGCTATCGCGCGGAAAACCAACCGCTTCCAGCAAGAGTGCGGTATAGAATTCGACGTTGGTCTGCAGAGGACGCAGAGGCTTCTTCTCCTTGAGAAGTGCTAGTGCCGCTTCCTCCACTTTTCCCGCAAAGGCGATGCGGTCGGAGCCTTCTTTCAGGGTGGAAACGGCCTGTTTCAGCACGTCGGCGCGCGGGTCACGGACCCGGTAGATTCGGTGGCCGAATCCCATAAGACGTTCTCCACGCCCAAGCGCGCCCAGCAGCCACGGTTCGATTTCGGCCACAGTACCGATGGCGTCCAGCATATCCAGCACAGGGCCTGGTGCGCCACCGTGTAAGGGTCCCTTCAAGGCGCAAAGCGCACCAACGACAGATGAAAATAGCCCGGCCCCGGTCGAGGCGATCACCCGGGCAGTGAAGGTGGAAGCGTTCAGCCCGTGATCGGCGACGGTGGTCAGATATGTATCAAGGGCTCGTACTTTTTCTGCAGAAGGCAATGTGCCGGACAGCATTCGCAGGAAATCTGCAGAATGGGCGAGCGATGCATCCGGTGCTATTGGCACAAGTCCCTGCCTGCTGCGGATGATGGCCGTGGTAAAGACTGGCACGGCTGCGACGGCCATTAAGTGATACTGGGTGGTTTCGCCGTCCGGCAGTGAAGACAAGAAAAGACGTAAAGCCTCGACGGAGGTGAGGGAGGGCAGACCCGGGAGGAGCGGCTGCATCAATTCGAATGAGCGTAGCCGTGCCTCTCCTAGTAGCGAACGAATGGCTCGGGCTGAGATATTCATCGCCGTCTGCTCGGACCATAGGAGCTCCAGCACCTGTTCGAAAGGCCAGTCAGCCAACTCAGCCAGATGGTAGCCTCGAACAACAAGCTCGCCCGCCTGGCCGTCCACATGACTGAGCATAGTTTCAGCGGCAACGACATTATCAAGACCGGGAGCAGGGCTTTTGTCGACAAGAGCACGGGTGGGGGACACGGTAATTTTCCTCCTTAAGCGTGAAACATGCTTGAGGATGTTGCAGTGCAAATATATCGTCAATCTTGATTCATATAATCAATACGAGATTATCATGCGGCATCCCGACAAGTTTATGCCTGCCGATCGCGCTGCGGCCGAGCTGGGTATCAGCCGTGCAACGCTTTATGCTTACGTGAGCCGTGGGTTGATCCACACCAGCGACTCAGCAGACGATCCACGCCGCAGGCTCTACAGCGCACACGACATTGAAGCGCTGAAGAAGAGGAAAAACGTTGGGCGGCGTCCCCGTCAGGTAGCTGCGGCTGCGCTTGACTGGGGCGTGCCGGTGCTCGAGTCAGCCATAACGGAAATTGCGGAGGGCCAACTACGTTATCGCGGTCAGGACGCTCTTGCTCTCTCGCAGGCGGCGACCCTTGAGGACGTTGCCCGCCTGCTTTGGGACTGCGGCGAAGCTGATCCATTCGATGATGTGAAAGCCATCCCGACCCCGTGGCCACAACCGTTACTCGACCATGCCAGAAATCTGCCATTGACAGAGCGGTGCCAGGCCCTTCTACCCCTTTTGGAAGTAGGTCGTGTGACCGCTTGGCGGCGCGACAACCGGCGTCTCTGGCCTGGGGCCGCAGCCATGTTGCGAGGCATCGCCGGTGCCTGCACCTCAAGCCAACCGAAGACGCAGGCGATTCACCTGTTCCTCGCGGACGCATGGGAGACGGACGCGGCAGGTGCGGATCTCATTCGGCGAGCCCTGGTGCTGCAGGCCGATCACGAACTCAATACCTCGGCATTTGCGGTTCGCGTCGTCGCTTCGACAGGGGCATCGCTGGGGGCGTGCCTGAATGCAGGACTTTCCGCGTTGAGCGGTCCCCTGCATGGCGGCATGACGAGCCTTGTCGAACTTTTATTCGATGAACTGGAGCGATCTGGAGATGTCGAGCGGGTCATCGACGAACGCTTGCGTCGGGGTGAAGCCATTCCCGGATTTCATCATCCGCTCTATCCAGACGGTGACCCACGAGCGACTGGCTTGTTGCCCTATCTCCCGCCTGCTGCGCAACGCGACGAGCTTTTGCAAATGATGAACGAGACTGCCGGGCAACTGCCTACCTGCGATGTGGCGCTCGTCAGCCTCCGGCGGAGCCTGAATCTGCCTCGCGGTGCGGCGCTTGCAATTTTTGCCATCGCACGGACTGTCGGATGGGTCGCCCATGCCCTGGAGCAGAAGCTAGATGACAAACTGATACGCCCCCGGGCGTGTTATCTGGGGCGATAGGCGCTTACTACCAAGCTGCTAGATTGAGTTCGAAACTTGATTCTGATCTTCAAGCCCGGTGATGCTTTGCGCCTTCACCGAGCATTGCGGCCGCAACTTCCATCTTCCGCGATGTCGAGCGAGTCCGCAAAACTCGTGTCGCCTCGGTTGGAGTTCGGCGACGAACGCGACCTAAAACGCGTTTCAGGTCGCCAAAGGCTCAACAAACTGCAAAAGAAAAGTTCTTCGCTCCCACCCTCAACGCTTGGCTCGCATGCCCTTCCTTCCGCTCTCGTTTTTTGTCGCCATACTCCTCGTGATCCTTTTCGTCGGCCTGGTCAGGGCCGGGAATGACAGTGGTTCGCGAAATATCCCGTTTCTTGCACTTATCCTGCTCAGCGCGTTCCAGGCATTTCTGTCGGGGCTACGGTGGGGCTACGATATTGTCGAGGTGATGTATGTGGCGCCTGTGGGCGCCGCGTTCGTTCCCCCTCTGGTCTATTGTGGTGTCACGCGGCTTGTCCACAAAGAGGATCGCACTCTTGATTGGTCGATTGTCTTGCACTCCGTTCCGGCGTTTGCCATCGTCATTCTGTTGACCGTGACGGGATGGCGAAGCGCCATCGATGTGGTTCTGCCGGCGCTTTTCATCGGATATGCAGGAGCGATCCTCAATCTCATGCGGCGGGGACCCGATGCATTGAGGAAGACGCCCTTCGAGAGTGCGCTTCCTGTCTATCGAGCTCTCGTCTTTGCCGCTCTGGCCTTGCTGATGTCGGCGGCGCTCGACCTGCTGGTATTCCTCGATTTCTCCTGGACGCAAGGGAAGCATGCGCCCAGCATGGTGGCGATCGGCAACCTCATTGCGCTGGTCGTTCTCTCGATTGCGGCTGCCGTCGCGGTCCAAGGACGGGAATCCTCGGAGGTCGAAATCGAGGCTCCTACCGCTGACGAGCCGAGCGACAAGGAGACGCTAGCCGCAATCCAATCTCTTATGGAAACGAGGCACTCGTATCGCGACCCCGAGCTCAACCTTGATCGGCTGGCGCGCAAAGCTGTTATCCCCGCGCGGCAGATCTCGAGCGCAATTAACCGGACAACTGGCAAGAATGTCTCACAATATGTCAACGAGTTCCGTATCGCGGAGGCTTGTCAGCTTCTAGCCGAGACAGAAAAATCGGTCACCGAAGTCATGCTTGATGTCGGTTTCCAGACCAAATCCAATTTCAACCGTGAGTTTCGCAGGGTCACCGACATGGCACCTGTCCAATGGCGATCAAGCCGCGCAAACACTGGCTGAGTTACCTACGCTACGTCCGAAATCGCGATTCAGTTCGGTCTGAAACGCGTTCGAGGTCGAGCACGGCCCACTGAGGTCGCATTAATTGCAGCATGAACACCCTCACCGAACACAACCGAAAGCTCGCCGAAACGCTCAAGTCTCTGTCTCTGGAGACTATGGCCGAACCGCCGAAGCCACGCCGCAAAGCGATCCTTTGGGTCACGGGCGTCATGATGGCCGCAGTAATTCCTGCGACCATCATCCTCATCTCCTCAAACTTCGCGATGGATATCAACACCTCGCGTTCTGGAGCACTTGAACCTGCCACAACAGTCGGGTCCATTTCGCTTCCTGAGGACGCGATCGAAAGCGGTAAGTCGCCCGCCCAAGATAAAACTTCGTCGCCGGTCGCTCGTGAGATTACCGGCTCCGGCTACGTCGTCGCACAGCAATCGACAGCCGTCTTTTCCAAATATCAAGGCGAGATCATTGGCATCGCCGTCGAGCCTGGCGATCGGGTCCGGTCGGGCCAGCCACTCGTCATGCTGAGGGATGCAAGCGCAACGCTGTCTCTTGAACAGGCAAAGGCGACCAAGGTATCCGCTGTTCTCGTCCTAGCTGCACGAGAAATCAGCCTCGCGCAGATGACGGCGGCTTTTCACCGCGTCGAGACGCTCGTCCAGCGTAATGCCGCGTCCAGAAAGGAGCTTGAGGCTGCGGAGGCAGCCTGGAATAGCGCTGGCAACCTCGTCGATCAGGCTCGCCAGGATATAGCCAGGGCTGAACTGGCAATCCGTGTTGCGCAAGAGCAAGTGGATTCACTGACGGTACGCGCGCCTTTTGCCGGAACCGTGACGAAACTGACCGCCCATTTAGGCGATACGGTGCTTGCACGTGCGGATAGCGTCAGGGAAAGCCAAAGCCTTCTAACGCTCACGGACATGAACAGCACGGTCATCGACGCCGATGTTGCCGAAGCCAATACCTCGATGCTTCGACATGGCTTGTCTGGCGAGGCAGTCCTCGACGGCTTTCCCGACCAACCATTCAGGATCGAGCTCCAGCGGGTCGCTCCGGTCGCATCCGCCGAAAAGGGCACGATCGGGATCAGGCTCTCACTCCTCAGTCCGCCCGACGGCATCAAGCCTAACATGGCGGCACGAATACGCATCGCTGTTGAAGAGACCCAGACTGCCCCCAAAGCCCACGTTGGAGAAGCCCAGCCATGAATCATCGGCCAACAAGCACGCCGTTTATCCGTTTTCGAAATGTCAAAAAGGGATACAGGATTGGAGGGGAGGCGATCCCGATCTTTGACGACCTCGATCTGGACATCGCGCGCGGCGATTTCGTTGCCGTAATGGGTCCGTCAGGATCGGGCAAATCGACGCTGCTCAACCTGCTGGCGGGCGTCGAAAATGCTGACGCAGGCGAGATCGCCATTGGCGGAGCGAGACTGGACCTGATGGGAGAGGGCGCCCGTTCGGCATGGCGCGCGCATAACATGGGCATCGTGTTTCAGTTCTACAATCTCCTGCCGATGCTGACTGCTGCGGAGAATGTCGAACTGCCGCTCCTGCTCAAGCCGGTCTCGGCAAAAGAGCGTCGCGTCCGCGTCAGCAAGGTTCTCGATCTCGTCGGCCTTGCGGGGCGTGAGCGACAGTATCCGGGCCTGATGTCCGGCGGCCAGCAACAGCGGGTCGGCATTGCCCGCGCCATCGCGGCCGATCCTGATCTGCTGCTTTGCGACGAGCCAACCGGCGATCTCGACCGCAAGTCAGCAGACAACGTTCTCGAGATGCTGCGTCTCCTTAACCGGGAACTGGATAAGACCATCGTAATGGTGACCCACGATCCGCAGGCCGCACGCCAAGCTCGCCGGACCTTGTACCTAGACAAGGGACGTTTCGTCGAAGAGAGGGAGGCGGCTTGATGAGCTTCTTCCGCCTTGCCAGGCGCAACGCCTGGCGCAAGCCATTGCGAACGTTTCTGTTGATCTTCTGCGTAACAGTCGCTTTCCTGATCTACGGACTGACCGCGAGCTTCCTGAATGGAACACAGGGAACGACCGGCGCCAGCGATGATCTCTTGGGCGTCATGAGCGCGGCAGGGCGAACACAAGCCTTGCCGATGGCTGCCATGACACGCATCTCCTCCGAACCCGGTGTCGCTTCGGTCGCTTACATGACGCGCATGCGCGGCTACGTCAGTGTCGAGAAAAATGTGTTGGCCGTGAGCGCCATCAATCCGGCACTGATCGCCAAGGTGAACGGCAAGGAGCTTGGCCTGACGCCAGATTTGCTTTCGGCGATCGGAGCTGCGCGCGACAGGGTGCTGGTTGGCCGTGCGCTCGCGCAAGCACAGGGATGGTCGGTTGGTCAGCGCATCACGGTCACCTCATTCCAGACCGTGCGCAAAGACGGAACGCGCAATTGGCGTTTCGACATCGCAGGCATCTTCGAGGGCGAGACCGCCAGCACCGACACCTATTTCATGCTGGCGAATTACGATTACATCAATACGTTGCGTTCGCGCGGCACGGATACTGTCGATGCCTTCCTCGTGCGACCAGCACCGAGCACCTCCCCCGGCGCGCTTGCAGCGCGTATTGATGCCCTCTTCGCCAATTCGGCAACGCCAACCCGCACACAGTCGGAAAAGCAGTTTCTGGAAGGCTTCCTGCGCCAATATGCGGATGTCGGGCTGATCATCAATCTGGTGGTGGGCGCAGCTTTCGTGACCCTCCTGATGATCGTCATCAACACTATGATCTTCGCAGTGCGCGAACGCACCTTCGAAATCGGCGTGCTGAAAACTCTCGGGTTCTCACGTGGGCATATTCTCCTGCTGATCCTCGGCGAGACGCTGCTCATTTTTGCCGTCGGCGGCGCGCTCGGCCTCGCTTTGGCGAAGGTTGCCACTGTAATGGCCGGATCGGCACTAGGCCTCGTCTTCTCGACGACCGTACTTGCCAAGTCCTCCTCGCTCATCGGGGCGCTTGGGCTCCTTACCGGCCTAGTGCCCGCCATCAACGCCATGCGCACACCGATCACTGCAGCTTTTAGAGCGAGATAAGAAATGTCATCCCAATTTAAGCAAGTGCTCGTCATGACCAGAGCAAACCTCCTGAGCCTGCCACGTCGCTCAGCGATTGCGGCATCCATGGCCTTTTCCGTCGCGCTCGTCGTCTGCGTGCTGGCCGGCTTTCTCTCGATGGCCGCCGGCTTCGAGACGACGTTGAAAAGCACCGGTTCGTCGACCGTGGCCGTGGTTCTCGGAGGTGGCACGAACCAGGAGAGTGGCTCCGATGTGCCCGCCGACGTCATCCGCACCATCGAGGCCATGCGAGACGATGTCGGCGTATTGCGCGATCGCACGGGTAAGATCACCGCATCACGGGAAATCGTCGTGCCCGTCGAGATGAATGAAGAGCCGACAGGTCGTACGAAAGTGCTGGCTCTGCGAGGCATGGATCCCACCGGCCAATCCTTGCGGGATGGGATCACACTTACAAGCGGGCGCCACGCTGTGCCAGGTTCGCGCGAAATCGTCGTCGGAAAGCAGATCGCCTCTGCCTTTCCTGCACATGCGGTCGGGCAATCGCTGCGGCTGGGCTCCGTCAATTGGATGGTAGTCGGTCAGTTCTCTTCCGGTGGCAGTGCATTCGAATCCGAAATATGGGGCGACCTCGACGCGGTTCGCACCGCCTTCGACCGGCAAGGCGAAGTGCAGAGCCTTCGCTTGCGGCTTGAGGGGATCGATGCGGTCGATAAACTGAGAGCCGCTGTCGGAACCATCTCTGGCGCCCCCTTGAATGTCGTGACCGAAGCTGATCTCTACGCGGCGCAATCCGTCGGAACAGCCAATCTCATTCGTCTGTTCGGATGGCCACTGGCTCTATTGATGGCGCTTGGCGCAACGGCTGGCGCGCTCAATACGATGATGAATTCAGTATCGGATCGGACGACCGAAATCGCAACGGTGCGTGCCCTCGGCTTCAGCCGTTTGTCTGTTTTTATTGCCACGTGGGTTGAGGCCGTTGTGCTTGCGGCGCTAGGGGTCACCATTGGCCTGGCAGTGTCTTGGCTGGTGTTCAACGGGTGGCAAGCTGGTACTATCGGTGTCAACAATGCAAGCATGTCGTTCCAGCTTACAATGGATAGTCAGGTTATGCTGACAGCAGGTCTACTTGGCCTGGCAATCGGCGTTGTTGGTGGCGCTCTACCTGCACTTTACTCAATGCGGTTGCCTGTAGCGGTTGCCTTGCGCGATGGAAGGTAACTACCCAGTCGCAAGACGGTATTTGCGGTCGATCCTTGCCACGGCGAACGGCGCGAGAACGCCTTCACACGCTAAACCAAGCCGGTTAGAGAGCGTGATCAAAAATCGACCAGCACTTTTGGCATTTGTGGAATGGGGCGAAGCGTATAAGGTCCATGGATACCACCTGCGCGATTACGTAGGTGGTGCAATTACAAGCCAGTCAGATACCTCGTTCGCATGATGAAATCATCCCTCGATCATATCCCGCATAGAAAGCAGCGAGAGCTCGCCCGTGCGCTGGAGATCCTGCATGAGGAGTTCGAGGATGCGTTGAACGAAGGCACAGCCGACTTCAAGAAGCGCGGACGCATTCTCAAGATCATCCTGTTCGGTTCTTACGCCCGTGGCACCTTTGTGGATGAGCCGCATACGATGAAGGGCTACCGTTCGGATTTCGATTTGCTGGTGATCGTCAACAATCGCAAACTGACCGATCATGCGACTTATTGGTACAAGGCCGCCGACCGAATTATTCGGGACAGCTTCATCGAAACACCGACACAGTTCATTGTCCACTCACTGCGTGAGGTGAACACGGAGTTGAAGAAGGGGCACTACTTCTTTTCGGACATCCGCAAGGAAGGAATTGTTTTGTACGAGCTGGATGACGAGCCGCTCGCTGAGCCGAAGCTCCTCACTGCAGAAGCACGCTTAAAAGTGGCGACTGAGCATTTCAGGCAGCGCTACGCTGAAGCAGGTGCGTTCCATGTGACTGCCGGCATCCAAGCCAGCATGGTCTGTTCGGGCGATGATGTATGGAAGAACCTCGCGGCTTTCAGTTTGCATCAAGCCTTAGAGCAGTCTTACTCTTGCGTTCTTTTGACTTTGACCAACTATGGACCTGCCTCGCACAACATCAAATTCCTCCGCTCACTTGCGGAGGAGCAGGATCGCCGGTTAGTAGATGCGTTTCCGCGTGATCACCACAGACACCGTGCTATGTTTAATACGATCAACGAAGCATATGTAAAAGCGCGGTATTCGAAGCATTTCAAAATTACCGAAGAAGCACTTGTCTGGCTTGGCGAGCAGACTGCGCATCTACTAGAGCTCGTGAAGCTCGTTTGTGACGAGCATATTCATAAGCTAGAACAGGCTGTTTCACCGCCGTAACCCTCTTCCGCCCTTCGAGTGAAGCTCATAAGCATTCAGAACAGTTTTCCTTGGAGCATCACAGCTGTCCAAGGCAATTCTATCCGCAACGGGTCTCTGTAGCTAATTTAACTGATCTGAGAATATGCTGTGACCAGTTGTTTTCAGCTCAAGAGGCGAAGCTTGTCACCAAATACGCTGCTGATACAATCAGGCTGACTAGCGTAAAGAGTATAACTGCCGCACCCAGTTCATCAAACTCTTCGTCGCGTTCATTGCGATCCCAATGATATGCAATAGCCAACCTCCATCGTTGCTGTTCTAGAAGCCTGTGCCCGTATGGTTAACAAACTCTTAATGCAGCTCGATAGGATATTAGCGGTACAATGCCCGTGTAGGTAACGTCTATTGTGTGAGGTAGCATCAGCTATCACAGCCACAGGGATATCCCTTAAGCGTTCCTGCTAATCAATCAGCCGTTTCGACGAAGCTAATCTCGGTTTTGCTGGCGACGATGATGTGAAGGTCACGGATCATCCCGGCAGCTTGTAGAAAAGCTTCTCGCACGTCGTCGTCGCTTTGCCATCCTCGCTCGACAGAAAGAGCGATTGTATGAATGTCGAGCAGACGGTCACGACCTGGACCTGCTGGCATTCCGATTGTTTCGCGAAGGTCCCGTACTGTGGCTACAGCCCTCTCGAGCATACGGCGTCTCTGATAGCCATCCAGAAGGTGAATTCGATTGGCATCAACGACAAGCTCAGCAATGAAACTATTTGTCCGGGTCATGGCGCGAGGTTGCCGGGGAACCTGCAAAGCGTCAACAAATACCGGCGCAGCGTAAATGACCGAGACAGAATTTTCATGCTGGCCTGTGATGACAGTGCATCAACAACAGGAAGTTCAACTATCGCTGCTGATATTCGCCGAGCATTTCGCAGCCTGACCCAAGATTATCAGAACGCCCTCCGGCTGATGACGATCGCCCTGTCATCCTGTCGCCTTCTCCGACCTACCGGCTGCACGCAACAGCGCCATGAGCACAGGGCCAAGCGAAAACTCGCCACGCTTTGCCCTGTTGGTAAGATCTCGCAAATATCCCCCAGGCGAATTGATATGACCGCCGCGCTCGAGGATACAGGCGATCGTGACCGCCGCATTTTCCGGCCCCATCGCCTCACACGCCTCCTGATACGCGGAGGGGCTGACCCCCAGCATCGATCGCACCACGACCGCGGCCGTCATGAGCTCGCGCCAGTTACTGATCCTGCCATCAGGACCATAGTTCGAGATTTCAGGGCAAGCCCGAAGTACCAGTCCGATAGGGAACGCCTTGATCGGCACACTCTCGGCCTGCTTCTTCTCGCTCGGCTTCGCTCCCTGCTCTTTTTCGGAGCTAGGTTCAAGTTCATTAAGGGGGTTGGTATTTGAATTCTGTATGTGACGCTCATTATGAGCATCATTGGTGTTCGTATTTGCAGAAATATCTTCGAAATTCAGGAGTTTGAGTACGTCCTGACGCAAAACGCTCATCTCAGTGGCAATATTCCTCAGGTCGTTGAGGGTAGGATTGCGTGGAATCCGTCTAACAAGGTCAAGATAGCGCTCTTCCATTTTAACCCAGTCCCCCGGAGAACCCTCTTCAAGAGCAGCCGATATCAGCTTACGGATGTCGCGCCGGCAGATCGTCAGGGCCTCTTTTTCTCGACGGAACGCTAACCGTTCCGCAGCCACCTGCTGAGCGAGTAAGGCGAGTTCTTCCGCGCGCGTCAAGAGCGGCGAAATATCGAAACCGTAGGCGTGTTCTATCGAACCATCTTCGTCCTTGCGCGCGTAACGCTTGCCGTTTGCGCTGTCCTTGCGAATGATCAGGCCCGCTTCGACAAGAAGAGCCAGATGCCGGCGCAGTGTTGCACCTGCAATGCCATGGGCACGAATGGACAATTGAATGTTCGATGGGAAAACGACCAGTTGGGCGTCCTGGCGCAATTCGTTTTCCGGGTAGAAGCTGAGCAGCGCGTCAAGGACCGCAAGGCTGCGATCCTGTAGCCCTAGCGTTTCACGCGCCTCTGACGCGTCACGAAAGACCTTCCATTTGTCGGCTGTTTTGCCCTGCTTGATTTTCGTCGTGGCTATCTGCCGCTTCACAAGCGCAAGCGTTACCGGCCGCCGCCCAAAAGGCGTCGATACCTGTCCGTCTTCCATGTCCTCGCCCCATCAAAAAGGCAAAAGAAGAACGCTCACCAAAACGGTGCCAAATACTCTTGACTGGGATTCAGGGAAATGCGATTCTCTCGTTGTCACACATCGAGAAGGGCTTCCATGACGGCAACGTTTCGGGGGCCTTTTTCTTTTGCGCGTTTTCCTTCCTTTGAAGTCAGTTTCTCGGTTGGCTTGCAACCAGATTAATATTTTGATCGCTCACGCTCGAAGCGCTCCGCCAACTCGGGCAGTGTCGCCTCAATGAATGAGAGGAATTCCGCGCCGGCAGTGGTGCTGGCTGAGATACGCATATCTTTTTTGGTCCGCACGAACCTACCGAGCTCTCGCCCAGCAGTGTTTGCAATCATGGTGCCGGTGCTTTGAGCCGGCTGCGATGTCCGCAGTGCATTGAAAGCCGCAAGGAACTTCTGGTCAGAAGCCTGGCGTTTAGCCGTTGCCTCAGAAAGCGCCAAGCGCAGTTGGTCATGCAGTTCGGTTTGCTCAGAAAAGATTTTGGCAAACTCAGCCCACCTTGGACGTCCAACCTTCGGAGCTCGGCCGATCGCTTCGATAACGTCTAGCGGAACCGTGCGATAGACGGCACGCATTCTCGCAAGTTCGGGATCATCAATCGATAGCGCGGCCTTGATATCGCGTGGCTTGACGTCGGCGTCGTCCATGCGAGAAGCAAACAATGCGCGCTCGATCCAGGTGAGATCCTGGCGGTCGGCATTCTCAATACCTTGCGAAATAACCAGCTCGACATCGGAGATTTCGACTTCGATCGCCTTGACCGGAATCCCGAGTTCCTTGGCTGCACGTAGACGGCGATGGCCGTAGATAACCTGATATCTGTCCGGCGAAGACGGGGACCGGCGAACCTGGATAGGGACCTTCTGACCCTCTGATTTGACCGAGTTGCGAAATGTCTCGAAATCCGACGCGTCGTCATCGGGTAGACGATCGGGAAATGGCGATGGGTCGATCATGGAAGGATCGATTTCGCGGATGGCGCCACCACCTGATTCCAGAAGCGCTTTCAGTCGATCGCGCTCGGACTTTATGTCGTCGATCGCCCGATGCGCGGCGCCGATGACACCAGCGCCGACGCGCGTAGGGACTGGCGCAGCTGGCTGCTGAGGCGTCTCAGACGCCGGCGTCGAGAGTCGATTTTCGAGCTCAGCCGACAACAAACCAAAATTCGCAACGATGGATTTACGCGACGACTTAGAGGTCATGTGCGCCCCCAGCTATTGTTGATGAGTTTTACGATCGCTTCATTGACGGCATCGACCGCCTCACGAGCGCGCTTGTGCGTGTCACGGCCGATCTGCCCCATCTCAAGCTCATAAATAGAGCGTTTCGCGAGCCCTGCTGCCTCTACAGCAGTGCTTTCGATCAGAGTCGGGAGAAGTACGTCTGACCCAAAGAGGTGACGCATCATAGCAACGACCTGCGACTGCGGCGCATCATTGGGATCGTGACGAGTGACCAGATAGCGAATGAAATCCTGATCGAGCTTGGCGCCACTCTCGTTCAAGACGCTGATCAAGTCGCCCATCATCAAAAGGAATTGGCTCATCGATGCCACATCGAGCATCGCCGGATGAACGGTGATAATCATGCTGGTGGCAGCATAGATCGCGCTCAGCGTCAGGAAGCCGAGAGATGGCGGAGTATCCAGAATGACGACATCGTAATCTGCATCGACCTCCGCGAGTGCAAGCTTCAGACGCTCGAAGAAGATTGCTCCGGAGCCAGATTTTTGCGCCAGAACCCGCGGTGTTTCATGCTCATATTCCATGACCTCGAGGTTACCTGGGATCAGGTCGATGCCATCGAAATAGGTTTTGCGAATGATGTCGCGGATCGGCCGGCGTTCCGTTTCGTCGTAACGCAGTGCGGCGTAGATGGTCTCGTTTGCACCGACGTCAAACTCCGGCTGCGCACCGAAGAGAGCCGACAGCGATGCCTGCGGATCGAGATCGAGTGCAAGCACGCGATAGCCCTGCAGAGCAAGATAGTGCGCTAGATGGACACAGGTCGTGGTCTTCGCACTACCGCCTTTGAAGTTTGCGATGGCGATAACCTGGAGATGCTCGCCGGGGCGCCTTCTTGGGGAGAAACGGAGCGCTTCAGATGGCTTTTGGCCTGCAAAGAATTCCCGCAGCTCGTTGATCTGTGAAAGGGAGTAAACGCGGTGATTGTTTTCAAGGCGTCCCGGCAGAGGCCCGCGACCCTCACTCGACATGAGTTTGAGAGTGGAATCAGGTATGGAAGTAAGCTTGGAAACTTCATTTGTGAGGAATGGACGCAGGCTCTTCTCCGACTTCGGAGGATACATGCGCGTGCGGAGTTCCTGCAATTGCTGGGACAAAAGGCTTGCGTGCCGCGCGATCTTGCTGCCGGCATCTTCCTTCTGTCCACCTGTCATTTCTGCTCGTTCCGCTATCGCCATAATTTCCTCTTGGCGGGCAATTGCCGGTTTGCCGACTTCAACCCGCCAAAGGTACATCACGATTCTGCGTTGTCGTCCAGCGTTATAGCGTTAACGAAACCTTAATCCACCAGTATAGCGCGAGTGGCTTCAATCGAGTTTCATCATTCCAATACAGTAACTTAGCACCACTCAGACCAGAATTTATAACGCAACCGCTACTAGCACATTTGCTAGTGAGTTGCGCTGAAAGCCGCCATTTCACGTCAGTCCGAAGCGCCACAGTTCGGTATGAAGCGGCACACCGATTCGGGACGAATAGCAGCAATAGGCGTTCCTCACTCGACTACGGTCACGATCGTCGGCGCCATACGCTCACTTAACGATATGAGATCGGCCCGGCTCAACCTCGAGCTTACGGCCGGGCCAGGCTCGATATCGTTGAATTCCCTCAGCGGCTGATACGCAACCACCAATTCAGAAAAGCCGTATCAACGCCGATCACTAACACTTTTGCCAGTGGATTGATCGACCCGCCATATCGCAACCTTCTCCAATCACATGAGAGGAGCTTTGCCAGACATATGACGGACATCGAGTTGAGCAGCAGGCACGCGAAAGGCACAACCTTTTCCTCAAGTGAGCCGCAGCAATGACGCGTCCTTCATCACTGCCGCGCCTCATCCGGAAATTGGAAGACGCTCTTGGTAGCCAGGTGTGCGCAGCTTTGAGCGATCCCAACGTCGTAGAGGTAATGGCAAACCCCGATGGTAGACTCTTCATCGAGCGGCTTGGATCCGGCATATTCCAAGCAGGCACAATTACCGTAGAGGCCGCGGAAACGGTCATCGGCAGCATTGCTCATCTGCTCGGATCGGAAGTCGATGACGCGCGTCCAATTGTATCGGGTGAACTGCCGGTGGGTGGACACCGCTTCGAGGGCCTGCTGCCCCCCGTCGTTTCTGCGCCGACCTTTACGATCCGACGACGCGCGTCCCAGCTCATCAGGCTCGATGCCTATGTAGCAAGCCAAGTGATGACGTCTGTCCAGGCAAAAATTATCCGGCACGCAGTGACCTCTCGACTAAACATACTTGTGTCCGGCGGGACCGGCTCGGGCAAAACGACACTTGCCAATGCGATCATCGCGGAAATCGCAGATCAGGCACCAAACGACCGTTTGGTCATCCTTGAAGATACCGCGGAGATTCAATGCGCTGCGGACAATGCTGTCAGCCTGCGCACCAGTGACGTGGTCGACATGTCGCGTCTCCTGAAAAGCACGATGCGCCTGCGACCAGATCGGATCATCGTTGGCGAGGTCCGTGATGGCGCGGCGCTTACCATGCTGAAGGCCTGGAATACAGGGCATCCGGGCGGTGTCGCGACGATCCACGCAAACAGCGCACGCTCCGCCCTTCAGCGCCTTGAGCAGTTAACTGCCGAGGCCAGCCAACAGCCCATGCAGGCCGTTATCGGAGACGCGGTCGATCTGGTCATTGCGATTGAGCGAACCGCGAAAGGCAGGCGCGTCAGCGAAATTGTTCACATAACCCGCTTTGCAGAGGGCCAGTACGAGACGGAAGCCTTCGCAGAGGAGAGCCGAGATGCCGCATAAGAGATCACTCCTGGCGCTTGCCGCCATGGCCTTGTCTATTGCTTTCGCTACTTCCCCCGCTTTTGCCAGTTCCGGAGGGAGTCTTCCATGGGAAGGGCCGCTTCAACAGATTCAGCAATCAATCACTGGCCCCGTCGCCGGCTATATCGCATTGGCAGCCGTCGCAATCGCCGGCGGTATGCTGATCTTCGGTGGTGAGCTCAATGATTTTGCTCGCAGGCTGGTCTATGTCGTCTTGGTCGCTGGCATCTTGCTCGGCGCGACGACGATCGTCGGCCTATTTGGGGCCACAGGTGCGTCGATCGGCATGCCTAAAGAACGGGTCACGCAGGTCGTTTCGGACGGAGCGGGGGAGGAGGCGTTGTGAGCCTCCAACGCAATCGCATCCATCGCGCGCTGTCGCGACCGAACCTCTTGATTGGCGCCGACCGTGAACTGGTGTTGATCACCGGGCTTGCAGCCGTGATTTTGATTTTCGTCGTGCTGACCGTCTACTCGGTGCTCTTTGGCGTGGCCGTATGGATCGTCATCGTCGGTTTACTCCGCCTGATGGCCAAATCCGATCCGCTGATGCGGCAAGTCTATGCCCGTCACATTTCCTACAAAGCCCACTATCGGCCAACGGCTTCCCCGTGGCGCAAATACTAGAGGTGTCCCGATGGCTGCCCTCAAACGTTTCCGCGCGACCGGCCCCTCGTTCGCTGATCTCGTTCCCTATGCCGGGTTGGTCGACAACGGCGTGCTCCTCTTGAAGGACGGAAGCCTTATGGCCGGATGGTACTTCGCAGGCCCGGACTCCGAAAGCGCAACCGACCACGAGCGCAACGAGCTATCCCGGCAGATCAATGCGATCCTGTCGCGTCTGGGAACAGGCTGGATGATCCAAGTCGAAGCGGTCCGGGTGCCGACGGTTGATTATCCCTCGCCAGCCCAGTGCGATTTTCCAGATCCCGTCACCCGCGCCATCGATGCCGAACGCCGGACCCATTTCCAGCGCGAGCAGGGGCATTTCGAGAGCAAACATGCGATCATTCTTACGTACCGGCCGCTCGAGTCGAGGAAGACGGCGCTCAGCAAGTACATCTATTCGGACGAGGAGAGCCGGAAGAAATCCTACGCAGATACCGTCCTGTTCGTGTTCCTCAACGCGATCCGGGAACTCGAACAGTATCTGACCAACACCCTGTCTATTGCCCGCATGCAGACCCGCGAGGTCCGCGAGAGAGGTGGGACACGGATCGCACGCTACGACGACCTCCTGCAATTCGTTCGATTTTGTATCACGGGGGAGAGCCATCCGGTTCGCTTGCCCGACGTCCCGATGTATCTCGACTGGCTCGTGACGGCAGAGCTAGAGCATGGTTTGACGCCGAAGGTCGAGAACCGGTTTCTCGCGGTGGTCGCCATCGATGGCCTGCCAGCCGAGAGCTGGCCCGGCATTCTCAACAATCTCGATCTGATGCCTCTGACCTATCGATGGTCGTCACGGTTCATCTTCCTCGATGCGGAAGAGGCGCGCCAGAAGCTCGAACGCACGCGCAAGAAATGGCAGCAAAAGGTTCGCCCTTTTTTCGACCAGCTTTTCCAGACGCAGAGTAGATCGGTCGATCAGGATGCTATGACTATGGTCGCCGAGACCGAAGACGCCATCGCTCAAGCCTCGTCCCAGCTTGTAGCATACGGCTATTACACACCGGTCGTGATCCTGTTTGATGAAAACCGCGACACCTTGCAGGAAAAGGCGGAAGCCATCCGTCGACTGATCCAGGCGGAGGGGTTCGGCGCACGCATTGAAAGCCTGAACGCGACGGATGCGTTTCTCGGCAGTCTGCCGGGTAACTGGTACGCCAATGTCCGTGAGCCGCTGATCAACACAAGCAATCTGGCGGACCTCGTTCCGCTGAACTCGGTATGGTCGGGCAATCCGGTGGCGCCATGCCCGTTTTATCCGGCGAACTCACCGCCGTTGATGCAGGTGGCCTCGGGCTCAACGCCGTTTCGTCTCAACCTCCATGTCGACGACGTCGGCCACACCCTGATCTTCGGACCAACGGGCTCGGGTAAATCGACGCTCCTGGCACTGATCGCCGCGCAATTTCGCCGATACGAGTTTGCGCAAATCTTCGCGTTCGACAAGGGCAACTCGCTCCTTCCCCTGACGCTTGCCGCCGGCGGCGACCACTATGAGATGGGCAATGACCAGATCGGAGAGGGGGGAGCGCTTGCTTTCTGCCCTCTGTTCGATCTTTCCACCGATAGCGATCGTGCCTGGGCAACTCAGTGGATCGAAATGCTTATCGCCCTCCAGGGCGTCACCATCACGCCCAACCATCGCAATGCAATCTCACGCCAGATCAGCCTGATGGCGACAGCACCTGGAAAATCGCTGTCGGACTTTGTCAGCGGCGTGCAGATGCGAGAGATCAAGGATGCCCTTCATCATTATACCGTCGACGGGCCGATGGGTCAGCTTCTCGACGCGGAAGAAGACGGCCTCACGCTTGGCGCGTTCCAATGCTTCGAGATTGAAGAGCTCATGAACATGGGCGAGCGTAATCTCGTACCTGTCCTTACCTATCTCTTCCACCGGATCGAGAAGCGGCTCGATGGCTCTCCGAGCCTGATACTTTTGGATGAGGCTTGGCTGATGCTCGGTCATCCCGTGTTCCGCGACAAGATCCGGGAGTGGCTCAAGGTTCTCCGCAAAGCCAATTGCGCCGTTGTTCTGGCGACGCAATCCATCTCCGACGCCGAGCGCTCCGGCATCATCGACGTGCTTAAAGAATCCTGCCCGACCAAGATCTGCTTGCCAAATGGTGCCGCGCGTGAGCCGGGCACCCGCGAGTTCTATGAGCGGATCGGTTTCAACGAGCGCCAGATTGAGATCGTCTCTAGTGCCATCCCGAAGCGCGAATACTACGTCGCCACGCCGGACGGACGGCGGCTCTTCGATATGTCGCTCGGGCCGGTGGCACTGAGCTTTGTGGGCGCATCAGCAAAGGAAGACCTGAAGCGGATACGCGCGCTGAAGGCAGAACATGGTCTGAATTGGCCTACCCATTGGCTTCAATCGAGAGGAGTGCACGATGCCACTTCGCACCTCAACGTCCAGTAGCTGGATCATCATGACGATGACCGCGACAATCGTACTTTCACCGGTTGCTTCCGCCCATGCCGGGTCTGCGACCGGCGCTGCCACCGAATGGACGCAGCTTGCCAACAATGCTCAGCTCATCGACCTTCTGAAAAGCTCCGGCATTCAGGTCGACAATCAGTTGACCCAAATCACCCAACTGGCGGAGCAGATCCAGAACCAGCTGAAGATCTACGAGAACATGCTGCAGAACACCGCACGGCTACCCGACAACATCTGGGGCCAGGTCGAACGCGATCTCAACCGTCTGCGCAGCATTGTCGATCAGGGGCAAAGCATTTCATTCTCAATGGGCAATGCCGACGATGTCCTTCAACAGCGGTTCAAGAGCTATTCGGACCTGAAGACCGATCTGCCGAACGCCGAGACATTCTCAAACACCTATCAATCGTGGTCGGACACCAACCGGGACACGATCGGCAGCACACTAAAGGCTGCGAGCCTCACAGCAGATCAGTTCAACACCGAGGAGGGCACGATGAGTTCGCTGCGATTAATGTCGGAGTCGGCCGACGGCCAGATGAAGGCGCTCCAGGTCGGACACCAGATCGCAGCCCAGCAGGTTTCCCAGATGCAGAAGCTGCGTGGCTTGGTCTCCCAGCATATGACGATGATGGGCACGTGGCTTCAAAGCGAGCAGTCGGACAAGGATCTTGCCCAGGCGCGCCGGCAGGAATTTTTCAAGTCGACCGCGCCCTCAACATCCGGCGGCGAGAAAATGAAGGTGGAATGGTGAGAACGAAACTGATCATGGCCATGGTTGTCATAATCATCTCTTTCGGAGCAACAGGGCTCTGGTTCATGCTCTCGGAGAAGCATGAAGCGCAGGAGCGGCGTGAAAAATTCTTCGGTTCAACGAAGGAATACCCGACGTCGGGCGGCGAGAAGATGAGAATCGAGTGGTGATCGTATGATCTCTGAGCTCAACAAGATCAGGGGCATTGCGGTGCTCGTCGCATTCGTCGTCGTGTCGTTCCAGCCCGCGATGGCGCAGGAGGGGTCGGTCCTGACAGCGCTGCAGAACGAGATCACCACCGCCGCTAAGGGTTGGGAAACCACCGTGATGGATGCGGCGAGATCCCTGTTTTGGGTCCTCGCCGGAATCGAAATCGGCATATCCGCCGTTTGGCTGGCGCTTCAAGCCGCATCGCTCGACAGCTGGTTTGCTGAGCTGGTCCGACGCATCATGTTCGTGGGCTTCTTCGCCTTCGTTCTCGCGCAGGGGCCGGCCTTCGCGAAGGCGGTCGTCGATAGCCTGTTTCAGATCGGCGCTGGTGGAGGTACGGCTTCGCCGGCGGATGTGTTCAATGCTGGACTGGCCGTTGCGACCAAGATGTCGGAGAAGGTGCAGTTCGGACTGTTCGAGGACAATGCGCTTGCCATCTCGGCCGCTTTTTCGATGGTCGTAACGGTGATCGCATTCTCGCTCGTTGCCGCGATCTTCGTTTCAGTGATGGTCGAGATGTATCTTGGCCTGCTTGCCGGCATGATCATGCTGGGACTTGGCGGTTCATCGTTCACCAAGGACTTCGCCGTCCGCTACCTGATCTATGCGTTCTCGGTCGGCATGAAGCTCATGGCTCTGGTCATGATTTCGCGGATCGGATCCGAGGTCTTGATTGGTCTCGCAAACCGGCCCGACGTCGGGGACCAGTTTCAGACCGCGTTGGCGATCGCCGGGATCGCGGTCGTAGTCTTCATCATCGCCGTGTATGTCCCGAACATCATTCAGGGCGTCGTTCAAGGGGCATCGGTCACAGGTGGAATGGAAACTATCCGCCATGGGGGACAGGCTTCATCATTCGCACTTGGCGCGGCGTCGCTCGCGGTTGCTGCTCTTCGCGCTGAAGCCACTGCAACTCAGTCAGCACGCGCATCAGGATCCTCTGTGATCGGTGCAGAATTTCGCGGCGCGGCAGCCGGGGTCACGTCTGCTGGTAAAGCAGCCGGCTTGGCCGCAAAGGAAAAGGCGATCGGTTCGCCCGGAGCCTATGCCGGTTCGATCATGGGGCTGGCCAACGCCAAGCTCAATCAGAGCCGAACCGGACAAAGCGGTCCCAAAATGCCGCCAGAACGAAACGACAAGTAATCATCAGAAAGGCGACACGCGATGGCAGCAAACCGGCCGCCCGATAGTCCGTACCTTGCCGCGCGGCAGGAATGGACGGAACGATATGGATCCTACGTCCAGTCCGCGCGGGCATGGCGAATAGTGGGGATACTTGGACTAGCCATGGCCGTGATAGGCTTCACCTATGCCATGTATCTCAGCACGCAGGTCAAGCTGGTGCCCTACATCGTTGAAGTCGATAAGCTCGGCACGTCGGTTACAGCCGGCTTCCCCCAGCAGATCGAGTATGCCGATGCCCGCGTCGTGCGCGCGACACTGGGCAACTTCATCACCAGCTTGAAGTCGATCACCCCCGACGCAGTGGTTCAGAAGCAATATATCGACCGGACCTATGCGCTTCTCAGGACGTCCGATCCCTCGACCCAGAAGATCAATGCCTGGTTTCGCGCCAATTCGCCGTTCGAAAAGGCCAAGACATCGACTGTCGCCGTTGAGGTCAACAACATCGTGGCACTGTCCAACCAGACCTACCAGATCGACTGGACCGAATACGAGCGTGATCGCAAGGGCAAGCAGACCGGAACGCGCCGCTTTCGCGGCATCGCGACGGTCGCGCTCACCGCGCCACAGGACGAGGCGATCATCCGCCTCAACCCGATCGGTCTTTATGTCCAGGACTTCGAGTGGACCGCACAGCTTTAAGGGCAGGGAAATTCACATGCACAGAACAGGATTGATCGCGGCCGCCGGCTGCATGGCCGGACTCGTCCTTGCGGACTGCGCGATGGCGCAGAGCATGACGTCGAACGAGGTGAAGGGGACCAACATCTCGCGCAAATGGCGGGGGACGCCCGGTCTCGTGACGACCGGGCCTGATGGTAAGGTCATCTTTCTGTTTGGCGAAACCCAGCCCTCGGTTGTGTGCTCACCGCTTCAGGTTTGCGACATCGAGCTGCAAGGGGGCGAGATCGTCCGAGACGTGCTTGTCGGTGACACTGTCCGTTGGAAGGTCGAGCCGGCGACGTCTGGAGCAACCGGCGGACAGGCGATCCACCTGATCGTGAAGCCGTCGGAGGCCGGCCTCGTCACATCGATGGTCGTCACGACCTCTCGGCGGACCTACCATATCCAGCTCAAATCCCATTCAAGTCAGTACATGGCCCGGATCGGCTTCGAATACCCGGAGGACGTCTCGACCAAACTGGCCGACATCAACGCGCGGCTTGAGACCGGCGGCATTCCGGGAACCGCTCCGGACAAGCTGAACTTCTCCTATTCGGTCAGTGGCGGAGCATCTTGGCGGCCGAAGCGCGTCTATACCGACGGCGCCAAGACCTATATCCAGTTTCCCCGGTCGATCTCCGGGCAGGATGCACCGGTGCTGTTTGTGGTTAGCGGGGGGCAAAACCGCATCGTCAACTATCGCATGAAGAACGACATGATGATCGTCGACTACGCCGTCGACAAAGCCGTGCTCGTCTCCGGGGTTGGCTGGCGCCAGCAGAAGATCACGATCCGGCGGGGAGGTTGACCGATGAACAAGACCATTGCCGCGATGATTATAACCGCCATCCTCTCCGGTTGCCAGACTGCGGATGAGACGCTGACTACGAGTTCCACACCGATTACCGTCACTGGCGCCACCGCCAGCGCTATCGCCGAGGATATGGCAAGCCGCCTTGCCGAACAGGTCGGGCCGGCCGGCACCACGATCCTCAAGATGGACAAGGACACCTCGGAATACGCCGCTGCTCTCGAGGCCGCGCTGAAGGGATGGGGATATACGGTCATCGCCGACGGGAAAGTAGGCAAGGATCAAAAGTCCGTCGAGGTTGCGTGGTCGATCGACAGTTTCGACGGACAGGTCCTTGCCCGGGTCAGCACACCGGCCATCTCGCTCGGCAGGGCCTACACAGCAACGTCAGCGGGCGCGACGCCCGCCAGTCCGTTTTCTATCATGCAGCGTAACTGAGGGGAGGGCAACCATGGCGCAATCGCTTCAGCTCGGCACGGCGGGCAATACCGACGAGCAACAAACCATGCGGCGCCTCAATCGCCTGCCGATCATCGTTGCGATCGTCATCATCGTTCTTTTCTTCGGCGTTGTGATCGTCGGCCTGTCTTGGCGCGGTCTCTCCTTCAACAGTGGAAACGAACTCGACACTACCTCCAAGACACCAGCGACCACATTTGGCGATCAACTGAAACGAGGCGTGACGGACGGGATCATAGGCGAACCGGAGCAACGAGAAGTATTTCAGCCGACGCCCGTAATCGTCGACCGCGAGCCGGTGAGAGATCCTGTGGTGGAGCGGCGAAACGAGATTCGGACGGAACGGCGATCGCAGCTTGAGCCGGAAGCCGAGTGGAAGGCGCGGCTGAAGCGAGAACAGGACGAGCAAGTCATTCGCGAAACCCAGCGTCAGAGGATGGCAAGCCTCCAGGCACGCGCGACTGCACTCGATTCCCCGCTTAAGGTTGACGTTTCCGAGATCCAGAAGAACGCTTCCGAAAGCAGGACGGACACCCGTCAACCGCTCAATGCCGCGACGAACAGTGCATCGGATCTCTATGCCGCCGCGATGAAGTCCGGTCTGCTCGGACAGAATGTCGATCAAAACGGTCAGACTTCGAAGGAAGACTTTTTCAATCAGGACATCAAGGATCTTGGCTACCTACCGAACCAAGTGGTGCCGCAGCTCTCGCCCTACGAGTTGAAGCGTGGATCGGTGATACCGGCCACGATGATTACCGGCTTGAATTCAGATCTTCCGGGCAGGATTTCGGCGCAGGTCAGCCAGAATGTTTACGACAGTGCCACCGGCTACAGGCTGCTGATCCCGCAGGGTGCGAAGCTATTTGGTCGGTATGACTCCAAGGTATCATTCGGCCAGGAGCGGGTACTCGTCGTTTGGACCGACCTGATTTTCCCTAACGGGTCGACACTTCAGATTGGCGGCATGTCCGGAACGGATGCCGAGGGGTATGGAGGTTTTAAAGACAAGGTTGATCGTCACCTCTGGCGCACCTTTGGGTCTGCCGCGCTTGTTGCCATCATCGGCACGGGGATCGATATGTCGATGCCGGAAAGCTCGACACTGGCAAGACAGGATACTGCCTCTGATGCGGCACGCCGGAATTTCGCCGAGAGTTTCGGAAGAGTGGCCGAGCAGACAATTTCAAAGACCCTTAATGTACAGCCTACCATCAGGATCCGGCCAGGCTACAAATTCAATATTTTAGTAGATCAAGATATTGTCTTCCCGCAGCCTTACAGAAACTAGAGGTAACCTGACTTATGGAACCGGCCTTAGCTGCCGAGCCCTGCAACCCATGAGCGTCTGTTTTAAAGTCGAGTTCCGTCCAATCTTAATTATGGTCACATCCGATCCTCGATCCTCTTCAAATCAATCCGGATATTAGCGTCCTCCGGCTTCTGAGCCAGTGCATCTTCGCCATTGCCAGTATTCTCGACCTCCACCTCCGACCGCTGCACGACCGCTCCACCCGGATCCTCAGCTTGAAACACGCTCTCACCCTCGAACTTACCGGTTCGCCAGGCGTGGATCGCGTCATCGAACAGCTGCGGAAAAACCTCTTCGCTGGTCGGGTTGCCGTACCACTTCGCAACGATCCGAAGGATCTTGGCGAACATCCTTGTGCCCATCCTCAGATTGGCGCAGGGCTCGACCAAATCGACCTTTAACTCAGAAGCATGCTTCAGGCCAATGCCCGCCGAGATCTGGGTGAAACCAACCCGCACGATAGAGCCAGCGATGTTTTCACGGACAATCTCGATCGCTTCCTCGGGTGTTTTCGGTTTGGGAATGAGGATCAGACGGCCACCGGACTTCACCGTTATGGCAAGCGGATCGTCCGAACCGACCGCCTGGACAAACTGCTCGACGATTGCAGGCTTCAACGAAGGATCGGCGCATTCCTTGATCAACGCAGCATCAAGCATGTGATCTCCATGTTTCAAGTGTTAAATGAGATGACGAGAGGGAGATCAAACAGCCGGGCCCAGGCCTCGCTGCTTGACCGTTGAATATCGATGATCGACGTCCCCGCGGTCCACCAACCGTTTCCGACTGCAATGATAAGGTCGGGGCGGTGGAATGCCGATTGCAAAACTGGCCAGACGAGGAGTTGTTCGTAGCAGATCAGCGGCGCGACTTTTGAAGTGCCGACCTCTACGACGGGATTCGCAAAGAAATGTGCCCGCGCGCCAGATTCATCATCACCACCAATCCAGGCTCTCCACGGCTGCCACATCGATCCGGGCACCGGCATTCGCTCCCGGTAGAGAACCTCCGTCTTCCCAGCGGATATTCTCACGATCACGTTGTCGTAGCCGCGACCATCGATGAGTGCCGCTCCAGCGACGACCGTGATGCCAGTCCCATTGAGCCCTTTCTGCCAGAAGCGAGCAACCGTCGGCGTCCAGAAACCGAGAGCACTTTCCGGCAGTACAACGGTTGTGCCAGGCGGCTGGGCAAGAGCAACGTCGATCAGCTCTTTTTGCCGGTTGATACCAGCTTCGCGTCCTAAAGACGCGCCCATTTTGAGGTCGACACCCATCCACGACGCAGGTAGGTTTGGTGGCGTCCACTGAGCGGCGGACCAGAGCCAGAAGCCTGTTATGGCCATGGCTGCAGCCGGCCTGTACCGCGTTGTCATAACGGCGAGGCCGGCTGCCATCACTGCCAGACCCCACCATCCCCACCCTGGAAACAGAACACCTGCGGCGGTGATCGGATGCGCCCATCCTAGAATGCCGAAAGGTGGCACCGCCATCATCAGACACGCAGCGATGTATCGCAAAGATTTCTGCCAGCCCTCGTGATTGGTCCAGAGCAGCACATGGACTGTCACATACGCGGAAGAGCCGACGAACCAGAGCAGAAGTCCGGGCCAGATATCCTGACCATAGAAGTTTGCCACGCCTTGCGGTAGTCCACGCGATGCAGCGAGGAAATACGCTGCGGAGATTCCGGCTGCCTGAAGTCGTGTCCGTGCAAGGGACCAAAGCACGGGGAAGGCACATGCAACGGGGAGAAGGAGCGCCTGACCACTCCAACCGATCCATCCGGCGCCAGCCGATAAAATGAAGAGGAGACCCGTTCGGAAGAAATCACGGTGCATAGGTCCAGACCTCCTGTGCCAATCCGAGGATGCCATCCATCGACAATGGACCAAAGTACCGGCTGTCGAACGAACCCGGGAAGTTGGAATGGAGAAAGACCGTGCCGGGCGGAACGACACCACCGTCATAAGGCGTCATCTCGCGCCCTTGGCCATCCGTGCGGGAAACCCTCGAATAAGGGAGCGGACGGCCATCGACGCGCGCAACGTCACTGATTTGGACCGCCTGTCCGGCTGTCGCAACAACCGTTTTGATCAATGGTGCGACGAGGCCTTCGCAGAGCCCGAAGCGGAGATATCCCCGCGCCCGCGCCTTGCGCATCGCGTCGGTGTCTGGTGGGCAAATGAAGACCAGATCTCCGACCAAGATCGGACGATTGGGCTTGACAATCCGCCACAAACCCACGGGCTCGCTGGGTGTAAGATTAACCCGAAAACCTGCACCTCCGAGAAGCAGAATGAGGCCAAGCGTTATCAAGCTGACGCTGCAGAACCGATAGAACCAGACGAGCCGTCTCATGCGCCACGGCACTCTTTGTCGATGACGCATCTTCATTGGAGAGTGAGCCCCTGAGACCTTGTCTGCCGAAGTGCTTCAGTCTGTTTGAGTGCCGTCACGCTGCGCTCGTAGGCAGACAGTTGCTCTACCGTCCTCATCGTGTTCCAGGCCTGCTGCACCTCACTCTTCTGGGCGGCGTTCATGCCGGACGTCACGCGCTGGAAAGCCTCACCGGCTGTGTCCTTCGCTGCGAGGGGCAGGAAGGTTCTTTCTCCGAAGCGTTCGGTGACTGCCTTGGCGAAACCTTCGAGTTCGGCCTTCACCATTTTGTCGGCAAGCGCATATTCGAGCCCCGAGGGCAGGTCGTTACGGTCGATGGCGTCCCGGACGCGTTCCAGCACGCTTTTTGCATTGGAAGAGAGGGCAGGGATCTCCAGCGCGACCTGCCTGCGGACCGCAAGCTCCTCGGCCCGATTTCGCCGTTCGGCATCGCCACGCTGGCGGAGATAATCGCTGATGCTGTCGGCGAGCGGCGTGATATTCTTCAGCGCCCGATCCCGGTCGATCTTGTCGCGGCGGCTGGCGAGTAGACCCGTCTTGCCCTTGAGTGCACCGAAGGTTTCAGGCTCGCTCGCAATCTTAGCGATGGTCCTTTCGGCAACCACCTGGTCGCGCAACATCGCGTCGACGTTGACGGCTTTGAACGCGCTTTCCGGCTGCGCGTAGACGTGATGGAAGCGCATCGAGACTTCTTCCCATTGCTTCTTCAATGTCGGATCGGATGCAAGCTTGTCCTCAACTGCCTGATCGATCGATTTCGGGAAGGTGGTGATACCGGCCACCATTGGTTTGTTCTCCTTTGCTAACGTTCGAATTGTGCTGGCCGTCGAGGAGGCAAAGCCGAGCTTGGTGCCCATGGCCGTGAGCCGGCCGGCGAGATCGACAAGCTTTTGCTTCTGCCGGATCGTCCATTCGAGACGATCACGCGCAACGGTTCTGGCAACGTTGACGATGTGAAGGCCGCGCGCCTCGGCAAAGCGCAATGCCTGCCGGTAGATGCTGCCGCCGGCGTAATCGAGCGTCGTTTCTTTGGAATTCCTGCGCGACAGGATCTCGACCAGACCGCCGGCCTCGGCGAAGGATCGGCTGCCGTAATAGACGCCAAGATCCTCGCGGTGGCGGGTCATTGCCACATAGGTGAGGTGACGATCCAGCGAGAGGGACGCCAGCACCTTGACCCGGTCTACGGTCGCGCCCTGGCTTTTGTGCACCGTTGTGGCATATCCATGATCGACATTGTTGTAGAAGCGCTGTTCGACGATAACCTGGCGCAGGTGCTCACCCTCGCCGATGACGGACACGAGACGACCAGGTCCTGCTTCCACCACCTTGCCCAGCATGCCGTTCTTGACGCCGATCGAGCCTTCGTTCTTCAGGAAGACGATCTGGTCGCCGGCAGCAAAACTTCTGACACCGTCGGCGGTCTTGAACGGCGAACCATGTTCGATGATGCCGCGCTCGATGAGCTTCGTGCGCGCCAGCTCATTCAGCATTCGGACGTCACGGCGCAGGTGTGCTAGGATCAATGTCGACTTGACAGGATCGTAATCCCGGTTCCAATCGGCAATGAGGTTGGTGACAGCATCGGCCTTCAGCTCAAAGCCGATCATCTTGCCATTCGACTGATAGGCTGAGACGGCTTTGCCGACATGACCGCGCGCAAGATCGAGCGATGCATCGCGCATCCATTGCTCACGCTGGCGATAGATCGTTTCGAGTTCCGCATAGCCGATGCGATCGGCAATGGCGCGGAAAGCAGAACCCGCTTCGATCGGCTGAAGCTGCTCCGGATCGCCGACAAGCACGAGCTTGGCGCCAGCTTTTGTGACGGCTTCGACGAATGTCGCCATCTGCCGTGACGAAACCATGCCAGCCTCGTCCAGCACGAAGACCGTTCTATCGTCGAGCTGCCCGCGACCTTGGCTCCAGCGGAGCTCCCAGGACGAAAGCGTGCGTGAAACGATACCCGCTTCCTTCTCCAAACCTTCCGCCGCCTTGCCGGCGAGGGCACCACCAACGACACGATAACCGGCTGCTTCCCATGCCTCGCGCGCCGCCTTCATCATCGTTGTCTTACCGGCGCCAGCGCGGCCGATCACGGCGGCGATCCGCGCACCACCGGCAACGTGTTCGATTGCGGTCTTCTGCTCTTCGGACAACCGTTGGTGACGTCCAAACGTCGCTTCGAGCGCCGTCGGCCGGACACCATGCGACGACTGCTGCGAGAGCCAGATCGCCCGATTAGCCATCTCGGCTTCGAGACAGAGTAGTTCGCGTGTCGTATATTTTGCCGGCGTACGGACCCCAGTCGCGAAGTCAATGCGTTCGCGATCAAGCCGGATGGTTTCGGGGCTCTGCAGGATGCGCGCCATCATGCTTTGGAAGAGACCTGCATCATCGATATAGCGATGAAGGATCTTGGCGACGTCTCGTTCGTCGAAGACACTCTTCTCCCGGGTGATAAGATTAAGCACGATCTCCGGACGACGCTGGATCCGACGGGCGTTCTCTGCTCGTCGCTCTTTCTGCAACTCCAGTCGTTCGAGCGCAGCTTCTTCCCCCGCAGGTCCATTCCCACCGGCTGCTTTCCGCTCGATCGCCTTCGTGCCGACGCCAAGATGGATAGTCGGCGTCAGATCGATGCCCTGCTTCTCAAAGGACCGGCCATCGATCCTGATATCGAGTCCGGCAAGCGCGAGATGTCGGCTCTGGCAGGCGAACCAGCCGTCGCGAAACGCATTGAAATCATCGAGCCCGCCAGCCCAAAGCTCGTAGACGATCTTGCCGCTATCGTTGCGCAGCGCTCTGCCATCCGGTCCCCTAACCGCCACCTTCTTCGAGCCGAAACCGTCTTCGGTCAGCGGCCGCAAAGTGGTCATCAGATGAATGTGCGGATTGCCCGGTGCGTCGTGGAAAACCCAGTCCGCCACCATGCCCTGGGCGGTGAGGTGGCGTGCCACGAAATCCCTGACGAGCTCGATATTCTGCTGGGTTGACAGCTCGATCGGCAGGGCGATGGTGACATCCTTGGCGAGCTGCGCATCGGAGCGTTTTTCGAACGCCTCGACTTTATTCCAGAAGGATTCGGAGGCGCCAGATACGGATCGATCGGAAATCAAGGATTGCAGCCAATCAGGTGCGTCGGCCGGAATCACAAACTCCTCGTGCAGCAGACCCTGCTTGCGGGTGTAATCGATGGTGCGGGCTTCCCGCTCGTAGTCCATTTTAGCGCAATGCCGATACGCCGCCGACAGCACTGCGCTGCGGCCGGAGCCGCGCGTAACGATGCTGACTGAGAAATGCGGAACGGCCATTACCGGACGAGCTCCTTCAACCCAACGAAATCAACTTGTTCATGAGGAGCGGAAGGCCCCGCCAGGGCCTAGAAGCATGGCGTCGCATCAGCGACGTATAATTGCGCCCTTCGGATCCGTCCTTCGAACGGTCGGGATGATGCTCAAAAGCGTAGGCTCCGCCTACTCGCATTTCTGCTAGTAGATCGGCATGCCGATCTGAAGGACTCTGGATGCGTGAACCACGTAATGCAGCAACAGAGGACAATCCAGAGATGAAAAAGCCATCATCCAAGATCCGCGAAGAAATCGCCAAGCTTCAGGAACAGCTCAAGCACGCGGAAACGAGAGAGGCCGAGCGTATTGGTCGCATCGCACTTCGGGCAGGCCTCGGCGAGATAGAAATCGAGGAGAGCGAGCTTCAGGCAGTGTTCGATGAACTGGCCAAACGCTTTCGCGGAGGCAAGCCGGGCACGAGCGGACGGAACGGCACAGGGGAAAGCGCCACGGGCAGTGGGCGTTCACAAGCGCTCTCGTTTGGCGCGACTTCGGGCAGCGATCGTGAGGCTTGAAAGGATGAGGAGGAAAGCTACGTCCGATGCCCGGAAGAAGGATACGCGTGACAAGATTGAGCTCGGCGGCCTGATCGTCAAAGCAGGCCTTCGTTTTGAGGGGCGGGCGCTTTTGCTCGGCGCATTGATCGACCTGCAGAAGCGGCTGAAGTCCGACGAAAAGGAGCGAACACGATTGACGGCGATCGGGGAGGAGGCGTTCGGCAATGAAGGCGAATAGGATCGTTTTCATCGTTCTGCCTGTGGCCATGATGAGCGCTGCCATGCTCGCGATGACAGGCTTTGAGACGCGGCTTGCCGGATTAGGAAACTCCGAAGCGGCAAGGCTTACTCTTGGACGGGTAGGGGTCGCCGCACCCTATATGTTGGCGGCTGCGCTCGGCCTGATTTTCCTGTTCGGAACGGCTGGGTCGCCGAGCATTCGCGCTGCAGGCCTTGGAGCCGCTATCGGCAATACGGTGGTCATCCTGGTGGCGTGCTTGCGGGAAGGAATACGCTTGGCAGTGCTCTCACCCCAGGTCCCAGCCGGAAAGTCTGCGCTATCCTACCTCGATGGCCCGACCATGATCGGCACGGCCGCTGCACTGATGTCAGGCTGCTTTGCAGTGCGGGTGGCGATGGTCGGCAACGCCGCATTTGCGCGGGCTACGCCGAAGCGCATCGTTGGCAAACGCGCTCTGCACGGCGAGGCCGACTGGATGACACTTGCCAGAGCCGAAAAGCTGTTCCCGACGACCGGCGGCATCGTCGTCGGTGAGCGGTATCGCGTCGACCGTGACGGTGCCAGCGGTGTTTCCTTCCGTGCAGATAACAGTGAGACGTGGGGTGCTGGAGGCCAGTCGCCCCTGCTTTGTTTCGACGGATCGTTCGGCTCCTCGCATGGTATCGTCTTCGCTGGATCGGGCGGTTTCAAAACGACCGCGGTCACAATCCCGACTGCTCTGAAATGGGGCGGACCGCTCGTCGTGCTCGATCCGTCGAACGAGGTCGCGCCCATGGTCTCGAAACATCGTGAAGACGCCGGCCGGCGCGTCAGGATCCTCGATCCGCGCATGCCCGCGAACGGCTTCAACGCCCTCGACTGGATCGGTCAGTATGGCGGCACCAAAGAGGAGGACATCGCCTCGGTCGCATCATGGATCATGAGCGATAGCGGTCGCGCGTACGGAGTGCGCGACGACTTCTTCCGTGCTTCAGGCTTGCAACTCCTCACCGCAATCATCGCCGACGTCTGCCTGTCCGGTCATACGCCGAAGGACCAACAGACGCTGCGCCAGGTACGCAGAAATCTATCAGAACCCGAAACGAAGCTTCGCCAGCGACTCCAGGATATCTTCAACAATTCGGATTCGGACTTCGTGAAAGAGAACGTCGCCGGTTTCGTCAACATGACGCCGGAAACATTCTCCGGCGTCTACGCCAACGCCATCAAGGAAACACACTGGCTCTCTTACCAGAACTATGCGTCGCTGGTCTCGGGTTCGACATTTCGAACTGAGGACATCGCATCCGGAACGACAGACGTGTTTATCAACATCGACTTGAAGACACTGGAGACCCATAGCGGATTGGCGCGTGTCGTGATCGGCTCATTCCTGAATGCGATCTATAATCGCGATGGCGCGATGGAAGGGCGGGCGCTGTTCCTGCTCGATGAGGTCGCGCGGCTCGGTTACATGCGCATTCTGGAGACCGCCCGGGATGCTGGCCGCAAGTATGGCATCACGCTGACAATGATCTACCAGTCGATCGGCCAGTTGCGCGAAACCTATGGGGGGCGCGACGCGTCCAGCAAGTGGTTCGAGAGCGCGAGCTGGATCAGCTTTGCCGCAATCAACGATCCGGAAACAGCAGATTACATTTCTCGCCGCTGCGGTATGACGACCGTCGAGATCGATCAGGTTAGCCGCAGCTTTCAGTCGCGCGGGTCGTCACGTACCCGGTCAAAGCAGGTTGCCGCTCGGCCGCTCATCCAGCCGCATGAAGTGCTGCGGATGAGAGCTGACGAGCAGATCGTCTTCACGGCAGGAAACCCGCCGCTCAGGTGCGGTCGCGCCATCTGGTTCCGGCGAAACGATATGAAAGCTTGCGTGGCGCAGAGCAGATTCTCGCCGCGCGCAGCGCCCCGCCATTCAAAATGAAGAGCATCGGAGAAATCAGCATAGCGACGACCGCCAGGGCGTGATTTCGGGAATTCTCGTCATGCTTCGGTCGGTTATCGGGCAGCCGCAGGAGGCTTAGCATAGCGCCGCGTTAGCGGAAGCCGGGACCGACTGCCCCCGACCGAGGCATTCTGCTTGAGAAAGCCGTCTACTGGTCGGGTACCCCCTTCGGTCAGTCCGCCGAAGACCTCCGTCACCGCGTTGCTGATGGCTTGGCCAATAGCGAAGATCGAACGGGGACTTCGTTCGCGACAGCGCATAGACACGTACGCCGGAGGCGGACCGGCCAAGCACGACTGCATCGCCAGATCACGAAAATGAATCAATCACTCCCGAGCGATTCAAAACTGTCGTTGGACGAAGATTCCAAAAAGCACGATCATGCCGAGATGATCATCCAGCCCTATAACCTTTATATCGAGCGCTCAGACGCCACGAGAAACATGGCTCGCTTCTATGCGATGTCGATCGAGCCAAACCTTTTTGGGGAAGCTTGCCTGATGCGACGTTGGGGTCGTATCGGAACGCGCGGCCAGACGATGAGTCACCATTTCGAGACTGAGCAGGAGGCAGTCGATCTGTTTTTAGAGCTTCTCCGTCAGAAAAAGCGTCGCGGCTACTCATCCGTGGCCCATCAGGAGCCCGCGGGTAGATGACAGGGCTCGTAGCCTTGAAGGGCGAGGATGAAGACGAGAACAGGAGTGGGTGCTGATAGGAGAGCGTCGAGATCAATCCGAGCGACCTTGTTGGCTTTGGTCGTGGCGTTTTCAGCTTCCAACACGTCAATCAACATCCAGCTTACTTGAGCGACAAAAGCCTCGAGGTAAGCCTCCAATTCCAATAATGCGTTGCGGTCTGGCGTATGGCCTGCGTCGTCGATAGAGATACTAATTGGCAAACCCGCCAGAAGATTTGATCGCCAAAATCGACACGCCGGATGTGGGCGAGCCAAGGTGCTCGTGGAGCCGGCACTTGGCAACAGCGCGACAGACATGATGCTCAAGCTGATCAACGGAGGTCCCTTAGAGATTTAAGCGGGGCCTGGCTGTGATGTCGACCGATATGGCCGCAAGCGTCGCGTCGTGGTCAAAAAGGACCGTAGTCTTGGATCTGGATTTCGAGTTCGTAGGTCGTGTTCGTCTCCTCGACCTTTGTGAACTATGACAGACGAGTCCGGGAGGGGATGGCAAGGCCAAGGATCGCGCCATCGACCGGAAATCTGTGGAGTGGGGGCCGATTTGCGGCAGCTGCCCTCAAAGACGGGTAAAGCAAATTGGGGGCACTGCCCATCCTAGAGGCCGGCGCACTCACCTGACACAATCATACATTCTGAGCAGCTTCCTGCTCCGTATGCCACCCCTAAATCCGGACTCGGCTCAATGCCTGATCAGGCTCTGATCTCTTGGTAGGAAAGAAGGCCCCGCCAGTGGCGGAGCCTCGTGATTCTGATTAGTCATGGTTCGGGCGGGACCAGATGAGCTGGAGGCCTTCCTCGCCTTCGACCTCGGCGAGCGTCGCGTAGATCGGAGCCGGGAAGCTTGGATCGTCGAGCTTAACCGAGAGATAGTCGCGGCCCTGCTCGGAGGTCCTCTGCCAAGCGGCGCCCAGCTCGACGCTGCCGGCGTAGACGCGGAACTGCGGGCCCTTGTCGGATGGGTTCTCGACCCGAGCGATGCGGGCCTTGACGTTCAGGGCGAGAGTTCGGATGGAGCCGGTGAAGCCGTTTTCGGTGGAGGTGAAGTTGCCGATGGTAGCCATTGTCGTATTCCTTTTCTCGTGTTGGGGCCGCGCCCACCGCGGCCTCGATGGCAGTCGACAAGACCGGAGACGATCGGACCGCACCTGATAAGGCCGCAATGCAATGAAGGGCGGCAAGTCGCATATTTGTTAGTGGGCGAGGAGGAGCCCGTGAGGGATACGGGGTAAGAAATCTGAGCCTTGTCGTTGCGGGAAGGCGATCGAGGCGCAGCCGGTCTCCGGTCAGACATGCCTCATCGAGCCGCAGATGGGTTGCCGGGAACCCTGTCGTAAAGGGATATTGCAATAGCCTGCCTCGGCATTTTCCCCGAGCACACTGGCATCCGTTCCATCACCTCGCTCGCGCCGCCGTCACCGCTCACTTCAGTTGGGGAAACGAGACGGCCCGAACACTGGCCTGCTTGCCCGCTATGCCTCGTGCGATATCGTGCATCCGCGAATCGCGGCCTGCAGGATCAATTTTTCGATCCTCACTTTCGATTCGAACCGACGCTCGAAGACGAGACTGCTAGCATCAGCCATAACCCGATGATGGGACTAGGTTCGGCGCCCGAGAAGGGCGAGACCATCTGAAAGCATACGCTTCAAGATCAGCTTCCTGCTTTCCGCTGAAGCAGGACCAGCTTCGGCGATAGCGACAGCAGCAGGCGGTGGGTCGGCGGCCCCGGAATTTGAGAGCTTGAAAGGTTCTTCGGCCACTGAGGAGACAACGACATGCGTGATTGTCGTCTCATCCGACTTGACCGCGACGGTGACCTGTCCTCCAGAGCGAAGGCGGCCGACGCCTATCTGAGCGGCCTCCTGCTCATCCTGTGCTTCGACCAGCGATGTCTGCGTCACGAGAAAAAAAGGCATGTTCTTCCACGAAGTTTCTTAATGCAGATCTCATTCGCGAAGGCTGCGCGGTCAAGGTGCAGCATCACATTTGCGGTCGCATCAGACAAAAAAAGGCGCTCAACCCGAAAGGGGAGCGCCTTCTTCTGTATCCCGGGACAACGTCGAACGCCGCGGCGATTGCAGCGAGCAGGACATCGGCTCATCGGGAAGTAGTCCTTAGATGTTATCGATGGAGAGCTATTTCAAGCCGAAAGCGCGGATCCAGAGTCATTTACCAAGGCAGATGTGCGTTCATGGCTCAAGAGCCGACCAGCAAAGTAGCGAGATGGCGTGGTACAAAGCGCCTTCCTGAACATGACGATGAAGGCCGTCGGAAGGCGCCAGCCCCGAAACATTTCTGACCTGGTGCTCGCAAGGACAATGAGTTGGTTGACCAAACGCGATCTCGTCATCGCCTGGTCGTGATCGCCAGCAAAGTCAAACGAAAGATAAAAAAATGGGCCAGCGGAAATCGCGGCCCATGAAGTGCGGAGATTTGAAACCTCCAGAGGGGAACAGCTGCTGCGGCGGAACTGGGAGGCTACCGCCATGTGCAACAACTAACGCCATTATGCACGATTTTTGATCAGCCTAACAACATTTATTGTGCAACGCAGCTATGCACGAGTGGCGACACCTTCCTTGTTTGGGTGTGAAGCGAGTTGAACCTCGAATAGCTACAGTGCCAGCCGCCATCCTGCAGATCGTTCGCGACGAAGCCGGTACGGGTCGGAGTCGACATTGTCGGCGAGCGCACGGCCATTCTGTTTTGCACGAGTACCCGTAGACTGATTGCCTATAGCGTGACGGTCTGGCACCTCGTTTGACCGGCATAGCATATGGTTACCCGCCGCCTCCAAATAGACTCCATGCCTTACTGAGAACCTATTTTGGCAACGTGCCGGCGCCTTTAAAGACCCAAGCACACGTATTTGAGTTCGGTGTAGTCATCTACACCGTATTTCGATCCCTCGCGTCCGAGTCCAGACTGCTTGACACCTCCGAAAGGGGCCAATTCTGTGGAGATAAGACCTGTGTTTACGCCGACCATCCCAGTCTCCATATCATCGGCGACCCTGAAAATGCGAGCAAGATCCTTCGAATAGAAGTAGCCGGCCAGTCCAAACTCTGAGTCATTGGCCGAACGGATCACTTCCTCTTCCGTATCGAACGAGATGAGTGGGGCCAAAGGCCCAAAGGTTTCTTCGCGAGTAACTTTCATGTCCGAGGTCACAGCGACAAGCACCGTGGGAGCGAAGAACTGCCCGCCGGTTTGGACTGAAGAACCGCCGGCTACCACGCGTGCACCGTTTGCCAGAGCGTTGTCGAGATGACTCTTGACCTTCTTCATCGCGTTGCCGTCAATCAGAGGTCCGATCTCTACGCCAGCGTCAAAGCCATTCCCGACCTTGAGGGCGTCAACGCGTTTCGCGAGCTTGGCCGCAAACTCATCATAGACGCTTGATTGGACATAGATGCGGTTTGCACAAACGCAGGTTTGCCCTGCGTTCCGGAATTTAGCCGCAACAGCCCCTTCGACGGCTGCGTCAATGTCGGCATCGTCAAACACTATGAAAGGCGCGTTACCACCAAGCTCAAGGCTGAGCTTCTTGATCTGATCGGCACCCTGACGCATCAGAATGCGGCCGACATTGGTCGAGCCGGTGAATGAAATCTTCGCGACCAACTCATTTGCGCAGAAACTTTGTCCGACCATCTCTGCGTCGCTTGATGTGACGACATTGAAGATACCTCTTGATATTCCGGCGCGTTCGCTAAGGACGGCGAGAGCCAGGGCCGAGAGCGGAGTCTGTGCGGCTGGCTTAGCGATAATCGAGCAGCCGACTGCCAAGGCGGGCGCCAACTTGCGAGCAAGCATTGCGTTCGGAAAATTCCATGGCGTGATGGCTCCAACGACGCCGACTGGCCTTCTTAGTACAAGGATGCGCTTATCGGCCTGATGAGCCGGGATTACATCGCCGTTCAGACGCTTTGCCTCTTCTGCGAACCATTCGATGTAAGCGGCGCCGTAGAGAATTTCTCCCCGGGCTTCTTGGAGTGGCTTGCCCATTTCAGCTGTTAGAATGATCGCCAAATCATCTACGTTTGCCACAACAAGATCGTGGAACTGGCGCAGCATTGAAGCACGTTGCTTGCCCGTCAGCTTAGCCCAAGACTTCTGCGCGTGGCTGGCAGCGTGAATCGCTCTTTCAATATCGTCTGCATTGAGATCTGGCACCGATGCGATCCTACGACCCGTCGCAGGGTCGAGAACATCGAATGTTGCTCCGCTTCCGGTCGCGATCCATTCGCCGTCAACGAACGCCTTTTGTACAAAAAGGCTTGGATCTTCCAATTTCGATGCGAGGTCAAAGTTTCCCACGATGTCGCTCCCTAGAAAGCGCAGCGTCTCACAGCTGCGAATACGATGATCTGAATGTTGGGTGAGCCTCCCACCTTGTAATAGCGGGAGGAAATCTCGATGAGAGTTTGGAGGCCTTGACTTTGCGATGTCCTCCAGCTGGACAACGTTAGAGGGTCGCGGAGGCAAGCTCGATGGGAGTGCCCTGTGACATCTCGCCAACTTGAGCCCTTATTCATGTGGAATGGACAGCCGCTCTCGGCCTTGAGACAAATTTCGCGCTCAGCGGATCCAGCTGTTCCACCGTTGGACAAGCAATCCCATGTTTGCGTTTATCCACTCGGCATCGGGAGTGATGACCTTGCTGTCCATCTCCTCCGCAGATGGCAACCCTTCTTGCGCTTCTTTTGACATCATGCCGAGGGCGCGGCGACTAGGAGGCGTACAGGAAAGCCGCTCGCAGACTTTCGCTTGAGCTTCGGGATGATCGAGCCAGAAAGCCACGAGTTTAAGAGCGTTGTCGTGGTTTTTTGCTCCCTTGATGAGCGCGATGCGGTCGCCAACCAGAAATGCGCCATCGTAGCTCCAGCCAATTTGAAAGCCCTCGGTCTGGAGGGCTTTCGCCCTTGTCAGCCAAATCTGACCGAGACTGTACTCGCCGTTTCGAAAGCCTTGAACGCTTTGGTCGCCTGTCTTCCACCAGAGCTCAACCGCCGGGCGGATGTTTTCAAGTTTCCGCAGAGCTCTCTCGACGTCCAAAGGGAAAAGGTCTTCCTTATTGACACCATCCGCTAGCAGAGCAGCGGCTAACACCCGCCAAGGGTCGTCAAAGTTGGGGAACGCCCTTCCTCCAGGAAACCGCTCGGTATCCCACATGTCGGCCCAATTTTTAGGATTATCACCGCCTTCGCTCGGCTTATAAGCTAGAAGCGTCGCAGTCGACTGAAGACGCGCGCCCCCTCTCGCACAAGTATCGGAGACCAGATCGATGTTTTGGGTGTAATGCTTACAAAACTCGGTCAAATCCTCGGTGATGTCGAAGTGGCGCTGGGATCCAGCCTGGATTTCTCCTTCCAAGAACAGATCCCAAGTCACGTTCCCGGTTTGCACCATTGCTGACGCTTTGGCTCGCTTTTCAGCGTCGGTAGCAGAAACAGCTATTACTTCGATTCCGGTCGCTTCCGTGAAGGGTTCGAACCATTCTTCACGTAAAACTTTTTCGTAAGTTCCCCCTGTTGTGGCAATTACAACATTTTCAGCCCCTTCTGCGGAAAGTGGCATGAGCACTGTGGCAAGCAGCGTAACTGCGACCGAATACCCGACCGCAGTTGGGCAAACCTTCGGCGTCTGACCTAAGTGGGTCATTTTAAAGTCCTTTCGAGCTGTTGACTATTCTATTTCGAGCGATTCGCTGTCAGCCGCTGTGCGCAAGCCATGAGAACAAGAGAAATTGCGATAAGCACGGTTGATGCAGCTGCTATTATAGGTGTGAGATTGAAGTCGATGTCCTCGAACATCTTTCTTCCTATGGACTTGCCTCCGATGTCCGAGATGAAAAACGATACCGTCGCATCGTCGAAGGATGCGAGGAAAGAGAAGACCGCGGCGGCCGCTACACTCGGGGCGATAATGGGCAATTCTACTAAGAAGAATGCCTGTACGCGGCTTGCTCCGCAGCTTCTTGCCGCCAGTTCGAGGGTGGTGTCGAGTTTCTGCAATGCAGCGCCGACGACGATCACGACATACGGAACAGCGAGCACTGTGTGCGCAAGCACGAAACCGACAGTCGTGCCAGTCATTCGTAGCGGCGAAAACACCAGATAGAGTGCGACACCGACGACCACATGCGGAACGATCATGGGACCGAGCGCGAGCGCCTGGAGTGACTCCCTGCCAGGAAGGGTGCTTTTCGAGATCGCTAAAGATGCCATAGTTCCGATTAGCGTGGACAACGTTGCTGTCAGAATGGCGATCTTCAAGCTAAAGCGAGTGGCACTCATCCAGTCGGCATCAGCAAAATATGCCTGATACCATTTCAGGGTTAAGCCGCGCGGCGGAAACTCCAGGTAAGACCCATCATTCAGACTTAACGGAACCACCAGCAATGTCGGAAGAACGAGGAATACTAGTATTGCTGTGACGATTGATGCTGAAAGCATCGTCCCCATGACCGCTCTTGTAGGAGTATGAGAATGAGGTTGCTTGGTCAGCAGATCGTGCGAGGCGAGGCTGAGGTTGTCAGATACCACTGGTCAATCCTTTGCTAAGTGCCAACGTCTTTCTAAAGAGGATGATGACTGCCAGCGTGAACGCCAACAGAACAGTGGACAGCGCTGCGGCGAAGGGCCAATCCAGCAGAACCGTCGTTTGCTGACCTATAAGTGTCGCCATCATCAATGAACCCGGTCCACCGACCAGAGCTGGCGTGACGTAGAAGCCGAGGGCCAGCACGAAGCACATGACGCATCCTGCGAATATCCCAGGGAGCGCTAGGGGCACTGTAATCCTGACGAATGCGTGGACAGGTCCTGACCCGAGGGTTCGCGCCGCATTTACGAAGTGCTCCGGTATTGCACGCAGGGCAGCGTAAATGGGAAGGATCATGAAGGGAAGCAGAACATGCGTCATTGCCAAGATGACTGCACCCTGGGTGTAAATCATCTTTAAAGGACTTGAGATCATGCCTGCAGAATTAAGTAGTTCGTTGATCAAGCCGTTGCGTTGCAGGAGCACGATCCAGGCATATGATCTGATGAGTACGGACGTCCACAAGGGGATGATAACGCAGGCTGCTACGATTGTGGCCAATCGCCCTTTGAGGCGCGTCATCGTATACGCGACTGGGAATCCAAGGAGAAGCGCAGCGCCCATAACTGCAACAGCGACAGCGACTGTTGAAAGCAGAACAGCTAGGTAAAGCGGTTCGTCCACAATCCTGATGTAGTGGTAGAAGCTCAAATCAGGCAGGCTCAGAGCGACCAATTTGAAGAGCGGATAAACGAAACCAGCGAGCATCACCAAAAGGAACGGCAAGAGCAACAGCGTGGCTGTGAAATGAGAGTACGTCGTTGCCGAAGACTGTGCGAGCAAAACGCTCTGCCAAGTCGAGCAACGTGACTTGTTTCGAAAGATCCTCATGCAGCGGACCTCTCGGAAGCGGAAAAACAACACATTGCATTTGGTTCGACTATGACATCGACCTCCTGCCCCGGCTTGAAGGGCGCTGCGCTAAAGACGTGTGGAACCTGCGCCTCGACTGCTGGCCGGCCTGGCAGACTAAGCCGGACTATGAGGACCTCATGGGCGCCCATGAAGATTGAATGTTCTACTACACCTGGAATTCGATTAGGTTTTGTTTCCTCGCGTGCGTCGATACCAATCATTTCAGGCCTCAAGGCAATCGTGACCCGCTCCTGTCCGCCTGATGAAACCGTGTGACTTCTGTAGTCGGCTGGCATAGTGAGAGTAATATTTTCGCACAAACGGATATCCTGTCCGCCGTCCTGCCTAGCGAAGCTTTCGCCCTCAAGAAAATTCATCCTCCCCACGAAATCCGCAACGAAAGTCGATTTTGGCGATCGGTAAAGCTCAATAGGGGTGCCAATCTGCATCACCCTTCCACTCTTCATGATGGCGACGCGATCCGACATAGTCAGAGCTTCTTCCTGATCGTGCGTAACATAGAGGATTGTCGCGCCGACAGATTGCTGGATACGTTTAATCTCGATCTGCATGGCTTCTCGAAGCTTCTTGTCAAGAGCTCCCAGTGGCTCGTCCATCAACATAAGAGGCGGCTCGAAAGCGAGCGCGCGCGCGACCGCAACGCGCTGTTGCTGACCGCCCGACAATTGAGCTGGCAGTCTGTCCGCAAATGATGCCAGCTGAACAAGTTCAAGCATCTCGTCTGCCCGTGACTTCCATGTTTCCTTCCATCTTTTTTTCAACTTCAATGGGAAGGCGATGTTCTGTCTCACCGTCAGGTGGGGGAAGAGGGCGTACTTCTGAAACACCATTCCGATGTTGCGGTCGTTGGGAGCAAGCTGCGTCACCTCCTTCGAACCGATAATGATTTCCCCACTGCTCGGCCGCTCAAACCCGGCGACCATGGACAGGATACTCGTCTTGCCGGAGCCGGACGGACCGAGCACAGACATGAACTCACCAGCGTTGACGGTTAAATTCAAATCATCGACGGCGAGCGTGTCATCGTATCGTTTCACCAGGCGATTAAGTTGTAAGGCTTCCCCGATCAAATTGTATCCTCCTCATCTCGTGGGTGCAGATCGGCTTATGAATCAGCCAGTTTGTCAGAACGAGACAGACCCGGCGACGAGACGTCCAAAGCGTGGTAGAAACCCGCAATTGGCGTCACATAAGCTTTACACTAACTTCACATTTGATTTTTGTGACATCAAAAAATGAGCGAGTCAACAAGGATCGAGGGAATATGGCAGGTAGTGCGCGTGATGAGGGTGATGTAGCTGCCCAGGGGCAGCGTATGGGGAACGCCGTATACGACGTTCTCCGCGAACGAATGATCAGAGGACGCTACGCCCCCGGCTACAAGTTCACCGTCAGAGGTGTAGCCGCCGAGCTGGACGTTAGTACCACGCCGGCTCGCGACGCTCTCAATCGACTCATAACGGAGTCGGCGCTCGTATTCTCAGGACCCAAAACACTGGTTGTGCCGACCATAAATCGCAGCCAGCTGAAGGACATAACAGTCACGCGGATCGCTCTCGAGGGCACCGCTGCTGAATATGGGGCGCGGAATGCGACAGCGGAAACTATTCAGCGACTGCAGGAAATTCAGATAGTTATCAACACTGCACTGCAAGAAGGCAGGTATCAGGACGCACTTTGGCACAATAAGGAATTTCACTTCGAGGTATACAATCTTTGCGGCATGAGCGGCCTTCTTGAGATAATAGAATCGCTATGGGTACGCATTGGCCCGACCCTCCTCAATCTCTATCCTGAATTCGCCGAAACACGGAGCGGCGTACACAATCATCTCGTCGTGATTGAGGCCCTCACCGAGCAGGATCCGATTAGCGTCAAAGCTGCGTTTGAGAACGATATTCGCGACGGTTACAGAAAATTACGGCGAGAAGCGCCAGACAAACAAGGATAAGACACAACCTAAAGATTGATGTCACATATTGACTCTTCCTATTTTTGTTGCAACAAAAATGTGAAGAGCAGGCAAACCTGTTCTTTCAAACTTGGTGAGGACAGAGATTATGACATCAGATCGCAGGGCAGCGCCGGCTCACACGACCGGAGGAAAGCTATCGGAGGAACTCTTCGAACGTGCACGATTAGTGTTTCCGGGCGGCATCACGAGGGCGACGGTTGAGAGAGATCCTTTTCCCGTCTTCGCGGATTTTGGCGAGGGCGCATATCTAACAGATGTCGACGGGCGCCGTTTTCTCGACCTGAACAACAACTTCACGACGCTCATCCATGGTCACGGATTTTCACCCGTCGTTGAGGCGACCGCCGCAGCACTCCGCCGCGGTACATGCTTCGCTAATCCAATGAAACATGAGATCGAACTTGCAGAGCTGCTTGTTGATCGAATTCCTGCCGTTGAAAAAATCCGCTTCGTCACCAGCGGTACCGACGCCGTCATGTTTGCGATCAAAGCGGCGCGAGCAGCAACGGGACGGACCGCTGTTGCGCGACTGGCAGGCGCTTATCACGGCGCTTACGACTGGGCGGAAGCCGGACAGACAACCGCTGCTGGTATGCCGGTTTCGAGCTTCACCGGTACGCCGAGTTATGTCCTCGACGACGTCATCGTCATCGATTTTAACAATGTAGCGGATTTGAAACTGAAAGTGGAGGAGAACGCGCATCGTCTTGCGGCACTTCTCATTGATCCCATGCCTAGCCGCGCCGGCCTTATGCAGCCGCTTCCCGAATTCCTTGAGACCGCTAACCTCCTGGCCAAGAAACATGGTGTGGTACTGATAGCCGACGAGGTTCTCAACTTGCGGCAAGGATTTCACGGAGCCTCCCATCGATACGGTCTCGAACCGGACCTGATTACGATGGGGAAGATTATCGGCGGCGGCTTCCCTATAGGTGCGGTCGGTGGACGCGCTGAGATCATGAACCTCTTTGCAAGTGACAATGGGGTTGCTGGACTCCCACAAGGTGGCACTTTTGCAGCGAACCCTGTCTCGATGATGGCGGGCAAGGTTGCAATGGAGGCATTGACGAGAGCCACATTCGAACGGCTCGAAGAGCTGGGTGACCGCGTCAGGGGCGGTTTGGCGTCACGCATTGCCCATCACGACGCAGCTTTTTTCGTGACTGGCGCCGCTTCATTATTTCGCGTCCATGTCAGTTCAACAGCGTCGAGTAGTTCCCGACATAAGCACGCCGTGTCTAACGATGCAAAGACACTAAGCCGCCTGCACCGCCATTTCGCAGCGCATGGCATCATTTTGCCACGAGGAGCGGCAGCCTCGCTCTCTACTCCGATGAGCGAAGGGGATGCTGACCAGATCATTTCTGTCTTTGACGACTTTTTAGCTTCCGATTCTAACAAAGCCGGGGAGGCCGCATAATGACGACGAATACTACAAACTGCACGGTTGCGGAGCAGATAGCCACAGGCCTGATGAGGCATGGAGTCGAATTTATTTTCGGTCAAAGCCTCCCGTCAGCAGTGATACTCGCGGCCGAGAAACTAGGCATCCGGCAAGTCGCCTACCGGCAGGAGAACATGGGCGGGGCGATGGCAGATGGATACGCCCGTCGTTCTGGGAAAGTAGGAATTGTTGCGGCTCAAAATGGCCCAGCCGCAGCACTTCTGGTAGCGCCCCTGGCGGAAGCGATGAAAGCAAGCGTTCCCGTCATCGCATTGGTACAAGATGTCGAGCGTGATCAGACGGACCGGAACGCATTCCAGGACCTCGATCAGATCAGCCTCTTTCAATCCTGCACGAAATGGGTCAAACGCATCAATGTAGCGGAACGCGTCGACGATTACCTGGACGCAGCGTTCACGGCAGCGACATCCGGAAGACCAGGCCCTGTCGCCCTTCTCCTTCCGGCTGATTTGCTGAGGGCGACTTCGGCAACGCAGACGAGACTGAGACGCAGAAGTCTCGGTAATTGGCCACTTGACCGATTCAGACCTTCAGATGAGCAGATCGACATTGCCGCCCATGCGATCGCCGCAGCCCGCAACCCCGTCGTCATAGCAGGCGGTGGCGTCATCACTTCAAATGCGATCGATGAGTTGAGGCTTCTGCAGGACAGATGCTCTCTGCCAGTCTTCACAACCAATATGGGGAAGGGGGCGGTAGATGAATTTCACCCCCTTTCTGGAGGCGTTCTAGCGTCGTTGGTGGGTCCTAAGTCACTTGGCCGCCATACGCTTCCAATCGTTCAAAATGCGGATCTCGTTCTCTTGGTCGGCACAAGAACTAACCAGAACGGAACCGACAGTTGGAGACACTATGGGCAGGACGCAACGATTATACACATCGACGCTGACCCACAGGAGATTGGCCGAAACTACGAAGCAATCCGGCTATTTGGCGACGCGCATGAGACGCTCAAAGCTCTGCGGCAAAAAGTAGAGTCGCTCGATCCAGACGGTCGGATGAAGTCACGGAACGGAGTCGAGAAGAAGCTCAGCGAATGCTGGGAAGCATTCAATGCAGAGCGGCAGGTCTACTCAGCCTGCGAAGAAACTCCTATGAGGCCTGAGCGCGTTATGGCGGAGCTTCAAACGCTCCTCGGCCCGAATACGACGGTCGTCGCGGACGCGAGTTACTCATCGATGTGGGTGATCGGTCAATTACGCATCTCATCTCCTCAGACACGTATCATAACGCCTCGGGGCCTTGCAGGGCTTGGTTGGGGAGTGCCTTTAGCTATCGGGGCGAAAGTGGCCGCGCCCTCGAGCGACGTTGTTGCGCTGGTGGGCGACGGCGGCTTCGCTCACAGCTGGGCGGAAATCGAGACTCTTGTGCGCATGGACATCCCAATCACGATCATCGTCTTGAACAACGGTATCCTTGGCTTCCAGAAAGACGCAGAGACCGTAAAATTTGGGGCGTACACGACGGCGTGCCACTTCGTCGACGTCGATCACGGCGCCATTGCTCGCGCGTGCGGGTGTGAAGCGGTTCACGTGTCCGGGCCGGACCAGCTCACCAACGCACTTGCGCGGATCAAAGGCCGGACATCGCCGCTCTTGATTGAAGTCAAAACGGATCCCGACGCCCATCCGGCGTTGTCCCTATTCGCGCAAATGGATAGCGCGGCATGACCGAGGACCGGAAGAGCAGGACCGTAATCGTCGCAGGGGGCACGTCAGGGATCGGACTCTCGATCGTCCAACGACTTCTTGGTCTTGGCTACAGGGTAGCCGCATTCGGACATACGGAGAGCGCGTCGCAAGTGGCGCGCTCCACTTTGGCCGAAGCGCTTGCCTCAGGCAGGGCGCTGATCGAGAAAGTGGATGTCAAATCCCAACGGGAGATCAACCAGTTCTGCCAGAAGGTCAACACCGTCTGGGGAAGTGCCGATACGATGGTCTACTGTGTCGGCATCTCCCCCAAAGACGCGAATGGGAATGCAAGAAGGTTCGGGGACGTGCAACCCGGCGAATGGGATGAGGTCATTGCCACGAACTTGACGGGAGCGTTCTTGTGCACGCGAGCGACGATTGGGCCGATGGCAACTAAAGGCTTCGGTCGGATCGTTCTGATCGGCTCGCTTGCAGCTCGCACCAGACCTCAAGTCGCTGGTGTCGCTTATACTGTTTCAAAAGCTGGACTGGGCGGACTTGCGAGGGCTTTAGTCAGCGAATTTGCGAGCAAAGGCGTTACCGTAAACGTGATTGCTCCTGGCCGAATTATAACTCCGATGTCCGGGTCGCCAGAAAGCCCTGTGAATATCGAGGCAATGAAACGCATCCCTGCAGGTCGATTGGGGGTGGCGGACGATGTTTCCGCCGCAGTTGCTTTTCTAGTTTCGGAAGAGGCAAGCTTCATTAACGGGGCAATTTTGGACGTCAACGGCGGCGAGTTCGTACCAACCTGAGGCCTTTTGGGAGCAGCGATAGTGCGTCCTATCATCGTTCACACCACCGACCCTGAACTTTACCTCATACTCCGATACGTGCTTCAGCAGGCAGAGCATACGGTGGAAATTGCCTCAAGCATCGACGGGATAGTCTCCAAAGCTAAGGCGATGGCAGGTAAGGGTGCAGCCATACTTGCACTCCCCGCATGTACTCTTATGGCTGCAGCAAATCGGCTTCAAGTTGACCGAACTCATTTGGACCTGGTCGCTTTTCCGTTTGCCGAAGAGCGCTTGGCTTACAATGCAAATCAACTCTTCGACTTTGTCATCAACCGCCCATTCGAACCGCAAGAACTTCTGGATTTTTTGCGCAGCGACCAAGTTGAACGTGGCGGCTCACGCGGCTCAGACATAATTCGTTTTGCTGATGTCCAGATAGATGTTGCGGCAAGACGGGTGAAACGCGGCAATTCTCAGATTGAACTTACACCGCTTCATTTCAGGCTTTTGCAGCATCTCGCCGAGAATACCGAGCGTGTCGTCAGCCGTGACGATCTTATTGATGCCTGCTGGCCCGCGGGGGCGAACGTCGAGCCGCGAACTGTAGATATTCATATTGGTCGGATAAGGCACAAGCTGTGCTCATGTGGGAGCGACTTGATCAGGACCATTCGTGGAGAGGGCTACGTCCTCAAATAATGCCATTGATCGCAAGTTGTTCAGTACGTTAGCCTTCATCAAATAAGTTTGCTACTGCCGCGCGTGTGCTCGACGCCGTCATCGAGTGGATAGTCATTTCACGCAGTTCGCCGACCCTCTTCACGTCTTGATGCGCAATTGGCGCTGCTGCGGTGACGCCAAACTCCACCAGTTTGAGTTTTGTAGCGAACCGCAGCGACAGGTCGCATCGTCATATCGACGTCGATCAAGAACCCAGGAATTTGCCACACCAACCTAGTTTAACGTTGTGAGCTTCTTAAACACGGCGGTCCAAAACCTGAATTCTTCTGCGTCACCGTCAAGTCGCGCATCCAGAGCGCAGAACGCAACAGCTGTGGCTGCCTGTTCACCGAATAGGCCGCGAACGAAGTCAGCCGCTGAATTGAGACGCGCGTCGTTGACTTGATTGTAGGCACGGCGCGAATGTCCCGCCGTGTAGCTCGAATATGTCATTGTGCCTCCTACGCCCAGACGCAGGAATTTGGATGAAGCCGGGCGTTTTGGCTCATAAATGAGATACAGGCATTCGCTGTATTTTCGCCCCTTGGCTTCCTTGCAGCGTGACTTCGAATATTAGCGGAGTGACACAACACACACGTATTTTTTTGATGTCACAAATTTTTGACGATTTCAACCGAATGTAAATTTTTCAGATGATTTCTGACAGTTATAATAGGACATCAAATATCATAAGCGATATTTTCGAAGATTTTGTGACATCAAAATTGATGTGCAGGATAAAGCTTGCGAGGATATCAATGACCGAGAACGCGACTGAGTGGTCGAAGATAGCAGTCTACACGAACAATCCAGACTATTTCACCATCCTGAAACATATTCTCAACGGCGCAGGCTTCAGCGCTCTTTTGTGCAATCGAAAGGATCTGGAAGAAAAATTGTCAGTCTGCGGAGTTGCGGGCATCGTCTTGGACGCAGAAGTCGACGATGCTGTCAGCGTTTGTCGGTTGATAAAGTCCAAGGAAGCCACCACAGCTCTCCCGCTTCTCGCTGCAATCCCCAATGGGAATACGGAGCTCTACATGTCGCTGATGAGAGAGGGCGCGGACCAGTGCCTCGTCCGACCCTTCTGGCCGCCACATCTCATCGCCTTTCTAAGAAGCATAAATTTCGCTCCCGGAAGCAAACACGATCGACCGTCGGCCGTTGAAGCATCTCAACTTTGGCCAATCGAGGTTGATCATAGCCGTAAACAGGCAATTGTGAACGGCAAGTCACTGCATCTCGGTCCAATCGAATTCAAACTCCTGTCACACCTATTGAGCGACCCAGGGAGAGTGTTCAGTAGAAACGACCTGATAGAAAACGCTTGGCCACCCGAGGTGTATGTGCAGTTACGCACCGTAGATGTGCACGTCGGTCGTCTCAGACGACAACTTCAGACTGCCCTAGGTAGAAATGTGATCCGGACCGCCAGGACCAACGGCTATGCCATCGAGTTCGACATGCCAGAAGGGGGGCGGACATCAACCGAATTATGAAATCGGGTGTCGCAAAGCTTTCATTTAACATTTCGACGCCGTTTGTTGAACGACATAGATTTTAGCTCAAGCTCCTCAGCATGTTGAAAATGCGGAGGAGCGAACCAATGACCACTGATAGACGGGAGTCTTATCACCCCACGCGCAACACTCGAGATCTCATCGATCACGCGCAGAGCTATTTTTCGGCAGCTCATAATCAGGGCCTGATGGCACTCTACGCCATCCCCGGTGAAGGGCGTACGGTGGACATCATCGACGACGGCCAGCCCGTGCGAAAGGTGACCGATTTCGTAAGGTGCTCGTACCTCGGCCTGGACAACCATCCAACCCTTGTCGAAGGTGCTATCGAGGCCATGCGAAGATATGGCGCCCTTCACTGGTCTTGCGCGCGAACCCGGCTTAATTTCGCAATTCTTGCTGACCTGGAAGAACGGCTTTCCAGTCTTTTTCAAGCGCGCGTTGTCACCTACACCACCGTGCTTGCAGCCAACATGGGAGCTTTACCGATCATCGCGTCGGGACATCTCACATCGGGGAAAAAGCCCCTCATGGTGTTCGACCGTCACGCCCACGCAACGCTGGCGTTTCACAAAGGAACTGTTGCGCTCGAAACACGAGTGGAGACCATTTCTCACAACGACATGAACGCGCTTGAAGACTTGTGTCGTGCAAACGAAACGGTGGCTTATATCTGCGACGGAGTCTATTCGATGGGCGGTAGCGCTCCGATTGCTGACCTGAGAACGCTCCAAGATCGATACGGCCTGTTCCTCTATATTGACGACGCCCACGGAGTTTCAATTTGGGGCAAAAGCGGTGAAGGTTTCGCACGATCGCAGTTGGCAGGACAACTGCACGAACGAACAATCATAGCGGCGTCTCTAGGCAAAGGTTTCGGCGCTTCAGGAGGGCTTCTGATGCTCTCGACAGCTCGGCAGGAAGAGCTGTTCCGACGATACTCAATAGCGCATGCTTTTTCAGCCTCGCTCAATGTCGCAGCGATTGGCGCGGCGAATGCTTCGGCTCTGCTTCATCAGACGGATGTGTTGGCCCATCGACAAGCTATCCTCCAAGCCAATCTCGCAATCTTCGACGACCTGGTGCACACGGAGCAAAGAGGGGCATTGCTCCCCATCCGGACGATCCAACTGGGTTCGGAAGATCGGGCGGTGTCCGTCGTGCGGCAGTTGCTGGATGATGGTTTTTACACCTCCGCGATATTCTTTCCCACAGTTGCCAAGGGGAGGGCAGGGGTTCGAGTGTGTCTTACTGCGTCCCATGACGAAGTGGACGTTCGACGACTCTGCGAAGCTATAGCAAAGTGCTGACTCCAGCCATTCAGCATGCGTCATGAGAACATCACTTCACAGTCTGAGGAGACCCTTGGCATGAATGCATGGTTCACCAAGCTTCTCGACCTGACTGCGCTGCCAGGTGACGTAGGACAGATATGCGAAAGGCTGGATCAACTTACCCAGGAAGGGGGCTTCGCATATTTTTGTTACCTTAAGCTCAAGTGCGAAATCATCGACTACCAAACGAATCTGCCTCTTGAGTGGCAAGAGACATTCCTGAGGGAGAGACGAATACTCCAAGCCCCAGAGGTCATAAATGCACGGCGGCGACGCGTGATCTATTCATGGCCGGAACAGGAGAAACAGAAAAATCCATCCGAGACGACGAAATCAATGCGAAAGGTGTCGAGAAAATTGGGTATCCGAAGTGGAGTGACCGTACCGATTGCGACCGGTTTTGGTCACCAAGCGATCTTTTCGCTTTATTCACCATCCGAGGTGCCAGCAGACATCTCTGGTACCGATCCGGTTCTAGCAGCGACAGCGGTAGCGCAACTTCACGTCCGCCTGAAACACGCGCGGACGCAAACGACTGCAAGCCTAAATCCAAAAGAAACAAGGTGCCTGCGTTGGATCGCCGAAGGCAAGAGTATTTCTGTCGTAGCTGATCTGGAAGGCCTTTCCTATGGAGGCGTGCGGTTCGTCATTCAAAACGCGAAAGAGGCACTGGGAGCCGTATCCCTCGCTCAAGCAACAGCGGCAGCAAAAGAGCGACAACTGATTTGAAGGATTGGCAGTAAGTGTGGCAGACGCGTTATGGTCGAACAAAACTACAAATTCCAGCACCTCCCCGGAAGTATGTACGCCGGCAGGACACGGCGCTATCGTATCGCCGATCCAGCACCATCAAAATCCTACGTTCTTGGGGAAGTATAGCGGACACCATTTCGTACCTGACGGCGAAGTCGTCGCCTTCTCCGTTTCGCTATCAACCACGCCATGGCTTTCGTCAGCTACCGGGTGATGGCGGCAATGGTTTGCAGACATGTGCTTAGATTTACCTACCCGTTACCGAGTTGATCTACTGTGACTCCGAGGGCATCTGCCAACGCCAGCTTGCCGTGGTCCGGCATTAACCTAAGGCCCGACCGGATAGCCTCCTGCCACGCTTCTCCACGCCCCCACGCCTCGTGGTACGCGTCAGCTAGCAAATAGCTTTGCCGCGTCTCGGCAAGCGCCTCAGACAGTAAGGAAGCCTGTACGAGGTCCTTATCCCTCTTGGCACGCCCAAGGACGTCTGTGCGCCTCCTAGACGCCACGATCAACTTGTGCACGGCATACCGCTCGGGAGAAGGGATATTTACGCTCACGCCCTCCCGGTGGAGCAAGACGGTCCGCACGGGCTCGTAAATCAGGAAGTCCAAGAACCGCAAGTTTTCGGCAGAGGCGCCTCCAAGTGCAGGCATAGGGGATGGCTTGCCCGTGTAGTCATCCGATCCACGGTTCGTCGTCAGGAACTCGACCCGGTAGTTAACCGAATTCGAAAACGAAACGATTTTTGCCTTGTCGGCTTGGTGGGGGACTGCCCGGAACGTGCTGTCTATCGATCTCAAGAGGTCGAGGATCGGAGGCAGGCTGTCCTTGACTTCGGCCGAGATGGCGAAGTCCTGCGCGAAGTCAGCGTCACCTGTTTGCATAGAGGTACTTGGGAGTCGAACACCAAGAAGGCCGGCATAGCAACTGAAAGCCACGGAACCGACGACGAGCGCTCTTAAACGGAATAACCCCGCATCGGCAAGGACTTTGGTCACCTCACCTGCGAACCGATCCGGCGCTGACAACCCGCCGCTGCGCAGGAGCATAGTGACGAGCTTGCGCCGCTCCCGGATATCGTCTTTCACTTCCTTATGGGCTTGCACCCGTTTAGTGATGTCTGCATCATCCTCTGGGCCGACATATGTCCGCTTGTCCTTGCCTTCAGGGGTAGGAAGATCAAAATACCAGTAATTGCGGCCCTTGACCGGAACGGAGACAAATCGACCTTCAAGGGGGAAGTCTGCCCTAAACTGAGCATCGAAGGTTCGCTGCGCGAGTTCAGCGAATGCCGTTCTGTAAACGAGGTCAATCTGTTTCATTATCGATCCAGTTATAATGAATTTGCAAAAACATTATAACTAGGTTCGGGGTTGTCAATGCTTCGCTCTTTATCTTCTTCTCGTACATGAGAAGCCACTCTGAGGTCGTGTGAAAATCCAACTTACCGTACCCAGACCACGATGAGGGTGAAATCAGCGATACTGTCCATGCTCATCGCAGGGATACGCACGTCTATTCTTTTCCTCTTCGGCTGAACATTCTAACAATGTTGTCGATGCGGTTATCTCCCGTGTTGGTAGCTCTCGAGCCATACTGTCGATCCCGATAGATGAGCAAGAAGCTTGCTACCAGGAAAGCTCTGAGACGGAATTCCGGCTAACCCATTGAATTAGTTCCATAATAAATGTTATGCGATATAACTTTTGTAGCCGCAAAGTTAAAATGTCCTGTTTGTGCAAAGTTAGAATGTCACACTCCCCGGGTCTGATTGACCTCTGGGAGACTGCAGATGGGACTGATTACGATGAGCGAGCGCGACCTGCATAGGATCGAGGTACTGTCCAAAGTCGTTGATGGCCGGATGACTATAGTCAAAGCGGCGCATTTGCTGGCGATCAGCAAGCGCCATGTCCAGCGCCTGCTTGATCGTATTGAGATCACCGGTGCGGCGTCGATCAGACACAAGGCGATCGGTCGCCCGTCGAATAATAAGATCGCCCGCGGCGTTCGCGATTATGTTTTGATGCTGGTGCGTGAACGCTATCTTGACTTTGGACCTACGCTCGCGGCCGAGAAGCTTCAGGAGGAGCACGGCGTCACAGTCTCGCGTGAGACGCTACGCAAATGGATGCAGGGGGCCGGAATTTGGCTTTCGAGAAAGCAGCGCCGGACATTTCATCAGCCGCGGTTGCGGCGTGAGGCTTATGGCGAGCTGGTGCAGATCGATGGCTCCGAGCATCGCTGGTTTGAGGATCGTGGTCCGGCCTGCTCTCTGCTAGTATTTGTTGACGACGCCACCGGCAAGCTGATGCAGCTCCGGTTTGTTAGATCGGAGAGCGCCTTCACCTATTTCGAGGCACTGGCGCTTTACCTCGAAGAGCACGGCGCACCGATTGCCTTCTATTCCGACAAGCATTCGGTCTTCAGGGTGGCAAAGAAAGACTCCAAGGGCGGCCAAGGCATGACGCAGTTCGGTCGAGCGTTATCAGAGCTGCACATCGAGATTCTCTGCGCCAATTCCAGTCAGGCCAAGGGCCGCGTCGAGCGTATGAACCGAACGCTTCAAGATCGACTCGTCAAAGAATTGCGGCTGGCCAGGATCAGCGACATGGAAGCCGGGAATGCTTTCCTGCCGACATTCATCTCACACTACAATGATCGTTTTGCGGTGACCCCTGCCCGTTCTGATAACCTTCATCGACCTGTCAACATGACAGCAAACAGGCTGAAAGATATTCTCTGCAAACGTGAAGAAAGATATGTCGGCGCGCAGCTAACATTCTCTTATGAACGCAAACGCATCATGCTTGAAGAGAACGACATCACGCGTGGCTTGGTCGGCAGGTATGTCGAGACCTATGCCTATGCCGATGGTCGCCTGGATATCAGATGGAAAGGTCACTCATTACTCTACAGGACCTTCGACAAGGACCAGAGCGTGACGCATGCTGCGGTTGTGGAGAACAAGCGTCTTGGCGACGTGCTGGCCTACATAAAGGAGCAGCAAGATCGAGACCACGCCGCTGCCCCGAAGACCAACAGTGAGAAGATCGGCTACAAGCCGAGAGGCCGCAAGCCCGGTCGGCGCACGGATTTCATGAATGATCCGGATGTGATTGCCAAGCGTGCTCGAGCTTTGGCGCAAAGGCATGCGGCTGAATGAAGTCCGCCCCTAGCCCGAAGAGGACATGCGAACGATGGGAGGGGAGTAACGCCAAGTCGTCCCTTCGGGTGCTCACATCGCTTGGTTCGATATCTCAATGAGGTTATTCTCGGTGAACGGTTCATGACCGGGCTGAAACAGCACTAATTGCGGCCAAGTGAACCCCGTTTGCTTGCTCACGAAGATCGGTGGCTTGCCCTTAGGGCTGTATTCGATCACGAAACCGGCCAGTTCCAAGCCCAAGGAAGGCATAACTACGCTGTTGTGGTGCCAGTAAACCGAAGTAGCTGCCCGCCCCAGGGTTGAGTAGACGTGTTTCGGATCATCCTTGAAAACGGACACGTCATGGAATCTGACGTCGATGATGTCGGACTGGCCGATCGAAATATAGGTAAGAATTCCGTCTTGAAACGAGCAGAGCGGCGCGTCGCGATGACGAAACTCGTTTAGTGCCAAGCGTCCATCGGGCAAGGTCTCTTCTTGCGTTTCATCGACAGGACCCATGATGTGTTCGAATTTTGCGACATCGGCTTGCGTCATGCCAAACGCGAGCGGCCCCAGGCCTTCTTTTGGAAGCACATTCCAAACTATGCTCATCCTGTCCAACCTTTCCATGAAGCTCAGCTTCTCACATCCTAATCGGGACCAACACTACACATTGAAAATTTTTTAAATAGCGCGACGTGCAACTGGTCGGGTGACCTGCTTCCGATTTTGGCGCAATGCAGTCGTTACGGCTGAGGAGGCTAAAGCCGAACGGGTATTCCATCACCCGCCCCCTCCCTACCCTTGCAACCCGGCCCAGCCGGTCCGGTCGGGGGCTGACCGTTGGCGCGAGTGTCGCATTTTTAAAGGGCTGACCAATGCGCCCACGACATTTTAACTTTGCGAAATCCGCGACATTTCAACCTTGCCGCCACAAACTTTGTAGCGCCCATTTAGTAATGCGACAGTTGGGCCGGATAGAAATGCGACACTCTCCTCGCAAAACGGAATGGGCGCCGCGCGGAATAGTTCCTCGCCAATGTCATGTTTCGCGATTTCCGCGCAACAATGCCCATATCGCAACCTACTCGAGAGTTGGATACGGTTGGGAACTCACTCACCCTTAAACCGCCTGGCGTAGCGCCGCCGTCGCGGGCTCTCGCCGAGCAGGTATGGAATTAGCTCCAAAAACCAAAATCGATCGCTGTGGCTAAAGTCACCGTAAAGTTTTTGAATCAGGACGAAGTCTCCGGACTAATCACGGCGAACGTCGGCGGCCAAGAAAGCCTTCGGCTATTTCGGCAGTGTCACACCGGCGACCTTCTCAGCGAGAGCTCCTCCGCCTTACTAGAAAAGCCGTTAAGCATGTCATACGCTCCGGGGCAAATTGCCCTCTGGGTTGCCCAAATCGCACACGATTGGCGGCTAGGGCTGTATCTGACCTCACTTGACGTTCCCGCCGGCCTTTTGAAGCCAAAAACGCCGCCGTTATGCGGCAATCCACAAACTTCATGCTTCACAACGCCAAAACTAATGATATTAGGAAATAAACAAACAGCATTAGTTTTAGAGGTTATGGTGGCGAGAGCCGGTTTGAACAAAGACAAGATCATCGCCGCGGCGGGTCGGCTTGCAGATGACGAGGGCTTCGAAAGCCTCACACTAGCGGCCGTTGCCCGAATCTTCGACGTCCGGCTACCTAGTCTCTACGGACATGTGGCAAATCTACACGAGCTGAAAAAGGGTGTTGGCCTTTTAGCGCTCGACTCTCTGGCCGAGAGGACAGAAGAGGCGATAGCGGGCCGCGCGGGCAAGGATGCCCTGGTTGCTCTCGTCAACACACATCGCGACTTTGCGCGACAGCACCCAGGGCTGTTCCAGGCCTCGCGCTATCCACTCGATGCGCAAAGCGCGGCCCTCAGCGGCGGGGCGCGCCTAGCCCGGGTCAATCACGCGATGCTGCGCGGATACTCGTTGAGGGATGAGGATCGCGTGCACGCCACCCGGTTGATCGGTTCGTTCGTCCTGGGCTTTTCCCTTCTAGAGTTGGCCGGAAGCTTCAGTCACAGCGACCCGGAGCCCGAACTCTCATGGAAGCGCGACGTTGAAGGCCTCGATGGCCTGCTCCAAAGCTGGGCGGGCCAAAGAAACATAGCTGAAAGCATTTGAAAGATGACAAACTCGGAACTCACCACGTCGGTGCCAATAGAACCTACCCTTCTGCGCGGCTTCGTTCAGCTTGAACACACCGAGTTCGGACTGCTCCCTCACCGGCTTCCCGCCCGGGCCCGTGCGCAATGCTCAGACTCCACGCTGGCGATGGTAGAAGCCGAGCCGTCGGGCGTCCGGCTGGTTTTTGACACCGCAGCGACCGCCATCGAGCTCGACGTCATGACCTTGCGGCGACAGATTGTGGGCGTGCCGCCTCGCCCGGTGGGCATCTATGACCTGTGTGTTGATGGTGACCTTTACTGCCAGCAATCCGTCAGGGACGCGGCTGTCCTGCGCCTTGATATGGCTTCTGGAACCACGGTTCGGGAACCGGCGGGTGCTCAGACCCTACGGTTCGACGATTTGCCAAGCACAGAAAAGCGTGTCGAAATCTGGCTGCCCTATAACGAAGTCACCGAGCTCGGGGCGCTTAGAGCAAATGCTCCTATCGTCCCGTCAACAAGCCCGGAAAAGCCCGTCTGGGTTCACCACGGCAGCTCGATCAGCCATGGATCGAACGCTGCTTCGCCCACCGGGATATGGCCGGCGATCGCCGCGTCCGCCGCAGGCTTCGATCTGATGAATATGGGGTTTGGCGGCAATGCCCTTCTCGATCCCTTCACGGCCCGAGCCATACGAGACCGACCGGCGGACATCATCAGCCTCAAGATTGGCATCAACCTTGTCAACGCTGACCTGATGCGTGTTCGTGCCTTCGTCCCTGCAGTGCACGGCTTTCTCGATACCATCAGGGACGGACACCCCGAAACGCCGCTCCTGGTTGTGTCTCCGATTTATTGTCCTATTCATGAGATGACGCCAGGGCCAGGAACGTTTGACCTCGACGCCCTGGCCAAGGGCGAGACGACGTTTGTCGCCCTCGGCAAGCCGGAGGAAACGCGCGCCGGCAAGCTCAATCTGAGCATTGTGCGCGAACATCTCAAAGCCATCGTCGAGCAACGGGTTCGCGATGACGCCAATATGTACTATTTAGATGGGCTGCAGCTATACGGAGCGTTGGACCATGAGCGTCTGCCGCTGCCGGATCGACTGCACCCCGACGCTGAGACCCACCGCCTTATCGCGGCCCGATTTGCGCCGGTCCTCCGACAAATAACGCCACGAGCGAAAAAACAGGCCTGAGCGCCATATGATCGCTAAACTGGCCTTAAGCCTGTTCATCCAGGTTGCCAATCGATTCGCCGCGACGAACAAGAAAGATGCTCATCAGCCATTCCGGAGTGAAGGCTTGAACGGCACTGTTACCATGATGTTAAGCTCAACGCCCATCAAAAGAAGCCCGGATTTACGCGGTGACTGTCCAGCCGACACTGTCTGGAAGAGGACGCGCTTATGCGGCCTTGGGGAGCGAGAGATCGAACGAGTGGACAGCAGATGGTCCATCTCTTCGACAGTGAAAGCGAGACCGTATGCCTGTTCCTCAATGTCCTTCGCAGACACCGCAGGCGGATAAAAATCGGAACGAGTTGTGGACAGCCACCTGATGTAAGCGATGCCGCCCTCGTCCCTGATGACAGGCAGGCCAGAAACTGACACGGATTTGGTATTGTTTCACTTTCGAGGATATTTCCATGACTACCACCAATGAAATTGCCGACAAGATCGCCGCCGACAACGGCCTGACAAAGGTTCAGGGCAAGGCAATCGTCGAAGCCGTTTTTCGCGCTATTGCCGACGCAGCAAGCTCCGGCGCGGAAACCTCGATCCCTGGCTTCGGAAAGTTCAAAGTGAAGGCATCGCCTGAGCGCGAAGGGCGCAATCCTGCAACTGGCGAAGCCATGAAGATCGCGGCTTCCAACAAGCTGACCTTCGCGCCTGCCAAGGCGCTCAAGGATGCACTGAACAAGTGACCCCTGGAGAGCCGCGCAATGGCGGGCGGGGCATTCCAGATCAGTCTAGGTTTGATCAGAGCGAGATGAGGGAGAGGCTTACCTCCCCCTCAACCTCGATCGGCGTTGGGTAGATCGGGACCGGGAGGCTCGGGTTGTCGAGTGCATCGAGCGCCAGCACGTGGCGCCCGGTTTCTCATCATTGGCGCGGCTTCAACCGAGCCAACTGCCACGGCGACTAAAGCTGCTTCTCCATGACCGTCGCAAGCGTTGCGGCCTCACGCTTAAGCGCGAGGCAAGCTCTTGGCCAAGCGCCCTTGTCCGCGCCAAGCGCTGTCTGAAGCCAGGCGAGCGTAAGACGTCGTGTCGCTTCCAGCACGTCTGGTGCCTCAGTCTCCGTTTCCTTTGCGTCGAGAGCTGCAATGCCGCCAAGACCATGCCCGACCCCGTGCATCATCAGCATTGCCTCAGCGCCCGGTGCATCGTGGAATGCATCTGCATGCCACTCAGGACCGCGGGTGGTAAAATGCGGATTGTCCATATCACCGCAAACGACGAGGCTGAGTGTCGTCAGGGTCGAGAAATTGACGTCGAAGAACGGAAACCGGGCAGCACTCTCAGGCGTCATGTCCTTGCCGCCGCGTCCTGGTGTTGTCAGGAGAACGCCCGCCGAGATGCGTGGATCGGAAAAATCCTCACCATTCACCTGTGCGCCGAGCAGGAGCCCGACGGTGTGGCCGCCAAAGGAATGACCCACCGCGCCGATGCGTGCATGATCCATCCGCCCAGCAACGGCCGGCGCCTGTCTCTCGATCTCCGGCAGTTGGTCCAGGATCGCCTTCATCTCCTCGACACGCTCACGCCAGAAGAAAGGCGCGCCGGGTCCATCTGACGGCAGGCCGCCGACCCGAGAACTCGCATGCGTCGGCTGGATCACGACGAACCCTCTTTCCGCCCAGAACTGGACAAGGGGAGCATAGCCGTCCTTTGACGGGATATAGTTGGAAGGGCCGTAACCATGCGACAGCAGCACGATCGGCAGCTTGTCGCCGCTTGCGGGCGCGGTCAGACGCAGTTCCAACGGCTGGCGGCCCGACATCGAAAGACGGATCGGCGTGTAGGCCACGGTGAGAGTGGCATCAGGCGTCGGAATATGCTTTGCGAGATTGATCAGATTGTTCATGGGTCCAGACCTTCAAAGGTAGATTTCGATTGGCGATGATCAGGCGAGCAAATGACCGGCTTCGCGAAATGAGGTTTCCGCGTCGGCCCCCGCGGGGAACTTCATCGGCGCGTCGATCTCTGTCACAGACCGCCAGACGGCCTCTGCAACCGCCTCCGCAGTGGTGACTTGCGCGCCCGAACGCAGCTTCGTTATGTAGTCGTCGACGAAGGCGGTATATGGCTCGGGAATTTCCATGCCCATGCGCGAGACTGCATTCTTGCCAAAGTCCGTCGTCGGCGCCGAGCCTGGCAAAACAAGTTTGGCGCGGATTCCGAACAGAGCCGCTTCGAGCGCGAGGCTCTCCGTAAATGCGTTGAGGGCCGCCTTGCTGGCGCTGTAGACCGAAAGTGCTGGCAGCGGCCTGATCGTGACGGCAGAGCTGACGTTGACGATGATGCCTGAGCGACGGGACCGCATCTGCGGAAGGACAGCTTTTGTCATCGCCATTGCGCCGAAGACGTTTGTCTCGAACAGTTCGCGAACCTTAGACATCTCCGAGCCTTCGAGCACATTGAGCATGCCGACGCCTGCATTATTGACAAGAGCATCGATTATGCCTGCGGCTTCCACCGCCTCGGCAATGCTGTCTGCGCTGGTAACATCCAGCGGCAGGATTTCGAGCCTGCCGTCCGAAGGAAGAAGGTTGTTTTGCGGCGCGCGCATAGTGGCGACGACGTCCCACCCGGCGTTCAAGAATTTCTGTGCGATGGCGAGGCCGAAACCGGACGAGCAACCGGTGATGAGGATCTTTGGCATGTTCCGTCTCCTGACATTTAACTGACCTGAAGATGGACCGGATAATCCGGACTTGCTATATGCGTATGTCCGATATTGTTTAGCATAAATCCGAAAAATGACCGATCCCGTCGCCGAAGTCGTTTCCCTACTGAAAGCAAGACCTTCCATCTCAAAGCTTGTGACGGGTGGCGGTCAGTGGCTTGTTGAGCGCACCGAGCTTGGAAGCCCGTTCTACTGCGCGGTGGTCGAAGGACGTTGCCTGATGACGATTGCCGGTCGTGAGCCGATGGTGCTCACTGCGGGTGACTTCGTCCTGGTCCCAAACATCTTCTCGTTTACGATGAGCAGCACGGAACCGCCGCCACGCGGCGCGCTTCCCCAGCGAATGGAAACCAGCCCCGGTGTTTTTCGCCTCGGCGACCCGGAAGCGCCGGCGGAAATCAAGGCACTGGTCGGGCATTGCACGTTCGGCTCGGATGACAAGGCTCTTCTCGTATCGCTGCTGCCGGAAGTCATCCATGTTCATGGGGAAGAACGACTGATGGCCCTGGTCCGCATGATCAATGACGAGACGAGGGCCGACCGTGCTGCGCGCGAAATGGTGCTTCATCGGCTGCTGGATGTTCTGTTCATTGACGCATTGCGGTCAGTTGCAAGCGCCAAAGCACCGCCGGGTCTCCTGCGCGGCATGGCCGACCCACTGCTGGCGCCGACCTTGCGCCGAATCCACGCAGATCCGGGTCGCAGCATGACGGTGGAGACGCTTGCCCAGGAGGCTGCCATGTCTCGCTCGACCTTCTTCGATCGTTTCCGCAAGGAAGTTGGCGTCGCGCCTATGGAATACGCGACCGGATGGCGTATGGCGCTCGCGAAAGAATATCTCCGCGAAGATGTTGCCATCGCCGACATCGCCCAGCGCGTCGGCTATGGATCGACAAGCGCCTTCAGCGTGGCCTTCAATCGGCATGTGGGAATGCCGCCTGGGGCGTATTCACGCGCAGTTGCTGCTGCGGCCTAACGCGTCCGACCCTTACCCACCGATATAGGCGGCCAGCTCTTCAGGTGTTCCCTTGGGGAAAGCCTGCATCAGGAAATCAAGCAAGGCAGAGACCCGCGCGCTCAAGAGAAGCCGCGACGGATAAAGCGCCCAGAGCGCGACCTCGGATCCTTTGATGTCGCCCCGGCGAGAAGCGTCACGCCTTCAAAGTTATTCCTCGACATAGGCTGCTAGCTCATCGGCCGTCCCCAGAGGAAAGGCTTGCTTGAGATAGTCAAGGAATGCAGACACTCTCGCGCTGAGGAGACGACGTGATGGGTAGAGCGCCCACAGCACCGTTTCCGGCCCTTCGACATCTCCCCAACGAACCAACCGCCCCTCAGCGAGATCGTGGCTTACCAAAGACAGGGGAAGGCGCGCCGCGCCGACGCCCATGCGCACCGCATCGCGGACCATGGTCATAGAGGAAAGGCTGAGCACGGGATCGATTTGAAGACTGAGCTGCCCTGTCGGTGTGTTCATTGTCCATGACCTCGTTTGACCCGGCGTGCCGCGTATGACGACTGGCACAGTGGCTCTGCTGTCGTATGCGAGCTGTGGTGCCGCCACGACCACCAACCCGTCACGCAGGAAGGCGCGGCCCAACAGGCTCTCGTCTGGATCGGGGTTCACCCTGATAACGAGGTCGTATCCCTCCTCCACCATATCGACAGGGCGATCTTCGGTCGTCACCTCCATGCGCACCTCCGGATACTTGAGGGAGAAGCCGGCAGCCAGCTTGCCCATGGCAGTTTGGGAGAACAGCAATGGCGCGCTGATCCGCAACCTGCCACGCGACCTGTCTCCGCCAGACGCTATGGCGGCAGCAGTCTCTTCCAGTTCGATCAGCAGAGCACCCGCCCGCTCTTGAAGCGCCCGCCCCTCCTCCGTCAGCTTGAGCATCCGTGAGCCGCGTTCGAACAGCCGTAGGCCAAGGCTCGCTTCCAGTTCAGCGACCCGGCGCGAAAGCGTTGCCTTCGGCCGACCGGAAGCGCGGGCAGCGCGGCCGAAGCCGCCATGCCGGGCAACGGTGACAAAATCAACAAGGGCAGCCAAATCCATGAGTGTTCCACCAGTGAGACGATGTGTCTATTTTTAGCGTCTATTGGGTTGAATGTGAACCAGCCATAGTCGAGGTGTCTTCGAAACCGAAGTCGTTCACAGTAAACTAAGGAGAACCCCAATGACCATTCTTGTAACCGGTGCCACTGGCCGTGTCGGCCGCCATGTCGTTGACCAGCTCATCGCACGCAATGCGGATGTCCGTGTCCTCGTGCGTGATCCCGCCAAGGCCAATTTTGCCTCGAACGTCGATGTTGTGCAGGGAGACATGCTCGATATCGACGCGCTCCGCCGCGCCTTCAATGGAGTCCGCACGCTGTTCCTGCTGAACGCGGTCGCTGGCGATGAATTCACCCAGGCCATCATCGCTTTGAACGTTGCGCGCGAAGCCGGCGTCGAACGTGTCGTCTACCTCTCGGTGTTCGATGCCGACCGAGCAGTGAATGTGCCGCACTTCGCCGTCAAGTTTGGCGCCGAACGCATGCTGGAGGCGATGGGCTTTAGCGCCACGATCCTGAGGCCGGCATACTTCATCGACAACGAAGTCATGATCAAAGACGTCATCTTCAATTACGCTGTCTACCCGATGCCGATCGGGAGCAAGGGTGTTGCCATGGTCGACACCAGAGATATTGCAGAAGTTGCTGCGTCCGAGCTCCTTCGTCGCGACCGCGCCGCGGAAAAACTGCCGAGCGAGACGATCAATCTGGTCGGCCCGGAGACGCTGACTGGCTTGGAACTCGCAGCCATCTGGTCTGATGTTCTGGACCGCCCTGTCGTCTATGGCGGCGATGATCCATCCGGCTTCGAACAAAACCTCGCCAGTATCATGCCTAAGTGGATGGCCTATGAAATGCGCCTGATGGCTGAGCGCTACGTCAGCCACGGCATGGTTCCAAACGCTGGCGATGTCGAGCGGCTGACGCAAATCCTGGGCCGCCCGCTGCACAGCTATCGCGAGTTTGCCTCGCAGCTTGCCGCATCTGCCTGAACCGCGCGCGCCCCTCGATAACAACCGCGACCGCTTCAGTAGAGCCCCAGTGGGAAATGATCTTGTCCCGCGCGCACATATGGGCGGGTCTCGAAATCAAGGCGCGTGATGCGCGCCTTTTCTGCCGGCGGGCCTATGAGCGGTCTGGCTGGCAGAACATGTCTCCTCGTACATGCAGCACGCGTTAGCACGAACGCCTGTGGTCATCACGACAATGCGCTTGTAAGAACGGACGCTTCGGATATTCTCGAAGACGCTGGATTTCGAGTGCTGGAGGCGGCTACGCTCGATCAAGCTATATCGATCCTGGAGCAGCGTGCGCCAGCGTAAAACTCCTTTTACCGACGCGCAGATGCCGCCGAGCAAGCTCGACGGCTTTTCTCGCCCAAAAATGTGCAGGGTCCTGTCCGGAATTTGAGATCGTAGTCGCATCGGGACAGATCGTGCCCAAGGTGGATATCTCCCGGAAGATGCAACCTTCGGGAGAAAGCCATTCAGTGCAGACGTCGTTCACGATCACCTGCACCGACTGCTACCGGACGGAAAGACGCCCGGACCGCCGACCCAGTGGACATCTTCACTAGGCTGATAATTAAACGGCTAGATCACCCTACTGGAAATTTCGGCTCTTGACCTTAAGAGTGTCGATGTGAAGGTCTGGGATATAGATGTCACGAACCTTGTTCGGCTTCGGTCTATCGCGGACATCGCCGCCGCCATGAGAGCCATGCGCGAACTCATCGCCACGCCCACTCGGATTCCGAAACTCGGTGTCGCGGTCCGACAGAGATGACAGATCGGCAGAGAGGTCGTAAAGCTGCCGCGCGATCAAGTGAACGACGTCCCCTTCCCGCTGGATTTTCCCGTGGATCACCATCATGCTTGAGCTTAACACGATCCGACGCTGTTTCTCGAAAAGCGACGGCCACACGACGATGTTCGCTGGTCCGGTCTCATCCTCGATGGTGATGAACATGACGCCCTTCGCGGATCCGGGTTTCTGCCTCACGAGCACTAGCCCAGCAACGCAGAGCGAGCTCTTATCACGGGCATTCATCGCATCTGTACATGTGACGATCCGGCGAGCGGTGAGATCCTGTCGCAGGAATGACAAAGGATGCGCACGAAGAGTCAGGCCGACGTGTTGATAGTCCTCGACCACGTTGTGGCCCTCGGTCATCTGCCTGAGTTCAACTTGCGGCTCCTGCTGCTCGGCGACCGTTTTCATCTCTCGCTCTGCCGCCGCCACGAACAGTGGAAGCGGCTCGTCTCGTAATGCTTTGATCGCCCAGAGTGCATCACGCCGCTCGATGTTGAATGCCGGTCTGAAGGCGTCGGCCTCGGCGAGCTGTACAAGCGCTTCCGATGGGACTTCCGATCGACGCCATACGTCGTCGACGCTCTCGAACGGCCGTTCGATCCTTGCTGCGACAATTCTGGCGGCGTCCCGAGCTGCCAGCCCAGCAACCTGGCGCATACCCAGCCGGATGGCGTGTCGGTTGCTGCCGGGGATTTCCTCGAGTGTGCAGTCCCAGCGTGAATGTTGGATGGAGATCGGTCGAACCTCGACGCCATGCTTCTGCGCGTCGCCGATGATCTGTGCCGGGGCGTAAAAGCCCATCGGCTGCGAATTGATGAGCGCTGCCGCGAAGGCGTCCGGGTAATGGCACTTGATGAAGCAGCTTGCGTACGCAATGAGCGCGAACGATGCAGCGTGGCTTTCAGGAAAACCATAGCTGCCGAACCCTTCAAGCTGTGAGAAGGTCTTCTGCGCGAATTCGCGACTGTAGCCGTTGTTGACCATTCCATCGATTAGCTTGGTCTGAAACCGCGATACGCCTCCAGTGAACTTGAAAGTCGCCATACTTTTTCGGAGCTGGTCAGCCTCGCCGGCGGTGAAACCTGCGCAAACCATGGCGACGCGCATCGCGCTCTCCTGAAACAGGGGCACGCCCAAGGTCTTGCCAAGCACCGCCTCGAGCTCCGGTGTCGGGTATTCGACAGGTTCCTTTCCCTCCCTGCGTCGGAGATACGGATGGACCATGTCGCCCTGTATGGGGCCTGGCCGAACAATGGCGACCTGGACGACGAGATCGTAAAACGTTCTCGGCTTGAGCCTCGGCAGCATCGCCATCTGCGCTCGGCTTTCGACTTGGAATGTGCCGAGCGTATCAGCCTTACGGATCATCGCATATGTCGCCCCGTCCTCCTGCCGAACCTTGGCAAGATCGAGATCTTCGTGCTTGTGCTCCCGGATCAAGTCGAAAGCCTTCTGCATGCACGTCAGCATGCCGAGCGCCACACGTCAACCTTCATCATTCGCAAGGCTTCGACGTCGTCCTTGTCCCACTCTATAACCTGGCGATCTTCCATCGCCGCCGGCTCGATTGGAACGAGATCATCTAGGCGTGAACGCGTCAGCACGAAGCCACCTACATGCTGGCCGAGATGTCGAGGAGCACCCATGAGATCTCGAGCAAGACGAAGCGTCATCACAAGACGGTAGTCGTCGGGATTGAGATTCAGCTCGCGCACATTGCGCTCCGTCACCTCCTCCGACCACGACCACAGCCCCGACGAGAGGGCTTTGGTCACGTCCTCCGGTAAACCCATAGCCTTGCCGACGTCGCGGATCGCACCCTTGGCTCGATAACGCGTGACCGTACAGACCAGCGCCGCTCGGTCGCGCCCGTATGTCTTGTAGATCCACTGAATAACCTCCTCCCGACGCTCGTGTTCGAAATCGACGTCGATGTCTGGCGGTTCGTTGCGCTCCTTGCTGACGAACCGCTCGAACAACAGATCGTTGGTTTCGGGGTCGATGCTAGTGACGCCGAGGATGTAGCAGATCGCAGAGTTTGCGGCGGATCCCCTCCCCTGGCAAAGGATTCCTCGTGAACGAGCAAAGCGAACGATGCTGTAAACAGTGAGGAAATAGGGCGCGTACCCCATCTCCTTGATCAGATCCAACTCGTGTCTAACCGCTCGTAGGACACTCTGTGGCAGTCCCTCCGGGTATCGGTCGGGGATGCACTCGCGGACGCAATGCTCCAGCGACTGCTCGGCATCCATGCCGTCGATCAGCGCCTCCTCGGGATACTCGTACGTCAGTTCCTCCAAGCTAAAGGTACACTGGCTTACGATCTCCATCGTCCGAGCAAGTGCTTCGGGGTATCTCGGAAACAACCGCTCCATTTCCTCCGGGGGCTTGAGGTAGCGATCGGCATGTCGCTCCCTGTCGAAACCCACGTCGTCGATAGTCGTGTTGGTGCGGATGCACGTGACGATATCCTGCAATTGACGGCGAGACGCCTCATGGAAGAGAACGTCGTTGGTGACGACCGTCTTCACCCTGAACTTTGCCGCCATATTTGAAAGCTCGTGGAGCCGCATTTGGTCGTTGGGTCGTCGCCGAAGACTGAGCGCCACGTGAGCTCGCCGGCCGAAAATCTCGTTCATCTTCCTGAGTTGGACGGCACAGACCTCGTCGGCGAGGTCCGGCACGAGGATGCCGACCATCCCTTCTGCGTAAACGGCAAGGTCATCCAGATGAAGGATGCAGTTGTCCTTCCCGCCTCTGCCCTTCCCCAAAGTGATCAGGCGGGTGAGCCGCGAATATGCCGCTTTGTCCGTCGGATAGACGAGGATCGAAATCTTATCCTGTAGATCGAGCCGACAGCCGACGACCAGCCGCACTCCAGTTTCGCGGGAAGCCTCTAGCGCGCGCACGATTCCGGCGAGACTGTTGCGATCGACGACGCCGATGGCTTCGATGCCAAGCTCCTTTGCCGTCGCGAACAATTCATGCGCCGACGACGCTCCACGAAGGAAGCTGAAATGCGTCGTGACCTGAAGCTCCGCGTACTTCATGCGAAAATCCCGTGCATGAACCACTTATGCGAGCCCGTTTCCGGGTCGATCCCATCTCCGGAGCGAAAAATCCAGAAGCGCTCCCCGTCATCATTTTCTATGACGAAGTAGTCCCGCACGGCCTCCAGTTCCGTGGGCCGCATCCACCATTCGCCGAAAATGCGTTCTGGACCGTCGGCTCGCTTCACCCGGTGACGCTTCCCGCGCCACGTCACGCTTGCGGGCGGATAGTCGGGCATGAGAGCAATCGCCTGGATCTGTTCCGGTTTGTCGAACAACCGCACGGGTCTGCGCCAATGGCTCACCCATGCAGTCTCCACAGCGTCCGCAATAGCCGGGACCCGCTGGACACTCCTCTCAGGAACATCGGATGCAACGGGCGCCAAGCGATATACCCGTTGTCCGCGGTTCGCGAAGATGTCGATCAGCGGAGTGATGTCCCCATGCTCCTCCTCGACAAGCGACGATTCCTTCTGCTCCTCCACTAAAGGTTCGGCCGCGACGGCGACAAGAACAAGTCTCTCGATACCGAACCCCGGCTCTATCTTCTCGGTCCGGTCCTTGAAGAGTTTCGTCAACCAGCCGACGTCGCGCGCGGGCTTTGCAGTTCCGGCGCGTATTGCCTGAATGGTGTTGTCTACCTTGTGGACGATGAGGTCGGTTCTTCGCGCTCCAAGTCCGCGCTTCTCGAGTTCCGCCACAAGTTGGACCACCAACCTGCCGACATACTTGTCAATCGTTTCCGCCGCTCCGATCGGCTCCTGGAAAGAACGAGAGACCTCGACAAGATCCGCTGTCCTTATGGGGTCGATCGGCTCCGACACTCGACCAAACATTTGGTCCAGTCTCCTGCCGACTTCCGGTCCGAAACGAAGCGCCAGCGGCGCACGCGGCGTGTTCGCAAGTTGGCCGATCGAATGGAAGCCAAGGACAAGGAGATCCTGGACGATCTTGTCGGAGAGCCTCAACAGAGAGATCGGAAGTTTCTCGACTGCGCGCACTATTTCACCGCGAGGCACTATCACAGTGTCGCGGTTGATGGCTCGAACACACGCGTGGGCCGCTCCCCAGGTATCAGCCACGGCAACCTTCGCCGTCAGCTTTCGCGACAGGAAGGTGTTCACGATACCGGTCGTCATTGGCAACTCCCCACCCTGAAGATGATCCGCGCCTTCGGTGTCCATGACTAGACCATCAATGCCGTCGACTGCGACGATCGGCGAATAGCGCGCGAGCGCCCAGAAACCGATACGATTGAGTGCGACAGCATCCGCGGCGGGATCGGCATCAACCAATATGAGACCCTGGAAGATTGCCTGCGCCTTCGCGGCAGGCATCCCTACGCGAACACCGATTTTCTGAGCCGCGACGTCGGCAGACGACACCCACCGTTTGGACCCGCTCCTGGCGATCACCACGATCGGCTGGTCATCCGGAATACCCGGATCGTCTCGTCTGATCCTGTCCGTCGGCAAATTCGGTAGATATATGGATACGACCCTCGCCATCACACGCTCCGACGTAAAACTCAGCACATTCGCCCGCACGCGATCTCATCAACTCAAGAAACCATCGAGGTCTCCCGACTCCCGGCACCGGAAGTTCTTCCGACGGCGTCACACTCACACGCCACCGTGTAGTGCTGGCGGTCGGCTGCCCGAAGTCGTTTGCCTCGGTCTGCCTTCGCCACCTCCGGACCACAAGCGCCATGGTGCCTGTACGTTCTGCGACGAGTTGCAGGCGCCTGCTGACGACCATCGGCAGTCTGACCATTTCCCCGACAACTGCGCCAAGACCTCCGAATGAAAGGGCTTCCTCCATGCTGGCGGTAACGTCCTCTTCTTTGTCGCTTTCGACGAAGATTACTCTGCGAGGATGAAGCCCCGCCTGAGCGAGAGCGGGGAAGAAAAGATCGGGCCTCGTCAGGCACCAGACGATCGGACCCTTCGTGCGTGCGGCAATGCCGGCTGCGAACAGCGCGGCGGCCGCTCCGTCAACGGTTCCAGAACCGCCGCCCGCGAATTCATGCAGCGCGCCATACGCCAGGCCGCCTCCCGGAAGGATTTCGTCAATCTCATCGACGCCGAAAGGTAGGCACCCCGCCTTCTTTACGCCCTCTCCTTGAATGGAAGAGATGCGCTCTCGCAGATCAGTAATCACTTGATCGCGGGCAGCCGACATCGGTTACGAATCCTTCCGAAATCGCAGTTGAACAGGGACGACATCATGTCGCTAGAACTTGATTGTTCCCCTTCTGTTCCGTATCTTGTCCGGAGTCAAGACGCCTGAAAATCAGGAATCTTCGCTCAAGATTAGCAACACTGCAGATTCGTGAAGTTGAATCAAAACCGTAACTAGATTCTACATGGCCCGTTCGTGGAGAATATTTTTGTCGTCATGGAGGGATGTGGATATCCAAAGTCCTCAGAGGTACCGAAGGGAGTTGGTATAGTGGCCAAGACGCCTAAATTCATGCCGACGCCCCACATCAAGCGCAGCTACACGCTGAAGGACGTCCGGCTGCCCAACATCGAAATCGAGTGCATCCGGTGTGAACGCGTTGATAGCTTAGAACGAAAGGCGGTTGTTGCGAAGTTCGGCGCCAGCGTGAGCTTCTCCAAGCTCCGCCGGCGCCTGGCCATGGGTTGTGACCGTCTATGCCATCCCGACGGCGACCTTTGCGAGATGAGGTTTCGATGTCTCCAGTCGCTGGATGCAGATGGCTAGCCGTCCGACCTCTTTGAAAGATCCGCGAAATTGAGAGTGAGGAGAACATAGATTTCGGTGTGCAGGAATCCTCCCCGACCTCAATTTGTTCGTCTAGATCTCGCCCTTCGGCTTCTTGCCGGTAGCGTCTTCAATGCCTTTCTCGGCTTTCTTCTTGAGTTCCTCGCGATCCTTATCCGCATCTTCACCGGTGCGGGCTGCGTCGCTAGACGGGTCTGGCTTCCTGTCACTCATGGATATTCTCCTTTTGCTGACCATCCAACCGGACTAACGACAGAACGTTCCCAAACAACCACCGCCTCGAGAGTGGCGCGGTCGGGCTACCCATCATCCGCCGCCGTGTCTCAATCGCATCGCGCGCCGCGTACGAGGCAGGGAAGGTCGAATGCGCCGGCCCATATACCGGCATGCGCCGCTTGGGCTTCCGCCTGTTGGGGGGCGTACCGGCCACCGGAGTACTTCGGCCAGTCGATGGCGTGCCCGTTGCGCACCATCCACGTGTTGACGTCCATACCATCGGCGCGCACGCAATAGCCTACGACGCGATCGTAGCTGGTACCTGTCGCCGTGCATTTCGTCGGACGCGATTTGGCAAGGAAGGCATCCAAAGCTTTCGCGCTTGCTTGACCGCACCTGTACGCCTTGCCTGAAGCGTTCTCGCAAATCTGACGGCTCTCGGGTGCGTCGATGCCTTCGAAGCGAACCCGCACTCCATTGATCTCGATCGTATCGCCGTCGATGACGGATGCCCGCCCGGTGATATCGGCCGGGGCAGCAAGCGAGGGAGTGAACGCCAAGGCTAATACGAGCGAGGTTGTCCTGATCATGTCATAATTCCAGATTGAGCTTAGGTTTGGAGATAATCCGTTCGCTTCGTGAAAGAGATAGCTCAAGAGCTACCGATTACGGCGTCCTGCGCACTATCTCTTCAGCGCTACGAAAGCAAAGGCGAACGACAGGATGCCAAGTTGTCGACGCCGATATGTGTTAAATCCCGACAGACCCTTCCCCCTCCTTTGAATCATAGTTGACTCTTCCGTAAACTAGAACATAAACCGAACATCGGTAGCACGAAGGGTGCGTGCTTCCGACAACGACATGCGGAAATTGAACTTCGAGAACGGAGATGAAAACGCGCGCCCGACGCTGAAAGATTCTGTAGCAGATCCAGTTGCCCACCTCGTAGCATGGCACGATGGGGACCACCGAGCTGCGATCGAGACGTTGATGGAGGACGTTCGGCACCTGCGGGAGCAGCTTGCATTGGCAACCGCGGCCATGAGCGCAGGATATACGAGAGGATGGATGCCCGACGAGGAGCGCAATTCCCGCTGAAGGCTAGCAACGCGGTCGCTGCCTAAGGCGAAGATTTCCGTCGTATTTCCGGGGCCTCGAGGTGCTGCGGCGTCTGATCACCGTGGGCTCGCCTGGAGGTACGAGGGCGCCGACCTGATCACGTCGAGGACGACCCAAGGTAGGGCGGTTGACGGCCTTAAGAAGCTTCTCCGATGCAGCAAGTGCAACCACGAGGGCCACATGGAGTTGTCCGTAGCCAAACTACCGAGGTGACGAATGTGCAATCTTTATCAGGTCAGGACCAATCAGGAAGCAATGCGAGACATTGCTGGGGCGATGAGCGAGAGGCTGAACCTTGAACCAGAAGTAGAGGTCTATCCTGACCGCCCTGCCCCGGTTATCAGAAACCGTGACGGAGTGCGCGAGCTTGTCGGCCTCACCTGGGGTATGCCGACCCCGCCGAACATTCTTGGCGATCGACCGGATACAGGCGTCACCAACATTCGCAACGTAACGTCGCCTCACTGGCGCCGATGGTTGAGGCCAGAGAGCCGTTGCATCGTGCCATGGACGCGGTTCTGCGAGTGGGAAGACACCAAACCTCGAAAGACGAAGCGATGGTTCGCGATCGACGAAAGAGAGCCCTTGGCGTTCTTCGCAGGCATCTGGACTGACTGGCACGGCGTGCGCGGATCGATGAAGAACCCGCGAGACGGCAACCATGAGCTTTTCGGCTTCCTCACCTGCGAGCCGAACGACGTCGTCAAGCCTATCCACCCCAAGGCGATGCCCGTGGTGTTGACTACCCGAGAGGAAGTGGACGTATGGATGAATGCGACGTGGGAGGAGGCAAAGACACTTCAAAGGCCCTTGCCCGATGAGCGCTTGATCCTGCTGCCTGTTGCGGAAGCGGCGCCCCAAGGAATGCTGCTGTGAGCGACGAGAAAGCCGGAGACGGAATCCATATCAACCACTACTGCTCGCATCCAGGCTGCAAGAAGTGGGGTGGTCTCGGCTATTCCAACAACAAAATCGACGCCCCGCAGTGGTGGTGCTCGGAGCACTATCCGTATTGGGACGTTCCTCGATCCGCTGCTCGTTGAGCTTTGGGACGCTGCCACAAAACGATCAAGATTCATTCAGCCGCCGTTCACGGGATCGGGAGCTAAATCACTCCACCAAACGAGGAGTGATGGAAATGCGCAAGTTAGTTCTAGGCGCGGTGCTTTTGTTAAGTGGTCTGATGGGATCAAGTGCGAACGCAATGCCCATGGCGCAACCTTTGGCGCGGGATACGACAGACATCCAAACGATCGATTACGCTTGCGGGCGCGGGTATCACTTATCACCCCGCGGCTTCTGCCGGCCGAACGGTCCACCGCGCTACGAACGCGAGTGGGGTCGTCGTGGAGATTGGGAAGCTCGTCGTGAGTGGCGAGAACGTCAGGCGCGGCGCGAGTGGCGCGAACGAAGAGCCTGGGAGCGTGAGCGCGAATGGCGAAGAGGCGGGTACGATTACCGCGAGTACCGCTGGTAGCGTCGTTACGGCCCGCTGGAACAAGCGGGCCCAACCCAGCGGTGGGCTTGGCCAGCATGCCGGTCGCGTCCTTTTATGATCGACTCCCAAACAATGCTGTGCTTTCTAGGATTCTCGGGAGCACAACATGCAAAAGTTTCTTTCTCGATCCGTAGGGCTTATTCTGATCTCTTGTCTGATGGCGGCGTGCACCCCCCACTCAGCGTCCCATAAGGTATCCTGGCAACTGCTACTCGCCGTCCGATCTAGCCGCCGATGGGAGTCTTTGCGGCCGTCCGGCGGCGTCGCTGCGTCCACGTGGCTATTAGGATGAAAATCTCTTTCCCCTCTCCCGCCCCCACGTTGGGCGACGACATCGAGGAAGCCTTACGCGGCGTCGCCCAAGAACTCGGCTACAGCCGTGAACAATTGCTGCGGGGTTATCGTCAGAGAATGGTTGGAGCAAAACGCCTACCTACCGGTCTTGGATCAAAACGACGAAGGTGAGCCTGACGGCAATCCCTAGCGGCTGATGGCAGCCCACCTGGAGGCCGCCATCCACCATCTCGGCTCAGTTCACAGGCGTGGCGCCGGCAGTGCCGCATTTGGCGAACTTGCCTTTGGCATCCTTGCACTGGACCTTCTTCTTAGTCGTCTCGCATTTGACGAACTTGCCTTTCGCATCGCGGCACTGCTCGGCGCTCGCCGGCGCAGCGGCGAAAGACGTGAGTGCGGCGACAATCAAAACCGACTTCCACATTCCCGAATCCTCCTTGGCCGTAATTGGCCGAAGCCATGGTTACAACATGATCAGGAAAGCTCAAGCGGCGAGCGTGGTGCGATGAAGGATACCTCTTGTAGATACCGCGCCTTGCGGGTTCGCCAGCGCCTATTTGAAACGGTCGCGAAGAAAGGTCGCGGCATCTCGGGCTTCTTCCGAAGAGATCGTGTGACCGACGCCAGGATAGATTTTTGACGTCACGGGAAACCCCGCCGCTTTGAGTTGGTTCGCCGCAGTCGTCGTCGCAGCGGCTGGTATGGTCCTGTCAGCAGAACCATGCATCATAAAGATTTCCGTTTCGACAGAAGACGAAGTCGGCGGCAACGGCAACAGTCCGGCGAAGGTGACGAGAGATCCTACCTTCCAACGACCCGAAGCAACCGCATCCAGCGCCATGATGGCGCCTTGCGAGACCCCGACGAAGGCCACCCGGTCGAGCGCGTTTTCGAACCCTTCCCGTTTGATGATCTCGGAGACCACGCCGTCGAACGCTCGACGCGCTGCGTCGATCCGCTCGGGACGCATTATCTGGTCATCGACGGCGAACCACTGACGACCGCCTGACCTATGCGGAAACGGCGCGTCAGGCGCGACGAATGCCGTGTCCGGAAGCGTCGCCTGCCAGGAATTTCCCACTGCCTGCATAACGGACCCTCGTCCTCGGATCCCGTGGAACAGGATCACCAGATGATCGGCGCGAACCACTCCTTTTTGAGAGGCGGTTTGTTTCTGGGTGCCTTCCGCCTGCACAATTTGCAAAGGCTTCCCAGCAGGGTCGACCGCCTGGGACACGAGTTTGTTTCCTCTGTCCGCGGCCAACACTCGATCCGGATTCGCGACGAGGTAGGTCGCGCCGACAAGGATGATGAAAAGAGAGACTAGGGTCGCGAGATGTGACGACGTCATGGGGCGTTCCTGTTGCATCCGATCAACCTGCATTCCGAATGTTCGTTCCGCTTCGCTGCCAGACCGGCACTGACATTCTCGTTACGGTCACGGTGTCCCTCAAAACGGCCGAGCCCCTGGATCGGGAACAACCCCGCATATCTCCCGTTCGAGCGGATGCACCACTGCGCACTCAAGGAGATTTCAATGCAGCGATTTGCAGACAAGGTCGTCGTCGTGACTGGCGCAGGCTCAGGAATAGGTAAGGCGACAGCGGAGCGTTTTCTCGACGAAGGCGCTGTCGTGACACTGGTCGGCCGCACGAGATCGAAGCTCGAAGAGGTCGCCAAGCCTTTCCGTGATGATCAATTTATGATCGCCGAGGCGGACGTGTCGAATGAGGACGAAGTAAAGGAGCTGATTTCTCGCACCGTCGAGAAGTTCTGACGCTTGGACGTTCTCGTCAACAATGCGGGCGTCGTCGCCGAAGGCGACGTCGGCACCCTGACCACAGACGATTGGCGTACAGTAATGGCAACGGATGTCGATGGCGTCTTCTACGCCAGCCGTGCGGCGCTCCCGCATCTGAAGTCATCGCGGGGCTCCATCATCAACGTCAGCTCGGTATCCGGCACCGGTGGCGATTGGGGAATGGCAGCCTACAATGCCGCCAAGAGTGCAGTGACCAATCTCACGCGGGCTGTGGCCATGGACCATGGCAAGGACGGCATCGGGGTCAACGCAGTGTGCCCAAGCCTGACGCGAACAGGCATGACCGAGGATATGATGGACGACGAGAAGCTGATTTCGAAGTTCAACGAACGCTTTGCGCTCAGGGGGCCCGGCGAGGCTGAAGACGTTGCGGCCGTAATCGCATTTCTTGCAAGCGACGATGCGCGCTTCGTGACCGGGGTCAACCTGCCTGTCGATGGCGGCATATCGGCGTCCAATGGTCAGCCGCCCCAGTAAGCATCGAGCGGTACGTTCTATTCGACGGGTCTTCATTCTTCCACCGCCGGCCAGTCATTGGCCGGCTCATCGACGGCTTTCATAGTCAGCGGGATCCTGATCGTGCTCACGGGCCACCATGAGGGCGTTGACCTGCACGACTATCATACTGCAGGCGTCCTCGTAACTGACGCCGTTAGCGACCAGGCTATCAACCAATTGCTCCAGCCTGGCGCCAACCTCGCGCTTCCACTCGTCGATCATTTCTCTCTCCTTTTTTTGCAGTCTTCTCAGTCAGTTCAATCCATACTGGCGCGTGATCACTGGCGTGCTCCCAGCCCCGGACATGCTTGTCGACCTGGGCTCCCACGAGTTTTTCGACGGGATCCGGGCTAAGCAGAAAGTGGTCGATCCAAAGGCCGGCGTCGCGTGCGAAGGCATTTCTGAAGCATGCCCAAAACCTGTAGATGCGGTCGTCCGGATAGAGGTGCCGTAGTGCAGCATCCGATGTAAGAACTATTAGGGTGCTTAGATTCTTCGGCACCCCGCTTGCAGGCCGACATCGAACACTTTGCAACCCAAGGAGACGGCAACCATTTCGCCTACGTCGGCACAATGAAGTCGACCGGTGAAACGGCGCTCGTCACCCATCATGGATCGCGAGCTCCGGGTGCACGGCTCTACGACAAGGGTATGAAGGTCGCCAACCGGTTTCGCGAACAGCTATCGCCCGAGACCCATCGAGAGAATGCATGGATCCCGGCAGATACCGAGGAAGGCGATCTCTATTGGTCCGCCTTGCAGACGATTCGCCAGTGGACGAAGGAAAACCACTATATCCTTCACGACATGGCGGCGGAGAAACTCTCGGTCAAGGTCGCCGATCGCTTCTGGAACGAGCACAATTTCGTTTTCCGGAAGTCTGACGGGCTATTCTATCACGGCAAGGGCGCGACGCCTGCGTTCGACAATTGGGGACATGATGCGACCGATCTGACCATCATCCCGCTCAATATGGCGGAACCGGTATTGATCGTTCGCGGAGCGAATGCCGCTCATGGTCTCGGCTTCTCGCCGCATGGCGCGGGGCGCAATATTTCGCGCAGCGCCCATGTGCGCCAGTTGTCGGCAGAATATGGAGCAGATTCACGTGGGCTCAGCCCGAACAACATCGCGGCAATTCTTGAGAAGGAGACAAGCGGTCTCGATGTTCGCTTCTTCTCTGGCTTTGCCGACGTGTCGGAGCTTCCCAGCGCCTACAAGAGCGCCGCAAATGTGCGGGCGCAGATCGAGCATTATGGTCTTGCCGAAGTAGTCGACGAAGTGATTCCGTTCGGGAGCATCATGGCCGGCAACTGGCAGAAGAATGCACCCAACGCAAAACAACTTGGCAATGCCCGCGCAAGCGCAGGTCCGTTGGTTCATGCATGATCTAGACATTGGCTTGGCAAGAGCACTTGCGATCTTCGTCGGAGCATTTCTGCTTGCCACCATCGCAGCATTCCTGGTCGCGCTATTGATCACTCTCGATATCAAAAGCATCTCACCCGCAACGAGCTGACCAGCCGAGGGCCAGCGCAATAACCTTCCAAACACGACAATTTGCGGTGGATCGACCAGAGCTTCAATGGCTTGAGTGCCCCTCCCCTCCTCTACAGTGAAATCGCAAGTGGAAATTTCAGAGCCAAGTTTTTCGCTCAGCGCTTCAATTGAAAACGGAAGCTAATAGCCACACCCGGCGTCGAAAGCCGGCCGCATCAGGGCCGTCATGCTTATTTTCGCACAATCGTAAGGCATTGAAATCATGGCAAATGATTTCTTATAGGAACTCTATCAGAATATTACGGTTATTCACATCGTATGATTGTCAGTTGGTGTTATAACCATCGATAACCAACGCTCACGATATTCGGTCGCACGCCCAAGGGCGTCGGCACACCCCTCGGTCATGGCGGATTTGCCAAGCCGGTTCGGCAGCGTCTCGCCGCAAGGCAGCGGAAGCGGGGTATCCAGTTGAATAGTGGTCTGTGTCATTACATCCTCCCTTGGATTGTTAAACATCGGGAAAGTCTGCATCACCCGACCTCCCGGGCGGATGAAGAGCGGTTCTTTCAGCAAAACACGAAGCTTCGGCGCCACATTTTAGTCTTGCGGCAGCGCCCCCATATGCTTGGCCATCAATAGGATCTGCGCCTCCAGCATCGGCTTTCCGGGGAATATCGTAGCGCCTTTGGACTGCGCGGCTGCAAGCAGCGGCGTGATGGCAGGCTCCATGATCGCATCGGCGACAAGATGCGTTGCGTGTATCCGGGTGAAATCGATGGGCTGGGCGTCTGACGACTGCATCCCAAGCGTACTCCCGTTGACGATAAGATAGTGATGCTCGATATCCTGATCGTCGGTGCTTACCGAAAGACCCGGATAGGCCGCCGTCAGGCGGGATGCCAGTTCGACAGCGCGGACGACAGATCGGTTTGAAATTGTGATATGGCTGACGCCTGCATCGGCGAGGCCAAAGGCGATCGCGCTCGACGCGCCCCCTGCTCCGACCAGGAACACCTTCATGCCGGACACGTCGGCACCGCGCAAACGCATCGCCTCGACGAAACCAATGCCATCCAGCATCGTTCCGACCAGCCGCCCGTCTTCCTCCCGTCTCACGCAATTCACCGCACCGATTTGCCGCGCTGCATCCGTGACCTCATCGCAAAGGGCGAGCATGGAGGGCTTATGCGGGACGGTAGCAATGAACCCGCCGAAGTTCTGCAGCTTGCGCAGCCCCTCGACCAGAACGGGCAGCCCGGCGGGTGAGACGTGGAACGGGACGAGCACGCAATCCAGCCCATGGGCATCAAAAACGGCGTTCATCGTCTGCGGGGTCTTAACATGGTAAATAGGGTCGGCCAGAATGGCGAACACCCGCGTTTTTCCCGTAATCAGGTTGACCTTCTCAGGGATCTTCTCAGCTTTCTGGTGGTCTGACATGATGTCACTTTCTACTGCAGCCGTTGATTCATCATCGAATTGCTCAGGTCATGAGCAACCCGCCAGCGACATCAATGGTCTGCCCGGTGATAAAGCTGGCTTCCGGTGACGTGAGATAAAGCGCGAGATCGGCGACCTCCTCGGATGCACCGAGACGGCCCATGGGCGTCATGCGAACCTGTTCATCATTGATTTCGCTCGCGACCCCACGAACCATCGGCGTTTCAATACGGCCAGGAGCGATCGCGTTTACCCGGATACCGAAGGGGCCAAGTTCACCTGCCAGGTGTCTGGTAAATCCGAGGATTGCGGATTTCGTCGCTGAATAGTGGCAGGCCACAAGCGGCATGTAAGCTTGCCCGGCAACGGACGACATATTGACGATCCAGCCGGCACCTGCCTCTCGCATTGCTGGCGAAAGCGCACGGATCGTGTTGAAACTGCCGGTTAGATTGACCCCGACGACACGGCCCCATTCGGCGGGGTCCATTTCCCAGATCTTGTGCGAAACACCGTCATGCTTCGGCGAGATCCCAGCGTTATTGATGACAGTGTCAAACGGGCGGCCAAGCAATGTGGCTGCATGGGTCACACCACTCTCGACTGCGGCGTAGTCCGATACATCGAGTTTGAGTGCCAGACCCGAGCCTCTCCCGGCGGCCTCGATCAGACCGATTGTCTCTTTGATGTCGTCTTCATTCATGTCGGCAACGCCGACATGCGCGCCGCGGCTGGCAAAACCGATCGCGATCGCCCGGCCTATTCCGCGCCCGGCGCCCGTGACCAGAACATGCCGCCCTGCGTGACTGGCGCGATTTGCGATTTCAATGGTGTTTTTTTCACGTTCTTGCATGGCACCCTTTCGTCTATGCGGATTTTCGTTCGGTTCAGGGCTGCGTGTAGGTCGTTTTGACGACCGTATAGAACTCTCGGGCATATGCGCCCTGCTCTCGCGGACCGTAGGAAGACGACTTTCTGCCGCCAAATGGCACGTGATAGTCCACACCTGCCGTAGGCAGGTTGACCATCGCCATGCCAGCACCGGAACGTCGCTTGAACTCGGAGGAATATTTCAGCGACGTCGTGCATATCCCCGACGACAGGCCGAACTCCGTGTCATTGGCGATGTTTATTGCTTCCTCGAAGCTGTCCACCCTGATAACACTTGCAACCGGACCGAAAATCTCCTCACGGTTGATCCGCATATCATTGGAGGTTTCGGTGAAGAGCGCCGGAGACATATAGAACCCCGGATGTTCAAGCTTCATCTGCGCGCCGCCGAAGGCAAGTTTTGCCCCTTCACCTTGGCCGATGCGGATATAGTCCAGATCCTGGTCGAGTTGGCTCTGATTGACGACGGGGCCGATCTGGCTGTCGGCGGCCAAAGCGTGGCCGATCTTCAGCCCCTGAAGCTTTTCGATGACCGCCTGCACGAAGCGGTCATGGATACCGGACTGGACGATCAGCCGGCTTGATGCCGTGCACCGCTGCCCTGTCGAAAAGTAGGCGCCGTTCACGGCAACATTCACGGCAACATCAAGGTCTGCGTCATCCATGACGATGAGCGGATTTTTGCCCCCGAGTTCGAGCTGAACCTTTTTACCGCGTTCGAAGCAGGCAGCACCGATACGGCGCCCCGTCTCGACCGAGCCTGTGAAGCTGATCCCACGGACCTTGCGGGACTCGACAAAGGCCTGCCCGACCTCGCGCCCAGGGCCGATGACCAGATTGAACACCCCCTCCGGCATGCCAGCCCGTGCGATGATGTCCGCCAGCGCCCAGCCGCAGCCTGGAACAAGCTCGGCTGGCTTAAAGACGACCGTGTTGCCATAGGCCAGTGCCGGAGCGATTTTCCACGCGGGAATCGCGATCGGGAAGTTCCACGGCGTTATGATGCCGATGACGCCCTCTGGCTCCCGCAAGACTTCCACCTCCACGCCGGGGCGAACAGAGGTCACACGCTCACCATTCAAACGAAGCGCTTCGCCAGCGAAGAACTTGAAGACTCGTCCAGCGCGGACGACTTCGCCAATGCCTTCGGACAGGATTTTTCCTTCCTCTCGCGAAAGCAACCCGCCGAGTTCGTCCTTGCGGGCAACGATTTCCGTTCCGATTTTGTCGAGAATGTCGGAGCGGAGCTCAGGACTTGCCGCGGCCCATCCAGGAAAAGCCTCATAGGCGGCGTCGATGGCGCTTTCAGCTTGCGCTCGGTTGGACGAAGCATAAACGCCAACCTCGTCAGTGGTGTCGCTGGGATTGATGTCCCGGACGGCGGAGGCCCCGTCGATCCATTGGCCGGCAATATAATTCTTATGAATGGTCATTCGCGTCTCCTGCATGCTTTAAAAGCTGTCTTTCGGCGTCATTTCGCCGGGGGTAATTCTCGAAGATGCCGCAACAGAACCTGTACCGGATGACGAAGGGTCACCTGTCCGAACCGCTTGGCCTGCGAGCGGCATGAATGGCCCGTTGCCACCAGTTCCTCTTCGGGCTGGCTTTCTTCGATGTGTCTGCTCCAGCTCATCTCGAATATGTTTTTTGAGGTTTCGACATTGCGGGCCTCATGGCCGTATGTGCCCGCCATGCCGCAGCAACCCGCGTCGACAACATTCAGGCGAAGACCAAAGCCGGAAAAGATGGAAACCCAATTCTGAAGACTGCTCTGCGCCGTCGCACGCTCGGTGCAGTGCGGCAGCAGCGCATATCGCTTGCCCGTCGCCACGACACCACGAGACGGTCTGGCCGCCAGCCATTCCTGCAACAGGTGAACCTTCGGCGCGGCCCTCGGCCCGAGCGCTTCGACATATTCGGAGCGAAAGGTCAGGGTCATGGACGGGTCAATGCCGACAAGTGGAATGCCAAGAGCGGCATAATTGCTCAGAAGCGCGGCCTGGTATCGCGCAGTGGCTTCAAACTGCTTCAGAAAACCGTGGACATGCAGAGGTTTTCCGTTGGGCCGATAGACAGACAGGAGCGGGTTGAAGCCCAGCCCCTTCAGAAGATCGAGCGTATCAAGGACCAGCCGGGTCTCGTAGAAACTGGTGAACGCATCCTGCACGACAACAACAGAGCGTTTCTTTTCCTCTACGGACATCGACGCCAGTGCTGCAGGCGTAGCGAACGCCAATCCTCTTGCTGCCATTTCCCGGCGCAGGTCTATCCCCGTCAGCAGCGGCAGATCGACCAGTCCGAAAGCCCGCAAGAGGCCCGTGACGGGTGAAGCCTTGAGCACGGCGTTTGTCAACCGGGGTGCGGCGGCGAGGAGCGGCAGAAGGCGCTCGAGGCTCGCTACCAGCCAGTCTTTCGGCGGGCGCGCATAGCGGCTGTGGTAGAGCTCCAAAAACTTCGAGCGGAAACTCGGCACATTGACCTTGATCGGACAACCACCCACGCATGACTTGCACGCCAGGCAGCCGTCCATCGCGTCCTTGACCTGATGCGAAAAATCGGCCTCCACCCTGCCATGAAAAGCAGAGTTCAGCAGCTTGGCGGGGACGTCACGCCAAGAGGAGAGCGAGCGCACCTTTTTCATTTCCAGCAATGGGTCAGACCCATTGGCTGAAAGCTGCCTCAGCCACTCCTTGGTCAGCATCGCCCTACCCTTCGGCGAATGCCGGCGCTCCCGCGTCGCCTTCCAGGACGGGCACATGGCCGTTTCGGGATCCCAATCGTAACACGCGCCATTGCCATTGCAGTTGATCACGTCGGTATATACAGCTCGAACACCCTGCGGAATTTTCCGATCTGCCTGACCCCGGGTCGGGACGCCGTCGATCTTCAAGAGCGACTGGCTGCCCGGCGCAGCGATCTTGCCCGGATTGAGTTGATTGGCTGGATCGAAGATCTTCTTGACCGCCTGGATCAGCGGATAAAGCGATCCAAAGAACTGCGGTGAATACTCTGATCGAACACCCTTTCCGTGTTCGCCCCAGAGCAGTCCACCATATTTAAGAGTCAGGTTTGCGACCTCGTCAGTAATCTCGCGAATAAGCCTTTCCTGGTCCGGCGCCTTCATGTCGATGGCTGGACGGACGTGCAGAACGCCCGCGTCCACATGGCCGAACATGCCGTAGTCGAGGCCGCGCCTGTCCAGCACCGCCCTGAACTCCGCGATGTAGTCGGCGAGATTTTCCGGGGGAACTGCCGTGTCTTCGACGAATGCAATCGGTCGCTTGTCGCCCTGCATGTTGCCGAGAAGGCCGACGGCGCGCTTTCGCATCTGCCAGATGCGCTGGACAGCCGCTTCGCCGCGCGCGATCGTAAAACCGAGGCGGCCCGCCATACGACCCTCGGCTTCGAGCGAGGCTACCAATCGAGCAAGCCGCGTCTCGACCTCATCCGCCGTGGCACCGACGAACTCGACGAGATTGACGCCGCGCGTCGGCTCTCCGCCAATCGATGGGAAGAACTCTTTCACGCCATCCCAGACGATGTCTTGCTGCGCTAGACCGAGCACCTTCGAATCAACCGTCTCGATCGATGCCGCTCCGAACGCGATGATGGAGCGCGCATCGCGCAGGCAGGCGTCGAAATTCTCGTACCGGACGTTGACCAGAACCGAATGCTGTGGGATCGTCAGAATTCGCAGTTTGGCTTCGGTGATCACGGCCAGGGTGCCTTCGGAGCCGCAGAGAACGGAATTGAGGTCGAACTTTCCCTCGCCGTTTCTGATATGGGCAAGGTCATAGCCCGTTAGGCAGCGATTGAGCTTGGGAAACTGCCGCTCGATGGCCGCGGCATTGTCTCGCTGCAGGTGATCGATGAACCGGTGAAGGTCGCCGACAATACCCGGCGTTCGCTTGGCGTGTTCCAGTTGCAGATCATCGAGCGGGCGAGAGGTCCAAACGGTGCCATCGGACAGGACCGACTTCAGTTCCAGAACATGATCACGGGTCTTGCCATATAGACACGAGCCTTGGCCGCTCGCATCCGTATTGACCATTCCCCCGATCGTTGCTCGGTTGGATGTGCTCAGTTCCGGAGCGAAAAACATCCCGTGCAGTTGAAGGGCAGCGTTGAGCTGATCTTTAACGACCCCGGCCTGGACACGAACCCAGCCCTCGCTGACGTTCATTTCGATGATGCCGTTCAGATACCTCGAAAGATCGAGGACTATCCCGTCGCCGAGAGACTGGCCATTGGTGCCGGTTCCTCCGCCTCGGGCCGCCAGTTTCACGTTTCTGAAAGTGGGCTGCGCGAGAAGCCTGAGCGCCACCGATACATCATCTGAGGTGCGGGGAAACAAGACGGCGTGAGGGGCGATTTCATAAATCGAATTGTCCGTTGCGAAAACCACCTGGGTCGAGCGGTCTGCACTTAGGTCTCCGGCAAACCCTGCTTTGGCAACGGCGACGAGATACTCATTGACTAGTGAGGCATCTTGAGGATCTGGAGCGAGGCGCGGAATCATGGAAGCATTTCCTGGACTGCATCAGGTTCAACGAAACGTGGATACCGCCGAAGGAGCGGTCACTGTCACATAGGGATGGTGGTGATGGGGCAAGATTTTCGCCCCATCACGGATGCTGAAGCTGTGCTAGGCGTAAAAGTCGGGCGCCTTCTTGAATTGCTTCCAGCCCTCAAGATCGTGGCCTGTGACGACGATCGCATCCGTCTGCTGGGCAATCATCTTTAGCTTCTTGACGCTTCTCACCGTTTCCACGGCTGACGTCATGAAGCCTGGAAGGCATTTTTCATTCCAGTGATCAAGCGTATAGGCAGCATCGATCACCAGCATGATAGGACCCGTTTGTGGAAGCGTGATCAGGAATGACTGATGGCCGGGTGAGTGACCTGGCGACGTGTAGAGCTTGATCACACCGTCGCCGTAAAGGTCGAACCCGTCGGTCTTGTCGCCTTCAAGGAAGAACCAGTCGAGACCGGGCTTGTCAAAATCCTTGCGGATGTACCCGCCTGCCGAAAACCAGTCGGCGTTGAACGCATACTGGTACTCGCTTCGTTGCACGATATAGGTTGCGTTCGGGAACCTTCCGGTGGCACCCGTGTGATCGAGGTGAAGGTGAGAATGAAGAACGTACTTCACGTCCTCGACCTTGAACCCGGCCTTGACCATCTGGTTGATGCAGGTCTCGTCTTCCGTCAACAATGGGTAGTAGACGTCGGCCGTCGCGCCCCAATGACCCTTCGGATCCTGTGCAGCCTCAAGCGCAATCCCTCCATCAATGACAACATTGCCCTTTGGATGCGTGATCAGGTACCATGGGATCGGTGTGATAAACTCTCCCTGGCCCCTACCCATTTTGATGTCGACTTCCTTCTGCCGGATGTGTCCCGTCTGGAACATGTAAAGACGGATCTCTGTCACTATCATTCCTCCTCGAACGATGGGCTCCTAACTGCCCGCTATTGTCGACCGCAGCCTATGCGCTGACAGCCATGTTGGCCTTGGGATTGGCATCTTTGCTGATCGTCATCGCCAGCAGACCGTCCCTGTCACATCCTGATCGTGGAAGACGCGCGGATACAGCACCGTCGTGTACGACCATGATTGTTTCCGACAGGGCCAGCAGTTCCTTGACAGATGTGGAGATGACGATGATGGCCGCGCCAGCTTCCGCTATTTTCAGGATGATTTCGTAGATCTGGCGGATCGCACCGACATCGACACCCGAGGTCGGCTCAACAAACACATAGACCTTCGCCTGGCGTTCCAGCCATTTGCCGATCACCGCCTTCTGCTGGTTGCCGCCCGAAAAATATCGGATCGGTCGATCGGGCGCGTTGGGATAGATCGAGAGCCGCTGAATGATGCCTTCGGCGTAACGGCGCTTTGCCATTCCCTGGACGAGACCAAACTTTGCAAGTTTTGAAAGAGCCGGCAGGCTGACATTTTCTGCCATTGAAAGGCTGGGAAACAGGGCTTGCTTGCGCCGCTCTTCGGGAATGAGCGCGATTCCGGCTTTCAACGCGTCGCCTGGACTACGAATGACCTTGACCGATCCGTCTATGACGATCTCGCCGTCATAGACGGAAAGTCCGCCGAGGCATTTTTCGATCTGCTCCATGCCGGCACCCAGCGGGCCGGTCACACCGAGGATCTCCCCGGCTCTGACAGTCAAGGAGAGCGGGGCCAGTCTCGACGTCGACAGCCCTTTGAGCTCAAGAACCACACGTTCCTGACTGCGCCCGTTATTTTCGATTTGCAGATCCGCCGAGCTTCGGTTGACCATGAGTTGGGTCACAACTTCCTCTTCGATCTTGCCACGTTCAAGCGTCCCAGAAACACGGCCATCCCGAAGTATCGTTGCGCGATCGCAAAGCAACTTCACCTCATGAAGCCGGTGCGAAATATAGACGATCGTGATGCCGCTCTGCTTGAACGTGGCGATCATCTTGAAGAGAAGCTCGCTTTCGCTCGCCGACAGACGTGCTGTGGGTTCATCAAGGATGATCAGCTTGTAACGGCGGTGAAACAGCGTCGCGAGCGTCACCATCTGCATTTGCGCTGCCGTAAGGGTCGATGCCCTACGATCAGGATCGAGATCGAGACCGATCTCCTGCATGATCCTGGCCGCCTCTTCGCGGATTTTGCGTCTGTTGACCCAGAAACGGCTCGGTTCGTTTCCGAGCAAAATGTTCTCGGCCACCGTCATGCTGCCGGCCAGCTCGGAATCCTGATAGACGGCACCCAGTCCGTGGGCATGCGCATCCACCGGACGGTGAACATGGATCGGCTTGCCGTCGAGCAATATCTCTCCGCTCGACGGCGAGTAGACACCCGTTAGGATCTTGATCAGCGTCGACTTGCCGGCACCGTTCTCGCCCAGCAGACCATGAACTTCGCCGCGCTCGAACGAGAGGGAAATGCCTTTGAGAACCTGAATTCCGGCGAAATCCTTTGCCAGGTCCCGGAGTTCGATCAATGGAGTTGCCATGGTCGCCTCCTCAAATGAACTTCAGGTGAATTTCTTCACGATTAAGGGCGGCATTGGCGCCAACTGCGGCAAGCAAAACGAAACCATTGAACAGCTGTCGCGTGGCAAAGGAGATCCCGATCATGTTCATGCCGGAACTGACCATGTAGAGGAAAAAAACACCGAGCAGCGTACCAAGAACATGCGGCTTGCCCTTGCCCAGAATGGTCGCACCAAGGAACACGGCGGCGAATGCTTCCAGAAGATAGCCCTGGCCGCCGACCGGCTGCGCCGACGAAGAGATCGATGTCAAAAGGACGCCGCCGATGCCACTGAACAAGGCGGAAAGGATGAAGCTGACGATGACCCAGCGATACACGCTGATGCCGGAATAATAGGCCGCCATAGGGTTGTCGCCGACCGCACCGATGTAGTGTCCGGCCTTGCTGCGCGTTGACAGGATATATCCGCACACGAAGACGGTAACTAGGATGATGACCGGAAAGGCAATCGGACCGACACGCCCCTGCCCCAGGAACCTAAATACAGCTTCGTTGTAGTCAACCGGGATCTGATAGCCGCCCGACAGATAGGTATTCACGCCGCCAAGAAGAAACATCACACCGAGCGTCGTGACGATGCCGGAGAGCCGGCCATAGGTGACGAGCATGCCGTTGATTGCGCCGATGAGGCAGGCTGCACCGAGGCCAACGGCGGTCGCCCCGATCCAGCCAATGCTTGGAATGAGCAGCGCGGTAATGATCGACGTGGTCGTCACGACCGCGCCAATCGACAGATCGAAGCTCCCAGCGGCTACGACATAGGTCAGCCCCATCGATAGCAACGCGCTGACGATCATCGAGAACAGGATATTGTTGAAGTTTGAAACCGTGCCGAAATACGGGCTCATCAGCGAGAAGAAAACCCCGAAGAGAATGATGACCAGAATCGTTCCCCAACGTCGAAGGAAGGTAAGGATCGCGCTCGCGCCGCTTTCGGCTTGAATGTCTGTACGGGCCTTTGCGACGGCGCCTGTCGAGGATGTGGACATCGCGGATGTCTCCTTGGAAAGGTGTTGAACCGGGCGCCGCGTTTCCATCTCGCGCCCTCGGTTTTCCAGATTTTTTCCCGGTCTTGCCGGGCCCGGAGACCTGTCTCCGGACCCGGTCCCTGGGGAGGGTGTTTAGCCACCGTAGTTCTTGAGGAGTTCGATGGCCTTCTGGTCCATCGCCTTAAGCTCCTCAAGAGCGCCCGCAGCTTCCGATTTTTCAATCGCCGTCACGGGGACACGGTACGTATGGTTCGGGATTTCCTGACCCTGACCGAGGGCCATTGCGATCTCGCCGATCTTGTCGCCGGCCGTGTGGTAGGGAACGTCCGTGGAAAATGCGATCGGACTGTCAGGAGACGCCATTTCGTTGAGCAACTGATCCGAGAAGTAGTGGTTAACAACCAGTGCATTGCGGCCCATCTGCGTCAGGGCCTGCGAGGCGCCGACGGTCAGCGGCCACCACCAGGAGACGATAGCCTGAAGGCTTTTCGGATCCGGATTCGACTGCAAAAGCGACAAGGCGTTTTCACGGCCCTTTGAAATCTGGTCGGACGTCGATGTCGAACCCGTCATGAACGGTAGCATCTTCATACGCGGTTCGAACTTTGTCATGAGTTCAAGCTGATCGACTTCCTGGTCGAACGGAGTGTAAAAGCCGCGATCTTCGGCGGTCTGGATAATGGTTCCCTGGCGTGACAGCTTGTTCTGGAGCCAGTAACCCATTGCTGTCCCAGTTGCCCAGGTGTCTTCCTGGACCGACGGGGAATCCTTGACCGGGACCATGAAGCCAACCGTTTTGATGCCGCGGCGATGGGCTTCCTCAACGATGTATGCGGTTTCAGATTCCTGGGAATAGATGCCCAGGACGAGAACGTCGATGCCGCGGTCCAGAAGCTGGCGCGCCGAGTCCTGCTCGCTTTGCTTGGAAGGTTCGCCGCGAACCGTCACAAGCTCGCCACCATTGTCCAGAACCGTTTTTGCGATCCGCCAGCAACCACGCCGCCACGGCTGGTTGAACGGGCCGTAGCAAAGACCAAGGCCGACCTTGACCTTCTTGCCGTTCGAAACAAACTTCGGGATTTCGCTAGTCAAGGCATAGGCCGACTGAGCCGTCGCGGCAAACGCACCAGCGGCAGCAATCCCGGCCCCAAGGCCGGCCAAAATCTGCCGCCGGTTGAAGCCGATGTGCTCCTGCATTTCTTCTTTCCAAAACTTCGTCATTTCCATTCCTCCCTTGTAAAAGTCTCTACCTCTCAGAGCGTCCTGCCGCGCGGGTCAGGCTGCTCTGTCCTCCCGGATCATGGCGGCGCCCTTTTCAGCAATCATGAGGACAGCCGCCAAAGTGTTCCCGGAAATCTGCGTTGGCATTATCGAAGCGTCGATCACCCTCAAACCCTCAATTCCATGGACGCGAAGACGATCATCGACGACCGCTCGGGGTCCTGTTCCCATGCTGCACGTGCCAACGGGGTGATAGATTGTCTGGCCGTTTTCACGCGCGAAATGCAGCCATTGCTCGTCGGTCTCGACGTGTTTGCCGGGGCTCATCTCATGCGAAACGAAGGGCTTCATAGCGCTCTGCCCGACAATACTTCTTGCGATTTTCATGCCGCGGACGAGCGTGTCCTGATCTTCGCTCGTTGCGAGAATATTCGGTCGAATTGCGGGTGCTGCAAACGGATCTGCGGATTTGACATGAATCGTGCCACGCGATTCCGGACGCAAAGGCGAAACGCCGATCGTCATCCCCGGCTCATGATCGAGTTTCCGGTCCGCGGCATTGGCGTAGCTTGCGTGCATGAAGAAGTACTGGACGTCCGGAGACGAAAGCCCCGGGCGTGTTTTGACAAAACCATGGGCCAGCCCGGTCGCCAATGTCAGGATGCCTTTGCGGGTCGTGAAATACTGGGCGACCGCCTTTGCAAGGGCGACACCTCGGGTTTGTTCGTTCAACGTTATCGGCTGACTGACGCGCCAGTTCATCCGGGTGCAGAAATGATCGGCGTAATTTGCGCCAACCCCTGGCAATACATGATTGACGGGGAGGCCTGCGGATTTCAGCACCTCAGCATCTCCGATCCCGGAAAGCTCGAGTATCTGCGGGGATTGAACAGCGCCGGCAGCCAGAACGACTTCCTTGGCGGAAACCTGGCATTTCTGCCCGTTTCGGTAGTATTCCACGCCGGTAACGCGGGTACCATCCAAGATGACACGCGTGACATGCGCGTTGGTATGCACTTCGAGATTGGGACGGTTCCGAGCTGGTTGAAGATATGCCGTCGACGCGCTCCAGCGGCGTCCATCACGCTGATTGACCTGGTAGTACCCAAACCCGTCCTGCTCCGCGCCATTGTAGTCCGGGTTCTTCCGAAATCCGGCCTGCAAAGCAGCGTCGATGAAGGCTTCGGAGAGCACGGGGCGCTCCTTCACCTGGACCACATTCAACGGTCCTTCGCCACCGCGAAGTTCATTGGATCCGCCTTCCCAGTTTTCCAGTTGTCGGAAGTAGGGAAGTACATCCTGAAAGCCCCAACCCTTGTTGCCGAGCTGCGCCCAATTATCGAAATCCTGCGGCTGTCCCCTCACGAAAATCATGCCGTTGATCAAAGAGGACCCGCCAAGGCCCTTGCCTCGCGGAACCACGATTCGTCGCTGCAGCACATTCTCTTCGGGCTCGGTCCAGAAGCGCCAGTTGAAGTGCTTATTGACAAGCAGCTTACCAAAACCGGCGGGGATGTTGACCCAAAATCCCTTGCCCTCGCCTCCCGCCTCCAGCAGAAGAACCTTGCGGTTGGCGTCTTCGGTCAAACGGTTGGCAAGGACGCAACCGGCCGTTCCTCCGCCAATGATGACGCAGTCGAAATTCATCGGAATACTCGCTTTGAAGTCTTGATGTCTTACAGCGAGGCCTAGCGGGAAGCCGTCAGCGCCAAGCCGATTAGGGTATTGCCACCGACGCAGTCAGCAGACAGACAAACCCATGATCTGTCGCAAATATCTCATGCACATGATTTTCCTCCCTTTCGTGCGATCGGCAATGCCCGTCGAACATTGGCCGTCTCCAGAGCGGCCTTTTCCTCTGATGTAAACTAACCATGAAACCAAGTTGCCTGACAAGTGGAAATCTGCTTAAATCAAAAAAAATGCCGAACTCTTGGTTAAAGCCCCTCAAGACGTGTTACCGGAGATGCTACATTCCTGGTGCGAAATGGGGAGCGAATTTGATTCCTGGAGGTCAAAGACCCAAGAACATGAAGCAAGGTGTGTAGCGCGTTGGGAGGAATCAAAATGCCTACTACAAAACTGATCAACCGAGGACCATCGCTTGCAGATTCTGTTTCCGACAGCATTAGAGCCGAGATCATAAATGGCGCTTATGCTATTGGCGACAAGCTTCCGACGGAGAGAACCCTTGCAGACACTTATGGCGTGAGCCGTCCTATTGTGCGTGAGGCGATTAACTCGCTGAAGCGTGATGGGCTCGTGGTGACGCGTCAGGGGCTCGGTGCATTCGTCAGCGAGACGCGGGAGCAGAATTTTCGTTTCACAAGTTTTGACGTGAATGACGCGCTCGACATTCGCAATGTCATTGAGCTTCTGATGGCGGTGGAAGCTGCGGCAACCGCACGTGCGGCCGAACGCCGAACGGAGCAAGACCTCAAGACAATTGAGGGCTGCTTCCGTGCCATGCAAACCGCAATTGATCGCGGTGAGAGTGGTGTCGAAGAAGACATGGAGTTTCATCGCGCAATCGTCGATGCAGCCCGGAATCCGTATTTCCGTGACATGTCGGATTTTCTGGATGCGAATGTGAGGAACTTCATTCGCAAAGCTCGAGAAAACACTGCCCGCTTAAAAAGTGGCTTGGTTCAAGAAGTCCAAGGTGAGCATCGAGCTATCCTTGAAGCAATTGCCTCCGGCCAGGCCCCGGCGGCCAGAAAAGCCGCAGAAGCTCATCTGATCGGGGCAGCTAAGCGGCTTGCTCTCTATATTGAACCCTAGCCTTCTCACTGAATACAACCGCAGCAGTTCCGTACTCGCCGCCAAGGAAGATTGAGACGGGCTGTAAGGAGGTTTTCAAAGGAGATTTGAAGTGCTTCATCTGACGCATTAAATCCCATTTTGTTCCCAAGCTAGGCCGGTGTCGGAACGAAAACCTAAAAACTTCCTATGCTGCGATGCCCCATAGGCAGGCAAACAAGTCTCGCCTCAATTTGAAATTTCGCGAAAAGGAAATACCTTGGCCTCAAGTATCAAAATTGCCGTAGCTGGCGCAAACGGCCAAAAGGGCCGTGCCGTCATCCCGCTTCTCGTCGCCGATCCGGCCTTCACACATGTAGGCAGCTTTCGGCGTGCGGGCAACACGGGGAGCAAATTCGTTGAGCACGCGACCGCAATCGAGGCGGCTGACGTGATCCTAGACTTCTCGACGGCAAGCGCCGCCACCGAACTGGCCGAGCTATGCGCCGAAACCGGGAAACCAGCTCTAGTTATCGGTGCGACAGGGTTCAGGCCGGAAGAAATCTCAAGGATCGGAAGAGCCGCGCAGCGGATTCCTATTGTGCGTTAGGGCAACTTCTCAATCGGTATAAATAAATATGCTGATCGGCCTTGTCGGCCTAGTTGCCGGCACGTTCCAGCCCGAAACTTGGGACATAGAAGTTCTGGAAGCCCATCATAGGCGGAAAATCGATGCCCCTTCAGGTACGGCATTGATGCTGGCGAAGCCGCTGCTCGGAACGGGAGATTTTTGGATAGTTATCGCCTGCTAACCCAGCCCATCCCTCGGGGACGTACGTTGACGCAAGCGGCCGGTCGGCTGCGCGGCGAATTTCCTTGACGAGATCGTTGTCCGGTTTCCTGCCCATCGTTGCGCCTCCAGTAGGGATCACAAGTTTCACGCTGTGGATGGTTCGAGTGAGATGTAAGCTGCAACATCATTCCCTATGCCGACAAAAAGTACCAGCTGTTAGTTTCCACCCAGCCAATATCGACGGGCTTGTAGCAGAGCCAGCGCGCTCACCTTCGAAACCCCTTTCGCTCATGACGTATCCGGGAAATAGCGACAAGTTCATGGCCATCGTCATGCACCTCTAGTCCGCCGCCTGGCCGCTTTTTTAGTCCGGCGTTGACATGCGAGTGTACTTCGCCTTGAAAGGCATCGAACCTTTGAAGTTTACAACCCATTGTAAAAAAATCACGTTTTCTGGGACAATGTTGCATGCTTTACTAGTGACAGTCTGAAGGGCGCCTTAACGCACACCGATTTCCTGCGATGGCAGGTCTCTCGGCCAGGATTGCTTGGGCGTGTCCACGGTCACGCCGCCTGTCTGAGAGCCGTTTTGGCAAGAGCCCGTTCAAGAGCCTCGATACAGATCGGATCATGCGCCTGCCCAGCGCCGTCCCACAATATCGCGATGGCCTTTTCGATCGGCATGGCAGCGCGATGCGGCCGGTCAGCTGTCAGAGCATCGAATACGTCTGCCGTTGAAACGATCCTCACCTCCATGGATATCTCTTCTGCCGACAGTCCGCGAGGGTAACCCTTACCGTCCAATCGTTCATGGTGTGCTCCGCCAATGACGGCGGCGCTCGCAAATGCGCCGATCCTGGAAAGGATGTGCTCGGAGAATTCGGAGTGGCGCTCCATCTGAGCCCATTCCGCATCGTCGAGTTTGCCGGGCTTGTCCAACACGCTGTTACTGACTCCCAGCTTTCCGATATCGTGGAGCAGGGCCGCCCGTTTCAGGAACCTGCACCCCCGCGAAGTCTATTCCAATCTCTTCCGCAATCAGGTCCGTAAACAGGGCGACCCGATCGCTATGACCGGACGTGTAAGGGCTTTTAGCATCAATGACCCTGGCGAAGGCGGCGGCTATATCATCGAGATAATCATCATCCGCTATAATGGCCTGCTGCCCGGGCTCGGACGTAAGAACCGTGGCTTCGAGATCGGTTGAATGCAGTGTTTCCCAAAAGCCCGGACGCTCCGACAAGCCTTCAAAAACCTCGACAAGGGTCGGATCGAACCACTCGCCCTTGCGCTTGAGGATTTCCTTCATCGCGCTGGATTGGCCACCGCTTGCGTGAAAAATGTCGATGACCTGCGCCAGCAGAGCAATTCGCGAAAATAGCGGAATTTCTGTTGCTGCAATTCTGTCCGGCTTGCCGCCACCATTCCAGTGTTCGTCAAGACCGAGAATCCCTTGCGCGACGTTCTCGGAAAATCGCATCTGCCGGGCAATGTCGGCCCCACGCTGGCAACGCGTCTGGATCAACTCGGTCGAAAGCCTGCCGCCGTTCTGGAGGATGTTGAGAATGCCGCGGAAGCGTTCCGCGAGACCCGCCTGCATGCCTGTGTGGCCAATGACAAAACGTAGAACCTGGCTCAGACTTCCATCAACCCGCTTAAAGTCGTGTTTGAAGCTCAAATCGTCGGCGAGATAGAGTTCGCAAATGCGAGCCGCATTGCTACTGCAGCCGAGGTCTTTCAGGAGAAGGGTGTAATAGAGATCTCGAAGGCCATCGTCATTCAGACCGATCTCCCGGCCGATATGCGTGCCTATATAGCAGCAACGAATGCAATGACCATCAGGCTGCCCCTCTGTCATATCGAGCGCCTTGCTCAGTGCTTCGATTATTTCCGCCAGTCGGATCTGGATGCCGGTCATGCTACGTGCCCTGTTGAGACGGCGAGAGTACGTGACGATAGTTGCTGAACAGTTGAGCCGAGAGATCAAAAACCGAATACTCTATAAAATTCAATAGTTTAGAAATTTGAGATATACAGAGAGCCCGTCTCCGGCAAAGGCTTACGACAATGGTGGCCGGCGGGCCGCAATGTCTAGGCCAAGGTGCGTTGATGATCCGAAGACGATGCGTGTCGATCAGGCGACTGAGCTCCTGTCTCGCGATCTTGACCTTTGAGCTTACGCCAAAGGCGTCACATTGGGCTTCTCGCGCCAATTCAAACCGACCGATAATTTCATTGAAGCATTCAATCGCCACGTCCGAATGGAGTGCCTGAACCAGCATTGGTTTCCGACCCTCGCGGATGGCCGCGAAAAGATGGAGGATTGCTATACCCCCGATACGCTGGCCTTGTATGCATGGTCGGCGTGGCTCCCGAGAGAACTTTCGCCTGGCTTGACATTGCGATCGAGCGATCGACAAGAAGCGTGCCAACCTCGACAGACGACGACACCCTTGGTGATCTCGTTAGGTATCGGGATGATAATGGTCTCCAGCTGCCGCAATGCCGCCTTCACGACCAGAGAGCTCGACCAGATCGCCTGAGCCGTCGAAGTGCTGCTGTACGACGAGATGGACGACCTCCCCCTTCCCGCTGAACTCACCCGCCGGCCCCGGCTATCATTTAAAGGAACCTTGGATGAGCATAGATCGGATGGCACACCTCGCGTACGAAACAGCAATGCTCTCCTCCGCAGGTAAACACATGTAGGCTAAAGTCATTGAGACACTGCCAGCCGCTTTTTATGGTCCTCAGCCCGCGCCTCGTGGCGCTTGCCTAGCGTTATAACTCGTTGGCAAAGTGGGAAAAAATCCGAAATTGGGTGCTAAGCTTATTCGCAAATAACATAATCATATAAATATGTCTTTATATCATCGTTGCTATTTGTGGTGTGGTGATCTAGTGTCGCCCGTGCGGACAGCGGAACGACGGTGGCGAAAGGCTTAGTCGAAAAAGATTGTAGGGCGCTATTGTAATTTGAAAGCGCACCCATCGCGCCGTGAAAAACTTTTCGGCATTGGAGGGAAAAATGAACGGCCAGATGGGCTACACTGAAGGTGCCAAAACGCTAGCGCTTCAATACGAGAGTATAACATTCTTCGACGTACACCGGGATGTCCTTGATCTCTTTCCTTCGGCATCTTCCAGCGTTTGCGATATCGGAGCAGGTTCTGGCCGCGACGCAGCGGCTCTTGCCGATATGGGACACCGCGTCCTCGCTGTCGAACCAACAGAAGCCTTGCGACTTGAAGGGCAAAGGATACACGCTGGAAAAGCCTTGGAGTGGGTCGACGACGCATTGCCCACACTCGGTCACCTCCGCGCTCGCGCCGAACACTACGACCTAATTCTTCTGACCGCTGTCTGGATGCACCTTGATTCGGCAGAGCGGTGGTTGAGCATGGCTTCGCTCAAGCACCTTCTTGCGACTGGCGGGCGTATCAGCATCTCACTTCGGCACGGTCCTGTTCCAGAAGGGCGCAAAATGTATAGCGTCTCGGCCGACGAGACAACAGCCCTTGCCTCGGAATTTGGCCTCAACCTGCTCCGAAAAGTTATCCGTGAGGATATGTTGGGCAGATCTGACGTCGCATGGAGTTTCGTCGTTTTTGAAAAATCCTGACACGTCGAATTGGTAAAATGATCAATCGAACAGGATGACGATCCGAACCTTCGCACACACCCGAGTGTGCACACTTGGCCGGCGCCCTTCAAACCACACAATGGGAAACTGGATCGGCGTTTGGAGGTCGGCGGGAACGGGCAGCGCCGCTCAGTACTTATGCGCGGTGCCGGTAGGAGCGAAACATAACACCACAGAACGCCAAGCCTCAATGCGGCCATCCCATGAGTCATGCTGATGTCGTGTTCTACCGTTGACGATTAGCCAAGAACTTCCACATCAACCGCCAAAGGCTTTGGCATTCTCATCAAACGACTGGCAGTGTTGCTCCAACGTCTGATTGAGGCCTTCAGCCATTTGCTCGACGGCCATTTGGCTATCATCGCCCATATAATAGTAACCTTCACGACCCTTTTGTTCATTAATTGTAACCGTCGTACTGTCTTTGGGAAGAGGTAGTGACGCGAGAAAGCTTTCGTAGATCTTTGCTGACTTCTCAGAGGGAAAGCCCTTGTCAACACAAAATCTCAGGATACCGAGTTGATTGCTCATTTGGTAGTAGAACTGATCTTGGTCTTGGGCCAGTGCCGGCATTGCTCCTACAAGCATCACAGACGCTGAAGAAACCGCGAGACGGTAACTAGCATGGATAAACGATGTAAAGCCGGCGTCCATAATAAAACTTACCTTTCACTGTTCAAGATATTCAATTTTACTTTGCAGCCGGACTTTGGCCGCTGTCACGCATCGAGACGATTTTTTCAAGCTGGTTACGTGCTATAATAACCCAGTTTCCAGACCGGGTTTCGATCAGCGCAGAGTGAGCTCTCTGAGTGCTGCGCGCAGCCTCTTCAAGCATCCCCGCTTCCATTTGTAGGTTCCCGACCTCGAGAAGGGCAATACCAATCTCCTCTCTCTCCACACGGCTCGCAACCTTCCACAACGTGAGCGCGTCCACAAGGTTTGCTTCAGCTTGAATGTGGTTCACTATCCGATATGTTTCCGGTGATAATTTCTTCTCGATCCTGAACGACGTGATAATCGCTTCGAGAGAGGATTTGTGATTTTCCTCCAAAGCGACCGAGTGTTGTTTCCCAGTTGCATCTAAAGCCTTCAAGCTCATTTCCCGCGCACTTTGCCAGTCGTTGGATTTGAGGGAAAGAGCTGCCAGGTTGACGAGTGGCTCGATAGTCTCAGGTGATCGATCGCCGAAACCGGCTTGGGCAGCTTGGAGCGCCAGTTTGTAATAGCGATCCGCAGTGTGACCGACATGCTGATTGTAACCCGCAAGCAAGGCAAGCAGTTCGAGAGCCTGAACATGCTCTTGCGTATTGGGACTTGACCCACGGATCTTTGCCTCCGCATCCCCACAAAAATCGGCTGTTTTTTTCTCCAATGTATGATTGGTGACGAGAACACGACATTCATCAAGCGAGGATTTGAGTGTCGGATCAAATGCTCGAGCTTCATGGCAAACGAAAGACGTCGAGACGGCACAATAAATTATGAGAAAAGCCCTATGCCGAATTATGTTGATCATAGATTATTTTCCACGCTGGCCACTGAATATTGCATGCGAAGTTAGCGATGGTTGCCCAACATCTGCAAAACACCAAGGGCTAGGAAAGCAGCAACGTAGACTGCAACGATTTTGTAGACCGGCCACGTCTTGGACGCACGTTTTGCTAGAAAGCCGGAAAACAATGCCGGCATGAAAACATTGAGAGCTAAGCGCGTTAGCGCTTCCACATAATTGCTACCCGGCTGTCCAAACCACAAAAGCAACGCGCAGACGCAAGCAATAAAAGTGACCACTGCGGATGCAAACGACGTCAAGTAAGGCCGACTTTTTACGGTTTTTATTTTCATTTTCTGTTGACTCATTTTCGGAGGCTTAGAAGCGTTTTCCTAGCGCGGCCCGCGCACCGGCAGACTTCCCGCCGTCTCCGTCCAAACTGTAGAGGATCGAGAAGTCAATCGCCCACTGTTCAGCCGTTTCGAGAACGACGCCGGTGTTTAGCGACGCGAAAGCGCCTGCGCCATCCAATCCCGAAAATCCGCCTGTTACGCCAATTTTCGGCGTCATCTGCGAGCCGTCGGAAAGTCTGTATTCGCGGGCTATTTCTGCTCCCAGGCTCAGGCGGAGCTGTTCAGACGTAAAACCTTCCACGGCCAACTCGCTACCCGAACCATTTCTCACAATATAGTCTTCGACCTTTTCCGAGAAATAGACAGCCCTTGCTTTGGGGGTCAGCGTCGTTACGCCGTCAAGATAGTATTGCCCCTTTATCGACGTATCGAACAACCATCGTTTTGTATTGAAACTTCCGTCCCAAAATGCGGTTTCGAGATCGTTGGCGGAGCCGCCGTAGAGTATACTCGTATCCCAGAAAATCCCCTTTCCGAGTTCCAGAGAAGCATAAGGACCTGCGAGCCAACCATTGCCTGTGAGTTCAGCATTTTCGCGGGTGGGGTCCGTCATTCGATCGAAATGAAAGGAGACGCCGACAAGGGCCGTGTCGCTTACAAGGTAATCCACACCCGCCGACACCATGCCGAAACTGCCCCATCTGTCGTCGTTTTCACTGCGGTTGTGCAACATGAGAGCGCCGTCCATCCAGATATTGAAAGGCAGGGCGTCGGCCTGCTGGCCATCACGCGCCGCATTCATCTGGCTGAGACTTGTTGAAAAGCCGAGCGACATCCCTTGCTGTGACGGCACAAGCCGCGTGGTGACAGGGGAACTAGAAAGATCCATTCGACGCCGCTCGAGAAGCCCCGGCACCTTGATCATCGTGGCGATCAGGTTCTGCCTGCTCTCAATGAACCCATGGACAAGGCTGTCCATCTCGTTGGCAACAACTGCGGGGTCATAGCCCAAATTATACGTAATCCTGCCCGCATTACTCCCCGCGGCACTCGTGAGGCTGAAGTCGACCACGACTGTACCAGAATATGTCGGTGCTGGAATAAATTTCAGATACCATCCAACGGGCGAGGCAGAACCCAACTGTGCGTAATCACCCATGGTAACGACAGCCCTGCCTGCATTGACCGGTTGAACCGAAATTACAGCTGCATTTGTGAAAGGGCCGCCCGAGGCATTGCGGTCGAGCCGGACGTCCGGGGGCGAAGTGCCGGCAGGCACGTTGATTGTCTGATCAGCGACGCTCACGCCGGCGGGCGATTTTCGGGTGACAGTCAGCGTATATTTTTTTGTTGTAACACCGTCCTGAGCCGTTACGACGATCGTAATCGTGTTGGCGCCAGGCTGGAGATTAACCGACGAAGTGGAAGGCTGACCATTCACCGTGACTAGCGCATCATTCTCAAGCGCAGTTGCGGAAATGGCGATCGACGCGGTGCTCTCAGAGACCTCGGCCGAATAAGCCGTGACATTTGCAGAAAAGGAGGGAGCAAGGGCGCCTTGCGAAAGCGTGAGGCTGCTCAAGTCGCTGTTGGTGGATGCCGGAATATAAGTGAAACTCTGCGTCAATGCAGCCGAGCTTCCAATCGAGCTCGTCATTTCGACGTCGACGAGACCCAAGCTGCCATTAGGTGTTACGGCAGAAACGTGGCCATCGCTGAGAATCTGGAAACTGCGTGCGGCAACGCCCCCAAAGCTAACCCCTGTCGCGTTGCTGAAACCATAACCCGATATAGTCACGGTCGTCCCACCACTGACGGGTCCGGTCGATGGTGAAATTGACGTTAGGATGGGTGCCGAGACGAAAGAGGTAGTTTCAAATCCGGCGGGCAACGACGCCTGGATTCCTGCGGTCGTCACGACGACGTCATGGTTGCCGACCACTGTCTCGGGGGTAATGGCGGTTATTGTCTGATCATCGACAACAACGATGCCGCTTGCTTCTTTCCCGCCAATTTTAACACTTCTTGTACCGCTCAAGCCATTGCCGTTGATAGTGACAGTTTCACCGCCGTCCACGGAGCCAGAATTCGGGCTGACGCTCGATATTGACGGTCCTGCTGCTTCAGCGCTTACAGGCAAGGTTACGAGGACGACCGAGATAATCGCGACGAAACAATTGATCACAGCAGCCTGCAAGCTCGATCCCCATCCACGACAAACCGCGTTCACGGGTTTGCCTGTCGATGCAACCACGTTCAGTTTTTCCATCATAAAGAAGTGTCCGCCCTTTTGCACACGCCCCATCAGCCCGCACGCTGAAGGGGAAGTTAGTACATGACCCCATTGGCGGATTTTCGCTCAAGGATTGCATTGTTACAAATTATTTGTTTTTATCCATATCGATAAATATTCATTATAGGAGCAGTAGTTGGTCGACTTCAAAGGATTGGAGGCGGTGTACTGGACAATAAAACTCGGCAGCGTTACGGCTGCTGCTGACAAGCTAAACACGACCCAGCCTGCCATTTCCGCGCGTATAATTCAGACCGAAGACGAATTTGGCGTAAAGCTTTTCGACAGGTCGCAACGAAGCGTCATTCCCAACATAGCCGGGCGTGAAGTTGCCGATTATGCGGAACGCATGCTTCGGATGAGGGCGGAGATGATCCACAGCATATCCGATAATTCTCGCATTGCGCAGAATTTTCGCCTGGGTCTTGGCGAAACCATTGCTCATACTTGGCTTCCCAAACTGGTGGACAAGATCGGGGAATATTTTCCGAAGCTCACCTTGGAAATAGATGTCGATACAGCAGCCTATTTGAGAGAGAGGTTGCTTTTGCAGAAACTGGATCTCGCTTTTTTTATTGGCTCGTCAGGAAGTTCCACGGCCATCAGTCAGCCACTCTGCAATTTCTCTCTCCGTTTTTTCGCCAGCCCTAATCTGATGAAGGAGATGAGTGGTAATCTGGCTGAGGACTTTTCCCGGTTCCCTATCATGACCTATGCCCGGATGACGCAACCCTATGCTTACGTTTCCGAGTTTCTATCTGACCCGCTGTTTCGTACGCCCAAGCTGCATGCCAGTTCTTCCATCGCCGTCGTTGTCAACATGGCCATTGCAAGCATGGGCATCGCCGCCATTCCAAAAGAACTGGTCGAGGGGCCCCTGAAGCGAAATGAGCTGGTTGAACTTACGATACCATTCTCGCTGCCTGACCTCGCTTTCTCAGCCTTCTGGCTTCCGGGCCCGCAGAGCCAACTTCCTGAACGTATCTTCGCCTTAGCACTGAGTGTCGCCGCGAACGAAAACATCCGGTAGCCAAACATTCGCCGACCAAGCAGCCATCGTCTGCTCAGGTTGTTTCGCTCTCCATATGGACAGTCTGACCGATCATCGACCCGCAATGTTGACTGCATAAAAACGCTGCCATTGCAGCGAACCGCTGTGTCTGTGCAAACTGCGATCTGCCAGAAACGCTGCGAGCGAACGCCTTGTCGCCCGCGGCACCGGGCGCACGCGCATGGACATAGTTGGCGGGTTCCCGCAAGTTTGCGGACGAAAGATTATTGATGGCAATTCCGTGTCTCGAGACCTGCCTGGCGGCCACCGAAACGAAACCGGCAAGACCACCGAAAACCGAAGCAGACAGACCGGAGTTGTGAGAGGCTGCCGTGATATTGACGATCCGGCCCCAGCCTCTTTCGATCATTCCGGGCAGAATTGCACTGATCAGCAGGACTGGGGTCAACATCCCGACCTGAAGGGTATCCCGCCACATGTCCTCCTTCCAATCGAACCACATGTTGCCATAGGGCATATCACCGCTCGTAATGAGAATATCCGCGTTCGGCGCCGCTTCAAGCAATAGCCTGCGTCCATTGGCGGTACGGACGTCTATGACAACAACGTCAACGCAAACGCCATAGACGGCTCGAAGATGATCCGCAGCACGAGAAAGAACCGCTGTGTCCTGCCCCTGCAGCGTCAGTGCCACACCCGCATGTGCCAGGGCTTCCGCTGCCGAAAGAGCAATACCGTCATTGCCAGCACAGATGATCGCCCTCTTGCCTCTTATTCCAAGATCCAAGACGCACCTCCACAGCCAGCGCAAATCGAACGCAAGGGGCTTCTTGCGACTGGCGGTCTGCAAGCACTAGCCATGTATTCATTGGCCATTTTTTATACGGCTGTTGTAGTCACGGACCATCGTGTTGAAAGCGTCTGTCATACGCTGAATATCCTCGGCCATTTTTTCTCTCTGGCCGGCCATCAAATCTCGCCGCAAAGTCCTTATAGCAGTCAAAAAATTAACTGCCCTCGGCTCTATGTAGAACAGCACAGGTCTGTTTCCAGCAGGCGTCCTGACGTCAGGATCTTTTGCCATCACGTTTCGCGCCGATTGCAAGGCGTCCTCAAAAACAGCTTCAGCGGAACTGATTCTCTCGACTGCAAGACCGTTTTGTTTCGATGCCTTCACTATCAAATTGAACACAAGGCGTGCCTGATACATCAGATTCATTTGATGCCAGGAAGAATCGCGGCCGTTCGATCTTTCAATTTCGGCGAGACGCTCCATCGTGAGTGTGAGATTGGCGCCGTCTATCTCTCTTCGAAGCTTTTCTGATGCAGGCAGGAAGGCCTCGAAAAGATTGATGATCTGCGGATGAAGTTTGTCTCTCATCAGGCGCCAGTCGTCATCGCGATAGGTTTCCTGAGTTAAATAGTCGTCAACCTCCCTCATCACGGGAATGAGATTGTTCAAAGCACTAGCATACTCCATCGCTGCGGCGTCCAACGGCTCGTTAGCGGGCGATGTGCTGGTGGCTTCTCGCAGTTCGGTGGTGCATGCCTCTATAAACTGGTAGTCAACCTCGTAGGGCACAATCTTGAAACTGCGATGGATGATCGGGCCGCCCGTAAAGGCTGCGGGAAAGGAACGACGATAGGCTTCGGCGTTTGCTTGCATAGGTCCGTCGACGCGATTGATACAATCAATTGACGAGGCAAGCTTGGAGGTCCGAGCAGCAGCTTCTCCACCACTCTCGGAATGTTGCAACGTCTCTCGAAAGGTGGACGCCGCTTTGCTTTCAAAAAGATGGCTCAGTCCGAGGTCGCGCAGGAGCGAGGGAACATCCCCTCCTTTAGCGAGAAAAATGATTGCCAGCAGGATGATACCTAAGACGGCGGATCCTAGTTTTTTCAAAGTCGTCACGCAGTTCACCCAGCGGCCTGATGCTGCGAGGCACTTCCCGCCTCGCAGTCTTTCGGGAAAAAAAACTCAGAGGTTGCTCTCGAGAACCGTCGTTACCGCCTGTGATCTTGCTTCAATTTCATCGACATTTGTAAACGGCTTCCAGTTGATCGTGAGATTTCCGCTCTCGAAGACCACACCATTCTCATAATTCGACGCGGGGGCTGTCGCTTCGTCGTAGGTAATAACGATTTTTTTCAGTTTGCTCTGAAGAGCTTCCTTACCCATTTCGTCGTGACTGATGGCAGCAAGCGATTTCAACAGTGGGTCAATGATTGGTTTACGAAGGTAATCGTCGCTTTTATAGGAATCAGCGTATCCGGGCAGGGCAAGCCTGCCGAGATCAAGCGATACCGCCACTGGAAAGCCTGCGGCCTCCTGGATGGACTTTTCGATGGAAGGCCATACGTCCTTGGAATAGGCGGCCATGGCCCTCCGCTCTGCTAGTCCAGCTTCCTGGGCGAGGCTAGTGATTGGCGCCATGATGACAAAGGCAGAGAAGAAAATAAGAAGGGATTTTCTAGGCATGCTGTTTGCTTTCATTTGGACATTTTTGCTCATGCGAGCACTTGCGATTACAGACCGACCAACTGCGCCGTAGCGAGCGGGAAGGCTGGATGCTGAATCATTGGTTACCAAGAGCTGTCAGTTGCGAGCACCGATCGGCGACAGTGATGCCCATACCTTCGGCGATCGCCTGCATAGACACTGACGTTTCCCCATCGAAGTTATTCCCCGCCACGCCCTCTTTTTCATATCGATCGCCAGACGAGATATCTTTTGGCTCCGGTAGGGTCGCGATGATCTTTTGATAATTGGTGACGGCCTGGGCCGGCGAGTGGCCCTGTTCGACGCAGTACTTGATAAGGCCCAGCTGATTGCGGGCCCCGTTATAGAGTTTCTCTGAATCTTCTGCAGCCGCCAGTGATGCAGAGAAAATTGATACCGCGATTAGAGAAACCGCAGGGAGACGAGTAAGACGCGTCATAATTTTCCTTTCTGTTTAATGAAATGGATGGCACCGGCATAAACGGGTGCCTGATGGTCGCTCAGGGATGCCATTCGCTATCTAGAGCTTGAATGACCCGATGAGAAACACCTCGACTGCAGGCAAAAATGGAGTCATCCAGCGGCAGCCCGCTTGAAATCAACAAAAGCCTTTTCAATTCCGATTTTTGACATCCCGCGGTTTGCCGCCCTTCTTGATTGCTTCCTATCCTGGCACTCATTCATTGGCTGTGACCTTGATCAAGAACAGTCCGGGCAACATGTCGGGAGAATTTCGCGCTGTAGTAATTATGTCTTGCAGCTTTAAAGGCTGCTTCGGCTGGGTGGAAAGTTCAAAGTTCTGCGGTTTTTGAAGGAATGCCGTCACTGCTGCTGTTAGATCGTCCACCAGAACTTTGCCGAGAAGGGGCTGTAATTCTGTGAGTTTCTGCGTAGCAGAGATAGACATCAGCTTGGCTGTTGTAGGCGCATCCATTTTCCCCTGCCCCGCCAGAGCGATGAGACGCCCCGTGATGCCATCGTCCTCAAACCTGATGCGAGCGGAATGAAGACTGACCTGCTGCGATAGATCAGTCATCGCAGCTGTTAGAACATGGGCCTTCATTTCCGGTTGGCTCGCATATTCCTGTTCGGCTTTAGCAGTCGCGTCTTGCAACGCGTAAATCGCCTTCAACGTGTAGCCGGAAACATCGAAACCGAGAGTCAAAGTGCCGATGTCGCCAATTGAAAGTACATTGTCGGCAAGCGTCAAGCGACCGTCGGCCAGCGTCCAACTGCCCTTTGTCCTGAAATATCCCCGTCCTTCCGGCACTCCGATCGCCTTCCAGGTTGCTCCGACCTCGTCAAGCGCATCAGACGTATCTTCGAAGGACACCAACAAGTCGTCGACGCTGCCATCAAAACCGAGCCCCGTGTCATCCGGCTGGCGTGTCGCAGTAAAATGCGAACTACCAAAGCGCAGGCGTTCACGCCCCTTATCGATAAGCGAGACGGCACCGGTTTTCATCACTTCACAGAATGATATTTCGTTAAGCGTTACACCTTTGGGATTACCTGAAATCTGACATTTTTGCAGTTCCACACCTTCGTAGGAAAAGCCTACATCCTCTTCTGCCAGCTTAAAATCCGGCAAGGACAATCGGCCAATGACATATCCACCGCCAGCGAGCGGCTGTACGTCTTCGAATGTCAGGTCACTGATCTCGAGGCTGTCATGCTCGAGTGCAGGAAACGTCAGCTGTACGGATTTCAAATGGACGTCGTCGCCGTTCACTTCGACACTGCCGGCAGACACGATTGTGCCTTGCGGCTTGGTCAGCGAATTAATGACATTCAGAAAACGTTGTCCGTCCAGCGCGTGCGCGGAGGTGGCGAACATCAAACCGGCGAATGAGCCGATCACCAACTTTGGCATCATGAGAATTGAACCTTTGATAAAAGTTGAAGGAGGCGCGTACGCCGTGGCAACCGCAATTTGGCAAAGATAATGCGGTCAAGGCGATCGGGAGACGTTGTCACCGGCCCGCTTTTGGAGGTACTGCCTCGCAGACCGCGCGCCCAGACTGAAGCAGATCCGGCAGCCCAGCAATTCGATGAGCAGCATCATCGCGATGAGCGCAAGGATAACCCAGCGATAGGTTGAATAGAGAGTCAGATCCTGGGACGACAATATCTCGCCCCCCATTAAAAGGATAATCAGCGAAACCAGCGCCGTCATCACGACCATCACGACAATGTTAACGAGCATAAACAAAGCGGATACGCGCCACGCCAGCGTAGCCTCGGGTAAAATGCCTGTGCGCTTGTAATAACGATCGCCTGCAATCAGCGAGGCTGCAGAAACTATGACGATACCCATCATGTGCGCGGGCGGCGCAAAACCAAGTAGGACGTCCATTATGAAGCCAGTTGCAGCATAACCCAGCGTAAAGCCAAACAGCCAACGGGTGAAAACGGCCGCGATCTCTTTGTCGGACACAGAACACTTAGTCACGATGTGTTACCCGGGCACGGAATTTGTCGCACAAAGCAAAATATTCGTCTGCGCTGCACGTAAGCGTCATCGCTTCACTACCCATCCTCTTTCCTCTTGCCCGCACAACGACAGTGGCTCCGGCTGTGATGAAAATGACGCCAAGACTATGCCAATCGTTTTCCGTGATATCCTTCCAGGTTGCGGTGGGATGGCCGGGAAAGGTTATCCCATCGGCTGACAAACTGATTGCAGGCGATGCGACATGCTTCCAAAGCGGCAGGACCCGAACACAAAATAGGACCACCGCGAAACCGGAAAGCCCAATCAGCCAGTAGATGGTGTGATCGAGCGGCACCCGCGCGCGATCAGCGAACCGCGCATAAGCTATAAACCCGAGAACGGAAGCGAAACCGAGAATGATCGTCGTCATAACGGTTAATTTTATGGGCGAGCGATAGATATTGTGAGAAACAGACGTACTCACTGAACCAGAACCTGTCATTTGCGACACCTTGCAAAATTTCTAACTGGGCGCTTGTGCCGTCGTAACATCGACATTCGCAAACAGCCGGAGAACGATCGGCTGCGGAAAGACATATATTTTGGCAAACGCCTGCCTGAAGTCAGGCAACAGATCATCCTGCACAAGTTGCATAATTACAAATTTTTTGATTTTATGAATAAGTATAAAAATTTTCTATTTGACCTTGCTGAATTCCATTGCCAGCTTCCAGTCGCCGTTCGCGATCCGCGGTTGGAATGTCAGTTAATACCGCTTTAAATCAGCAACGTAACTGCCGCCAGCAGCTATAAGCGGCTATCTTTCTTCGAGAGAAGACAAAGTGCGACAGAAGAAGTGAGGAGCCATCGAATGCCCACCTGTTTGCCCAAGATCGTCGCTGGATTTCTCTTGATACAGCCTCAGATTGCGAAAGCGGAGTTCGCCAGCTTAACAATGGTGGACCTCCCCTCTATGGCGAGGCGGCTTGTCGAAATCGCCGCAAAAAAGGGACCCGATGGTGTCAAAGATCAAACGGCGGTGGGCGCGGACGCGGAGGTTTACGCCAGACTGGTAGCGCTTCGCGAGAAGATGACGGCTTTCTACAATGCGGGTGACAAGGCGGGATTGGACCGATTGAAGGGCGATTTCAGCAGAATCGCGAAACAGAAAGATTATGACTTGTCGTGTCGCCTCATTGCCACAGGCTCGGAGCGTCAGATTAAGTACTATGTTAAGGCTCTAGATGCCGACACAGCAGATATGAAGAAAATCGCCCTTGGTGGCGTCGCTTTGGCAGAGGCCTCAATAAAAGGAAACCTTGAAGATTGTGGGTGAGGCTCTGGATACGGCCGCGGCTGTTGCCATACGGAGGCGACACTTCAATTGGCGCGACTCGGCTTTAAGGGCTTTGACCGGCATCAAATCGCGCTAACAGATAGAATGCCGGACGGACGTGACGTCTTGAGGTTGATGTCCTGCAAACTCGATGACCCAACAACCTATGCTGTTGTGATCGATTTTGGCGTTGGAGCAATTTGGAACATTGAGGGAGAGACAGTCATTTTTCAAACGGATTCCAAAAAGGTCGAGCTGCCGATGAACAGCGACGGAGAGTTTCTTGTGATGGGAGGTGTCCGGCGATCACGGCCGTTCTACCCGTAGTCTCTACGACAAAAGCGAGCTTCACTGTAAAAGGCATCGTCGCGACGTTTGATCTTGCAGCCGCTCAATATCTCGTTATTCGTTTTAAAGCTCTTTGCCATCCAAGTGTAATATGAACTTCAACCGGGCTGCACAAAAGCGGATTTAGGGCGTGTCGTCGTGGACAATTTCTGCGAAGTCGCATCAACGTTGTAAGACTATTTGCGCAACCGAAAGCGAGCCACCAATCCACGCATGGCAAGCAGGAACACGAAAAGAATAAAATGAAGATGCAACGCAGTTACATTTATTTTATGCGATGCGTTTCTGGTTTTTTGTTGGCACCTTTAGTATCTGCCGGCTTACAAACACTTCTAATGGGATCTCACGGCGCAGCGCTAATCCTCATATTTACCTATCCGTTCAGCTGGTTCCTCGGCATACCGTCATTCCTTGTGGCGCGTCACCTTGGCCTCACGGATTTAAAATCAACGGTTCTCGGCAGCTGTGTTCTGGGCTTTTTTGCGGTAGGTTTGACTGTACTTATTGGAGGAGGCCAAGCGGGTGGGTTCTCTGCGCTGTCGGTCACTTTTGGCGCGCTTTTTATCGCACTGCATGCCACACTAATCGGTGCCTCCTTCTGGTTTATTGCGTTCGGGCGCTTCGGCCCAACCCAAAACCAAAGATGAATTCAAGCATGCATTGGGCCCTGAACCGGAGCTTCGCCTTGCCGGGCTTGCCGCCAAGCGAACGCCGCCGCGTCAAAGGCCATCGGACGCAGGCATATCTGGACTGCGTGGAAGCATCTAGCGGGCGACAGCGAGGCCTCGAGCGCCATCGCCCAAATAGGCCCAACTCCAAGTATGCTTACGAGCCTGTTGGCGACAACATCGCGCTAAGATTTCCGACCCATCTCGATATCCATGTCGCGAACTTTGTCCTGTGTGTTGACGGTTTTATAACCAGTAATAAGCAAGTGGGACGCGCCGCCTATGTTGAGCTAAAATTCTTGCCCCCATCGTGCTGGATGCCTGAGCCAAACAATATCGTAGCCCACATCAAGGCAATTATCCTACCTTTTTTCGACTTTCTCGCTTCTAATGGCACCAACACAACCGTCTTCGTACAAAGGCGACGTGGCGTGGGAAGTATCCACTCAATAGCCAACATTCACCGTGTCGGTTACAACGCCGCCATATTTTTCCCGGGCGATGTAAAGGCGATCTCTACTTGTCGGGGTATCCGATGGAGTCGATGAAGGTGCCAGAGTTGCCGACAAAGCCCTATGCATCAGTAACGAAGAGCGGCTGGCGGTGGCGCCAGCTCGGTAAACCGTGCGGCATTAAAATCATGTAGGCGTGAGAATAAATTGTGAGGTCTAACGTCACCAGATCGGAAGCCGCTTTTTGCGAGCCGATAAATGCATCCCGCTCGTGCAAACACTAAATCGCCACCATCCCACTCTGCCCAATCCGTTTCCGGAAGATCGACAAGCAGGGCTCCACCCCTGTCAATCACGCGGTAGTCCAGCCCGTACCAAGCTTTTTGACTGCGGCCGATCGAATGAAGAATCATCTGAAGGCTCCGCCCGTTCTTAGCCAATTTTTGTAGAACGCGGGGCCTTCGGAAACTGTGAACGGTTGACGCGTTTATCGCATTGACTTGCTCCTCAGCTGCATCGATCACCCGCCAACCGTCACGCGCAAGTCTGTCCCCGTTGATGGGTTCATCTTCTCCACGTCCCGACCAGACACCGCACGGGTAAACTCGCATTCCTCGCTTTAATCCAAATCCTGGTGCGAGCGACCAACTGCTATCCTCAAACTCATGATTCAGGAGCAGAGTATTTTCATCTTGAAAGAGACCCCCGCCGCCCCACGCGTCTCCTTTGGGCCAAAGCGACAAGGCTGATAAGAACGGCGGCTTTGATACGGCAGTCCAACTTCCATAGGGAGCACGATTTGTTGCAGCGAAATAGACCAATAGTTTTCCGGACGGGCTAAGGTCGCAACGTCTTTCGTAGATGCGCCCACTAAACCATTGGCCATGTTCAAATGTGTCAGTTCGTAAGTCCCATCGGATGAGCTGTACCAGTCGGCTCGGACCGCGCCGAAATACGACACCCGTCCTCGCTGACCGCGCCAAGATCGCGTAGAGCCTCGGTGCAAGTCGGCTCCGAAATGGGTCTACAGACTGATTGCAGCCAAGCATTCGATCTTTCTCCTTGCACACTGCTCACCGGTCCCTGTTTCCAACGGCACGATACGTCGCCTTCTTGTCGTCAACAAGTTTAACACTTTGGGGAACATCCTTCGCCATCCGAGGTCTGACATCGTTCTTACCTGAAGACAAGTCGAGGATTTTGTCGGTATTTAGAATGATGTTCGACCGATGGGTCACCGCTATGATGATGGTATCTCTTGCGGTTTTACGGAGGTTACTAAAGATGCTAGCTTCGGTGTGCTGATCCAATGCCGAACTAGCCTCGTCCAAGATCAGGACTTTGGGCCTTCCCAACATTGCCCGAGCTATAGCCAATCGTTGTCGTTCCCCACCGCTCAGCAACTGACCCCGTTCGCCGATGAGGAAATCGAGACCCTGCTCGAGACTCGCGAGTTTAGAGCCTAGCTGAACTTCCTCCAGAACCTTTGTGACGTCAGCGTCCGGATAATCGCGGCCAAAACGTACATTGTCTCGCAGGCTCATGTTCATCATCATGGGCTCCTGCGGCACATATCCTAATGATGAAAGATATGATCCGCGTTCGATGTCTTTCAGTTCTACATCACCGACTCGAACCGAGCCTTCATAACCTTCATTGATTCCAAGCAGAATGCTCAGCAAGGTTGATTTGCCAACGCCTGACGGTCCCACGATAAAGTTTATACCGCCAGTTCTAAAGTGTGAGGAGGCTTGGTTGAGGATAGCAGGCACCCCTTGAGCATAGGCGAACGAAAGGCCCTTGATTTCGATGTCGGAAACAACGCCGGGTTTAAAGAGCTGAGAAGGCTTCGTCGTGTTCTTCTGCTGATGTTGATCTAGTTCGTCTTGGAACATTTCCGCGAGAACACGTGCTGTAGTGTATTCCTCGATAGCGCTCGCAATCATTTCGAAAGGACGATTGAGCTGCACCAAAATCATTCCTACTAGGGGTGGCGTCGCCTTAACGGTTTGGAGCGCGCGGTGAAGACGTGTGTCGCGTGTTTCAGACGGCAATCGACAAAGCGATTTCCCGCCAGGTCGAGGTGGCGTGAGCGCGAAGCTGGCGATAGTCTGCGGCGGTCAGAAATTTCCGGTGGAGAAGAAAGAGATTGGCAATCTGGCCGTGAGTTGAGACGAAACGCTGACATTGTCGCGCGGACTTGAAGCGCATCATGCGTCGCTCTCGTCGTCGCACTGCAAGATGAGAATTCTCGGCCCGATTATTGAGCCCTTTGTGCGAGCGATGTTCGACGCCCGGCATCAACTGGGATTTTGCGGCAGAATAGGAACGCAGCTTGTCGGTCACCATCACGCGCGGGGTGGCGCCCTGGTTCTTGAGCAGCTTTCTCATCAGACGCAGGGCGGCCCTCTTGTTCCTTCGGCTTTGCAGCAGGGCGTCAAGAGCGTAACCATTCGCATCGACGGCGCGCCACAGCCAGTATTTCTTTCCCTTGATCGTCACCACCATCTCATCGAGTTGCCACTTGTCGGCAAAGTGACCCCGTGAGCACCGCCGGAGCTGATAAGCAAATTTCAAACCGAACTTCGCCGCCCATTCCGAGACGGTCTGGAATGAGACGTTGATGCCGCGCTCCGCCAACAGATCCTCGACGTCGCGCAGGCTCAGCGGGAACCGAAAATAGAGCCACACCGCATGGGCGATGATCTCGGCAGGAAAGCGGTGGCGTCTGAAGTGGGCTAGCGAGGTCTCGGTCATCAAAGCCCGATATCAAGTCAGTGCAAAAAGGCCGTTAAGGCGACGCCATCGTGGCAGGTACTCGGTGCCCTTGGCTATTCAGCGGCCCCTCTGCCCGTAGCCCATATCGCCCGCAACATGGGCCTGACCCGCCAGGCTGTGCAGCGCGTGACTGACCTGTTGGTTACTCAGGGTTTTGTGCGGCTGGAGCCCAATCCCCATCACCGACGCTCCAAGCTCGTGGTGCTCACCGCTGCCGGACACGCGGTGCTGAAGCAGGCCGAAACCGCCGTGCGTCCCCTTGACCAGCGCATCCTGGCCCGCATCGGCGAGCAGCGTCTTGCGATCGCCATGGACGTCCTGCGCGAAATGAGCGCGGTGCTCGACGAAAGCTTCGATCTGGCGGCGCATGCCGGCGAACCCCATCATCATAACGAGGAATGATAGAGATTATGTCCCATAGAAGTGACGGCTTTGATGCCGATGTCATCATCATTGGCGCGGGTCCCATCGGTCTCACCACCGCCTGCGCGCTCGCTCATCATGGCGTCGATTTCCGCCTGTTCGAAAGGCGTAAAACGCCGCGTACCCACTCGCGCGCCAATAATGTCTGGGCGCGTCCGCAGGAGCTTCTGGCAAGCATCGGCGTGCGCGATGCGCTCGCGGAAAAATCCTACCGCATCACCAAGGTGAACACGCTTCTGAACGGTCGTCCCGTCGATCCGGTCGATGTCGCGGCTGTCCCGAGCCCTTATGGTCCGGTGCTTTACAGCGGCCAGAACGTCATCGAAGAAACGCTGTCGGCCGAGATCGAGAAGGCCGGCCGACAGGTCGAGCGCGGTCGCCAGGTCCTGTCTTTCGTGCAGGACGCAGACGGGGTGCTGGTCACCATTGGCACGGTCAGCGACGATGAAAACCAATCCGTCGTCGAACCTATTGAGACGCTGCGCTGCCGCTACCTAATTGGCGCCGACGGCAATTCCGGTTTTGTACGGAAGGAACTCGGCCTCGAATTCAAGCACGAAAAGCTGCCGAACGTCATCAGCCGCCAGATCGACGCAAAACTATCCTGGCGGCGCTCCATCGATCGAGACCGGATCTGGCTATTCTACTTCCACCGTGGGTTTGCCGGCGTGCTGCCTGTGTGGGAGGGCTATCACCGGATGTTCTTCCTGTCCGATGACACCGGCATTCCCGATCGGGACCCAACGCTTGAGGAGTTGCAAGCTCTCGCTCGAGAAGTGACGGAAGACGAGACGCTGACCTTAAATGATCCGATCTGGATCAATCACACCCGTTTTCAGCATGGCGCCGCAGAGCACTATGCGAAAGACCGCGTGTTTCTCGTTGGCGATTCCGGTCATGAGTCGCTGCCGACCGGTGGTCAGGGCATGAACTCCGGCTTCCACGACGCTGTCGCCATCGCATGGCGAATGGCCATGGTGCTCAACGGCAAAGCCGGCAGAGCAGTGCTTGATTCCTATGATTCGGAGCGGGGAGGAGAGCATCGTCGTCTCGATGACCAGCAGCTCCGCGGCTTCAAGAACAGCATCTATCGCGGCTCCCTCAAAGACGCCGCGATGGATCTCGCCGCCCGTGTCATTCCTGACATCGGAACCCTGATCCAGGGCACCGACGACCTGCAGCAATTGTCTGTCAGCTATCCAGAGAGCCCGCTGAACGAGGACCAACTCACTAGCCTCACGGATAAGATTACGAGTGGAAGTCCCAAAGCGGGTGATCGGGCACCGGATACCCAAGTCATTGCCACGGACGGCAGTTCCACGACCCTGTTTCAACAGATCTATAACCCGGGTGGACTGAGCTGGGGCTGGTCGCTCCTTGCGTTTGACGGACGAGACAAGGAAGCGCTTCCCGTTTTGCGGCAGGCTTGCAGACAAGTTGCTGATTGGGATTTCGTGCGACCAAAATATGTTCTCGCAGCAGCCACGCCGGAAGAAGGCGACCTTATTGCCTTTTCCGATCTGGACCATGAAGCCCATGCGGCCTATGGGCTGAACAAGGCTTCGCTGATACTGGTGCGGCCGGATGGGCATATCGCCTATCGCGGCAACGCAGATAGGCCCGAAAATCTGAGAGACTATTGCCAGAGGGTCTTCGGTGATCCGTGAGTGGCGCCAAGTGCTGACTGAGGACAACGCGGCACAGAGGTGTCAGGATGCAAGAGGCGACGCGGTGTGGAACGCTCAACCCCGAGCGAGGGTTGAGCCGGACGGCGTCGTGCGTACTGAAGGTCAGCTGACCGGCGATATGGCGAACGGCTTGAAGCCCGTGACTTTCATCACATCGGTCGCCAGCAAAATGACGGCTTCTGGACCGCGGGCAGTTTCAATACTGCCGAGGTCAAGTATCTGTGTGTCGACCCAGCCCATTTCGATCAGCAATGCCCGCACCGTCGCCTTAGCGTCTGCGTCGTTTCCGGACAAATACACAGCAGGCGATCCTAAGACCATCGCCGGATTGCTCATCACCGGCGCCAGCATAGTGTTGAGCGTTTTGACCACACGGGTCAGCGGGAGTGCCGACTGGAGGCGTTCGGCGAGGCTGTCATTAAAGTAGAGCATGCCAGACGGCGCGCCGCGCTCGTCTCTTCCCGTCGCATTGGCGACGTCGACGAGGAGCTTTCCAGCAAGCGCATCCGCCATTGCTCCCAGCCTGTCAACGCTGCTGTCGCCGGGTGTAGCGTTGAATACGACGTCTGCCGCAGCGATTGCATCGGGGTGCGTAGCGAAGCGGACTTCAGGGCCGCTCCAGCTGGCAGGGTGTCCGGCATCACGAACACCGATGATAATCTGGTGTCCCGATTTGGCGAAACCCGATGCGAGGCTCGTTGCAACGCGTCCGGCCCCGAGGATTGCGATAGTTGACGGTGTTTTTATCATTGGATCTACTAAGAGGTTCATGAAAGGACAGCAAGGAGGGCAGGCTCCAGCGTGGCAGGACCGGCGAGAAAATCGGCGGAGGCTGCAGTCCAGCGCTCGCCTGTAAGGTTGACGACTCTTCCGCCTGCCTCGCGGACGAGTAGCGCCCCGCCGATCAATCCGGCGCGCACACTGCCGTGCTGCCAAAAAGCGTCAAGCTTCCCGGTCGCGACATCGATCAGTTCGACCGTGCTGGGTACGGACAAACGCACCAGCAAGGCCGCATCGAGCAACTTTGCCGCCGACTTTATCATTGCCATGCGGACGACTTCCGGCTCACCTGGGCTGGCCTGCCCGCTCGCAATGATCGCGGCCGACAGTTCTCGTTTGGCCGAGACCTTGATTGGCTTGCCATTGAGGAAAGCACCTCGCCCAACGACCGCGGTGTAGGTATCTCCCGTGAGAGGCACATCGACTACCACTAACATTGGCTCGCCGTCGCGGACCAGTGTCGCTGTCACAGCCCAGCCAGGTCGACCATGCAGATGATTGACGTTGCCTTCAGCGGGGTCAACAACCCACCAATCGCCGTCGGGAAGCGGGCCCTCCTCCTCCTCATCAGCTGCCCACTGCGACCCAGGAACGGCGGCAAGCAGGGCATCCCGCAACCCAGCCTCTACAGCAGCGTCGTTGGCTTCAATGCCACCGAGAAGTTCCGCAAGGGTGGTCGGCGGGGGGATGGTGCGAAAGCGGGTCAAAAGTGTCTGGCCGGCCCATTGTACGGCACAAGCGACCTCGGCCAGAAGGGCGTTATTGTCTTCGATTGGGATCATTCTCGTGGACTTCTAAAAAGGGAATTGATGCAGTAAGGTTATCCAATCCAGCCGCTGCCCACTACTCGCATTTTTCATGACGAAAACACCCGACCACAGCGCCATGAAACCGCGTAAATCCGCGCGCCAGGCGCGTTCGGCCGCCACCGTAGAGGTGATCATTGAAGCCGCGGCTCGCATTCTGGAGACCGGGGGACTGCCGTCATTTACCACAAACGCCATCGCCGAGCGGGCCGGGGTGAGCGTGGGATCGCTCTATCAGTACTTCCCGAATAAGGATGCGATCACGCGGGCGCTGATCCGTCGCGAGCTGGAAACATTGGAGCTGGCAGTAAAGCAGATCGATGTGACCCAGCTAGGTTCGTCCGCGCTTGGCTGCTTCTTGCGCGTCGCGGTAAACCAGCAGCTGCGCCGACCTGTGCTGGCGCAGCTGCTTGAGGTCGAAGAAGGTCGGCTCGATGCCGAAGGCGATATCGATCCGGTGCGCCAACGGGTTTCAGTTGCTCTCTCTGCTATCCTCACGGCCAGCGGACATACCGCTGCACCTTATCTGGTGCAGGATGTTATGCAGCTTGTCGCCACCTTGGTGAATGCCGCCGCGTCACGCGATGAGCGCGATGAAGATCGGATATTATTTCGGATCGAGGCAGTGGTGAGCGCCAGAATCAACGTGGATTGATCGCAGGCAGATGCTGGGGTTTCTGCACCGTCACATCATGTTTTTTGGACGTCGATCAGCCGCTCTGATGTAAAATGTTTTCTAGCGGCAGCTGCGAATAGGTCCATGTCTCGCTTATTCGACCACAACGATTTCCTGAGAAATCATCCGCTGTGCCGTCGAGAGGTCAATGAAATTGACGTGGTCGGGATCAACGATCGTTTGGAAGTTCTCGGAGAAGTAGAGGGCATCTATGTCCTCGACGCTGTCGAACCAGGCCTCTACTAGCGCATCATAGCTCGGTTCCGGCCAATTCGGTGCAGCAATCGGAAACGAAACAACAAACCGACGAATGAGCTCGGCTTCCGGAATAGCGAAGAGCAGCGGCGCGTGAACATCGCGACGATAGGCCTGAAACTCCTCGACGCTCATTCCCTGCTTTCTTTTAAATGTGATTGCCATCTTGATCATTGGGATCTCCTGCTTGCTTTACCTTTTTCACACCTGCGTAGGCGGAACCGAGAGATATCTTCCCAAGGCGATCCGATCCATAATAGAAAGTCCTTCATTCTTTCGCGATTGTCCCAAAATGCTGATAGATCCTCTGTCCGAACTGATCTCGCTTCTGAAGCCACATACCTCTGTGGCGGGCGGCTTCAACCTTGGTGGCCAATGGTCTCTGCAATTCGAGACACACGAAGGCATCAAATATTTCGCGGTGGTCTCGGGCTGCTGCTGGCTTGCCGTCGAAGGCAGGCCCGAACCTGTTCTGCTAGAGGAAGGCGACTGCGTTCTCCTGCCAAACGGACAACGATTCCGATTGGCAAGGGATCTGGGTTTCGAGGCAACACCTATTGGCCAATTGTTAGAATCCGACTGGAGCGGCGGGATCGCGACCCTGGGTGGCGGCGCTCACACTTTGATCCTGGGCGGGCATTTTGCATTTTCAGGTGACTATACCAAGATGCTGATGGGGGTCATGCCGGCGATCATGCGCCTGCGCGATGAGGATGAAAAAGCAGGTTTGCGCTGGTCCCTAGACCGTATGCGGCAGGAATTGACGGGAACGCAGCCGGGTCACGGGCTTGTGGTCCAAAATCTTGCGCATCTTCTCCTGGTTCAGGCCCTCAGGCTCTATCTTTCAGATGCCGGCGAGCGAACCGGCTGGCTGTTTGCCTTGGGTGATCCAAAACTGGCTCCGGTGGTCCAAGCAGTTCACGCGGAGCCTGGCGCGCCGTGGACCCTGCCGAAACTTGCCAAAATAGCTGGCATGTCGCGCTCCAAATTTGCCCTCAGGTTCAAATCAGTCACGGGTTCGTCACCGGTCGATTATGTCCTGCGCTGGCGGATGCTGCTGGCATGTGAATACCTGACAGAGGGGAGGCTCTCCTTATCGGCGATCGGCGCTACGCTTGGCTATCAGTCAGACTCTGCATTCAGCACGGCGTTCAAGCGCGTGATCGGATGCGCGCCGGGAAAATACAGGAGGTGACCAGGCCGAACTCTATCGCTTCGCTGCTCTGCTTGCCCCAAGGCAAGGCTGCAGGAGCAGCTGTCCCGCGGCACGTTCTCCATGATGTCTTCCGCACAATAGGCAGCATCAAGCCAACATGGAGAACGGCACGGATAAAGTTCCTCAAAACGGGACAGCTTTCGGCGCATCGAGCATTGGAAAAATGCTCTTCAATGACTCAGAGAGTGCCAATCCATCCAAGCATGGCGGCATTCACGTCATCCGCGCGATCCTGCATGATCCAGTGGCCCGCATTTTCCCAGACATCAACTTTCGACTTCGGATGAGAAAACCACGGCGCCATTCTTGTCGCCTGCACATGGTCTCGGCATAGGTGATAGAATGGAACGGAAAGTCGGCGGCAAAACGCTTCGCTCTGCTGACCCATTCCGACCTGATCTTCACCAACGAACAAAGGTCCGAAGGATTCTCTGACGACATGAGGTGGCATGCCCTTCACGCGGCGCGCATGCCAGTGCCTGAGCGCCTGGGGGGTGGAGGCATCATAGATCCCTTCGCGGCGGCAGATCGCGGCAATACTGTCTTCACCGCGCAGACCTTCCAGCACAATGCGAATTTTCTCCTTCGACGAATGCAGCTTGTTCGTCGCGCGGCGAATATCCTTGATCGTCTTCTCGGCCGACGATGTCTGCGGCCCGGTTTTCTGTCTCATCTTCGCTTCCTTTGAATGAGCTACGATGAGCCGAAAATCCTCTCTTCTCAATTAAACCAGTTCTGTCTCATAGGCGTTGATGGCGGACAGGCCGCGACCGCTGAGGCTCCATGCGAGCCTCAATCCAACAAGCCCCTTTCATTCGAAGCATCGAACTTCCTCACATCGCCCCGCATGCGTCCCTGCCATCGTGCAACGAATGCTTTCGTCTGCTGTGCATCAAGATGAGCGCTCAGCGCCTCCTGATCGGTCCAGCGTTCCGCGATCAGCAGCCTGCCCGTACCGGGATCGTCTAGTGCGGCATCATAGGAGATGTTTCCAGGCCGCCGTCTTGTCACAATCGCAAGATCCTTTAGTTCGTTAAGAAATTGCGCAGCGTCGGATGGATCGACGTGCATGTATCCCGTTACGATCAGCATGATGATTACCTTCCTGTTGGGCCCTCAGCAGTTTGGCTGCGCTCTAGTGGCCTGATGTCATTAAACCGCCCTGAGGACGATCTTGCCTTGAATGCTGCCTTGCGAAGCCCGCTGATGGGCAGCAGATGCTTCCGCCATCGGAAACGTTCTGTCGATAACGATGCGAATTATGCCGTCGTCAAGCAGTCGACCGATTTCAGCCAGCTGCTCGCCGTTTGAGCGAACCTGGATGGATGAGACGGTAATCCCACGCCTGGCAGCCTCCTCGTGGCCGGAAAAGCCCAACGGATTGACAAGGAAGAGAGCCCCACCCGGCTTGATGACGCTCAAGAAGCGTTCAATGTTTGGCCCCCCAACGGCATCCATCACCAGATCGAAATCCTGTCCGGCTGCATCGACGGACGTCCTGGTGTAGTCGATGAACTGGCTGGCGCCGAGTTCGTGCAGAAGTACCTCGTGCTTGCCGGAGGCGACCGCGGTGACGTCAGCACCCTTCCATTTCGCAACCTGAACTGCCAGATGGCCGACGCCCCCTCCCGCGCCATTGATCAGGACACGTTTGCCCTCAAGCGGAATTGGGGCATGCGGAAAGGACTGAAAGGGGTTGGGTGCATCATGGCCTAGCTCCACGAGAAACTGCCAGACTGTCAGAGCCGACATCGGCGCGCCGGCCGCGTGGAGGTGGTCTATTCCCGACGGCTTCTTCGCCAGTTCCGATGAAGGCACGCTGACGTATTCGGCGTAAGCACCACTCCCTTTCATCAGGTCCTCGGGGAAGCGGACCATGGCGTAGACTTCATCCCCAACACTGAATTCCGTGACCTGCTTGCCCGTTGCCGCGACGACACCTGAGACGTCGGTGCCAAGGATCAGCGGAAAGGTAGCGTTGGGTCGCCATTCGGGAGGCAAGGCTCGATAACCGTCACGCAAATAAAGATCCGGTGGATCGAGGCTCGCCGCATGGACACGAACCAGCAGTTCCTCACTCGCTGGCACCGGCTGAGGAGCATCCTCATACACCAAAACGTCGGGTCCACCGAATTCGTGCAGTCGGACTGCTTGCATCATCTGGGTCATTGTAACCTCATCTCTCTGCAATTCTGTTGTCTCTCAGAAAATAAGATGTCGTTTCGGCATTGATAATCGCGCTGCAATTCACTTTAATAATTCCATGACGGAACAAATCGCCTTGGACAGATTGACCGGCCTCATCGCTTTCGCGAAAGCGGGATCTTTGGGAAGCTACACGGCCGCGGCCCGATCGCTATCCATTTCCCCGTCGGCCGTCAGCAAGAGCGTTCAGCGATTTGAACAACGCCTCGGGGTCTCGCTTTTCACCCGCACGACACGCTCGTTGACGCTGACCACTGAGGGGCGAGAACTGCATGAGCGGGCGCTTCGCCTTCTGCGCGACGCAGAAGAAATCGAGCAGGTGGCCAAGGCCGCCCGCGCCGCCCCCTCCGGCAACTTGAAAATTGCGGCGTCGCTTCCCATCGGTCTGCATGTCATCGTTCCAATAGTTGCGGAGTTCAGGAAGCGGTACCCAACCGTTACGATTGACTTGCGTCTCAGCGATCAGATGATCGACCTGATCGCTGAGGGCGTTGATCTGGCTATCCGCATCGGAGAACTTGACGACTCGCGCCTCCTATCACGGCGTCTGTCGCCCCATCGCCTTTGCTGCTACGCATCGCCAGAATATTTGGCTAAACATGGTATCCCGAGACATCCTGACGAATTGGCGGAGCATGAGACGGTCAATTTGCGGTACAAAAGCACGGGCCAGCTTTTTCGATGGCCGTTCCGTATTAGGGAACGTGAGGTCGAAATCGTCCCGTCATCGGGCATTGTTGTCGATGCAAGCGAAGGTGTCATGACCGCAGTCGCGGCTGGCGCGGGAATCGGAATGGCTACAAGTTTTGCCGCGACCGCCTGGGTCAAGCGCGCGCAGTTGACGCCGATCCTGTCCGAGTTTGCCGTCGCGAGGCACAATATCACTGCGGTTTGGCCGCAAAGCCGCCGCACCAATCCTGCAGTTCGCGCTTTTATTGAAATGCTGACGAAGGCGGCTTAGGGCGCGCACCAATACGGGGCAGAGAGCGGAATTGCATCTGTAGACCAACTTTTCTTTCAGGCGGCAAGCGGACCTGCCTTGCTCTTGCGGTTGTGCCGGCGGAACATTCGGGCGGGTCGGACGCATGATCTTAGACCTCACTGCTCGAACAATGTGTGCACTAAAAAAACGACAGCATAAACGGAGTCGCAGCTGCACCCATGGCTGCCGCGTCCGGCAGAATTTCAGAGACAATGAGCTTTGGGCTGGCGCGCCATACGCCGTAACGCGGCTTGCCGAACAATCGGGTCCGCTCGATCATAAGGTCCGCGAGCGATGTTGGGATCTGCCCTCCGAAGACGATTGCCTTGGGATCATAAACGGCCCAGATCGCATTGATCAGCCGATTGTATGCCGGAGTGATCTCGTTGAGCCACTCCTCCACACCGGGCCATCGGGGATCGAAATGGCGACGGAGATAGGTTATGGACGGAACCTCCACACCACGTGACTTCAACTTTTCCATGACGAGCTGCAAAGCGGGTCGTCGAGTCACTTCTTCATCGTCGAACATCTGGGAGAATTCACCCGCATTGCCGTTGCCTCCGTGCAGGAGTTCGCCGTTGCAAATCAGACCACCGCCAAAGCCGTAGTTGAAGCTGAGATAAGCGAAATCCTTGATATAGCGACCGACCCCGAACATGGCCTCGGCGACTGTGCCGGTCTTGCCTCCGTTCAGAGCCCATACCGGCTTCCGGAAATAGCTGGTGACGAGTGGTCCGAGTTCGATCAGCGACCATTCGTGAAGGGGAAGCGATGCATTGAAACTCGTGCCGCTGACGTGGAAACCGGCGATCCCCAGCCCAACGCCGAAGAAACGTTCATCATCGAGCTGAAGGATTTTTTGCTGTTCGTTTACCCATGCGCGAACCCGTTCAAGTGCCTGGGCGACCGTCTTTTCCGCCAATTGAACGTTTGTCTCGGCGAGGAGACCGCCTGAAAAGTCCATCAGGCAGACGTCGATGACGTCGGCGTTGACGGACATCCCGCATGTCCAGGCATATCGGCTGTTCAAGGTCAGCATTGGACTTGGCTGGCCTTTGCCAAGGCCGGGCTTCGGCTCGCCCAAGTGCACAAGACCCCGATCTGCAAGTTGATCCAGTAGGCGATGGACCGTCTGTTGAGCAAGTTCGCTCATGCCCGGCAGCTCTGTGCGTGACACGCGAGGATTACGCCAGATAACGCGCAGGATCGTTCGCTCGTTTGGCGTCGCAACGATGTCGTCGGTCGGTCGAAAGAAATGCGGCGCGATCAGTCGATCTGGCGAATACGCCATTTCACTCTCCCAGACTACCAAGGGGGAGTACAGTTCCCCGGCCAAGAATTTCTCACCAGACCAATATCGTTGAATTTTCCGACATTCAACCACTTGCATTCCGTCATATTGTTGTTACCCTACCTGAGTAACTAAGGCATCGCACAATCGACCGAGGAGGGCTCGGCGATGTCTGAAACGGAGGTCTCTATGAAACTGTCATCGCTTGCTGCCGCCGCAGCGCTTTTTGGCGCGTCCGCAACTGCAAACGCGGCCAACATCGAATTCTGGTATGGCAATACGGGTCCGGTCGAGACCGCGATCCGGGCGCAATGCGATGCGTTCAATGCGTCGCAGACGGCGCACAAGGTCAACTGCGTGGGGCAGGGCAATTATGAAGTCCTGATGCAAAAGGCCATTGCCGCCTATCGCGCCAAGAATGCGCCTGTCCTTCTGCAGGTGCTCGACGCGGGAACGCTCGACATGATGCTGTCCGACGCGGTCGTACCCGTTCAGGAAGAACTCCCTGAGGTCAAATGGAACGACTACATCTCTGCCGCCCGCTCCTATTATGAAACGTCGAAGGGCAAGCTCTTCGCGCAGCCCTACAATGCGTCGACCCTTCTCTTCTATACGAACAAGACCGAGTTGGAGAAAGCCGGCATCACCAAGACCCCGGAAACATGGGAAGAGGTGGTAGACGCAGCCCGAAAGCTGAAGGCCGCGGGCAGCACGTGCCCATTCGTCACTAATGCGGAGCCTTGGATCGTCTTCGAACAGTTCGCAGCACGCCATGGCCAGCCGATAGCCACCAAGCACAATGGTTATGACGGTCTTGATGCGGAATACGACTTCAACAAGGGACTGATCGCGAAACATCTCACAAACCTCGTCGACTGGCGCAAGGAAGGTCTCGTCCGCCTGAACGGCGACACGAAGGGCGGCAATCTTGTTGCGTCGTTCTCGTCCGGCGAATGCGCAATGATCGAGGCCTCGTCTGGATCCTATACGACATTCACCAAGGCGTTCGAAGGCAAGTACGAACTCAGCGTGTCCCTGACGCCGATGTACAGGGGCGAAACTCGTCACAACACCCTGGTGGGCGGCGCCTCGATCTATATCATGAAGGGCCACAGCAAGGAGGAAATCGACGGTGCCAAGGCGTTTCTGAACTTTGTCCGCACGCCAGAACAGCAGATGAGTTTCTCGGCGGCGACCGGTTATGTGCCCGTCACGAACGACGTGCTCGATGCGATCGGCAAAAGCCCGGATGCGAAGTCGACGAAATACGCCACCGCTTCCATCGGTATCGACTCGATGAGTGCTCCGGCGACGCCGGACACCCGCGGGATCCGCCTCGGGTCGTACATCCAGTTCCGTCAGATCTGGACTGAGGAGACACAGAAGGCCTTTGCGGGCCAGCAGACCATGCAGGTTGCCCTCGACAACTCTAAAAAGCGCGGCGACGAACTCCTGCGGCGCTTCCAGCAAACCTACAAGGGCGTCACACTTCCCTGATCAGCTAATCTGGCATGGGGCGTCTACGCCTCATGCCATCCCATTGTTCGGGGTGTACGATGTTTCTTGAATCCACCATGTTCCGGCATCGCTGGCTACCTGTCATCCTGATAGCGCCGCTGCTGCTGCTCGTCCTTCTCTTCTTCTATGCGCCGATCGTCCAGGCGTTCTACTGGTCGTTTTATCTTGAGCGCCCCTTTGGCGGCGGCTCGGAATTCGTCGGCTGGGACAACTTCTCCCGCGTTTTGTCTGATCCGGAGTTCTGGAAAGCAAGCTGGCGCACTCTGATCTTCATGGTCACCGCTTCGTCGCTTGCCGTGCTCGTGCCGCTGATCCTGGCCATTGCCGCCGATCGGGGCATCCGCATGTCGCTCCCGGCCCGTAACATACTCGTCTGGCCGAAGGGTATTGCCGGCGCGTCGATTGGCCTAGTGTTTGCCTTCATCTTCAATCCGCTCGTCGGCGTCATGGCGCCGCTCAACGAACTGTTTCCGGGCCTCTGGAATCCGGCATTCGACAGCTTCGACGCCTATGTCACGTTGATCGCGGCGCATGTCTGGGGCAACATCCCGTTCAACTTCGTGATCCTGCTGGCGGGTCTTCGCGCTGTTCCTCATACCGTCATTCAGGCGGCTGCCATGGATGGTGCTGGACCGTGGCGCCGGATCTTCGACGTGCAGCTGCCGCTGATCATGCCGCAATTCTTCCTGACGCTGGTGCTGGAATTCACCGAAAGTGTCACATCCGCCTTTGCCCTAATCGACACAATTACCAAGGGTGGGCCTGGCGGCGCCACGACGCTCCTCGTCTACAAGATCTATCTCGACGGTTTTGCCAGCTACGACCTGTCGGGCGCCTCCACCCAGACCGTTATCCTGATGGTCTTCTTCGTCTGCGTCGCCGCGTTGCAGTTCCTGCTGCTCGGCCGCCGCATCAATTACGAGCGCTAAGCCATGGTCGAGAACGCACGCACCATCAATATCGTCGCGAGCCTGATCCTCATCATCGGCACCGCCTACATCCTGATCCCACTTTACCTGACTTTGACCACTGCTTCACATTCGTACGAATTCATGCTGCAAAATGGGCTCGTCTGGTCGATCGGCGATCAGTTCCTCGTCAACATCAGGCGGATCTTCACGGAAACGTCTATCCCGCTCCAGATGCTCAACAGCCTCGCTGTTGCGGTCGGGACGGCGACCGGAATGTGCGCCCTGTCCTTCCTGTCAGCCTATGCGATCGTCTACTTCAACGTTCGATGGGCAGGCGTCGCCTTTGCCCTGATCCTCGCGACCGTCATCCTGCCGCTCGACATGCGCTTCGTGACCACCTACCAGGTCGCATCCAACGTTTTTTCCCCGCTGAACGCGCTTCTCGATGCAACCGGGTTGAATGACCTGATCGCGAAGATCTTCGGCGCCCCCTTTCACGGCGAATGGAGCTTCCTCGACACGCGAATGGGTCTGATCGCGCCACTTCTGGCCCATGGCATGGGCACCTTCCTGTTCCGACAGTTCTTCCTGACGCTCCCGAAGGACCTGTTCAAAGCCGCCCGGATGGATGGTGCGGGGCCAGTCCGCTTCCTGTTCGATATCCTGCTCCCGCTATCGCGCACGAGCTTCGCTTCGCTCTTCGTCCTGATGTTCCTGAGCGGCTGGACGAGTTACCTCTGGCCGCTCGTCGCCTCCTCCAAGGCTGACACGCAGACTGCGGTCGTCGGTCTGTCGCGTCTCATCGTCGAAGATAGCGCCGTGCCGGACTATCCGCTGATCATGGCAGGCGCCATCCTCGTATCCATCGTTCCTCTAACGATGATCGCTCTTCTGCAGCGGTATCTCGTCCAGGGCCTCATCCTTTCGGAGAAATGACAATGAACGCCATCGATCCGGCGATCCATATCGCGGCGGCAAATATCAAGCTTCAGAACGTGAGCAAGACCTACGGCAAGCTCAACATCATTCCAAACCTGGACGTAGAGTTCAGGGCTGGCGAGTTTACCGTTGTTCTAGGTCCCTCCGGCTGCGGCAAGTCCACACTGATGCAGATGATTGCCGGACTGGAACGTGTCAGCGGCGGCAAGATCGTCATCGGCGATCGCGAAGTCCAGGATCTTGAGCCGAAGGAACGCGGCTGCGCCATGGTGTTCCAGAACTATGCGCTCTATCCACATATGACCGTGTTCGACAATATCGCCTATAGCCTCAAAATAGCGGGCTTTACCAAGGCCGAACGACAGGCAAGGGTGGAGGTCGTCGCAAAGATGCTCGGGCTCACCGACTACCTGGCCCGCAAGCCAGGTCAGCTTTCCGGTGGTCAACGCCAGCGTGTTGCAATCGGTCGCGCCATCGTCCGCGAGCCCGCCGTGTTGCTGTTCGACGAACCACTCTCGAACCTCGACGCCCAGTTGCGTCATGATACTCGTGTTGAACTTGCCGAACTCCACAAACGGATCGGGGCAACGACCGTGTTCGTCACGCATGACCAAGTGGAGGCCATGACGCTCGCGGACAGGATTCTCATCCTCAACAAGGGTGAAGTCGAACAATACGGAACGCCAAAGGAAATCTATCATCAGCCGGCCTCCGTTTTTGTGGCCAGGTTCATCGGCTCTCCGCCAATGAATATCCTGTCCGTATCCGGCGATGGCACGACGCTGCGGTTGGCTGACGGTCAGGCCGTGGTGAAATCCCAACTGACCGGCGACTTTCATCTCGGGGTCCGTCCCGAGGATATCATCGTGGGCAATTCCGGCATGCAATCCGGCATCAGGGCCCAGGTCCGTTATAGGGAAGATCTCGGCTCTCACTCCATCATCGCAGCGGATCTTGCGGGTGAAACGCTGCGTACCGCCACGCCTTTCGGCGCGGACGCACCTGACTTCAACGTCTTGGCATTCTCATTCCCCTCCGACCGCCTGCACCTCTTCGACACGAAGACCGGCAGGGCCATCCCCGGCGCCCTCAAGGAAAAGACATGAATTATTTCGACTATATGGCCGATCCGCATCGTCAATGCGCGATTGTCGCTCATCGTGGCATCTGGACCAACGCACCCGAAAACAGCCTCCTCTCCATTCGCCGTGCCATCGAGGCTGGATACGATGTCGTGGAGATCGACGTTCGTCGGACCGCTGATGGCCAGTTTGTGCTGCTGCATGACGATACGCTGGAGCGCACGGCCGGTATAAACAACCAGCCAGAGCGGATGACACTGGCCGAACTGACATCGCTTCCGTTGCGAGACCGCGACGGCGGTCCCGGTAACGCTTTCACGGACGAGACTTTGCCAAGCCTGCGAGACGTGTTTGAGCTCACGCGAGACAGGATTTTCATCCACCTCGATATCAAGGATCGACATGTCATTCCGGAGGTTCTGGCTTTTGCGAGACAGATGGGCGTCGAGAAACAGGTTGATTTCTGGGCCGACCTGAAGAGCGAGGACGATCTCGACTGGATCCGCGCCAATATTACCTCGCATGACGTCCCATTCATCGCGCGCACGCACCTTGAGCATGAGGATTGGCGAAATCAGGTGAAGCTTGCTTTGGAGCTGAAACCTTTGATCTGCGAAGCGTCGTTTCGGGATCTGTCTCAGGTCGAGGCGATCCAGGATCGCTTCCATGAGGCCGGCATTACGCTCTGGGTGAATACGCTCGATTCCGTTGCCTCGCCAGGTTTCACAGACAGCGCCGCACTTGAAGATCCCGACGCTATTTGGGGTCGCCTGCTCAAGGCAGGCTTCTCCGCGATCCAGACGGACGAGATGGAGGCGCTGCGCTCCTACCTCAAGACGATAAACCCTGGAGCGGCTACGAAAGCAAGAGGCAGGATCTAGGCAGCCGCGAGCAGGCAAGGAGAGCTGATGTCCATGCACTTCGATCTTCGTGAACTCGCCGACAAGGTTCGGCAGGCCGCATGGCAGGAGATCCTGCCGCGGTTTCAGGCCGTCCGCGACCTCGACGTTCGTGCGAAGGCCGATGCGACCGATCTGGTTACCGCAGCAGACGAAGAGGCCGAGCGCTTCCTGAAACGCGAGTTCGAACGGATCATGCCGGGTGTGCTGTTCGTCGGCGAGGAAAGTGCATCGCAGGAACCCGGTCTTCTCGAGCGTCTGGACCACGCCGAGGGTGCAATCGTGGTCGATCCGCTCGACGGCACGGCCAACTTCGTGGCCGGCATGCCGCTGTTTGGGGTCATGGCAGCGGTGGTTCGGCAGGGCAAAGCTGTCGCAGGTGTCATCTACGACCCCATGAGCGACGACTGGATCATGGCCGAGCAGGGAGGAGGCGCGTTTCTCATCCGGCCTGACGGAACGGAACGGCGGCTAGCGGTGTCACAGCCAGCACCACTGCCCGACATGGTCGGATACGTCTCAACCGATTTCCTGCCACCAGAGATCAAACCCGGGATTCTTGCGCGGCTCGCCAAGGTAAGGGCGTTTTCCAGTCACCGTTGCGCGGCTCACATGTACCGTGCGTTTGCCAGCGGCCACGGGGATTTCGTGATGCTGGACCGCCTAACGCCTTGGGATCATCTTGCGGGAACGCTGATCGCCGCCGAGGCTGGAGCCTATGTGGCTTGCGTCGACGGTTTGCCCTACGACGCGTCAAAACGCTCCGGAGCGTTGCTGACAGCAAGCGATCCTGACAGCTGGCAAATGCTGGCACGCGAGGTCTTCGCTCATGATGAATGGATGGCTGGAAACACGCAGCAATCTGCCGCCACTGCTCGGCCATCGCATGGCCGGTTTGAACATCGCAATAGCAGCTGAAGAGCTGCTGTCTGCCGGCTGGCGCAGTAGAGCCAGCATCTCCTCCCAGAGAGGCTGTCGCCCGTCCCTGGCGGACCTGTTGTGGGGCGGGCGACGGTTCTAAGGGAAACGCGCGGTCTGAGGTTCAGATCTGTCCACCAACCAGCAGGAGCGAGTGGCGAGATGACGTCAACGATCGTCATGATCAATCTGTTCGGAGCGGTTGCTTTGCTGCTGTTCGGACTGGCGCAGGTGAAGGAGGGCGTTTCACGGGCGTTTGGGGCGAAGCTCAGAACCGGGCTGGCGACGGGTACCCGTAGCAGTCTTCGCTCGTTTCTGTCCGGACTGATCGCCACGATTGCACTGCAGAGTTCGACAGCGACCGCACTCATGACCGCATCCTTTGTCGAGCGTGAACTGATCAAGCCGCGCATGGCGCAGATCGTGCTTCTCGGCGCCAATGTCGGCACAGCCGTCACTGCCTGGATCGTCGCGACCGGCATCGAATGGCTGTCGCCGCTCGTCATCCTTCTCGGGATCGTGCTTTACCGCAGTGGATCGACCGCCCGCCAAGGCGGAGGTACCGCGTTGATCGGCATTGGCCTGATGTTGCTGTCGCTGCATCTCCTGAGCAGTGCGACCGAGCCGATGCGACAATCACCGGCGCTTGCCGCCTTCATCGGGCTCTTGGATAACGCCTGGCCGGTCGCGCTTGCCTTCTCCGCCGGCATCGCCTTCATCTCCTCTTCCAGCCTGGCGGCCGTCGTGCTGATCCTGTCGCTTGCATCGACCGGCATTCTCTCAACCGGGCTCATCATAGTTCTCGTGCTCGGCGCCAATCTGGGCGGCGCCATTCCGCCACTCGTCGCCTGACTTTCCGGTCCGACATCGGCCAGGCGCGTGACGCTCGCCAATCTGATCGTGCGTGCGATCGGCTGCGCCGTCGCCCTCCCGCTCGCAGGTTATGGTGCCGACATCTTGGCAATGCTGCCGCTGTCGCCGGCCAAGCTGCCCGTCGACGCCCATCTCGGCTTCAACCTCATACTCGCGGCACTCGCCTGGCCGTTCTCGCAATTACTCTCTCGCTGGATGCTCCATCTGATCCCCCAGGATGCACAGCCCGACAATGCGCCGCGATACCTTGATTTGAGCGAGCTTTCGACACCGGTTGTGGCACTTGCCAGCGCCACCCGTGAGACCCTTGGCATCGGCGATCTTGTCGAGCGCATGCTGATGCGGGTATCGGATTCCTTTGAGGCAAATGATCCGTCGAAACTCAAGGACGTTCCCTCTCTGGAGAAGCGGATCGACAGCCTGCAGCAAGAGGTGAAGATCTATCTTTCAAAACTGGGACGGCAGGGACTGACCGCGGAGGACAGTGCTCGTTCGCTTGTCGTTCTCGACCATGCCATCAACCTCGAACATATCGGCGACATCATCGAAAAGGGACTGTTACCGCCACTGACCAAGAAGGCCTCCCTTGGCCTGAAGTTCTCCGAAGACGGCTTTCAGGAGCTGAAAACACTTTTCCAGCTGACACTCGACAACCTGCGCATCGCCCAGACGATTTTCGTAACTCGCGACTTTGCCCTCGCAAGACAGATGATGGACGTCAAGGTCGCCGTCCGCCGTATGGAGAAACGTTCCTCCATGCGTCATCTAGAGCGCCTGCGCGACGGGCGCGTGGACAGCCTGCAGACAAGCGCGCTCCATCTCGACATGCTGCGCGATCTGAAACGCATCAACGCCCATATCGTCTCCGTCGCTCACCCAATCATGCAGGAAAGCGGCCTTTACGCCGCTCATACGAGCGCGGTGTGCGCGTTCGAGATCGTGAAGGCATATCTGCGCGATACACTTCTTTAAGATGGTTCAGGTCATAGCCATCCCAGTGATGGCTCGCCATCGATCTATATCAGATTATTCCCCACGCCCGAAACCGCCCCCTCCCGGTCATCTCTCTGAGACCGAGCTCGCCGACAATCCGCCGCGCCGCTTGCGGCGTCACATCAAGCGTCCTGGCCACCATCCCGGCCGAAACCAACGGCTTCGCCATCACCAGCTCGACCAACTCCGGCAATTTCGAAGACGCCCGGCGCCCTTCCAGCTTTCGGTCCATCATCGTCTTCGCCAGCGTCAGCCGGTCATGCTCTTTCATGCCAATCTCGGCGGCCGCCAAAAATCCGTGGGCGATGGCGAGAAGCCGGGTTTCCTGGTCGCGATGACGCCGCCGATCGACGGGTATGGTTTTCAGGCCGAGATTGATTGCGGCGAGATGGGCACCTGACGTGATGCCGGCCTGGCGGAGGATGGAGGCGGCCAGTAGTCGGCCGAGCCAGGGCGCGTGCTGCAGCACCGAAAGCTCGTTCCACGCATCGAGGGCGACGATCGCCTGCAGCACCGCCGGCAAGTTTTCGGCCTGGCGCAACACGCCACGCCATTCATAGAGCCGGGCATCCTCGTCCCAGTCGAGATCATAGACCAGCGGATCGGCCGGAGCCCGGTCGGGCTTTTTGGCTCGTTCGATCGCAGCGCCAGAGCGCGCGAGCAGCGCATCGATAGCAGCGTAGTCGACGCCGGGGAGATCTTGGGCGTCGGTGTCATCCCCCTCCCCTTCCGCGTCGATCGCGATCGCCGGCCGAATAATTCCGGTCGTCGTAACCTCGTCCGCGTCGCCCGCCCCGATCTCCGAGGTTTTCCGCAGCGAGCGGATGCCGTCGCCAGAAAACGCCCAATCCGGGGATTGGCCGGCGATCCGCCGACGGGTGCGCAAAACATCGCGGGCGATTGTCAGCTCATGCGTGGGTGTGCGAATATCGCGGGTGTGATCGTGGAGGACGAGGTCTTCGAGATGGACCAGTTCGCCATCGATCCATAGCGAGGCGCAGGCGTCGGTGAACTGGGATCGTTCGATCCATCCCTGACCGACTCGCGAGCGGGCGATGCGCTCGTCGAGACGCGTCAGAGCGACACCGGCTGTGGCTTTTACTTTGAGGTTTCAAACTGGAAATCGTCATTAGGCTGTTGGAGTTAGGCGTTATTGGTAGGAACGATTATCGCTAACGATTTCGATGAGGCCAGATGTGCCAAATCCATTTCAATATTGCCGATCGACACCTGCCCGTGAATCTACTGAAGCCGATTGGGCGGCTGC
>NZ_CAJYTV010000020.1:0-3993 GCF_913777885.1 uncultured Agrobacterium sp. | reverse complement strand
TGTTCGTAGATGATGCCGGCTTCGTCGAACTGCGCCTTGAATTCGCTTTGGTAGACCTCTTCGAAGATGTCCTTGAAGCGACCATCATAGGCCTTCAGGATGGTGTTCTTCGTGGAGAGGTACACCGGCCACTTGCGCATCAGGCCGTAGTTCATGGACGCACGGGCGAATTCGCGGATGGAGTCGTCGAGGTTGTACATGGCAAGTGCCACGCCAGCGCTCGGAGCGTCGAACACGTCCTTCTCTATGACCTGGCCGTCTTCACCGACGAACTTGATCGTCAGCTTGCCCTTGCCTGGGAATTTGAAATCGGTTGCCTTGTACTGGTCGCCAAAAGCGTGGCGGCCGACAACGATCGGCTGGGTCCAGCCTGGGACCAGGCGCGGTACGTTCTTGCAGATGATCGGTTCGCGGAAAATGACGCCGCCCAGAATGTTACGGATCGTGCCGTTCGGGCTCTTCCACATCTGCTTGAGGTTGAATTCCTCAACGCGGGCTTCGTCCGGTGTAATCGTTGCGCACTTGATGCCAACGCCGTGCTTCTTGATGGCGTGTGCCGCATCGACGGTTACCTGGTCGTTGGTCGCGTCGCGGTTTTCAACGGAAAGATCGTAATATTCGATATCCAGATCGAGGTATGGCAGGATCAGCTTGTCCTTGATGAGCTGCCAGATGATACGGGTCATTTCGTCGCCGTCGAGATCGACGACCGGATTGGCTACCTTGATCTTTGTCATGAATTCCTCACCTTCGAGAGCGGTTGCGCCCAATCGAGCGCCATAAGGGCAAATATCCCGTGGCGCTATAGCATTGCGAGCCGTCAGAGGCAAAGCCGTCGGCCGGTTTTTTTGGCTTCACCAAAACGCGTTTGCTGCATTGCCAAAATGCGCTTGCTGATTAAATTCAGGCGAATCGCTTACGTTGGGTAAGCTGAAGTTTCAGGACGTCATCATGCAGAAGATTCTGCTCGCCATTGCCGCAATGTTCATTTCCTCCAGCGCCTTTGCCGCCGACCCGACCGAGCCAGTGAAGAAGGTTATGGACATCACGGTGAAGAACTGGTCCGGCGAGGCGGACGACTGGAAATACATCTTCGACGAAGATCTACTGACGACGCTTTTCAGCAAGTCCTTCATCGCTCAGTACCGCGAAGCCTCCAAGAAACCTGCCTATGAAGCAGAGTCCGGCGAGAAGGGCGACCCTTTCGGTTACGACGTCGTGACCAATTCTCAGGACGGTTGCCCGTTGCAGGACGTCAACATCTCGGCAGCGCCGCCCAAAGACGGCGTGAGCGACGTGACAGTCAAGTTCAAACTCTGGGCCTGCATGGATGAGGCAGAGATGAAGACGACGGTCGATCAGGTCAATTTCGATGTGATCGAGGAGGACGGCAAGCCGGTCATCAACGACATACACCGCGTTGGCGACGAGGGTCGCGATTCCCTCCAGCAGGAGATGACCACCATCATCAAAGGCGAATAAGCCGTCTTTCGCGCCCGCTTGCCTTTGATTTGCGCGGAAAACTGTGCCAGTGAAGCCTAAAAAAATGGAAGGCTACTATGGCAGGTACAAATAGCGATCTCGAACTTATTGCCGAAGGCCCGGCCATAATCCTGGTCGAGCCTCAGCTCGGCGAAAATATCGGTATGGTGGCGCGTGCCATGGCCAATTTCGGTCTTGCCGAGTTGCGTCTGGTCAATCCGCGTGATGGCTGGCCAAGTGAGAAGGCACGCGCTGCGGCCTCGAAGGCAGATCACGTCATCGATGCCACCAAGGTTTATGAGACGCTGGAAGACGCCATCCGCGACCTGAACTTTGTCTACGCAACGACTGCCCGCGAACGCTATGGTTTCAAGCCGGTGCGAGCGCCTGTTACTGCGACCGAAACTCTACGCGCCAAGTTCAAGGCGGGCGAAAAGACCGGAATCCTCTTCGGTCGCGAACGTTGGGGACTGACCAACGAGGAAGTAGCGCTTGCCGATGAGATTGTCACATTCCCCGTCAATCCGGCATTCGCTTCATTGAATATTGCCCAGGCCGTCCTGTTGATGTCCTATGAATGGATGAAATCCGGCATGGAGGATCTTGCGGAGACGGCGTTCGATTCCGTTCAGCAACGGCCTTCGACCAAAGCGCAGGTTTTCGGCCTGTTCGATCAGATCGAAGAGGCGCTGGATGCGCGTGGATATTTTCATCCGGCTGAAAAAAAGCCGAAAATGGTGGACAATCTGCGGGCTGTTCTGTCACGGCGTGGTTTCACCGAGCAGGAAATCAGCGTGTTTCGCGGCGTGATCAAGTCGCTCGATGCCTTTCCGCGCCGCTGGCCGAAAGGGGCAGGCAAGGGCGCCGAAGGCGAGGGGACCTCAAAGAATGGCTCTGGCGACAACGACTGACGTTTCTCTATCCAAGCCGATTCTCGTTTTCGATTCTGGAATTGGCGGGCTGACGGTTCTGCGTGAGGCGCGGGTGTTGATGCCCGAGCGAGGCTTCATCTATATCGCTGACGATGCGGGCTTTCCCTATGGGGGCTGGGAAGAGGATGGTTTACGCCAGCGCATCCTTACCTTGTTTGCTGATCTCCTCGAAACGTATCAACCGGAACTGTGCATTATTGCCTGCAACACCGCTTTCACGCTTGCAGGCGCCGATTTGCGGGAGGCTTTTCCCGATATGACGTTCGTCGGGACGGTTCCGGCCATCAAGCCAGCGGCAGAACGTACACGTTCGGGCCTGGTTTCGGTTCTGGCGACGCCCGGCACGGTCAAGCGGGCTTACACCCGCGATCTTATTCAGTCTTTTGCCTCTCAATGCCATGTCAGGCTGGTGGGTTCTGAGAACCTTGCCAGAATGGCGGAGAGCTGGATCAGAGGCGAAACTGTCTCCGACGAGGCGGTGCTTGCTGAAATCTCGCCCTGCTTCATCGAGGACAAGGGCAGGCAAACAGATATTGTCGTACTTGCCTGTACCCATTATCCCTTCATGGCAAATCTGTTTCGCAAGCTTGCGCCGTGGCCGGTGGACTGGCTCGATCCTGCCGAAGCCATTGCCCGGCAAGCGCGCCGCAAGGTAGAGGTGTTGCCGGGCGTGGACCACCCGGAAGGCTTCGATTTTGCGGTTTTCACTTCTGGTCGTCCGGATTTCACCACACGACGATTAATGCAGGGCTTCGGTTTGAGGACAGCGTCAGGTAAAGATCGCGCCTAAATCCGCCGGTTTTGTCGGTCATTCGTATGTTCTTATCCTTTGATGTGACATTTTTGCACTCACAAACCGTTGATTGATACAATTCGAGATTGAACCTCTTGCGGATAGACCGGAGCTGTGTCACAAAAATCAGGCCCGTAACTCAAAAACAGGAGGCGTTGAATGACCACATTTAAGCACACTCGCCTCTATGGGCCCGTTTCCTCCGTATCTCCGGTATCTTCCGGACATTTGCTGCGCGGAAACCGACGCGGAATGGCGATTTAAGCTTTTCGCGGCCTTATCAGGCTTTTCACTATACATCACGGTGTGTCGACTAGTCCTCTGAACGCGTAGGCTTTTCTACGCAGGCAGTTTCCGCACGCCTTTTTTCATCACAAGAGGACCTGGTTGCTTTTCTGCGCCGGGACGGATGACTTATGTCTAAACAACAATCTTTGAGTGTAAATGATCTATCGAAAGCCGTTGACGAACTGGTTCGGACCTTTGGCGTTGGAGCCACCTTGAAAGCGGTGCTGCTTGGTATGCTGACCCGTCAGCGGACAAAAAATCATGCGGCGCACCTGTCGGATCGCATGAGACGCGACGTTGGCCTCCCTGTCAGAGAGCCTGTGCCGGGCGAGCCACTCGTGCCGCCCTGGTTTCCGCGGTTCTAAAGCGATCTAGAGCGTTTCCTTGTTAAATAGAAACGTTCTGCCGGAGCAGGTTTTCGTCAGGGCAAAGGCGATTGGCGAAGGGCATACCCAAAGGTACGGTCGAGCCGATCGCCTTTGAGCCTGGCGGAAAGAT
>NZ_CAJYTV010000019.1:0-31704 GCF_913777885.1 uncultured Agrobacterium sp. | reverse complement strand
CGAAGTTGATCTGTCTTGAGATATTTACTCGATACAAACGTTATCTTCGAACTTCGAAAGGTCGGCGACGGTAAAGCCGATCCGAATGTAACGGCTTGGATAGGTGCGCACGATGCCCGGGATTTGTGCATTTCTGCGATAACAATTCTGGAGCTTGAGCGCGGGATACTTAGCATTCGGCGCCGCGACATTGCGCAGGGCTCTCGTTTACGCGCATGGATGGATGGCCGGGTTCGCCCGGAGTTTGCTGAGCGCACAATTGTAATCGATGATGCGGTTGCTACTCGTTGCGCCCATTTGCATATATCAGATCGGCGTAATGAAGCGGATGCAATCATTGCCGCCACAGCGCTTTTCCACGGGCTTGCGGTGGTGACGCGGAATATTCAGGATTTCCACGGAACAGGGGTAGTCCTTGTGAACCCTTGGAGCATCTGAGGCAAGGACCGCAGGGGCCTTGATCGCCCCTGCGAGGTGGGCAGTAATTGACGTGTCGCCTGTTCATATCCCTTCAAGGCGGTGGCTACGGCAGCGTTGCTGCCAATAGCAGTCGTCGCCACCCTTTCAAACATCGCGTTTGGCACCGTGGCGACGCAGGGTGGTTACGCCGTAACTTGATCATTCCGGGTTTTGTGTATTTTACGTCTGCTCGATACGGTCAAGATGACAGACCCTGCAACGCCCATTGTCAACGGTTCGCTGAAGACCGAAAGGCTTAAGTCAGAAAGCGAAACGCCTGCGTTGGCGAAGCCGAAGATCGGCACAATGATGAATGCAACAGGCTTGTCCAGCGCATGCTCTAGGCGATGAAGCGGAGACTCATCCTTCGTTGCTTCTGGTGTGCCAGGGGTTAGCTTCAATGGAATGGTCAGTGCCAGCATGACGCCGGCCAGTGTCGCGTGAACGCCGGACGCAAACACGAGCACCCAGAGCACGGCACCAAGGACGAGATAGGGCCACAGCACTTTTACCTTCATCTTGTTGGAGATAAAGAGATTGCCCCAAACGAGAGCGACACCAGTGAGAGCGATCAGATTCAGATCTGCTGTGTAGAATAAAGCGATGACGATGACAGCTCCCAGGTCATCAATGATGGCAAGCGCCGCCAGAAAGATCCTCAGCGACGTTGGAAAGCGTGATCGGAACAGTGAGAGGACGCCAAGCGCGAATGCGATGTCGGTTGCAGTTGGTATGGCCCATCCTTGCGATGCAGCGGGATTGTCTCGGTTCAGCAGAGCATAGAAGAGTGCGGGGAACAGCATACCACCCGCAGCACCGCACCCGGCAAAACCCTGCGGCTCCAGGTGGAGAGTTGGCCATCCAGCATCTCGCGTTTATCTCCAGCCCAACTATCAGGAAAAACACCGCGATCAAGGCATCGTTGATTAGTGCTGAAGGCTGAGAGGTCCAATGTAGACGTGCAGGATGTGGAAGTAGTCTTCAGCTAGAGGCGAGTTCGCCGTCATGATCGCCAGAAGGGCGACCGCCATAAGCACAAGACCACCGGAGGCCTTTTTATCGAGGAACTTGCGAAGTGTTGAATTAATGCGACCTGGATTTGATGTCGAAGACACAGGTTCAAGCTCCCTGAGTTGGAAGTTGATCTAGTCTCCGTGGATTTTGGGGGAACCCGCAGCGCGCGCTATAGAAGGGCTTTATACTAGACCTTTGACTGGTTTTCCAAAAAATCCGTCACCGTTTTTCAAAGATAGCGCGTACGTTTCGCCTGTTGCGCTCAATCATTATCATTCGGTATGTTCAGCAAATGCCCGCAGGCTTTGCAGTGAACGGCGTCGACCGCCAAGACCTGGCACACTGGCATTCGATGGTGGTTGCGGGATCCCGATGCTCGCTTACCGGACGGGTAAAGACACAGACCGCGTCAGGTCGATTGGCCCGGTCCAACATCCACTTTGTAGACTTCCCGTATTTCCGTGTTGACGTCGAGTGGAGAGCTTCATCACATGGCTCAATCGACCCAGGCCCGAGGTCCGAACGCTCCGGACGGTCCGAGTTTGGCGAAAACCAGCTCGGCCGTCTCCAAACGATCACGCTACCAGCGCAAGAGGCGCGTGCCGAGCGCCATGCCGATCAGGCCGCACAGAACAATACCGAGCGAGTACCACAGCGCCACGAATGGAAGGCCGTTTTCGATACATGCCCAGGAATAGGTCCACGCCCCTGCGGCCCCTGCCATCATGCCAGCGGTAAATCCGGCGAGTCGATACCGCGTCGGTGCGCAACGTCGCAAGAACCAGATATTGGCGGCGAAGACGGGAGCGGCGGACGCGACAATGATCAGTGGGCAGAACCAGTAGGAGACGCCGAAAATCAAATTCGGATAGTCCATAGCTGGCGATGCATGCAACTGCCAGAGCCCCAGCATTGCTAGCAGCATATAGATGCCAATTGAGGCCAAGCCTGCCGATTTCGGCAGCCCACCGGGGCGCGAGACAATCAACACGGCGCAGATACCATTGATCGCCAGCGCCAGCGGATAGAATGATTTCACCCAGAAGGCGGGAAGAGACATTGCCGAGATTATGTCTGGACGCAAACCGTGCAGGAGCAGGATAAATGCACCAGACAGCAAGACGCCAGGCAGCAGCGCTTTGGAGAGTAAGCGGAGAAGAGCATGCGACCGTATAGGCTGCAGCCCTCTTGCCAGGCTATCGATCAGATCATCCGTTTTCGCCACGTTCGCCTCTCAATCTCGCAGCCAGCGCCTTGATGCCGCGATGAACGCTGACCTTGACCATTGCTTCCGTCTTGCCACTGGCAACTGCCGCCTCGGCGACCGAACGACCCTCCAACCTCACGCGCCGGATCAATTCGCTTTGCCACGCCGGAATGCCAGAGAGCAATCGCTCCACATCCATGCTCGCGAGGATCGCGTCTTCGGAATAGCCGTCCGCGACGCCCTCGACCAGTTCCAGGCTGACAACCGATCGCCCGCCTCGTCGACTGTGGTGATCGACCAGCTTGTGGCGTGCGATGGTAAAGAACCAGGCCGTGAACGGTCGCTCGCGATCGTAGGTGATCCGGCGCTGATGCAGCGCCAGAAGCGTATCCTGGATCAGATCGTCCGTATCCTGCGCGTTCGACGCCAGCCGTCGCTTGAAATAGCTCTCCAGCAGATGCCGCAAAATACCGAGCAGACAGCGATAGGCATTCTCGTCTCCGTCAAGGGACAGAAGCATCAACGCCTTCAGCTCGAATTCGCTCATCGCCATCATGTCTTCCAGCTTCATACGGCCCTATGGCGAAACGGTTACACAGCATTGGTGGTAAAATCGAGAAAAGTTCAGCCCGACCGAGTTTGTGATCACAACCGCGTGATGACTGTTACCAATTCCCGCCTTCCGCGAATGAGCCTGATGTGAACCTTCGGCGCAAACACGCGGCGAGCACATCAAACGGGAGACGCATCATGACTATTCGTTCGTTCGCTGTCGCCATCGGCGCCGTCATTCTTGGTCTTTCCTTTGCGGCAGGCACCGCTGAGGCTCAGTCCTCCGACGCAATGAAAAAGACCGATACCATGAAGATGGATACGATGAAGAAAGACACCATGAAGACCGATAGCATGAAGATGGCCGGCAACAAGACCGACTGTATGCACAAGGCCGGCATGGAAAAGGACTCGATGAAAAAGTCCAACATGATGAAGAAATGCGACGCGATGAAATGATCCTGTCCGCCCCCGCGAAACGCAACTTTTGCGGGGGCGGTTTCGTATCGACGATAACGCTGGCGCTCGAGGGAAATTATGGATGCGACCGCACAACCCGTCACTGGAAAACGAATTCTCATCAGGCGACACAGTCTGACCGTACGCCTATCGCACTGGTTGAACGTTCTGTTCATGACTGTGCTGCTGTTTAGCGGACTGCAAATCTTCAACGCGCATCCGGCTCTCTATTGGGGTCAATATGGCGCCGATGACGACCCGGCCTTCATTGCCATGGACGCGGTGCAGGACGGCGACCGGGTCAAGGGCATGACACACATCGGCGACGTCTCCTTTGAGACGACCGGTTTCCTGGGCGTGTCCAATGTCGATGGGGAGCTTACGGCCCGCGGCTTTCCCGCCTGGCTGACGTTGCCGAGCTATCAGGATCTCGCCACCGGTCGGCGGTGGCACTTTTTCTTTGCCTGGCTCTTCGTCATCAACGGACTGATTTATATTGCCTATGGTTTCATTGCCCGTCATTTCCATCGGGACCTTTTGCCTAGGCGCGGTGAACTCGCGGTACCGCATCTCGTCCAAGAGGTGGTTGATCATGCTCGTTTGCGCTTTCCGAAGGGCGAAAAAGCGCGTCACTACAATGCTCTGCAGAAGCTCACCTATCTTCTGGTCATCTTTTTTCTGCTTCCCTTGATGATTGCGACTGGTTTGACAATGTCACCGGGCTTCAATGCCTTCGCGCTCTGGCTTCTGGATCTGTTCGGCGGTCGACAGTCGGCCCGGACACTGCATTTCATCACAGCCAGCGCACTGATCGCCTTTGTCGTCATTCACATCGTTATGGTTCTGGTCTCCGTCGTATTGAACAATATGCGCTCGATGATCACCGGACGTTATGTCATCATCGAAGAGCCGGAAGGGGAGTTCAAGCCATGAGCCGCCTCATTACCCGTCGCCGTTTCCTGATCGGATCAACGCTTACCGCATCCGCACTCGGTCTGAGTGGCTGCGATGCGCTTGTCCAAAACGATAAGGTCCAGAAAACCCTGAAACTCGCCGAGGGCCTGACGAAGCGTGCGCAGCGCTTGCTGATCGGCGACAACACCCTGGCGCGCGAGTATACGCTCGCGGACATCTCGCCAAGTTTTCGCGCCAACGGCACAAGCATGCCCGAGGGCGCGCAATATCAGCAATTGTTGTCGACGCAATTTTCGCAGTGGCAGTTGGAGGTAGGTGGCCTCGTCGAGCGCCCAACCAAATTCCCCCTTGCAACCCTGAAGGCAATGCCGGCACGCAGCCAGATCACACGCCACGACTGCGTCGAAGGCTGGAGCGCGATCGGTCAGTGGACAGGTGTGCCGCTCGCTGCCGTTCTGGACAAGGTCGGCCTCAAGCCGGAAGCGCGTTATATCGTCTTTCACTGTGCCGACGAATACGAAAAGACCCTGGATGGCAGCGGCTGGTATTACGAGAGCATCGATCTTGTTGACGCTTTTCATCCTCAAACCATTCTCGCCCATTCCATGAACGGAAGAGATCTCGAAGTCGCGCATGGCGCGCCGCTACGGCTGAGGGTCGAGCGGCAGCTTGGTTACAAGCAGGCGAAATATCTGATGCGCATCGAGGCCGTCGCAGATTTCTCCAATCTCTACGGCGGAAATGGCGGCTTCTGGGAGGATCGCGGCTACGAGTGGTATGCCGGAATATAGGTCGAAATCCAGATTTCCATAGCTAGCGGATTTTTCAGCCCGCCTCCGCCGGTTGTTCAGCAGACAGGGTTTGAAACACAAAGGAAGCACAATGTTCTCAACCTCAAAAACAGGTTTTACCCTTTTCGCCGGCGCGCTGGTTGCGTTGACGCTCGGCGGAGGCGCCAAGGCCGCCGATCAGGTTCGTGTCCGTGGCACCGTCGAAAGCCTTCAGGGCAACATCTTGTCCGTTAAAACGCGTGAAGGCAGCAGCGCAAAGATCATGCTGAAGGATGGCTGGAAGGTCTCCGGCGTCGCCAAGGCATCGGTTGACGATATCAAGCCAGGTGACTTCGTCGGTATCGCATCACTGCCAACGGCGAGCGGCCGCGATGGCGCTTTGGAAGTGCTGATCTTTCCTGCAGCGATGAAAGGCACAGGCGAGGGGAGCTACGCCTGGGACCTGAAGCCAAACAGTTCGATGACCAATGCGACAGTTGCCGACGCCGTAAAATCGGTTGACGGTCATGCGGTGACCGTGAGCTACAAGGGGAAGGAAAAGAAGATCACCATTCCGGATGGCACGCCGGTTGTCACTTTTGCCAATGCTGCGGAAACCGACATCAAGCCTGGCGCAACCGTTTTCGTACCCTCCGAAAAGGCAGACGACGGTTCGATGTCGAGCGGTCGTGTGGTTGTCGGCACGAATGGTGTCGTTCCGCCGATGTGAGCGGAGGAAACCGCCTCAGGTAGACAGAGACCGTCGGGCGATAAAGGCCGGCGGTCGAAACATGCCAAAAGGGCGGAGCACTTGGCTCGATATTCACGTAAGCTTGGCAAGCTTCGCCGTCCGGAGAGCGATGAAGGCTGACGGGACTGGTCCTCGCCGAGCCGCCGTCGGCGAAGCGCGCGCAGAAGCGATCGCCTGACCCGACCATAAGCGGCCGTATATCGCCTCGCTTCGGCCATGCGAAAGACCGTCTATCGGCGAGTCCGGTGCGGGCCGTGGAAGAATTTACAGAAACCAAAGGGAAAATTGAGGAAGGCGAGCGGTCGCTGAAACTAATGGTTCGCCGCGTTCGTAACTGGTCGGAAACCAAGGCCTGAACGTGGGAGCGAAAGGTCGCGCAAGGCGCTTAGGATGAAAACGCGCTGCTGAACTGTCGCGTGATTGCTCTGCCTTCGGAATCGCATAGGGCAGTATCGGCTGGAGGCCATGGCAATGTCGGAGTTGACCACATGAGGACCTGTCCCATTGACCATCTTGCCACGCTCATGGTGGTCGTCGCGATCGGCTTCTTCCGGTTAAGCAGCATGGAGAGCCGCTTTCGCTCCTTGCCATTTGATCGATCGCGCAACACTCAGGAGCCTTTCGACGATGCTGACGCGCGGGGGCTGATCGGGAGAACTCTTCTCTCGACAGTTACGGCAGGATCCGGTCTCTGGCTCATCCGACGCCAGTTGAGAACCTTGGATGCGTCGCGATGAGCAATATTCGCTCCAATAGTCGATCGTGGACTGACAGAAGCAGCGTCTTTGTCGGGTTTACCGCCCGTCGCTCCTTGTTTTTTCCAGAAGCCAACCGCTATAAGGTTGGGGTGGCAAGGTTTTCTTCAATGCAAAGCAACGACATCGAAGTTTTGATCAATCGTGTCGCGATGGGAGACCGCGCCGCCTTTGTGACACTTTACAAGGCGACTAGCCCAAAATTGATGGGCGTATGTTTGCGCATCCTCAAAAATCGCAGCGATGCTGAAGAGGCGCTGCAAGAAATATACGTCAAGATCTGGCAACGCGCGAAAACCTTCGCGACTGGACATAGCGGTCCGTTTGCATGGCTTGCGACAATCGCGCGCAACCACGCGATCGATACGATCCGCGCCCGCAAACCTGTTTCCGATGATCTCGACGCAGCATATGATCTTGCCGATGACACAACCCCGAACCCAGAGCAGCGCATGGGTATCGTCGATGATGGCCGCAGGATCGACAGATGCATGGCAGAGCTCGATCCGGCACATGCCAACGCAGTTCGTCGCGCCTATGTCGAGGGCCTGAGCTATATCGAACTTGCAGACGATCTGCGGGTCCCGCTGAATACGGTGCGCACGTGGCTGCGCCGTAGTCTCCTGAAGCTTAAGGAGTGCATCCAGCGATGACGCGTGATCCTGGCTCAAGCGAGCACTCAAAAGACGAAATCCTGGCAGGCGAATATGTCTTGGGTGTTCTGTCCATCGAAGGAAGAAGGATGGTCGAGCGCCGCATGGCCGGCGATGAGGCGTTTTCGCAAATCGTTGCGCGCTGGCAGGCCGACATGGAGTCCTTCAATCAGGACTACGACGAAGTAACGCCTCGCGCCGCCGTGCTGGAACAGCTTGAACAGCGCCTCTTCGCAGCACCGCTGACGAGTAACGCCAGCCTTTGGAATTCAATGGCTTTCTGGCGTTGGCTTTCGCTCGGCACCTCCGTAGCCGCTGCTGCCGCCCTGATCTATGCATCGGGTATCGCGTCGCCACCTTCTCGGGATGGTAAGCTGGTTGCGGAACTCTCGGCACCCAGTAATTCCGTCAACATGCTGGCGTCCTACGATGCCGAAAGCGGGCGAATGCGCATCGTACCTGTCGCGGCAGGGCGCGCGCAGGAGAAATCGCTGGAGCTCTGGCTTGTCCCTGGGCAAGGGGATCCCTTCTCGCTCGGCATATTGCCGGCAGATACCGGTGGAGAATTGGTCATTCCATCAAGCCTGCGTGATCGTCTGAGTGGGGGCGCAACGCTTGCAGTATCGCTGGAACCGTTCGGCGGCTCGCCCACAGGCAAGCCGACCGGAGCGATCGTGGCGAGCGGCACGGCAAGAAGCCTCTAAGCTTTCGCTTTCCGGAGCGATGCGCTGCGCGATGGCACAAGGCACTTATTTGGAGGGGAGATGGGATACTCCGTGGCTGCTTCTCTGAGGACGGAAGCTTGCCGGCGCAAATGCGCGACAGGGCTCGCCTGCCTGTATGGCTTCGTCGGCACGATGCACCTTCTGTGGCCGAAGCCATTTCTGAAAATCACGCCGGATTGGGTTCCGTCGCCGCATTTGGTGATTTTGCTGACAGGGCTTTGCGAAATCGCTGGTGCGTTGGGGATCGTAACCGCACGACTTCAGCGGGCCGCACGCATTGATCTGGCGCTTTATGCGGTCTGCGTTTTTCCGGCGAATATCAAACACGCCATCGATGCGCTTTCTAGTGACCCGTCGGTGTGGGAGTGGATCTACCACCTTTTGCGCTTACCCCTCCAGCCCGTCCTGATATGGTTGCCTTTGTTTGCTGGCCGCGTGGTGAGGTGGCCACAGCAAGAGAGATGATCGTGTAAAATAATTCGACGGCCCTGAAACTTCTTCTCAAGCCTTTCCGTAACCTCCTTGTCCCGGAAGAGGGAAGCCGACCCTTAGGAGATGCAGCCTTGCATCTGGGTGATCGGCCAGGAGGAATCACCATGTTCAAGCTCGCAATCCGTTTCGCAGCCTGTGCCACCGCAATCGCGATCGCTGCTGGCAGCGCATACGCAGCCAATCCCAAGGTCGGCGGCGCCGCGATGTACGAAGACAAAAACATCGTGGAAAACGCGATGAATTCGAAGGACCACACGACGCTTGTCGCCGCCGTCAAGGCAGCCGGCCTGGTCGAGACGCTGCAAGGGAAGGGGCCATTTACCGTGTTCGCCCCGACAAATGAAGCGTTTGCAGCTCTTCCCAAGGGAACCGTCGACACACTCCTGAAGCCTGAGAACAAGGCACAGTTGACCAAGGTCCTGACCTGCCACGTCGTCGCAGCCAATGCCATGTCAACGGCGATCGAGAAGATGATCAAGGACGACAAGGGCACGCATGATGTCAAGACCGTCGGCGGCTGCGTTTTGAAGGCCAAGGAAAGCATGGGCAAGATTACGCTGACCGATGAAAACGGCAATGTCGCGCATGTCACGATCGCCGACGTGAAGCAGTCGAACGGCGTCATTCACGTCATCGATAAGGTGCTTCTGCCAAAGATGTAATTCGCGTCTTTCAATTGAGATAAAGCCGGACAACAAACCGGCTTTATTTTCATTGAGGCAGGGCTGGAGCAGGCTTGCGTTAATTAGCTAAACAGCAAACCGTCCAGCAATGCGTCAAGTTTTCCTCGGCACGATCGACTTGTCCGATTTCGCTTATCTTTTGTCGACGGGGGCAACAAGATGGTCGGTGGTTCGATTCGGTTCAAGAGCGACAGATTTTACAAGTCTCTGTGGCTTCAGGCCCCCGCAAACAAATAATGCAATATGCAAAAGCCCCTTGGCATAAGCCTTGGGACTTTTTGCGCTTACAGGGCAGGGCATTTCTTCACGCATGCCTCCGCGGCGCTCGTCGGAAGGACTATCGAGCGACATCGTTGACCCGATATGCGGCAGCAAAAACTAAAGCTGCGGCGCCTCGATCGAATCCTGCTAACTATCCCCACCGCGGGGCTGCTGCGGACCTGCTGGGGTGCAGGATAACAATCAGGTGTTGGGTCGATCATGGCCGTATGGATCAGATTGAGAATGATCGGCGTCAGTCGCTTCAGAGGGTGATACCACTGTTGCGCTCGGGAAGAGGAACCTGTCGACGAGCATCTCGGCCTCTTCTGCATTGGACTGATGCCTTAAGCCCTCCGAACGACAATCCGGCAATCGCGTCGGGTCTGTGCTATTGCGTCAGGACCTTCCCTGGATTGAGGAGTGCTCTTGCGTCGAGACAGGCTTTAACCTGTTTCATCAACATGACTTTTTCAGGATACGCATGTCTGATCAAAGTCTGAGCTCTTTTGCTGCCAATACCGTGTTCGGCGGAGAAAGACCCACCTAATTCGTGAAGGCCGCAGTAGAGGATGTCTTCTATCGCGATGGCCTTGTCGGTGTCGATTGCGTCACGTGCGGCGTTTAAAACGATGTGCAGGTTTCCATCTGCTAGGTGACCAAAAATGTAAGGGTCTAGACGAGCATCTAGCTCTCTCAGTTTCGCCATGCGCTGCCCGATATAGCCCTCTACCTCCGACAGCGGGACGGAAACGTCGTAGGAGGGCGCTCCGGGATAAATGCGGTAGATCAGGTCCGTGTCTTCCCGCAAAGCCCAGATCGACCTCTCCTGCGCTTTGGACGAAGCGATGACGGCGGAGACGTTTTCATCGTCTTCAGCAACGTCTTCATAGATGCTTTCCACCTCGGCTTGGACGTCCGCATCGTCATTTCCGCCCAAGCAGAGTAGGAGATTGAGGGGATGGTCCTTTCTGTAGTCGGTTGCAGACCAGTTGTGATGGGTCGACGTCAGATGGAAGTAGCGAGACCACATGGCTTCAGCAGCACGCAGATGTCCACGCCGCGCCTTTAACCCGCGCTGCATCGCGTTTAAGGCAGCTTGCGTCGAGGAAAGCCCGAACAGGACCGTTGCAGTTGAGGCCGGTACGGGTTCGAGCTTCACTGCGATCTTGGTGATGATCCCGAGCGTCCCTTCGCCGCCAATGAAGAGATGCGAAAGCGCGTAGCCCGCAGTATTTTTGACCACTCGAGTCAAATCGGAATAGGTGGTTCCATCGGGGAGAACAGCTTCCAGCCCCAAAATGCGATGGCGCATGACGCCATATCGAAAAGCAGCAATTCCGCCCGCGTTGGTAGACGCCATCCCGCCGATCGTCGCCGAGCCTCGTGATGGCAGATCGATGCCGGGTTCGAGCCCATATTCTGCGGCGGCCTCCTGAAGCGATTGTAAAGTAACGCCAGCTTCGACGATGGCGACGTTCTCGACGGGCGATAAGAACGCAATGCGGTTCAGACGCGCGGTGGACACGACGATCTCGCCAGCGCGCGAAATACCACCGCCGACCAGCCCCGTCCGCCCACCATGGGTGACGATGGCTACTCGGTGGGCATGGCAGCATCGGACGACGGCTGCCAGTTCCTCCGTGGTTCCCGGCAGAACGACTATGCCGGCGCCGAGATTTTCAGCCAGCACGCCATAGTCGATTGCCGACACGGCATCGTTTTCTTTCACATGATCGGGTCCGACGAGCATTGCGATCTCGGCCTTAAAGCCGGATGTCAGGCTAGACATTATGTTTTCCTTCGGATGAAGTGCGGGCTTGATGGGCGAGGGCGACGCTTTTTAACGCGGCTCGTGGCGCATCAAGTGTCCTTCGAGCAGCCGGATCATCACAACCAGCACCAGATTGATGATGAGATAGATGATGCCGGCCAGAGTGAAGACCTCGAAGATCGCGAAAGTTTGGCTCATGAGCCGCTTGGCGTAGCCTGTAATCTCCAGAACGGTGATTGTGGAGGCGAGGCTTGTGCCCTTCACGACAAGGATCAACTCGTTGCCATAGGCTGGCAATGCCTGACGAATGGCCAGAGGGAATTCTATCCTGCGGAAAGCGGTGAAACGCGACATGCCTGAGGCCTTTGCTGCTTCCTTGAGACCCGTGGGGATCGACAGCAAACCGCCGCGTAGAATTTCTGACGTGTAGGCTGCCGTGTTCAGCGCGATTGCCATGATGGCGCAGCGCGTTCCGTCGCTGACGATCCACCACGTCACAGCATTGCCCTTGATGAACGGGATTTCCGCCAAACCGTAATAGAACAAGAAGAGCTGCACGAGGAGCGGCGTGCCTCTGAAGATCATGCTGTAATATTTGGCGATGTTGGCAACCCAGCGCCGCTCGGACATCCGCATGACCGCCAGTCCAAGCCCGATATGAAAACCGATAACGACGGACAGGATCGTCAGGATCAAGGTTTTGGAGAGTCCTTGGAAAAGAACGGGTATCGAGGTCGAGAGGAAATCCATATCCATGGTGTCAGCTCCTCGATCTCAGCCTGACGGTGCGCTCCACACGATCAAAGCCAGCCTGACTGATGATCGTGATAACGAAGTAGACGACGGCAGCTATAAGAAAGAAGATGAGCGGGTTGCGGGTGCTGCCCGCGCCCACGCTTGCTGTGCGCATCAGTTCCTGCAGGCCGACGACTGAGACAAGCGCGGTATCCTTTATCGTCGCCTGCCAGACATTGTTCATTCCAGGGAGTGCGATGCGCAGCATCTGCGGAAGAATGATCCGCTGGAAAATTCTGTACCGCGAGATTCCGAGCGCTTTAGCAGCCTCGATATGTCCTGTTGGTATGGATGCCAATGCGCCACGGATGACTTCCGTAGAATAGGCGCCTGAAATCGCACTGACGGCGACGACGGCGATGATAAACGCATAGCCACTATCGGCGAGGGCGGCGTAGCCGAAGGCGGTAGCGACGCTGGTGACGAACTCTACCGATGAGAAGAACAGCAGATAGATGATCAGCAACTCTGGCACTCCACGTATCAAGGACGTGTAGGCCGTGACGATGACGGTGAGTGGAAAGATTTTCGCCCACTTGATGAGACCGAGCAGGGTGCCGATGAGCGCTCCGAGTATGATGCTGGCGAGACCGACGGCGATGGTGATCGCGGTACCGCGCAGGATCGCGCCGATCCATCCACCTTCCCAGACAAGTATCAGGCTGTGTTCCATTCGATGCCCCTCGGCAATTGGCTCGGTCCGACGCTTAGATCTCTCTGGCCTTTCTCTGCCGTCGAGATCACTGCGGTTACTGTTCGTGATAGAAGCGCGCCCCGCACGTCCTTGCGCACGGGGCGGCCATGTCAGTTGCAGGGACGCGAAATGTCCATCTTGAACCACTTCTGGCTGGACTTCCCAATCGAGCCGTCGGCGACGAGTTCGCAAAGAGCCTTGTCGACTTTCGCCTTCAGTTCGGAATTGTCTTTCGAAATCCCAACACCGATACCTTCACCCAGGGTGGAGTCGAACTTGCTCTGAACTTTAACGTCGACAAACTGGAAGTCCTTGCCATCCGGCTTGGAAAGAAAGTCCTGCAAGGCCGATGCATCGGCAAAGGCCGCATCGATGCGACCGCTGGCGAGATCGATCTGCATGTTTTCCAGCGTATCATAGGTCTTCAGATTGGCGGACGGGATGCGCTTCTCGACGAAATGGGCATGCGTCGTGCCGGTCTGCACGCCGATGGACTTGCCGTCGAGGCCCTTCAGCAACGCATCGATATCCTTGAGGCCTGCCAGTTCCGAGCTCTTTGGCACAACGAACATGTTGGCGAGTTCCGCGTAGCCGATCGAGAAATCGATCTCTTTTTTGCGATCCTGAGTGATCGACATACCGGAAATGATGACGTCGAAACGCTTGGCTTTCAGTGCCGGGATCAAGCCATCAAACGCCTGAACGACGAATTTGCACTTCATCTCAAGCTTTTGGCAGAGTAAATTACCGACGTCGGCGTCGAAGCCGGTCACGTTTCCGGAGGCGTCCGCCATGCTCCACGGTGGATAGGCACCCTCGGTGCCAATCGAGAGCTGGCCCTCGGCGGCTTGAACCGTGCCTGCGCCAGCAAGGAGCAGAACGAGTGACAGAGCTTTAAAATTCATGTCGATATTCCCCTTTTTTTGAGTGTGTCATCGAACGTTTTTTGTTCCGGCAGAGCGTCATCGCGTACGGGAGAGGAACTGGCGAAGCCGTTCCGATCTCGGTGCATTGAACATGTCTGCCGGGGCACCCTCTTCCTCCACTTTTCCTTGATGGAGGAAGAGAATCTTGTGTGAGACCTCGCGCGCGAACTGCATTTCGTGCGTCACGAGGATCATCGTGTTTCCTTCTTCGGCCAGTTGCCGAATGACCCGCAGAACCTCGCCCACCAACTCGGGATCGAGCGCCGACGTCGGCTCGTCGAGAAGAATGAGTTTCGGGCGCATGGCGAGGGTGCGAGCAATGGCGGCGCGCTGCTGCTGTCCGCCGGAGAGCTGACCCGGATAATGGGCGTGCTTGTCTGAAAGGCCGACCTTCTTGAGAAGCGCGTGCGCATGATCTCGGGCCTCGGACTTGTGTTGCTTCAATACCTGAATCGGCGCTTCGATGATGTTTTCCAGCACAGTCATATGCGGCCAGAGATTGAAGTTCTGAAACACCATTCCCACGCGCGAGCGCATCCGCTCGACCTGCTTGAGATCGGCTGGGATCGTACGTCCGTTGGCGCTGCGCTTCATGCGCAGTTCTTCGCCATCAATAACGATCTGACCTTCATCCGGCTGCTCTAACAGGTTGATGCAGCGCAGAAAGGTGCTTTTCCCTGAGCCAGAGGAGCCGATCATCGATACCACTTCACCGCGTTTGGCCGACACATCGACGCCGTTCAATACGCTCAGAGGCCCGAAACGCTTGTGGATGCCGCAAACCTCGACGGCAGGTCGATCCGCGGCCTTTGATTTTTCGTGATGCGGATTTGCGAGAACCGTGACCGATGCGGCGGCTGGAACGATCTTTTCGACACCGGCGCCTCCAAGCGCCTTCAGCTGAGCGAAAGCCCGGTCGAAATGGCGCAGCGACGCGGAGAGACAGGCATTGCGCCAATCTGTGTCATCGGGAATGAAGGCAGCACGAATATCTCGCTTGATGGCCTCACCGAGCGGCGAGTCGACCTTGCCGTAAAGATGCAACCAGTTGTCGGCCTTGACGGCTTTCGATACGGTTTCGCCGTCGAGGGTGCCGCATTCGATGACGAGAGGTAAAACGCGCGCTGCTGGCAGGGCGTGTCGAACGGCGCTCGACACATAACCGGTTGCCGTGGCGGCAATTCCTGTTCCGGTTTCGGCGTCTTTTCCCGTCCTCACGACCGAAAGGGCGGGTCCGAATATCTCCACTCCCCACCCCAGCCCTGGATGGTCGCTTTCGGCAACCGACAGAAGTGCTGGATAGCCATATGGCCCGGCGCCCGTGTGGAGATCGAAAACGATAAGGTCCGTCGCTTGCTGCGCGAATATCGCCAGTATGTCGCTCAGTGTCCGGTTGGACCAAACTGGGCCGTCGCCGCCATAGAACAGGCCATCTGGAAAAGCGTATTGGCCAGCTTCTATGATGGGTGCGAGGCCTTTGTAACCACCAGCTTTTACACTGATCGCATCGTAAGCCGCATCCATCTCGTCGCGCACGGGACCATCCCATGAAGGACAGATCAAAAGCGGATGAATGTCACCATAACGTTCGTTCCTCGGCGGCGCTTTCTGCCAATCGATGAAATTGCGGTTGAGGTCGACATTGTCTTCGTTGACTCGCCGTGACCAGGCGGTACCCCATGGGTTGATGAGATGAATGGCGAGTACGGCTGTATCGTCCGGTAGACGCCACGGAGAGTTCTGCGAGAACCATGCGGTTTGGCAGGCAGACCCGAAGGGGCCTTCGACGCCATGGGTACCGGAGATCGACACCATGAGTTTTTTTGCATCCTGCCGTCCAAGATAGGCGACATCAGTCGAAAGCTGCTCACCCGATGGTCCGTGCAAGGGATGCAGGTACTCCGTGAGACTGGCGCCGGCGGTGCGGGCCGCTGCGATAAAGCGCGCGCGCAAGGCAGAAAAATCTCCGGCAAAAAGGCCAGACTGCGGTGAAGATGCCATGCGACAAAGCTCCCGGTTCTTCTCATCGTGGCGCGCTTTCGCACGCAGTTGGTTCCCGCAGGTCATTGCCTGCTTTTTTTGTTAGATTGAACGCTCTCGGTCTTATTGCCCGGCAAGCGTTTGTAATGCGGCTATGAACCGATCGTTTTCCGTCCTTTTCCCGACCGTCATGCGGATGAAGGTCTCGTAGCCTTTCTCCTTCCATGGCTTGACGATGATGCCGTGCGAGAGCAGATGGTCGAAGACTTTCTGGCTGTCGAGGCCAACATCGATGAAGAGAAAGTTCGTTTGCGATCTCGCGGCTCGTAGCCTCAATGCAGATACCGCATCGGCGACCCGCGCACGCTCGGCTGCAATGGACGCCACGGATGCCTCCATCCAGGCCTCGTCTTCAAGTGCGGCAAGCGCCGCGATCTGTGCTGCTGTGTTGACGTTGAATGGTGTCTTCGACGAGGCTACGGCTCGCGCAAGACGCTCGTCGGAGAACACGGCATAGCCGACCCGCAGCCCTGCAAGGCCATAAGCCTTGGAGAAGGTGCGCAACACCACATAATTCAACGTTGACCTGGACAGGACTGCCAGTCCATCCGGCACGTCGCCACTGACATATTCGAAATAGGCTTCGTCAAGAACAAGAAGTGTTTCCGGCGGCACTGCTGCAAGAATCCGGTCGAGGCTCACTGCATCGAGGGCAGGGCCGACAGGGTTGGATGGCGAGGAAAGAAAAAAGATCGCCGGATACTTGGTAAGGGCCGTAATGATCCCCGGCACGTCGAAGTCGAGATCGACGCGCATCGCGACCTTGTCGACCGTTGCACCATTCGCCAGCGCTTCGATCTCGTGCAGGCCGAAGCCAGGCGAGACTGTGGCAACCATCGCGCCGGGACAGAGTACCGCGCGACAGATGGCTGCGATCATCTCCTCCGAGCCGTTGCCGATGACGATCCGCTCTGCCGCAACGCCTAGTTTCTCGCTGAGCGCGCCTCGCAATGCGGTGCAGGCAGGATCGCAGTAACGCGACGGGTTCAGGTTTGCGAGTGCTGCCAGCACTTTTGGAGAACAGCCATCCGGATTTTCGTTGCTGGCAAGCGCTGCGATGTCGTCACGACCACTGATTTTCCTCGCGACGGCGATGTTCATTCCGGCGTTGTAGGGCGGTAGCGCCGCTACAAGCGGATTGAGCCTTATCTCTGTTCGTGGCATATCCATCTCGGCATTCCTCAAGTATTGCGGTCGGTTCAGTGGCTCGGTCAAAGATTGAGGACGATTGACGATTTCGGCTTCGTGCAGCACAGCAGCACGCGCCCTTGGGGCACGTCGTCGAGCGGCTCTTCGAAATAATCGACCTCTCCGGCAACAAGCGCCTGTTCGCACGTGCCGCAAATGCCGGCGCGGCAGGAAAATTCGGGCTCGATTCCGTTCGCTTCGAGGCAGTCCAGGAGAGAAACGCTTGACGCTGTCCAAGCCAGCTCCCGTCCCGACTTCTGAAGTACGATCCGGATGTCATCCTTGTTTCGTCCCGGGTCCGCTGCCCCTGTCTTTTGCGCATCGGTAGCGGCCGGTTGCGCCTCTTTATCGGACAGCAGACTAGCCGGACCGAAGAACTCATAGGCGATCCGTTCCTTGCGCACGCCGAGCCCGATCAAGATCGCGTACAAGGCCTTCATGAAAGGTGGAGGCCCGCACATGTAAATGTCATAGTCATCAAGCGGCAGAAGTTTTTGCAGCCCCTCGCGGGTGAGAAATCCAGTCGAATGACAGCGGCCGGCTGCTAGATCGTTCTCATCAGCGAAACGGTGACAGAAATGCACCGTGATGCCGCTACGGACCGCTGCCAGTTCTTCCACCTCGTCGCGCAGGGCATGGACTTCCATGCTGTCACACGCATGAATGAACCACACCCGTTGTGCTGTCTCATGGGCCAAAACGTGAAGCATGGATACGGTCGGTGTCAGGCCCACGCCGCCAGACAGCAGCAGAACAGGCCTAGTGCTTTGCATGTCCAACTTGAAGGCCCCGCGCGGCGTGTCTATCTCCAGCACCGCACCGGTTTCAATCTCGTCATGCAGCCAGCAGGAACTCAAGCCCTGTGGCATATTCTCAGACAGTGCAGCCTCACGCTTTACCGTAATCCGATACGTGCCGCTTTGTTTTGGCGATGAGGAAACCGTATAGTTTCTCAATACGTGCCCGCCAGCATCACCCGGAATTCGGATGGTGAGGAACTGGCCAGCCTCGAAGGGCCGCCAGTGATCTTTATTGAGGGGCGCCAAGGTGAAAGAGGTAATCGTTTCGCTTTCACGTGTCTTGGCGATTACCTCGAAGGGCTGGAAGCGTGAGGATGCGGCCTGTTGCATTCAGGACAATCCTTATTCCGCTGCCTGGCTGACCGGCTGGCTCTCTGCTTCCGCGGCAATCAATTGTGCCAGCTTGCGGCGGAAACGTAAGGGACCGACATCGATCTTGAGGTCGAGGTTCGGCGTCTGCTTGTTGGCCATGCCGTGGTGAACCGCCTCCAGAACGACCCGGTCTTCCTCGAAGGCGCCACGAACGGATTTGGCGAAGCTTGCAGACACGGCCGGGTCGTCGGGCGCGAAGTTTCGCATCTGGAACCAGTAATATTTCGTCCGGTTCTCATCGACAGGCGTCATGAAATTGTAGCTGTCCATCAGGAAGGTGTTATCGGGCAGCGTCTTGCCCTCGCCGCCGGTGAAAGCAGGTGCGAAGATTGCTTTGATGATCGCGTTGCTCGGATAGCGCACCTCATAATGCTGCTTACGGTCGGTATTGCCTTCGAATTGGAGGAAAGGCGCATAGAATGGCGCTGGTTCGCTATCGATCATCCAGCGCCAGACCGTTACACCGTCATCCTTGACGGTGGTCTCAAGCGGGGTTTCCTCACAGGCCGAGCTCGCGAAGGACGACTGATGTACCCAGGCAACGTGGGATGGATCGAGCAGATTGTCCGTCATGTAAAGATAGTTGCAGTTCAGCGTCATGGACTCGCCGCGATTGATGCCCCAGGCGGGATCGCCGAAATGCTCGACGGCAAAAATCTCGTCCGGATCTGCTTTCTCGGCATCTCCCATCCAGATCCATAGGAGGCCATAGCGCTCGTGAACCGGATAGGAGCGAACCTTGGCGACATGGGGAATTCGCTCTGCACCCGGAACGCGGGTACAGGCTCCCGAACAGTCGAATGTGAGGCCGTGATAGCCGCATTCCACATCGTCGCCCTTTATGCGCCCCATCGAAAGCGGCAGCTTTCTGTGGGGACAGGCATCTTCCAGCGCGGCAGCCTGGCCATCCTGTTTGCGGTAAAGAACTATGTTTTCACCGAGAATGGTAACGGGCTTCAGCTCTCTGCCGACCTCGTGGTCCCAGGCTGCGACATACCAGGTGTTCTTGAGAAACATCTCGCTCTCCTTGCGTTTTGTTAGGCTGAGTGTTTGCCGTTTTTCAGCCCTCAACAAGTTGCAAGCGGCTGGTTTCTATTTTAGAAAATCTACAAAGGGAAATGGATAGGGGAGCCGCTGTGAAGAACCTGTCACTGCGCGCCTTGCAGGCTTTTGATGCGATTGGTCGTTGCGGCTCGATCACCGCTGCGGCCGAGGATCTGGGTGTGTCGCCCGGCGCAATCAGCCAGCTCGTGCGCAATCTGGAGCACTCTCTTGGCCTCACTCTTCTGGAACGGCGTGGACGTCGCGTCGAGCTGTCGTCCTGGGGACGACTTTACTACCGCGAAGTCTCAAAGGGCTTCCAGCAGCTCTCTTTGGCGACGACCGTGTTGAAGCGTGCCAGCAACGAAGGCGGGATCGTCGTCAGCGCGCTGTCATCCGTCGCCAGCCGGTGGATAGGCCGAAAGATTTTCGACTGGCAGGAACTCTGTCCCGACGCGCATGTGCGTATCTTCGGTCAGGATCAGGAGCCTCGTCTCGGGGCTGAGGAGGTTGATTTTCGCATCACTTATGGTCGCCGCTCTTATGTTCACGAGCATGTGGCGCACCTGTTCACCGATTGGGTCGTGCCCGCCTGTTCACCCGCCCTAATCTCTGCGCGGAAACCGCAATGTCCCGAAGAGGTTTTGACTTTCCCGCTTCTCAATGTCGAATGGGAATCGGATTACAAGGCCTCGCCGCAATGGCGGGATTGGGCGAAGCTGATCAAGGCTGATCATCAGCAGATATTCTCAGGACTTTCCTTCACGTTGTCGAGCAGCGCTATAGATGCCGCGGTCAACGGCAGGGGCTTCGTGCTGGCACAGCTTTCGATGATCCAGGAAGAAATCACCGCTGGGACGCTCGTCGTTCCTTTCGATATTCGGTTGAAATTATCGGAAAGCTATTTTCTCGCCTGGGACAGAACTGCGTTGGAAAAGCCCAACGGACAGCGTTTCCACAAGTGGATGCTGGCGGTGGCCAGACAGCAGGAATTGATGTCGAGCCCGGAGCGGATCAGAGCATAAACATGGGTCATCCATTTTAGCTTTGGCGACGTCCGGTGCCGCCAGGGGAGGTCAGCTTGCTGATCCTGAGGCAGTCGCCGGTGTTGCGGTTGTATTCAAAATCCTCCGAACGGAAGCATCGTGCCGATAGCGGCGTGGCAGAACGCGGAAGAATATTTGATGCGTCTTCACGATAACGTGAAACCTTTCCTGCCGTGGGTCGTTCAGCGCGCATGAAAAATGATGAAGTAAAACCAACATCGGCTGATGGTGACGACGAAGTAGGCGCTGAAGCCGCATCCTCCCAAGACAATGAAGGCAATGCTGAGGAGCTTCCCCCGGAGGAAGCGGAACCTGCCGCTGGCTTGACACCAGAGGAGGCTGAGGAAGCTCGCCGAAGGTATCTGCTGAAACGGTTCTGGATTAGCGCACGAGGCTTCTGGAGCCGTCGTGGCGACAAGCTGGCATGGGTTTTCACGCTCGGCCTGTTGACGATGATCGGCATCAATGTCGCGATCCAGTATGGGGTCAACGTCTGGAACCGCGGAATATTTGACGCGATCGAAAAACGGGACGCTTCGACGGTCTATTCGCTCGCGTCGATATTCCCGTTTCTGGTTCTGGGCAGTGTTTTCATCGTCACCGCGCAGGTCTACGTCAGGATGCGCATTCAGCGGCGCTGGCGCTCGTGGCTGACCAAGGTGTTGGTCGGCAGATGGATCGCAAACGGTCGTTACTACCAGCTCAACCTGATCGATGGCGATCATAAGAATCCTGAAGCAAGGCTTTCGGAAGACATGCGCATCGCCACCGAAGCACCGGTTGACTTCGTCTCCGGTGTTATCGCTGCGTTCGTCTCTGCCTCCACCTTTATCGTTGTGCTTTGGACGATTGGCGGTGCACTGACGCTGTCGATCGGCGGTATTTGGGTCACCATTCCTGGCTTCCTGGTCATAGCGGCCATTATTTATGCGGCAATTACCTCCACGGCCATCGCATTTATTGCGCGAAACTTCGTCAAGGTGTCCGAAGTGAAGAACCAGGTGGAGGCGGAATATCGCTACACACTGACGCGCGTCAGAGAGAATGGCGAAAGTATCGCTCTGCTTGGTGGGGAAGAGGAGGAGCGCAACGATCTCGACAAGAGATTTGGAAATGTCCGGCGGCAGTGGCGGCTTATGGCGCAGCAATATATGCGCACCACCGTCGTTTCCAACGGTTCGATGCTGATTGCACCCGTCGTGCCGCTTCTGCTCTGCGCGCCGAAATTTCTCGATGGCAGCATGTCGCTCGGCGAGGTGATGCAGGCGGCGTCGGCGTTCACCATCGTTCAGTCCGCTTTCGGCTGGCTGGTCGATAATTATCCGCGGCTTGCGGACTGGAACGCTTGCGCACGGCGCGTGGCGTCTTTGATGATGTCCCTCGATGGCCTGGAGCGGGCTGAAAAAAGCGAGACTGTTGGCCGTATCGTGCGTAGCGAGACGGAAGGCGATACCATGCTTGGCCTCAAGGATGTGTTCGTGTCGCTCGGCGATGGAACCGCAGTCGTCAAAGAGACAGATGTGGAGATCGGCGCAGGCGAAAGGGTCCTGGTGTCGGGCGAGTCCGGCTCCGGAAAAAGCACGTTGGTCCGTGCGATCTCCGGTCTCTGGCCATGGGGCGGTGGTAGCGTCAATTTCCGCTCCGGCAGTCAATTGTTCATGCTGCCGCAGCGGCCATATATTCCAGCCGGCACGCTACGCCGTGCCGTATCTTATCCGCAACCGGCGGAAAGCTGGACGGCGGAAGAGATAGGTGCCGCTCTCGAGAAAGTCGGTCTAGGCCAACTCAAGGACAAGATCGAGGACGAGGCGCCTTGGGACCAGACATTGTCCGGGGGTGAGAAACAGCGCCTCACCTTTGCTCGCTTGCTGCTCAACGCCCCCGATATCATCATCATGGATGAGGCGACGGCAGCGCTGGACGAAAAAAGCCAGGACAAGATGATGCAGACGGTGATCGATGAGTTGCCCGACGCAACGATCATCAGCGTGGCCCATCGTGCCGAGCTGGAGGCATTCCATAGCCGAAAGATAACACTTGAGCGCCGCGAAGGTGGCGCAAAACTTGTCAGCGATATCGAGCTTATTCCGCAGAAATCGAGAAGGGGCTCCATGCTTCGGAGGATCGTCAAGCGAAAGTGATGTGTCGCCGCTGACAGTCACTCCGCCCACGGGGTCGCTTGACGACAGCTACGCATCTTTTTGCATGCAGGCAAATGAATGGACTTTCACGACAGAATGCCCAGGGTCTGCCTGTCCTGAGCGCCTCTGTAAAAGAGTTCAAGAGCGCCCCGGAAGAGCGGGCTCTGGCCAGCAATCTCGGAAAACAGCGTCATGCTGGAGTGAAATTTAAGGTCATCCGGAGATCCGAGAATGTCATTGGCGCTCAAGTCCGCGTGGCTCAGCATCGCGCGGGTGCAATCTTCCAGCCGCGAGCCGAGAACCGGATGCGCCAAATACGCCTCTGCCTCCGGGCGGCCTGAAATGGCATAGAAGCGCGCCGTTTCCGAGCGGCCAAGACCGCGGATCTGCGGGAAGATAAACCACATCCAATGCGACTGCTTCCTGCCGGCGATTAATTCGTTCAGCGCTCTGTCATAAGTGCCCTGCTGCGCATTCACGAAGCGCTCAAGATCGAAGGACATTGCTCACGCTTTCAGTTCAACTTTGCTTCATCCGAGCACGTTTCGGAAGGTGTAGCAGGTGACCGTCGCAGACTTCGGCCTACGAGCCTCAGAATGGCAGAGCAGGCTGTTCGCGCCTGCTCTAAGGATCAGCGCTTGCGCTGCAGCTCTTCCGGCAGCACACCGAAATGATCGAGAATGATCTGAACGTTTCGGCGATGAGATTTGAAATAGACGTCGAAAAGATCGCCTAAGAGCGGTACGCTGCCGACGACCGAGTCCATCGCCACGTTGCCGATCATCTTCGAAATTTTTTCCCGTGGAAGACCAAGACGACGCGCTTCATTGACGATGTAGAGCCCGACAAGCGCGCCGGCGCCGTCACCGAGGATCGGAACAAGACCCAGCACCGAGTCGGCGCCGAACCGCAGCCGCGTGCCCGGAATTCCGACCGCCGTATCCATGAGTCGCGATATGCTGGATAGCATGCGCAGTTTACGAAGACGCTGTTCCAGGACATCCGTGTCGCGCGAGGTGTTCGCACCAAAATGACCAGAATTCCAAGCTTGTGCTGCCATAGTGATCTCCAACGCCGGTAAACCCGGCAACAGAGAAATGGGAGAGCAACGCTGGATTTCAAGTCGAAGCACCGCTTCTGCTAAAAACGCCCGTTGCTTTGTCCGCTACCTGACCAGCAGTAGGGAACCCGCCTGACCCCGACTATGTCCGACAAGACCAGACGCACGCGATCTGTAACCGTCTGTTGGCGGATTGAACGGTCAAATCGATCAACTTTCACGACCTCCAGATCAGTGTGGCGGAGAGGTGGACAAGGCATTGGAAGTAAATGGTTTTTATCTAACGCACGTCACCTGATCCGGGAGCAGGGCTGTCGCCAGATTGTCGGTACCATCATATCCATAGCCCGCAAGGGAGCACTGCCACTCGTGGAAAAACACGATGGTCTATTATAGTATATGTGCCCCTACGAAAGTTTCGAGGCTAATGAAGTACAATCTACACCGGCGGCTGCCCCAACCAGCACCTAATTCCGTTATTTGAATAACTGATCCCGCTCTAAGGTGCCCATCCCTACCTTGTTGGCGCCAACTATGTCTGGGATTGGGAGATGAACAGCTTGGCCCGCGAACTGGTCGGCAATGCCGGTGGTACGGTGCGGGGTGAACGCTATATGCCACTTGAGGAGATGGCCGTTGATCGGCTGGCGTCAAGCGGTCATTTACAGTTTCGAGCTCTCGTAACTTAGCCTCTATCGCGCAGTTGGTTCAAGCTGGCGAAGTAGTGGTGCATGTTGACAAGCTTCTTCCTTTTCTGGACTCTGACGCGCCAATGGCGGTCACTGGGTTGATTTCGACAAAGCACAATATGGGCAGGAAGTTAGCCGGTGAGCTCACCGGAAAGCGCCTTCTGAACATTGCCCAGTGCACGACACAAATGATCGGCAGCGTTGCTGAGCTCAGGCGGATGCTCTCAGAATCAATTCGGATTTCAACAAGATTTGATCACGGCTGATCAACGGATCGTCCGCAGCGTCTGCCTCGCCAAGCTTGCGTAGGAGCAGGCTGATCGCCAACCTGCCGATCTCATTGTAGTTTTGCGCGACGGTAGTAATCGGAGGGCAGGCATACTGGGATAGGGGGTGATCATCGTGGCCGGCGACCCTGAGGTCGAAGGCTGACCCATGGCCAACTTTGATACCCTTTTTCCAAGCCGCTGCGATAACGCCGAATGCGAGACGGTCATTCGCGCAGACGATCGTGCGGGTGGGAAGTAGATCCAGCCTGTCGAACAGCCGCGTGGCCTCATCGAAGCCGAAGCGCTCGAAGTCCCAGGTCGTAGTTTCGGATATGTTGAGAACCTCGGCTCGATGTCCGGCGCCCTCCATCGCTGCAACATAAATTTCCCGCCTGGCGTCTGCATTTCTGTTGACTTGCGGCATGCCTAAAAAACACGGCGGTTCGCCGGAGCGGCAGAGATAATCGACGATAAGGCCGAAGCTCTGGCGGTTGTCACTTCCAACGAAGGCAGCGTCCTGATCGGCTGGCGCGTCGACATATACGAGGGGAATGCTTTGGCCGAGCTTGGTCAGCGGGGAATTCCTCGGGGCAGATCCTATAGGTGCGATGATAGCGCCGGCCACATTCAATGACTGGAGTGTACTGACGGCGTCGTCTTCCATCTCGGCTCTGCCATCCGACGAAAGCACGAATGCGAGAAAGCCCGCTTCGGCGGCGATAACCTCGATCCGTCTGGTGAGTGCCATGTAAAACGGGTCGAGGGCGTTGGGTATAATGATGCCGATGATGTTGCTTCGCCGGCGGTTCAGGTTAACTGCGAACATGTTAGGCTTAAAGCCTGACTTGCGCAAAGCCAGCTCGATCGTGTCGCGTGTCTTCTTTCTGACGGAAGACGGATCGTTGAAATATTTCGAGACTGTCGGACGTGAGAGGCCGACGAACTCGGAGAAGTCCTCCATAGTCTTAATCGGTTTTGGCAACACAATCTCCGTTACAGCTCATGGCCTCCGCTGGGTGCGGAAACCAACAGGCCTCCGCACAAACCAGCAATAGCATCATGCGAATCTCAGTCCGAAACGAACTGTATCTTCATCGTCGCGGGATCGGATGGCTTGGCAAGGAAAAACTGGAGCATCTCCTCCAAAGGGAGGCGATGGCTGACCAGTTTTGCCATCGAGCCGTCATCAGTCTCCAGCATCGCGATCGCCTCAGGAATGTTCCTGTTCAGGGAGTGGGAGCCGACGATCTTGAGTTGGCGCCGGAACACTTCGAAAGGATGAATCGCTACAGTCGCTTCCGGGGGGCATACTCCAAATAGAAGCGCGGTGCCACCGTCCGCGACAAGCTGGATCATGTCCTGCACAACTGACGGAACCCCCGTTGCATCGGCGACGCAGTCGAAGCCGCGACGACGTGACGCGAAAAGCGTGGCGTCCGATTTGACGACTTTCAAGCCGAGGCCTTCGGCGAACTCAAGCCTGCCGTCGTTCAGATCAGCCAGGGTTACGCTTGGCGCGCCCCGTGACTTCAGAGACAGGGCAAGAAGAAGACCGATCGGTCCGGCGCCGAAAATGATCGCCTCGGAAGGCGGTGTATCTCCAGGGCCGAAGCCTGCCGCACCGATGCCATTCAACGCGCAGGCGAGAGGTTCTGCGAGCGCTGCAACATCGAAGGACAGGTTTCCTATCGGGTGGACCTGATCGCAGCGCACGGCGCAGAATTCACCGAAACCGCCGTTCTGCGTTACGCCATACGCTTTGAGATCGACGCACAGATTGGTCAGGCCCTTTCTGCATGCGGCACAGCTGCCGCAGGCAAGGTTCGGGTCGACAACGACACGATCGCCCACCTTGACGTTCGTGACGTCGTTGGCGATCGCTTTGATCTCGCCAGCAAACTCATGCCCCGGAACGACCGGGAAGGCACCTGTCCCATACCGGCCATGGAGGACATCTATATCCGTATGGCAAAGGCCCGAGGCGCGAATCTGGATCAGGACATGACCCGTCGGCACTTCCGACGGCTGGGATATGTCGGCCAGCACCGGCTGACCCTTCCCGATAAATTGGATGGCCTTCATGGCGGCGCCCCTTGTCAGCTCATCCAGTTCCCGCCATCGACGTTGTACGTCTGAGCAAGAATATAGTCGCTGTCTGCGGAAGCAAGGAAGACTGCCAGCCCCTTGATGTCGTCAGGTGTTGCGAAGCGGCCGATCGGAACGGATTTAGCGACCTGAGCCTTCTTTTCTCCGGGCTTTAAGCCCTCCCACTGCGCAAATTTGGCGTCGACAACATCCCAGTGTTCGCCATCGACGACGCCTGGAGCGATCGCGTTCACGTTGATGCCATGCTTGACCAGAGCGAGTGCAGCCGACTGGGTAGCGGAGATGATGGCCGCCTTGGATGCGCAGTAGAGAGTCACGAGCGCTTCTCCCCGACGTCCTGCCTGGCTGGCCATGTTGATGATCTTACCGCCCTTTTTGCGGTCGATCATGACGTTGGAAACGGCACGCATGACGAAGAGTGGCCCTTTGAGGTTCACGTCCATGACCTTCTGGTAGCTTTCCTCGGAGATCTCGTTGATGGGGCCCATATCGAAGATCGCGGCGTTGTTGACCAAGATATCGATGCCGCCGAATTCGGCATCGACCTGTTTGACCACGCGGTCGATATCTGCGACGTCCGTCACGTCCAGTTTCACAGCCTTTGCGGACGGGCCGATCTGAGCGGCAGCCTGGGTGGCACGGTCGATGTTGATATCCGCGATCACGACTTTCGCACCTTCGGCGACGAACGCTTCTGCAAATCCGAGTCCGATGCCTCTTGCCCCACCCGTGATGAAGGCGACCTTGTCTTTAAGTCTCATTTGTTTTCTCCGATAAGCTCGCCCGACGGCGCGCGTCATCCAGTTGCAGTAACGGCGATAGGGTGGAGCCCGGTGAAGCGAACACCGGGCCCCAGGGAGGGCTCGCCATTTCTGGCGGGCGCTCGACTACTTGATGTATCCAGCGCGGGTCATGTCACGGGTGACCTGGGCCTGTGCAGCCTCAAGTGAGGCGTCGACGGTCTGCTGACCTGCGAGAGCCGCGCTGATCTGCTGTCCCACGAACGTACCGATGGCCTGGAACTCGGGGATGGCGACGAACTGCACGCCTGTGTACGGAACAGGATCCTTGGTCGGCTTCGATGGATCTGCAGACATAATCGCCTTCAACACCGTTTCGGCAAAAGGAGCAGCTTTTTGATATTCAGCAAGAGCATAGGTGGACTTGCGCGTGCCCGGAGGAACAGCAACCCAGCCCTCGGACTCGCCGACCATCTTTACGTAGTCCTTTGACGTTGCCCATTTCACGAATGACCGCGCCGTGTCGCCCTTTTTGGTCGTGGCAGGGATTGCGAGGTTCCAGGACCACGACCAGCTCGATCCTGCCGGAGTTACGGCAACGGGAGAGCGTGTGAACGCCACCTTGTCCGCAACCTGGCTCTGCTTCGGGTCGTAGACGCGGCCAGCAGCCGACGTGGCGTCGATCCACATGGCGCACTTGCCCGATGCGAAGAGAGTCTGGTTTTCGTTGAAACCGTTCGCTGTCGCTCCGGAAGGGCCGTACTTCGTCATCAGGTCCACATAATCCGTCACGGCCTTCTTCCATGGCTCGCTTGTGAGCTGTGGCTTCCAGTCCATGTCGAACCAACGGCCACCATAGGTGTTCACCATGGTTCCAAGGAACGCCATGTTCTCGCCCCAGCCCGGCTTGCCGCGCAGGCAGATGCCGTAAATACCCTTGGACTTGTCCGTGAGTTTTGCAGCGTACTCCTTGATCTGATCATAGGTGGGCTGCTCGGGCATCTTTAGCCCAGCGGCGTCGAAGAGATCCTTTCGGTAGAGGGTGAACGAGCTCTCAGTGTAGAAAGGTACCGCGTAGAGCTTTCCATCGACTGTCAGACCCTTCTTGATCGGGTCGAGAAGATCCGCGTAGTCATAGTCGTCGCCGAGATCGTCTACGGCCGAAAGCCATCCGGACTTGCCCCAGATCGGCGCTTCGTAGCCCCCGATCGTCATGATGTCGAACTGGCCGCTGCCCGTCGCAATGTCGGTTGTGACGCGTTCGCGCAGAACGTTCTCTTCGAGCACGACCCAGTTGATCTTGTTTCCTGTCTGCTGCTCCCAGGATTTGGATAGCTTTTGCATGATGATCATGTCGCCGTTGTTGACGGTCGCGACAGTGATTTCTTCAGCATGCGCGATGCCTGCGAGAAGGCCGAGGCCGGCGACGGACGATAATAGAATGCTGGACTTCACACCCATGAAAATCTCCTCCAAGACGAGTGTTTGCGCATACATTACATGCGTAAACTTTTTATCTGCGCAAGTGATTGCCAAGTCAACAGGGGATTCCGGGTGACTGAGCAATATTTCGGCGTGATAATCATATTTTGAGCTAATTTTGCAGCAATATTGCATTGCTCCTCATTGATATTGATAGATAAATCAATCATTTTTTGTGCAACGCGAAACAATTTATAAATTTACACGCGTAAATTATATGTTGACACATCAGGGTTGGCGCCCTAGTGGTTGCGGCAATGAAATGCAAAATATTCGCATAGCGACAAGTGGGAGGAGCCATGGAAATCGCACAGGCAATCGCTCCGGAATCAATGGGGCCGACCATCACCGCGGGTGAAATCCTCGTGGAAATCATGGCGACATCCATCGGTGAAGGATTTGCCGAGCCTCTTTCCCTCGTAGGTCCGTTTGCGAGTGGCGCCCCGGCCATCTTCATTGATCAGGTCGCGCGAATGGGATGTGGCGCGGGTATCATTTCGGCAGTGGGGCGGGACGATTTCGGTCATCTGAATGTCGATCGTCTCAAGCGCGACGGTGCCGACGTGTCCGCGATACAGATACTGTCCGACTATCCGACGGGAAGTGCATTCGTTCGCTACAGGGCGGATGGGCAACGTGATTTCGTATTCAATATTGCCAGATCCGCTGCCGGGCAGGTCGGCTTGAATTCGGCTGCCGAGCAGTTGATCGGCAGGGCGGGTCATGTCCATGTGATGGGTTCGGCGTTTTCCATCCCCGGCATAGCAGAGATCATCATGAGAGCCATTACGCTGGTGAAGGCTCGCGGGGGATCGGTCTCGTTCGATCCCAACATCCGAAAGGAACTGCTGGCGTCGGGAGACGACGCAAGAAGGCAGCTTGAGGAGATTCTGGCCGTAACCGACCTTCTCTTGCCTTCGGGAGAAGAGCTTTTCATTGCTTCAGGTGTCGACGACGAGGCAGGTGCTGTAGCCGCGCTGTTATCGCGCGGTATTTCAGAGATTGTCCTCAAGCGCGGTGCGCAAGGGTCTTCCTGTTTTCATCGTGCCGGTCGCATCGACAGCCCGGCATTCGTTGTTGAGGAGGTGGATCCTACCGGCGCAGGCGACTGCTTCGGAGCGGCGTATCTTTCTTGCCGGCGTCTGGGTCACTCGATCGCTGAGTCCCTGCAATATGCCAACGCCGCCGGTGCCCGGACCGTGACTGTGCGCGGTCCGATGGAGGGTGCTTCCACCTTCGATCAGCTCGACGATTTCATCAGAAACAATAGGACGGAGAATTGACATGAGCGGAATTCTTCAGGAGCTCGCGGCTGCACGTGTCGCCGGCAATCCCGTCGGCATAACGTCTGTCTGTACCGCGCATCCTGTCGTCCTTCGCGCGGCGATCCGACGTGCGAAAATGACAGGGCGCCATGTATTGATCGAGGCGACTTGCAATCAGGTGAACCATCTCGGCGGCTATACGGGACTTACACCATCCGATTTTGTCGGCTTGGTGTTGGGCATCGCCAATGAAGAGGGGCTTGATCAAAATCTGATCATCTTCGGTGGAGACCATCTTGGTCCCAATCCTTGGAAGAAGGAGCCAGCAGAAGACGCACTTCAAAAGGCTCGCATCATGGTCGAGGCCTACGTCGCCGCGGGCTTCACGAAGATCCACATAGATACGTCCATGGGCTGCGCAGGTGAGCCCGCTGCACTGGACGACATGACGATCGCCAATCGTGCAGCCGACATATGCATGACGGCAGAAGCCGCAGCGCTGAAGGCGGGGATAGCGCCACCTGTCTACATTCTTGGCACGGAGGTGCCGGTTCCGGGAGGCGCGGATCACGTTCTGGACAGCGTGGAGCCGACGTCGCCGCAAGCCGCTCGCACAACGATCGAGATTCATCGAGAGATCTTCGAGAAGGCCGGTCTTGCCGACGCATTCGACCGTGTCATCGCATTCGTCGTGCAGCCCGGCGTGGAGTTCGGCAGTGAAAATGTGATTGTCTACGACCCACCGAAGGCTGTCGAACTTGCGAAGGTGCTCGACGACCATGATGGGCTCGTTTTCGAGGCTCATTCGACCGATTATCAGCCTGAATATGCGCTGACGTCACTGGTCCGCGATGGCTTCGCGATCCTGAAGGTAGGCCCTGGAGTGACATTCGAATTTCGCGAAGCGGTCTACGCTCTCGATATGATTGCCTCGGAGATCGTTACCGGTTACGGGACGCGTCCTCTGGCATCCGTGATGGAGAAGCTTATGGTGGACTTTCCGGACGACTGGAAGGGTCACTATCATGGCGACGACATGGCTCTCAGGATTCAGAGGCACTACAGCTACAGTGATAGGATTCGCTACTATTGGAACAGGCCGGAAGCCTTGTCTGCGGTACAGAACCTTGTGGCGGCGCTTGATGGCCGGGTCATTCCCGAGCCCCTTCTGCGTCAGTTTCTTCCAGAATATACGTCACTTTCCACGGCGTCTGCGGAGGACATCCTCATCAAGGCGGTCGATGCGGTACTGGCTGTCTATGATCGCGCAACGACAGCAGGCCGTGCGTAACGCTGACGGCTGATATCAATCTCCATCAATCGGCGACTTCCAAGCAAGGAGCGCCGGCAGCACCACTGGAGTAGATGCATGGCAACGCAAAACACCAGGAGCCTGGCGCGTGTGATGATGGCGCCCTCGGTTTTCCTGCTTCTGATCTGGATGATCGTGCCGCTGGCGATGACGCTGTGGTTTTCTTTCCAGAACTACAATCTGCTGAACCCGGCCAATGTCAGCTTTGCTGGCCTGTTCAACTACAAGTTCTTCTACACCGATCCGGCCTTCCTTCAGTCCATCTGGAATA